>JANYHN010000019.1 GCA_025359045.1 Hyphomicrobiales bacterium | reverse complement strand
TTTCTTCTTCAGAACTTTCAAAGCCTGATCAACATTGTTGTCACGAACGATAACTTGCAAGCGAAACCTCGAACTAAAAAAGAGTTAAATAATTTAAAAAGGCCCGGATGGGGCCTTCATTGCGCGAGTCCCTAACACAGGTGGTTAGCTCTGTCGAGGGGTTATGCGGTTATAATGCCCCATTTTCCGTCCTGGCCGAGATTCAGCCTTTCCGTAGAGGTGAAGGCCCAAATTTGGCTCATTTGCCAACTTTTCCCAGTCGAAAGCTTCATCCCCCAGCAAATTGGTCATAACCACGTCAGAATGCCTGAATGTGGCCCCCAAAGGCCAGCCCGCAACAGCCCTTATATGCTGCTCAAACTGCGAAACCACGCACGCATCCTGCGTCCAATGGCCGGAATTATGCACGCGGGGTGCAATTTCATTCACATAGAGCGAATGTGCCCCCACAAAAAACTCGACCGCCAACACCCCAACATATTCGAGCGTGTCTGCCATCCGCTGCGCCAGATACACGGCCTCAATGGCCAGCTCAACGTCAATAACAGCAGGCACCTTGGATGAGTGTAAGATATGATTGCGGTGCACATTTTCTGTGGGCTCATAAGCGGCAAACGCACCATCCACCCCGCGCGCGCAGATCACCGATATTTCGCGGTCAAAATGGACAAACCCTTCAAGGATGGCAGGCTGATTCTTCATAACGGCCCACGCCACCTCAATATCAGCCTCAGAGTGAAGCTTGGCCTGCCCCTTGCCATCATATCCCAAGCGCGTAGTTTTGAGGATGGAAGGGTATTCAATCATCAGCCCTGCCCGCTTACGCAATTCCACAAGCGAATCCACAGATGTAAAATCTGCTGTCATCGCACCCATGTCCCGGGCCAACCATTTTTCTTTCAAACGATCTTGTGCCACAGCCAAGGCCTTCGATCCCGGCCGCACAGGCTTTAGCTTTTCTAAAAACTCTACAGCCCCAACCGGAACATTCTCAAACTCATAAGTGATCACATCAACTTCAGCTGCAAACTCCAACAATGCAGATTCGTCCGTATACTGAGCAACCAAATGCGATGCTGAAACTTGAAACGCCGGACTATCAGTCTCGGGCGCGAAAATATGGCACTTCAATCCCAGTGGCGCCGCAGCCAATGCTAACATCCGCGCCAATTGCCCGCCACCTAAAATACCAATCACTGAACCGGGCGGCAAAGCACTCATGCTTCATCCTTGGGTGCAACGGCAACAGAATCAGTTTGTTTATTTGACCAAGCTTCAAGTCGCTTACTCAACGCGTCATCCTGCAAGGCCAAAACCCGTGCCGCGAGTAAAGCTGCATTAATCGCCCCGGGCTTACCGATAGCCAATGTCCCCACCGGAATTCCGCCAGGCATCTGCACAATCGAGAGGAGCGAGTCTTGCCCTGATAATGCCTTTGACTCCACCGGAACTCCAAACACCGGCAAAGTGGTAAGCGATGCCGTCATGCCCGGCAAATGTGCAGCCCCCCCTGCACCCGCTATAATCACTTTGAACCCTGCAGCCTTGGCTCCTTTGGCAAACTCAAACATGCGCATCGGCGTGCGGTGAGCTGAAACAATTTTAGAATCATAACCAACGCCAAGTACATCAAGAATATCGGCGGCATGTTTCATCGTGGCCCAATCAGACTGGCTGCCCATTATAATGGCGACAACAGGTTTCAAAGCAACAGTCCTTTAAGCAATAATGTCGGGGATGAGCATATTTTCGATTTGTGCAATTTTGTCCTTAATGCCCAATTTCATCTTTTTCAATCGCTGAAGTTGAAGTGGATCGGCCCGCCCCGAAGCCTCAAATGCGGCAATTGCATCATTTAAATCCCGATGTTCTTGATAAAGCTGGTGCAGCCTTGATCGCAGTTGAACTTCTTGCAGCGTATCCATGGGGATTTTCATTAACCTTTGGCGCGAGATCTAATATATTTTTCAACTATGCGCTTGTGAAGCATTCGACAAGCCCCCATTTCTATGTCATCTTCCTGTTGCAAACACGTGTTGTGATTTGCGCGTAGGTTCCCAACCCTTTTATGCGGAGAATGGAATGAGCCTGAAAAGCCACTTAGATGAACTGATCGTCAAACATCAAGCTTTGGAAAAAGAGTTGAAGGACGCTGTTGCCCATCCGGCCACAACGGATTCGCAGCTTGCCGAAATCAAGCGTCGAAAGCTTAAAATTAAAGATGAAATCACCCGTATTGAGCGAGAAGTTAAGCTAGCTGCTTAGACGCCTCGTTTGGGTTCGATAAGATCCCAGAGATTGCCGTAAAGATCTTGAAATACTGCTACGGTGCCGTAGGTTTCGTGGCGCGGAAGTTCTTTAAATTCAACACCAGCCGCCATCATGCGTGCATGGTCTTGGGTAAAATTTTCTGTATTTAAAAAGAAACCCACGCGCCCGCCTGCGGCATTCCCTATGGCATCGATTTGATTAAGTCCAACGGCTTTCGCTAACAGAAGATGAGTTCCGCCGTGCAATTCAGGCGAAACGATAATCCATCGCTTGTCGGCGCCCATGTCAGTATCTTCAATTAACACAAACCCAAGCACGCTCACAAACCAAGCAACTGCCTCATCATAGTCACGCACCAGATATGTAATTGCAGAAAGCTTCATCATCTTTTTTTCAAACGGTTGAGAAAAGTGTCAATTCTTCGTTAAACTGCTTCAAAGTCGGCTGGCGGTGGAGATATGCTGCAATTGGCCCCGTTATCCACCAAATAAACCCCGCCAATGCAAACGCCGCATAACCATCAACGGCATAATGCCAGCCAAGATGGACCGATGTCACAAATATGATTGCCGTAAAACCGAAGAAAATATGACTGAGTACCCTTGAAATCGGACGGAACGCCAACGCCACTAAAAACGCCGATCCATTGTGCATCGAAGGAAATGCCGAAATTCCAATCGCAACTTTTTTACCTTGATAGCCATCCCACAAATGCTGCTGCATCGTCAGGCTGATCATTGGCATTCTCGTATTGGCATCATGGAGATAGGCCATAAGTCCAACATAAGGATCATTGGGTAAGCCCAACGCGCCATAAAACGCTGGGCCCGCAGAAGAGAAATATACCGAAAGCAGCCCGCCACCAATCCACCACAGCAGCATATAGGACAAGAAAAATCGACTGCGCAATTCCCCTGCTTGTTTTTGAAATCCAAACCACAGCAGAGCACCGAACATAACGAAAAACCAAAGGCTATAAAAGATATTTCCGACAAAAGTTATACCCGTATACCCCATTACAGTTTGCAAAATCACCCAAGGGTCAACACCAAAATGTAAGGTCCGATCCAACCGCGCAAACGTTTCGTCCCACGAAAAAGGATGAATCGTAGGAATGGATGTTTTTAACTCTAATAACGCTTTATTGAGAAACACCACCGCAACCAAAATCGGAAGTCCATTAACCAATCGCGCTGGGTTCTGAATAAATTCGGCAATTTCGCGACGTAGCTCGTAAACCGGTGCTTGACCAGCCTTCACATATCCAAGAAACCGCACCAACAAAATCGAAAACAGGCCAATTGGTAATGCAAACATCAAAACACCAATTGTCACCGTCAACATCGTCAGCAAGCCGTAGTGGGGTAATCGTTCGAACAGCACAAAGTTTGTCATGAAATAACAAGCCGGCACAATCAGCAAAAACCATTGTGCGGTAAAGCCAGCAAAAATTATTCTTAATCCATAAAGTCCACGTTGGCCAAACGCCAAAGCCAAGTCAGTCATTGCGGCCATATCCAATTAGAAGATTGAACAAACTAAGGCCGAAGGCTATTAATTTGGGTTAAGGACTAAATTAATAATGCTTCATTCGACAAATAAACCCAGTGAAAAATAGAACTTAATAGCCAAGTTTAACAAAATACAACCTCAGGAAATTTTTACCGCTTCAAGCTCTATTTTGCCTTGTACTGGAAATAAAAAGTATCGCAGCCACTGCAGAAATAATTGCCGATGTATACATCGCGACATTAGGCGAAATGAAGCCCGCCTTTCCACTCATGAAATATCCAAATTCCTGACTGAAAAACAAAGTGCCCAGCAACATTGAAACGCTCATGATGCTCGAAATGCCCCCTTGCAATTCCCCCTGCGCATCATCAGGCACTTTATGCGAAATCAACGCACTTAACATCGGCTGCACAAATCCTTCACCCGCATGCAACACCAAAAACAAAATGATAAACCCAAATGAAGGGGCCCAACCATACCCCACCGCCCCAATAACAGCGACCACTAGCCCGAGCATAGCCGTGTTCCATTCACCCAGTGCCTTGACCGCGGGCCCAGTCAAAATTCCTTGTGTCAACGCCATCAATATACCAAATCCTGCTAGGGTGAGGCCGATCATCGTGGCGTCCCAGCCAAACTTGGCGATGCCCCAGAATGGCCAAATTGCCGGATAAACTGACGAAGCGAAGAAATAGACAAACAAAACCAGACAAAGCGGCAGTACGCCGCGATAGCTGCTAAAAACTTTAAATGTCCCGAACGGGTTGGCCCTCGCCCATTCAAAACTCCGACGTTGTTCAAGCGTCAAAGTTTCAGGCAAAACCAAATATCCAAACACAAAGTTCAGCAATGAAATTCCAGCTGCCACAAAAAATGGTACACGCGGGCCATATGCTCCAAGCAACCCACCAATGGCCGGCCCAATCACAAATCCCAAACCAAATGCCGCCCCCATCATTCCAAAAGCCTTGGCGCGTCCTTCGGGTGGCGTCACATCAGCAATGTATGCATTGGCAATCACGTATGACCCACCACAGAGACCGGCAAATGTGCGCCCCACAAACAGCCATAACAAACTGGGTGCGAGCGCAGTAACCAAAAAATCAATACCCAACCCAAACACTGCAATCAGCAAAAGCGGTCTACGCCCATAAGCATCCGAAAGATTACCGAGCGTTGGCCCAAACAAAAATTGCGTGGCCGAAAAAGCAAAAAACATCCACCCGCCAATAAAAGCTGCCGCTGCCAGATCAACCTGGGCCACCTGCTGAATAATGGCAGGTTGCACCGGAATGATCATGCCAAACCCCACCATGTCCAGAAGCACAGTAATAAATACAAATGTCACAGCATATCTGCTGGCAGGCAAAGCAGTCATGATTCTTCTCGTTGAGCTTGATACTTACTAATTACGACGAACCTGCTAAGCTAAGCAAATGACTTTCAAAGATAAACATGTTCTGATCACGGGTGCGGGTCGTGGCCTCGGTGCGGCTTTTGCTGTGGCGTTGGCTGATCTTGGAGCTAAACTCACACTGACGGCCCGCAACACTGAAAATGTGAAAGCCTTGGCAGAATCCATTCGGCTGCGAACCGGCCATTCACCCGCCAACTTTAAATTGGATCTGGCCGATGCAGGTGACGTCACTCAACTCGCTAAAAAATTTCGCGACGATGGACGCCCCCTTGATATTCTGATCAACAACGCCGCAACATGGTTGCCGGGTTCCATGACCGATCATGACGCCTATGCAATTTCCACCACCATCGCCAGTAACGTCACAGGTACTCTGCTGCTCACACGTGGTCTTCTGCCCTTACTCGAACATTCAGGCGCTGGTGATATTATGAATATCGTCTCTGTTAGCGGCATGATCAACGCGCCCCTCCAAGGCGCATCGGTTGCATATATAGCGTCCAAACATGCACAAACCGGAATGACCGACGCACTGCGCCAAGAACTGCGCGGAAGGCCGGTGCGCGTCAACGCGCTCTACCCCACTTTCATCAAAGATATTTCGCCCCTTAATGAAGCGGAATGGAACGCTATTCCGAAAGCAGACTCGTGGATCACCAATCGTGACGTTGTTGAAACAGCACTCTTCGCCCTCAGCCGTCCGCGCCATTTAACGCTTGCAAACATCGTGCTCGAATCCGACACGGGCAATTTTCACACACATTAGGAGTTCGCTTTGAATCTCAAAAACCGCATCGCCATCATCACCGGCGCATCCCGTGGCATTGGCCTGGCCATTGCAGAGCGTTTCATCGCCGATGGCGCTACAGTGGTTATGACCGACGTGCTCGACGAGCAGGGTCAAGCTGAAGCCAAAGGCATCGGCGCAACTTATTTGCACTGCGATGTATCAAAAGCAGCAGACGTAAATTCAGTGGTCGCTGCAACAATCAAACAACATGGCGCAGTCGATATTCTTGTCAACAATGCAGGTATTTCAATTGCCGGAGATTTTCTCGAAATCACCGAAGAACAATTTGACACTGTGATTGGTGTCAACCTCAAGGGCTCATTCTTGATGTTGCAAGCCTGCGCGAAGGAAATGGTCAAGCAAATCACCGCTGGCCGCAAACCGGGTGCAGTGGTCAACATGTCATCAGTCAACGACACGCTCGCAATCCCTGCCATCGCACCTTACACAATGTCTAAAGGCGGTGTACGCCAACTCACCAAAGTGGCAGCCTTAGCTTTGGCCCCCCACGGCATCCGTGTGAACGCCATTGGCCCGGGCTCGATCATGACTGACATGTTGAAATCAGTCGCCACCGACAAAGCCGCCATGCACCGCATCATGTCGAGAACACCACTGGGCCGCGTCGGTGAAGCCAGCGAAATAGCGTCCATCGCATCATTCCTGGCATCAGATGATTCAAGCTACATTTCAGGACAAGTGATCTACGCCGATGGCGCACGCATGCCATTGAACTATGTGGTGGCGGTGAAGGATTAGTCGACCCTAATAATCTGCCCAGTAATCGCACCCTCGATACTCTTGGCAAAAGCTAAACCCACACGCCGTGAGGAAACAGCATCATGGCCAGGGAAAAATCCGTCATATTTCTTCTCGGCTTCTTGCAACAAGCCGGGGCTCACCGCGTTGATGCGAATGACGCGCGGCATTTCAATGGCAGCTGAAATCACAAACGCATCCAGCGCCCCATCACAGGCCGCCGCATTGGCCCCTTGGCGAATAGGGTCGCGTGAAAGAATTCCACTGGTCAGCGTGAATGAGCCACCGTCATTAACATGAGCATGGCCAAGCAAAACCAGATTGACCATGCCCATCACTTTATCTTTCATGCCGTCGAGAAACTGCGTCGGCGTCATTGTATCAATCGGCCCAAAATATGAATGCCCGGCTGTGCAAACCACGGCATCAACCTTGCCAATCTTGTCATACATGGCGGCAACCGAAACCTCGTCCATCATATCAACAGTGACATCGCCAGATTTGCGGCCAGCTTTGATAATCTCATGGCCAGCCCGAAGCCCGCCAATCGCCGCTTGACCAACCGTACCCTCAGCACCAACCACAAGAATGCGCATGGTTATTTATCCTCTTCGAGTTTCAAACCCTTCAACTTCGCAAACACTGAATCAGCATCATATGTTTTTTCAACTTCGCGTGGCGCAGGAATGGCCAGTGCTTCAGCTTGGGCACGCTCGGCCTCAGCTTCTGCCATCGCAGCACTATGCGCTGTTGTGCCTGTCACTTCAGATGCCGGAATCAGCGTGCGCGGAGCCGCAGCATCCTGCATCGGCATTTTCTTCATGCCTTTCGATGCAGCCTTAGAAACCGCCAAATCCAATTCCAATTGCGAGCACAAGCCAAGCGTCACAGGATCAACTGGCTTGATGTTCGAAGCATTCCAATGGTCACGGTCACGCACCGATGCAATCGTATGCTTCGTCGTGCCCACCAACTTCATCAAAGCCGCATCAGTCAGTTCAGGGTGATAACGCAGCAACCACATAATCGCATCAGGCCTGTCACCACGGCGCGACACGGGCGTGTAACGTGGGCCAGTGGTTGAACGCTTGACTGAAATAGCAACTTTCGAAACCAAAATCTGCAAACGATGATTAGGGTCAGCCTCGCCCTTTGAAATTTCATCACGGGTGAGTTGCCCACCCGTCACGGGGTCCATGCCCTTAATGCCAGCCGCAACATCGCCGTCAGCAATGCCCTTCACCTCAAGCTCATGCAACACGCAAAGATCAGCGATCTGCTTGAATGTAAGCGCAGTATTTTCAACCAACCAAACGGCAGTGGCTTTTGGCATCAGAGGTGCGGACATGTGTTTCTTCTCCTTCAGAACCGTATTCCGGCCCTGTATTGTTTGACATAACGATGTCGGGGATGAACCCCATATAGGGCTTGACTATACTCAATGCAAACGGATTTAAACCACCAACACAATCTTCCCCACATGCGCCGAACTCTCCATCAACTTATGCGCCTCCACAGCATCACTTAGCGCAAACGTCTTATAAATCTGCGGCAAACATTTCCCCGCCGCCAGCAATGGCCAAACCTTCTGTTCAAGCTCGCGCGCAATAATTGCCTTTTCCGCCACAGTGCGCGGCCGCAATGTTGATCCGGTATAAGTCAACCGCTTTAACATGATCGGTAAGAAATCTGCTTCAATCTTCGATCCCTGTTGAAACGCAATCTGCACAATCCGCCCGTTCAGCGCCGCCACTTTTAAATTCCGCGCCACATAATCCCCGCCCACCATATCGAGAATAACATCAGCCTTAAGGCCCAACTTCTCCATCTCGACCACAAAATCTTGGCTGCGATAATTAATCGCCACATCTGCCCCAAGTGCCAAACATTGCTTGCATTTCTCATCGCTGCCCGCCGTTACAATTACATAAGCGCCAAACTGTTTGGCCAGTTGAAGGGCCGTGGTGCCAATGCCGCTCGAACCGCCATGGATCAACAGCTTCTCGCCAGCTTTCAATTCCCCACGCTGAAACACATTTGTCCACACCGTAAAATAAGTCTCAGGAATTGCTGCCGCCTCTATCATGCTCAAACCCGCAGGAACAGGCAGCGCATTATCCTCCGCCACCACAGCATATTCCGCATAACCACCACCCGGCACCAACGCGCAAACTTTGTCGCCTAAGCGATAACGCGAAACCCCCTGCCCCAGCGCCACAACTTCGCCAGCAACCTCAAGCCCTGGTGTTAAAGGCGCGCCCGCAGGTGGCGGATATCCGCCCTGCCTTTGCAAAATGTCCGGGCGGTTCACACCCGCCGCAGCAACCTTAACCAATATCTGCCCCAAGCCAGCTTCGGGTCGTTCAATCTCAACCAAACTCAACACCTCAGGCCCGCCCGGTTCGCGAATTGAAATTGCATTCATGTGGTTCATTTTCGGATTCCCAAGTTTCTATTGTGACCATTTCAAGACTGTTGCATGCTCTATAACACAACAAGGAGCAGGCCACATGGACCTTGAAAACGAACCCCGCGCCAAACCTCTTATGGTTATCGGCGAAAACTTGGACGCTATTTCAATTGCCGAATTGGAGCAGCGCATTATTGCTTTAGACTCCGAGATTACACGTATTCGCGTTGAGATTGTAAAGAAACAGTCGGGAAAAGCAGCTGCTGATGCTTTTTTCAGGAAATAATCATAAAATTGAATCGGGTATGCAACCAAAATTAACCATTCAGTAATACTTAATGTTTACTGTGAATGACAACCCAGACCTTCTGGGTTTCTCCGAGTGGTTTCTGTCCACTCTGTTTGACGCCTCCCTGTTTAAACTCAAAGCCGCATCTTTATGCGGCTTTTTTTCTGGCCCGATAATTGCTCTTATCTCGTGAACTTGACGCAGGCACTAAGCCGCGCCATGATCGAAATTGGGGAAAGTTTTATGTTTGTGAGTAAGGGGCGATTAACCATGCAAGGCAATTCGGCGATGGAAACAGGAACAATTGACTTCCTCGCAAAGTTCACAGATTCCGAACAATTCGAAAAAACCTTCAAAGAAGGCATGGGCCTTGTAGAAGAAACTGCAAATTATCTCGACGGCGAAGGCCGCATTGATGCCCGCGCGCTCGACCGGGTTGGCGCCATCGCCTACGCCACAGAATCCATGCGCCTCACCACAAGGCTGATGCAAATGGCTTCATGGTTGCTGTTACAACGCGCCATCGCCACAGGTGAAATGAACCACGACGAAGCCCTCAAAGAAAAACACCGCATTAATTTGAGCGAAATCGGCCGCGGTCACGACCTCAAAGGCGGCGAACAAATGCCCGACGGGTTGAAAAGCTTGGTCGAACGCTCCCTGCGCCTGTTAGAGCGCATCAAGATTTTGGACTCGATGCTCAACCGCAAAGCCGTGAACAATGATGAAGTCAATGACACAACATCAGTTGGTGCCCAACTCAACATGCTGCAACGCGCTTTCAAGACAGCTTGATATTCCTCTAGCCAGCTCGCTCCATTAGCATTCTCTCCATTTGCCTCTTTGGCAAATGGGTGAAGGTGGCCGCAGGGCTATGCGGTTTGAAGTCAAACCGCTTTGATGAGGGCTCTTGGCCACAAGTTCAGAACTTTACAAAACTATTTCACCTATACTATGATTTTATACTTGACAGACATTTATATTCTGTACTATCTAT
>JANYHN010000018.1 GCA_025359045.1 Hyphomicrobiales bacterium | reverse complement strand
ATAGATAGTACAGAATATAAATGTCTGTCAAGTATAAAATCATAGTATAGGTGAAATAGTTTTGTAAAGTTCTGAACTTGTGGCCAAGAGCCCTCATCAAAGCGGTTTGACTTCAAACCGCATAGCCCTGCGGCCACCTTCTCACATTCCGCTTCGCGAAACGGGGGAAGGCGATAGTCATTGTTGGCGGAATTTGGTTGGGACAACCATTCAACACTTCACCCCCTTCCCATTAACCTTTGGCCTCCCTATCTATGCTAAATATTTGCAATCTGATTCACTCCCACCCGAGGTCTTTCCATGTTTGATCCCATCCACAACGCTCCGCACGCATCTTTCTGGCCATCTGTTATTCAGCAGGAAAGCCGTGGTGAGCGGGTTTACGATTTGCCATCGAGGCTTCTGCGCGAGCGGATTATCTTTATTAATAGCGCAATTGATGATCAGGTTTCGGCTTCGATCTGCATGCAGCTGATGTTCCTTGAAGCTGAAAACCCCAAGAAAGAAATTGCGATTTACATCAATTCGCCCGGTGGGTCGGTGACATCCGGCATGGCGATTTATGATACGATGCAGTTCATCCGCCCAAAGATTTCGACAACTGTGATGGGGCAGGCGGCATCGATGGGCTCGCTGTTGCTCTGTGCTGGCGATAAAGATATGCGCTTTGCACTGCCGCATGCTTCCGTGATGGTGCATCAACCGTCAGGCGGCTACCAAGGCCAAGTGACCGACATCATGATCCACGCCCGCAACGTGGAGGCCATGAAGGGCCGCCTCAATGAAATCTATGTAAAGCACACGGGCCGCACCATTAAAGAAATTGAGGACGCTTTGGAGCGTGATAATTTCATGACGGCTGAACAAGCTGTGGCCTTTGGTCTCGTCGATAAAATTCTGGACAAACGCCCAGAACCGAGTGATTCCAAATAGTTGGAACGGTTCGTTCAGAAATCGCATAAATAGCTTGCCGAAATTATCGCAAGGAATGATTAATACTCACAGGCGCAAGCTGGCTTTGAGTCGCAAATCCGGGCTATATTCGGCCACGTTTAAGTGATGTTGAGTCCGTTTGGGCTTATATAGGAGATAGTATGAGCAAGGCACCGATAACTGATAGCAAAAATACGCTGTATTGCTCCTTCTGTGGCAAGAGCCAACATGAAGTACGCAAACTGATCGCTGGCCCAACCGTTTTCATCTGCGATGAATGCGTTGAACTCTGCATGGATATTATTCGTGAAGAGAACAAAACTTCGCTGACCAAATCCAAAGATGGTGTGCCAACGCCAAAAGAAATTCGCAAAGTGCTTGATGATTACGTCATCGGCCAAGAACATGCCAAGCGCGTTCTTTCCGTGGCGGTGCACAACCATTACAAGCGCCTGAACCACGGCACCAAGAATGGTGATGTGGAATTGGCTAAGTCGAATATCTTGCTGGTTGGCCCTACGGGCTCTGGCAAGACGCTTCTCGCGCAAACACTCGCTCGTATTTTAGATGTGCCGTTCACAATGTCAGACGCCACAACTTTGACCGAAGCGGGTTATGTGGGCGAAGATGTTGAAAACATCATTCTGAAATTATTGCAGTCCGCAGACTATAATGTTGAACGCGCCCAGCGCGGCATTGTCTACATCGACGAAATCGACAAGATCAGTAGGAAGTCTGATAACCCATCTATCACCCGTGACGTTTCGGGCGAGGGTGTGCAACAAGCCTTGCTGAAAATCATGGAAGGCACCGTTGCTTCTGTGCCACCACAGGGCGGGCGCAAACACCCGCAACAAGAATTCTTGCAAGTCGATACTTCAAACATTCTGTTTATATGCGGCGGGGCATTTGCTGGCTTAGAGCGAATTATTTCTCAGCGCTCAAAAGGGACTGGCATGGGCTTTGCGGCCACGGTGCGTGGGCCAGACGATCGGCGCATGGGCGCAGTGCTGCGCGAGTTGGAGCCAGAAGATTTGCTGCGCTTTGGCTTGATTCCTGAGTTTGTCGGCCGCTTGCCTGTTGTGGCAACGCTGGAAGATTTGGATGAAGTGGCACTTGTTGAAATTCTCACAGGGCCTAAGAACGCCATCGTCAAGCAATATCAACGCTTGTTCGAAATGGAAGGCGTGAAGCTGACCCTTGCTGACGAAGCCCTTAAATCAATTGCCCGTAAGGCCATTGATCGCAAGACCGGTGCACGCGGTCTGCGCTCGATTATGGAAACGATTTTGCTCGACACGATGTATGATCTGCCCGGCATGGACGGCGTAGAAGAAGTGGTGATTTCGAAAGAGGTTGTTGACGGCGAGGCCAAGCCGCTATTGATTTATGCAGATCGTGCTGCGGAAAAAATGGAAAAGAAATTGCCGGCATCAGCTTAAAGGGCAAGGGGTTGAAACCGAGCGGTTTCAACGCCACATCAAGCCCATCGAAATAATGGCTGCTTCTTTGAAGGGCCGATGAAGGAAAAGTAAATGGCAAAAAAACCTGCTGAAGTTTCAACCGTAACGGAAACTCTCCCCGTTCTGCCTTTGCGTGATATTGTTGTGTTTCCACACATGATCGTACCGCTATTTGTGGGCCGCGAAAAATCTATCAAGGCACTTGAAGAAGTGATGCGCGAAGACAAGCGCATTATGCTTGTGGCACAGAAAAACGCTGGCGATGATGATCCGGCTGTTGATACAATTTATGAAGTGGGCACACTTGCCCAAGTGATGCAGCTGTTGAAGTTACCCGATGGAACTGTGAAGGTGTTGGTCGAAGGCACCGAGCGCGCCAAGGTAGAACGTTTCACTGATCGCACGGATTTCTTCGAAGCTGAAATTTCCTTGTTGCCGAACATCGTGAAGACAGATGCCGATGCTGATGCATTGGCACGCACGGCTGTGACGCAATTTGAATCATATGTGAAGCTCAACAAGAAAGTGCCGCAGGAAGTTTTGGCTACGATTGGCCAGATCACTGACCACGCCAAATTGGCTGATACAATTGCTGCTCATTTGGCAGTAAAAATTCAGGACAAGCAAACGCTACTCGAAACACTATCAGTTGAAGAGCGGTTTGAGAAATGCTTTGGCTTGATGGAAGGCGAGATTTCGGTTCTGCAAGTTGAAAAGCGTATCCGCAGCCGTGTGAAGCGCCAGATGGAAAAGACCCAGCGCGAATATTATTTGAATGAGCAGATGAAGGCCATTCAAAAAGAATTAGGCGATGGCGAAGGCGAGAAAGACGAGATCGGTGAACTAGAAGCCCGCATCGAGAAAACCAAATTCTCGAAAGAAGCGCGTGAACGTGCTGACGCAGAAATAAAAAAACTGCGCCAAATGAGCCCTATGTCGGCCGAAGCTACAGTTGTGCGCAACTATCTTGATTGGTTGCTGAACATCCCGTGGAAGAACCCGAGCAAGGTGAAAACCGATTTGGATTTTGCCCAAAATGTTTTGGACACTGATCACTTTGGTTTAGACAAGGTCAAGGAACGTATTGTCGAATATTTGGCAGTGCAAAGCCGCACCGCTAAATTGCGCGGACCTATCTTGTGCCTTGTTGGCCCCCCTGGTGTAGGCAAAACCTCACTCGGCAAGTCCATTGCGAAGGCAACAGGCCGAGAATTTGTACGCATGTCACTTGGTGGCGTGCGCGACGAATCCGAAATCCGTGGTCACCGCCGCACCTATATTGGATCAATGCCTGGCAAGATCATCCAATCGATGAAAAAGGCCAAGAAATCCAATCCGCTTTTCCTGCTCGACGAAATCGACAAGATGGGCATGGATTTCCGCGGAGATCCGTCGGCTGCCTTGTTGGAGGTTCTCGACCCAGAACAAAACGGCACATTCATGGATCACTATATGGAAGTGGAATATGATTTGTCGAACGTGATGTTCGTGACCACATCCAATACGCTCAACATTCCGCCAGCACTTCTTGACCGCATGGAAATCATTCGCCTTGCTGGTTACACGGAAGAGGAAAAGGCTGAAATCGCCAAGCGCCATCTTGTGCCTAAAGCCATGGAAAATCATGGACTGGACAAGAAGGAATTTGAAGTCACCGCCGATGCCATCAAAGTGGTGATTGAGAATTATACACGCGAAGCAGGCGTTCGTAGCCTTGAACGCGAAGTCAGCACGCTTGCACGCAAAGCCGTGAAAGACCTGATGATCCATAAGAAAAAGAAGATGAAGGTTGATGCCGAACTCGCCAAAAAATATCTCGGCGTGCAAAAATATAAGCATGGCGCGGTGGACGGCGTTGACCAAATTGGCGTTGTGACTGGATTAGCATGGACTGAAGTGGGCGGTGAATTGCTGACCATTGAAGCCTTGATGATGCCGGGCCGTGGCAAGATGACAGTGACGGGCAATCTGAAGGACGTGATGAAAGAGTCGATATCGGCTGCGTCATCTTATGTTCGTTCAAGAGCGCCATCAATTGGTGTAAAGCCGCCAGTGTTCGACAAGAAAGACATCCATGTGCATGTGCCCGAAGGTGCAACACCAAAGGATGGCCCATCGGCAGGCATTGCAATGGTCACCGCCATAGTATCTGTGATGACGGGCATTCCCGTGCGCAAAGATGTTGCCATGACGGGTGAAATCACCTTGCGTGGACGCGTGTTGCCAATTGGTGGGTTGAAAGAAAAACTGCTCGCGGCACTTCGTGGTGGCATCAAGACGGTGATGATCCCCGAAGAGAACGTGAAGGACTTGGCCGATATTCCAGACTCCGTGAAAAACGGCATGGAAATCATCCCAGTCGCCATGATGGATGATGTGTTGAAGCACGCACTTGTGCGCCAACCAGTAGCCATTGTCTGGGATGAAGTAGCCGAAGAAGCCGCAGCTGCTGCACGTGCGCTTGCTGATAAAGCGGGCGAGGGTGCGAGAGCACATTAAACGACGATCCTATTCCTCCCCTATTATAGGGGAGGAATGTTCGCGTTAGCAGAAGTGGTTCAGCTTTTCCCCTGCGTCAGCGCGATTTTAAGCGCGAAAAATGCGAACACGCCAGCAAATGTAAAGTCTATGCCGCGCATCACACGCGGCCTTGTCTTTAACCAGTTCACCAGCTTTTCTGCCCCCAAGATCATAACAATCGAAAGTGGGATATTGATCACTACAAAATAGATACCGAGGAAGAGCATCTTTGCGGTGACGTTTGGATCGGTGGCACTTACAAACTGGGGCAAGAATGTAATGAAAAACAACACGACTTTGGGATTGGTGAGGTTGACGGTGATGCCCATAACGAAGCTTGACCAACTTGACACGGCCTTGGTTTTGACATCCCCAACATTGAGCGACGAGCCATTGCGAATGGCATCCACCGCAAGCCAGAGCAGATAGCCAGCACCAACGATTTTCAAGATCAGAAAGCCGGTGTGCGAGGCGGCAACCAGCGCCGAAATGCCAAAGGCTGCAAGAAATGTGTGGATCACGCAGCCAAGATTTGCCCCCATAACCGACGCAATGCCGGCCTTGCGGCCAGAAGCCATGGTGCGAGCCAGAAACAGGCTCATATCTGGCCCCGGCGTGATGAAGAGAATGACGGACGCGACTGAATAGGCAAGCAGGGTGGAAGTTTCAGGAAAGTAACTCATGGGCTTAAATAATCCCAAATTGACCATGGCTACAACCGAATTCTGTTGCGAATCTATTGGGGGATCGACCAATCTGAGGCTACGGCGACGGGGTCTGTATGGGCGTTGAGTTAGTGAATTTAACGGAGCACGAGCAACCCAGAATCAATTCAGAGTTTCAAATTCAAATCAACCCTGTGTGCACCCTCAGTAAGTGCCGCAGGGTTTTTTGGCTGTTTTGGGATTGGATAGGTCTATCAACAATCAAACAAATTTCCCAAAAACCATGCTTGCAATCGCCGCTAACTCTAGCTATCTAGCCCACACGCAAGACTGTTCACCATGGTGACCATGCGGGATTAGCTCAGTTGGTAGAGCGCTTCGTTTACACCGAAGATGTCGGCAGTTCGAGTCTGTCATCCCGCACCATTTTTAACTCATAAGGTGGCTGGCTCGGCTTCAATTTTTGGAAGTTCTTTTCCATGCAGTGTGGCTTCGAACGCGCGGAGGCGCTTGTAGATCGATAATAGCTTGATGATATCGTCCCAATCATTGAACAACACTTGAAATGACTCTCTGACCTTGTCGAAAGCATTATTGATTTGTGTAAATAAGCCAAGCGTCATGGTGCCTGCAACGATGCTGGGGAACAACAAAATGAGGGAGTAAACAGTGTCTGCATTGACATAGGTATTTCGCCCCAAGTCAAAATAGATGTAGTTTTTGTAAAGCCTGTAATAGTTCTGTTTGAGGTCTTCAAAAAGGCTCTTCAAGGTGAAATCATCTGCGCGACTTTCGTGATCCTCACCGTAGACAAGTTCTTTTCTCAACGCGGCCTCAACCCGCTGATTCTTAAATTCCAAACCGGGCAAACGGTAGCCAATAAAGTAGACAAATACGGTGCCTAAGACCGCCCAAAATATCGACGCCCAAACAAGCGCTTGTGGAATCGCGCCGACAAGCGGCAGCTCAGTGATGTGCTTTGAATAGCCATACAAAATGGGCAGAAATGCAATCAACGTCATGCACGCACTAACAAAGGAAACCCCTTGAATTTCCATGCCTCGTGCAAACTGCATGGTGTCGTCCTGAACGCGCTGCGACGCACCTTCAATGTTGCGCAGCCTTTGCCAATGCGCGGCATAATATTCGTGCATGGCCCTACGCCAACGAAAAATATAATGCCTGATAAAGAATCTCATGGTTGAAACAACAATTACAAATACAGTTGCCAATCCTGCAAATGTTAGAAGCGAGCTGTAGAGTTCGCCAATTTCGATTTTTCTCGATTTGGATAGCGCTTCATTCAAGAGATCATAGAACGGCCCATACCAAGCGTTGATAGCGACACTGAGTTGGACATTGAAATAGGTATAAAAAATGATCAGCGATGTTCCAAGCACAGACCAATTGAACCATTTATGTGGAGCAAACTTCCACCACACGCCTGCAAACATGGCTACAATAACAGCATAGTAAATGTAGAACCAAAGGAAAGGCTTGGATATGAAGACCATTGGTCCGATGATCGGCGGTGCATCTGCAGGTGGATTTGCAAGGCCGAAATATTGGCCCCAATCTCTTGCTGCAAAATACCATAGCAGAATGCAAAATAGCGACCACAGGCAGGCCGACACGAAAAACAACTTTGGCCGGGGAAAAAACGAGACGAACATTTGCAGACTTCCTGTAATGCTATTTCAGATTCGGACATTCTAGTCTTTACGGACAAACAAGAACAACAGTTTATGGGATAACGAACTTGTCACTTTCCTCGCTCCCCGGTGATCTGAACCCAGTCATTGCCAATTGGTTGCAAGACCAAGATGGTGCTTTGCTGCGGGCTAATGCCGATCAGCTGACGGAGCGTTACCGGGCAGGGCAGAGTTCGGCGCGGGTCGATTTGGCGGCTTATCTCACCACCCGCATGCCTGCCACTTATGCGGCGGTGCGCAAAGTGTTGGGCGAGGTGGCGCGGCTTCACCCTGTGTTTGCGCCAACTTCCATGTTGGATATTGGCGCAGGGCCGGGAACTGCCAGTTGGGCTGCATTGGCGGAGTGGCCAGAGCTATTAAGTGTTACGATGGTTGAAGCGGATGCCCGGTTTGTGGAGTTGGCGGTCATGTTGGCCAAAAGCTCTGCTTTAAAAGCTCTAGCCTTGGCCACCATCACTCGCGCCAAGATGAGCGAAGCCACAGGCAAAGCTGATCTCGTCATCGCTGCTTATGTGTTTGCCGAGTTGGTGGAGAAAGATGCAGGCGAGGCAGCGCTCAAACTTTGGACCCAAACTGAAAACACCTTAGTCATCATCGAACCTGGGACACCGCGCGGCTTTGCGCGAATACACGCGGCGCGGCAGACGTTAATCAAAGCAGGCGCACATATCGTCGGCCCGTGCACTCACGCAGCAGCATGCCCTATGCGCGGCAATGATTGGTGTCATTTCACCGTTCGCCTAGCTCGCAGCCGCGAACATATGCATGCCAAGCTAGCCACCGTGCCGTTTGAGGATGAACCATTTAGCTGGATTGCCGTGAGCCACACAACCGTGCCACTATCTGGCGCACGCGTGATCAGGCCGCCCGCACAAGACAAACATTCCATAACATTTAAAATTTGTAGCGAGCTGGGCTTAGTTGACCGCGTGATTGCGCGGCGCGACAAGGCGGCATACAAGCAACACCGAAAGACCGCGTGGGGAGATGTGGTCTAATTTTCCCGGAAGAGATTATGCCAGATATTAACGCCCTGAAACTTCAAGCTCAACACTATCGCGACATACTGGTCGGATGGCTTTCCAGCCCGCAATTCTATGCCCAAGTGATTGCCATTCTTGCTGCGGTTTTAGTCGCGCGGATTGTTGCCAAACAAATTCTTTCGAAACTCTGGCTCTTCAACGCCGAACCTGTTGAAGGAAAATTGCTGCGCTACCGGAAGCTGCTTTATTCCTGCCGTGATTTGTTGCGGCCTGTTTTGGTTGTGGTGTTTTTGGCTGTGGCCGCCTCGATTTGCGATTCAGCTATTGGCTCATCATGGCTCGTGCGTATTGGTGGAACCGTGGCAGTTGTTTCGCTGCTTTATGCGGTGATCAACAGGTTCATATCAAACCCTTTGTTCAACGCGGCGGCGCGCTGGATCGGCATGCCATTGGCTGCCATTTATATGTTTGGCGAGATGGATAATCTGATTGCCTGGCTTGAGTCAGTGGCCTTGCAAGCGGGCAATATTCGAATATCAGCGCTGGCATTGATTAAAGCTGGCGTATTTGGTGGTTTGTTTTTCTGGGTTGGCGTTGTGTCTTCCAACGCAGGTCAAAAAGTAATTCGCGATCAACAAACCGTTGATATGCAGACCCGTGAGCTGGCCGCCAAAGCGCTTGAGCTTACGGTATTTGGTATTGCGGCTTTGTTGCTGTTCAATGTGCTCGGAATGGATTTGGGCGCACTGGCGGTGTTTGGCGGTGCTTTGGGTGTGGGCCTTGGATTTGGTTTGCAGCAGATCGCTTCAAACTTTATTTCCGGCATAATTATTTTGCTCGAACGCTCGTTGAAGATTGGTGACTTCATTGAACTTGAGGATGGCCGAAGCGGAACTTTGCGCGAAATCCGTATGCGGTCTTCAATCCTGACCACATATGATGGCAAAGACATTATGGTTCCTAATGAGCGATTTGTCACAACGCGCTTTGTGAACTGGACGCATGACGATCCGCGCCAACGCTATGAGGTGCCGTTTACCGTGAGTTATGACACCGACATTCGCAAGGTTGCACCTTTGATTGCAAAGGCCATGGCCAAACTTCCGGCGATTTTGCAGGAGCCCGAAAAGCCTGATTGCGAGTTGAAAGGCTTTGGCGATAATGGTGTGAAGTTCGCGGTGAAGTTTTGGGTGAACGGCATTGACGACGGTAAGAATTCATATTGCTCAGACGTGATGTATGCGGTGTGGGATGCGCTGAAATCAGCGGGGATCGATATGAGAATGCCAGTTCAGCAAGTAAGTTTGGTGGGTACAATTGGGAAAAAGGAAAAATGATGCGCAAACTTATTTCGTCTGGATCGACATTTGAAAGCGATATTGGCTACTCCCGCGCCGTTGTGGACGGCGAGTGGTGCTTTGTGTCAGGCACCACGGGATTTGACTATTCTGATATGACGATTTCAGATCAAGTGGCCGTGCAGGCCGATCAGACTTTTAAAAATATTGTCGCGGCGCTTGAGAAGGCTGAATTTACAATGGCCGATGTTGTGCGCGTGCATTATCTTTTTCCCAATGTAGATGACTTCAAAACGTGCTGGCCCGTGATGAAAAAATATTTAGGCGAAGTGCGCCCTGCGGCCATGATGTTTGTGGCAGGGCTGGCGGATCCCCGCATGAAGATTGAAATTGAGGTAACGGCCAAGAAACGTTCAAGCTAGAACGAAAAAGGCGGAACCGAACGGGCTCCGCCAATTTTGGGTTTCTCTCGTTTAAACTGGCACTCTTAAGGATGCCAGATCGGCGGCAGCTTCAAAGCGCCACTCAATTCTTCCTCCCCGGCCCCGGGCAATCAGCCTTCGTCTCAGAATTATAGATTAATCAGATAATTTGACGTTTGCCAAGTTAATTATGACGATCATGTGGCAACATAAAAATCCTTCACCTTGCCTAAATCATCCAATCGCTTAAAAGGGCGCAAAATCAATCTGAATCAAGGATTCTCGATGCGCCTTTCGCAATATTTCATGCCCGTCCTTCGCGATGATCCAAGGGAAGCAGAAATCGTTTCCCACCGTTTGATGTTGCGCGCTGGCATGATCCGCCAGGAAGCAGCAGGCAGCTACTCTTGGTTGCCGACGGGATTTCGGGTTCTCAAAAAGATTGAGCAAATTGTGCGCGAAGAGCAAGACCGCGCAGGGGCCATCGAAGTGTTAATGCCGACGCTGCAATCGGCTGATCTCTGGCGCAAATCAGGCCGCTATGATGACTATGGCAAAGAAATGTTGCGCATCAAGGATCGCCAAGACCGCGACATGTTATTTGGGCCAACCAATGAGGAGATGATCACCGATATTTTCCGTTCGGGTATTCAATCTTACAAAGATGTGCCGCGCAATCTTTACCACATTCAATGGAAATTCAGAGATGAAGTGCGCCCTCGCTTTGGCGTGATGCGGGGCCGCGAGTTTTTGATGAAGGATGCTTATTCTTTCGATTTGACGGCGGAAGCGGGCCAACATTCATACAATAAAATGTTCGTGGCATATCTGCGCACCTTTGCGCGCCTTGGTCTAAAAGCCGTGCCGATGCGCGCTGACACTGGCCCTATTGGTGGCGACAGCAGCCATGAATTTTTGATTCTGGCCGAGACAGGCGAAAGCGGCGTGTTCTTTGATAAAGACTTCCACGATATGGATTGGTCGGCTTTTGATATTGATTATGATGACGTGGCGGCTGTTGAAAAAGTCGTTAAGACATTCACTTTAAAGTATTCGGCCACAGATGAAAAACATGACGCAGCAGAATTTGATTCGCGCGTGCCAAAAGACAAACAACTTTCAGGGCGCGGTATTGAAGTGGGGCATATCTTTTTCTTTGGCGATAAATATTCAAAACCGCTGGGTTGCGAAGTGCAGGGGCCTGACGGCAAGAAAGTGACATTGCAATCTGGTTCATATGGCATCGGTGTTTCGCGTTTGGTCGGCGGCATAATCGAAGCATCGCATGATAAAGACGGCATTATCTGGCCAGAAGCCGTGGCACCATTTCATGTGGGCTTGATCAACATTAAGGTTGGTGATGCTGAAGCTGATGCGACATCCGATAAGATTTATAAGGCGCTGCAGGCCAAGGGTGTTGAGGTTCTTTATGATGATCGCAATCAGCCAGGTGGTGCGAAGTTTGCGGCTATGGATTTGATTGGTCTGCCCTGGCAAATCATCATCGGGCCACGCGGATTGAAAGACGGCATCGCGGAAGTTAAGAACCGCAAGACAGGTGACCGTGAAAATGTGGCGCTTGATCAAATCGTCGGGCGCTTTACAAAATAATGGCGCAAGGCCTGCCAGACACCAAACCTTTTGCCGGCTTTGAATGGCAGATTGCATTACGATATTTGCGCGCGCGCAGACGTGAAGGCTTTATCTCGGTGATCTCATTGCTTTCATTTTTGGGCATCGCCTTAGGTGTAGCGACGTTGATTGTTGTGATGTCAATCTTTAACGGTTTTCATGAAGAACTGCTGAGCAAAATTTTAGGCTTTTCTGGCCACGCTGCGGTTTTTCGGTCTGATCAAGAGCCGATTGCGAATTACAAAGTGGTGCAAGGCAAACTTGAAAAAGTGCCTGGCGTCATACGCGTCATAGCGTTGGTCGAAGGTCAAGCCATGGTGTCGTCACTCAAGCAGGCCACAGGTTCGTTAATACGTGGCATCAGCGAAGATGATTTACTGAAGCTCAATAATTTGAATAACAAAGATTTACATACCGCAATCCAAACTCCAAATGTTGAAGACGCAACGCCCAGTTTCAAAGGCTTTGATAAATCGGATGGCATTGCGATAGGCGATGGCATGGCCCGCCGCCATCAAGTGGCCCTTGGTTCCACGATAACAGTGATCGCGCCCAACGGGCCTGATACTGTTCTGGGCAATACACCTAGGATCAGAGACTACAAAGTCGTAGCGATTTTTAAAATCGGCATGTCTGATTATGATGATAATGTTGTCTACATGCCGATCGTTGAGGCTCAGGATTTTTTTTCGACAAATGATGGCGCGACCAGCCTTGAAATTATGGTTGATGACCCAGATTCAATTGTCGCCAAACAGCCGGGCCTGCTGAAAGCCATGACTCCTGATATGATGTTACAAACCTGGCAGACGCGTAATGTGGCGTTTTTCAATGCACTCGCTGTTGAACGCAATGTGGTGATTATGGTTGTGTTTCTCGTGGTATTGGTTGCAGCACTTAATATCATTTCGGGTTTATTTATGCTGGTGAAAGACAAGAGCAGCAATATAGCAATACTGCGCACAATAGGTGCCACCAGCGGGTCGATTATGCGGATATTTTTTATAACGGGTGCCGCAATTGGAACGATCGGAACTTTTGTTGGTTTGTTGTTAGGCCTTTTGGTTTGCGCCAACGCCAATAACATCCGTAACGTTATTCAATGGTTTTCAGGTGTCGATCCTTTCAATTCAGAAATTTACTATCTCGCGCAGTTGCCTGCAAAAGTCGACGCGAAACAAACGATCTATATCGTGATTGCTGCGCTGGTAATTTCATTTCTGGCCACACTTTATCCAGCATGGAAGGCAGCCAAGCTCGATCCTGTTGAGGCTTTGCGTTACGAATGAATTTTCGCCCCGCACTTGAATTGCAAAGCATCTCTCGGGTTTACGGCGAGGGTGAGAACAGGCTTGAGATTTTCAAAGACCTGTCATTGACCATTATGCCTGGAGAAATCGTTGGCCTGGTTGGCCCATCAGGTGCTGGCAAATCATCGTTGCTTCATATAGCGGGGCTGCTGGAAAAGCCGACGGAAGGCCAAGTGGTTATTGCTGGCCAACAATGCAATCATCTCGATGACGAAGCGCGTACGAGAATCAGACGTATCGGGGTTGGATTTGTTTATCAGTTCCATCATTTGTTGCCGGAATTCTCGGCGTTGGAAAACGTTGTGATCCCGCAATTGATTGCGGCAACACCCAAGGCCGATGCCGAAAAACGCGCTAAAGATTTACTCGGCAGGTTGGGTCTTGGCCACCGCATTAGCCACCGCCCGTCCGAACTTTCAGGTGGCGAGAAGCAACGCGTTGCTATCGCCCGCGCCATTGCCAATCGGCCATTGCTTTTGCTGGCGGATGAACCCACCGGAAATCTCGATCTACCAACCGGCGAATTAGTGCACCACGAATTTACGAGACTGATACAGGAAGAAGGTTTGGGTGCATTGGTAGCAACCCACAACATCGATTTTGCCAACCGCATGACCAGAGTAATGAGATTACACAATGGCGCTTTGGTGGAAGGTTAGCTGCCTAGCAGTTTTTTGTTCAATATCTTCCTCAGTGTTAGCAACAACACCTGATCGCAACGCTCTGGCCGCTTCAATTTGCAAAACAGCAGATCAAGAAGCAAAAGCCAACAAACTGGACCCCGCTTTCTTTGCAAGGTTGCTGTGGAAGGAAAGTCTGTTTGATCCAAACGTTGTTAGTCCCAAAGGTGCGCAGGGTATTGCCCAGTTTATGCCTGAGACTGCAAAACTTCGCGGGCTTGAAGACCCGTTCGAGCCAATCAGTGCAGTTAAAGCCTCAGCTGCTTTTCTGAGCGACTTGCGAGATCAATTTGGTAATCTGGGGTTAGCCGCAGCGGCCTATAACGCAGGTGAAAAACGCGTAGGCGATTGGCAGCAGGGCAAAAGTTCGATGCCACTCGAGACACAAGATTATGTGCAGTTTATTACTGGTCGAGACGTAACTGAATGGAAAGTGGCCACTGCAAGTTTCTCGATGCCAGCAATTGGCAAAGCGGGAGATTTCACCACAGACTGCGTGACACTGGCTCTGCGCAAGACGACATTAAGTGATACTGCAACGAGATCAGCCCCGCGCCAGCCTTGGGGAGTGGTGCTAGCTGTGAACTTCAACGAACGCACAGCGCTCAGCATATTTCAACGTTTAAAACTTCGGTTTCCAAAATTGATCGCCAACCGTCAACCGATGATTGCGCGCAAGAGAAACCTATCGCGCGGAACGCGTCGGATGGTTTTTGTGATGTTGGGCGAAAAAACAGCGGCGGAGGCACAGGTTACGTGTCAAAACTTGAGCTCTGCAGGTGCGCCCTGCATTGTGAAACGAAATTAAAAGCCCGCCAATTTTTCTTCTGGCGGGCAGATCGTTCTGAGTAACTGAATCTTACTTTCCAGCCGCTTTCATTTTGGCAACGCATTGGCCCCAGAACTTTGGCCAAGTTTGACCAGCAGGCACTTTGTTAGCTATTTTAATGACTTTCCATTGATTGCCGCATTCGGTGATACGCGCCTGTTGCACCGGATCGACAGCCGCAGCGGGTTTTTTGGCTGCAACATTCGCTGGTTTCTTCATCATCTTATCGGCAGGCTTTGCCATTGCGGAGTCAACTGCTGCAGCAGGTTTCTTCATCGTTTTAATTACAGGCTTCTTCATCGCGACGTCTGCCGGAGCGTCTGGCGTTTTCATCGTCGTATCGACTGGAGCTTCTGGCGTCTTGGTCGCAGCGTCAGCCGGTGCCATAATTTTTTTCTTCATCTTCTTTTCTGCTGGTTTCGTCATCGCAACATCAGCGGGCGCGTCCGGCGTTTTGACAGCTGCATCGGTCGCCACTTCAGGTTTCTTCGTCACAGCTTCAGCCGGCGCCAACATTTTTTTCTTCATTGCCACGGCGGGCTTTTTCATGGCCGGATCAACTGGTTTTTTAAGTGTTGGGTCAGCTGGCGCAACGGCATCATTAGTCGTGGCTTCGGCCGGAGCCGCAAGTTTTTTAGTCATTGCTGCAGCTGGTTTTTTCATCTTTTTATCAACGGGTTTTGTCATCGTCGCTTCTGTTGATGGCTTGCAGGTTTTGAGAAATGACTCCAATGTTGCGCCCGCAGGCGTCGTTTTGTCAGCCTCCATCTTTTTCCACTGAGCCGTGCAGTCTTTCATCATCGCATCTGTTGCGGCAAAAGCTGCGGGTGAGGAAAGCATAATGCCAGCAGAAAGCAAAAATGCAGCTGATAGCGAAATTGATGTTTTGGTCATGGCGGTCTCCGACAAAGTGGCTTTCGACAAAAGTGATATGTGATCTGGAAATAAGGCGGCTTAAGGACTCAAGGCATAAAAACTATTCGATCTTAGTCGCGTCATCCACAGTTGGGCAATTCCCATTACATTAATAACAGTTTAGACTCAAACGATGTCCGAACCCAAATTTATCCATTTGCACGTCCACACGGCCTACTCACTGTCTGAGGGGGCGTTGCCGATTAAAAAGCTTGCTGGAATGGCAAAGGCGCAGAAGATGCCAGCATTGGCCGCAACAGATACCAGCAATTTGTTTGGCGCATTGGAGTTTTCCGAGGCGCTTGTTGAAAAGGGAATTCAACCCATCATCGGGCTAAGATTGCGTGTTGACCTCTCATCACCAAGTGATTCCGGCAAGACCATGCAAACTGGACTAAAACATTTTAGCACCATCGTGCTTCTGGCTAAAAATGAGCCAGGCTATAAAAACCTTTTAAAGTTGTCCTCAAGTTCGTTTCTGGAGGTGCCAGACAATGCCGAGCCGCATGTGACGTGGGCAAAGCTGGAAGCCTGCGCTGAGGGCCTCATCTGTTTGACTGGTGGCCCGGAAGGCCCCTTGAACGAAAGTCTTGTCCAAAACCAAATCACCTTGGCAACCCAGCAAGCGCTCCAACTGAAAAATTTGTTCGGAGACCGACTCTACATTGAACTCCAACGCCACGGCACTGAGGCAGAGCAGGCAGCCGAGGCCAGCTTGATTACAATCGGTTATGAACATGAAATTCCTCTGGTGGCAACCAATCAATGCTACTTCGCAACGCCAGATGATTATGTGGCCCACGACGCGCTGATCTGCATTGCGGCGGGTGAAGTGATTGCCACTGAAGATCGCAAACGTTTGACACCCGAGCACTATTTCAAGTCGCAAGAAGAAATGGCCGCACTTTTTGCTGACTTGCCCGAAGCCCTCGAAAACACCGTCGAGATTGCCAAGCGCTGTGCGTTTTGGGTGAAAGGTAGAAAACCAATTCTGCCGCGTTTTGCTGATGGTGACGAGGCAATGGAATTGCGCAAGCTCGCAGCGAAGGGCTTAGAGCAACGCCTAGCAACGCGCGGGCGCGTGGACGGCTTTGAAGTGGAAGCTTATACAAAGCGCCTTGAGTTTGAACTCGATGTTATTATTCGAATGAATTTCCCGGGCTATTTTCTGATCGTTCATGATTTTATAAAATGGTCAAAAGATCATCTCATTCCTGTCGGCCCTGGTCGTGGGTCAGGGGCAGGCTCAATGGTCGCCTACGCACTGCAAATTGTTGATATTGATCCGTTTAGGTTCAATCTTCTTTTTGAAAGGTTCCTAAATCCTGAGCGCGTTTCAATGCCGGATTTTGATATCGACTTTTGCCAAGAGCGGCGTGATGAAGTTATCAACTATGTGCAGAGCAGGTTTGGTGAGGACCGCGTAGCGCAGATCATTACCTTTGGTAAGCTTCAAGCCCGCATGGTGACCCGCGATGTAGGGCGGGTTTTGCAAATGCCTTATGGGCAAGTGGACCGGCTGTCAAAACTCATTCCGATGAATCCGGCCAATCCCATGACATTGCAGCAGGCAATTGATTCAGAGCCACGTTTGCAGGAAGAGCGTGACCGTGACGTAAATGTCAAAACGCTATTTGATATCGCACTGCGGCTGGAAGGGCTGAACCGCAATGCATCAACCCACGCTGCGGGCATTGTTATTGGTGACCGCCCCCTCGAACAATTAGTTCCGCTCTACCGCGATCCTCGTTCAACTTTACCTGCGACACAATTCAATATGAAATATGTTGAGATGGCAGGCTTGGTGAAGTTCGATTTTTTGGGCCTCAAAACGTTGACGGTGTTGGACAAGGCTCAAAAACTTATTCGAATACGTTTCCCTGATTTTGATCTGGAGAAAATACCAGAAAATGATGTGAAAACTTTCGAAATGCTGGGGCAGGGCGATACGATTGGTATATTCCAGCTGGAAAGTTCAGGCATGCGCGATGTGTTGAAAAAAATGCACGCCAATTGCATTGAGGACATCATCGCAATCGTAGCGCTCTATCGCCCTGGGCCAATGGATAATATTCCTCGCTTTATTGCCTGCAAAAAGGGCGATGAACAGCCAGACTATTTACATCCTTTGCTTGAACCGCTTCTGAAAGAGACCTACGGCGTCATGGTTTATCAAGAGCAAGTGATGCAAATTGCCCAAGTTCTTTCCGGCTATTCGCTTGGCGAAGCAGATTTGCTCAGACGTGCCATGGGTAAGAAAATCAAAAAAGAAATGGATGCTCAAAAGGAAAGGTTTGTTCAAGGCGCAGTTGCGAAGAATATTGAAGCCGAAAGAGCCGCTAGCATTTTTGAACTTGTGGCAAAGTTTGCAGGTTATGGCTTCAACAAATCCCACGCCGCAGGTTATGCTGTTGTGGCCTATCAAACCGCCTATTTGAAAGCTAACTTCCCAGTTGAATTCCTTGCCGCGTCAATGTCACTTGATTTGGGAAATGCTGATAAGTTGATGTTGTTTAAACGCGATGCGCAGCGTTATGGCATCAATGTTGTTCCTCCGTCTATCAATGCAAGCGGTATTGATTTTGCAGTTAAAGGTGGCACTATTCTTTACTCACTCGCCGCACTGAAAAATGTTGGGCAAGGTGCTGTCGCTCAAATCGTTGAAGCCAGAGAGCAAGGCGGCCCGTTCAAATCACTCGGTGATTTTGCACGGCGTGTTGACCCACGTGCTTTAAATAAGCGCGCCATGGAAAGCATGACCAAGGCCGGCGCGTTTGACAGTCTTAACCCCAATCGCGCGCAAGTATTTGACGGCATCGATAGCATCGTCGGCATCGCTAATCGCACCGCGTCGGAAGAAGCCGCTGGGCAAAACGATATGTTCGGTGCGCTGCAATCACCCAGTGATGATCTGGTTTTGCCGCGCCGCGATGCGTGGCTGCCCATGGAAAAACTGGCACAAGAATTTGAAGCTGTCGGTTTTTATCTGTCGGGTCATCCCCTTGATGAATACACCAAGCCGCTTCAGCGATTAGGTGTTGAAACCTGGGTGTCGTTTCAGGAAAAAATCATGGCCAAGGGCGCCACGGCAGCAAAGCTCGCGGGTACGATAACCTACAAACAAGAGCGCCGATCAAAGACTGGAAACAAATTCGCTTTCGTGGGTTTTTCTGATCCCACTGGCCAATTTGAAACCATTGTGTTTTCCGATACTTTAAATGCTGTCAGAGACATGCTCGAACCGGGCAAAGCCGTTATCGCGCGCGTTGAAGCTGATGTGGAAGGTGAAGATATTAAGTTGCGTCTTCAAGGCCTCGAAATTTTGGACAAGGCGGCAGCTGCCATCGTTCAAGGGATCCAGATTTTTGTGCGTGACACTTCATCGTTGGAATCAATTTCCAAACGCTTGGCACCGGGCGGCAGAGCACCTGTGCGACTGACTCTTCTGCAAGATCATGGCCGTGAAGTTGAGATTGGACTGGGTTCGAAATTTGCGATGACGCCCCAAATTAAGGGAGCTATCAAAGCCATCACAGGAGTTTTAGATGTTCAAGATTTATAGCCCGGTGCCAGGCTGCACATTACTGCGGTCAAGTTGCTTTACAAATTCAATGGCCACACCATGCTCAAGATAGCGCACCACGCGGCCACGCATTTTACCCAACATTAAAAATGTGCCAACACTCGGCATCACTTCAGTTTTGATAGCGGCGCCAGATAGGGAAATATCGATCACTTCGCAATTATAGATACGTCCATCAGGCAGAGATATTTGCGAGGTTTTTTCGGTGGGCTCATAACGTGCGTGGCGTCGGCCATCTGGTTCTTGACCGACTTGACGCTTTTGCAGCCATTCGATGCGTTGTTGCAAACGCTCCAATCGTGAACCAGTAAGGCTGAAAACAACGCTAAACCCGCCATCTACAGTTCCGGATGTCACAGCTTCGACGCGCCCAACTTCTTCAAGATAAGCAACAATGGCAAGACCTTTTGCCGGAACAAATTGAGTCAGAAAGGTTGCCCCTGTGCCAGTGAGGTCGATAACTTGGCATGGATGCTCCGACATATCAGGCAGCATGAAGCGCCCGAAGATAATTCCGAGTGAATTTACGCTGTCAGTACTTGTCGCGTTTTCGCTACTCAACCCGTTCACATTTAACCCCTAAAATGTAGACACTTGGTCGAATTCCCCTAAGTGCCAACGCCAATATTAAATCGGCCTTGCTTACATCTAAGGATGCTCGGGTAAAGGCAGAGTTAAGAAAATGTCACTTAGAGCTACGGACGAACAGATTAATGTGAAGCCAGTCCACCTTGAATGACACGCAGCATGGGTGTCGCTGTACGACCAACTTGTTCAAGCAAGGCATCGCCCGTTTCATGTTCAGTCCAAATCATCCGGGTTGAAACCAGCTCTCTCCGCAGCAAAGGCGCAGGCAAGAAGGGGCGGCCGCCCAGAAGTGGAAAAATGCCCGCAAATAACTGGGTTTGTTCTAATTTCTCGTCCAAAACTGGTAAAATGACCATTTCGACTGGCAATATCGGCGTGCCTTCGTAAATCAGTCGCATCCGCACCAAACACGGCTGCGAGCGATCCTGTGCAATAGCTAAAGACTTTGAAACAACATCTTTTTCAAAATTATCCCAGCCTGCCAAAGCATTTTGGCCCGTTTGGCTGCTGCCCATCAACGTGCAAATTTCGGTGCCGGCCAGACGGTAAATCCACTTGTTTTGCAAGCTATCAGATTCAAGAATCGCAAGATTGGGCATGATTTCAACAATCTGGCGTAAATCGATATCGTTGCGATTAGGGCAGGGGCGCTCTGCCCTTAAAGCTTCCCAATAGCGGAACAGTTTGCGGCTTCCGGGGTGCAACATTTGTACACTTGATTGAGAGGCATCCGAATTATGCGACATAACCATACCCAAACCCCGCTAAGGAGAGCAATTGCTGTCCCATTCATGAACGTTTGGTGGTAAGGTTGCACATCGCGTGCCAGCCGGAGAACAGTGTGACGGATCAACCAGAACTAAACTCAGATGAAGAAATTCGGGCTGAAAAAGCCAAGCCTATTATTAATTTGCCAGTTGCCGTGTGGGGGTTGATCGCCGTTTTGGTCGCTGTTCATATCGGCTTGTGGCTCGCCGGTTCCAATACACAGCTGATTGCTCAAGCTTATTTGGCGTTTGATAGCAGGCGATTTTCGGTGATCGTCCGACCAGACTTACCACTTCAAGCTTATTGGACCATGTTAACTTATGCACTCTTACATGCTGACGCTGTTCATTTGGGTTCAAACTGCTTGTGGCTGGCCATTTTTTCCAAACCAGTAGCGACTTGGATGGGGTGGTGGCGCTACCTCACCATCTTTTGGGTTTCGGTTGTTGCAGGTGCAGCAGCTGGTTTAGCCGTTCATTGGGGAGAGACGGTGATTCTGGTTGGCGCCTCGGCAGGCGTGTCTGGCATTTTAGGCGCAGCGATACCAATTATGTATGGCGGAGATAATCACGACCACGGTGTGCCAGTAGGCATCATGTCTCGGTTCAGACCGCTCACTTTTAGACAATTGCTCACCAATAAACGCGCTCTCAGTTTCACGGCGATCTGGCTCGGATTAACCATGCTCACTGCAACCAGCCAATATATGACGGGAACTGCTTTCTTGGAGGAGCGGGTAATTGCATGGGAATCTCACCTTGGCGGTTTTTTTGTTGGACTTATCGCATTTTATCTTCTGGACAGCAAAAGAGTTTAGGCTTTTTGATTTCTGTGTTAGCCTTTGGTCAAATCTGCGGGAGGGTCACATGAGTGTATCGCATATTCTAAAGTCAAAAGGCCGTGACGTGATAACCGCCTCGACGAAAGATAGCCTTGGATCAATTGCCCAAACTCTGGCGGCCAAACGCATCGGTGCCATTGTTATCATGGGCGACAGCGGGAAGATCGAAGGCATCGTGTCTGAGCGCGATGTGGTGCGCTGCTTGGCAGCAGAAGGGGCTAAAGCGCTTGATGTTCCAGTCGCGAAAATCATGACAAAAGGCGTTAAAACGTGTTCCGAAGATGATAGCGAAACTGAACTCATGGCATTGATGACCGAAAATCGCATCCGCCATTTGCCTGTTGTCGACAAGGGCAAACTGACTGGAATGATTTCGATTGGTGACGTCGTGAAATTCAGGATTGAAGCGATTGAACGTGAGGCGGCTGAAATGAAAGCCTATATTGCAGGCTAACCTAAGTTTTTAAAGACAAGAGCTTTGTCTTTGATTTCACGGTAGAAACAACTCCGCCGCCCGGTGTGACAAGCATTGCCTTTGCCTTGCGGTTTCACCCTAACCAACAAAACATCTTGATCACAATCGACCAGCATTTCCACAACTTCAAACGTCTCGCCTGACGTTTCGCCTTTCATCCACAACTTGGCGCGCGAGCGACTGTAAAAATGCACAATTCCAGTGCGATGGGTTTCGGAAAAAGCTTCAGCGTTCATGTATGCAAACATCAGAACAGTGTTATCAGTATGGTCAACGACGATAGCTGGGACGAGGCCTTGCGCGTCGTAGCGAAGGCCCAACTCCAGTGTTTCATCATTTATGTTGGCCATGCCTTAGATTGTAAATTCCCGGTGCGGAGCGCGCACCATATCCATAAAACGCGCCTGCAGCACAGGGTTTGTTTTAAACTCACCTGTGAACTGTGTCGTTATAGTCGCAACACCATGTTTCTGAACACCACGCATCGACATGCACGTATGCAAAGCTTCAACGAACACCGCTACACCGCGCGCCCCCAATCCTTCAAAAACCGCATTGGCAATTTGTGCAGTCATGGTTTCTTGTGTCTGCAAACGGCGCGCATAAATTTCGACCACACGTGCCAATTTCGAAATGCCTACAACTCCACCATTTGGTAAATATGCGATATGCACCCGCCCGAAGAACGGCGCCATATGATGTTCGCAATGCGATGTGAAGCTTATATCTCGCAGCATGACCATATCATCATAGCCGCCCACTTCGTCAAATACGCGGTCTAACACATCTGCGGGATCATGAGCATAGCCCGAATAGTATTCCTTGAACGCTTTGGTCACACGTTTAGGCGTTTCGAGCAAACCTTCACGGTTAGGATTATCGCCAGCCCAGCTGAGCAGCACGCGAACAGCTTCCTGTGCTTCCTCTTCAGTGGGCGTAGGGGCGGGCTTTAGAACTTGCTTGGGATACACTTTGACATCCATGGGGCGAACTCACATTGAGGGTTTGCACATTACAGTCTTGCATTACGGAAATAATACGCGAGCGGATTTCATAACATTCCACCCCTTTCAATTTTGTCAGCAACATACCATATCCAAGCTACAGCCGACAGTCATGGATTTGGACATGATAAACGAGATTTACAACCGAAAGATTTTAGAGTTTGCAGCAGAAATCCCATTGTTGCAACGTTTAGAACATCCTGGTGCAACGGCAGTTGCGCATTCAAGGCTTTGTGGCTCTAAAGTAACCGTTGATCTCGCCATTAAAGACGGTGTCGTTTCTGAATTCGGACACGATGTAAAGGCCTGCGCTTTAGGCCAAGCTTCGTCTTCGATCATGGCACGTCATGTTGTGGGTTCAACCCCGCATGAGCTGCGCGCATTGCGCGAGCAGATGTATAAAATGTTGAAAGAAAATGGCGATGCGCCGACGGGCAAATGGGCGGATTTAGAAGCACTGCTTCCGGTGCGCGACTATAAGGCACGGCATGCTTCGACACTTCTCACATTTGATGCCGTTGTCGATGCCGTAAACCAAATTGAAAAGGTGTCGGCGTGAGTAAGGCCGTTTGCAACATTTCTGAACTGAAAGTACGCTCCGGCTCTGGATATCCTGAACATTATGCCAAAGCGGTAAAGGGCCGCAGCAGTGTGGCGCTGGGAACTCCATTTGGTCTCACCCAATTTGGCGCAAATATTATTACTCTCGAACCGGGCGCATGGTCGTCACAGCGTCACTGGCATTTGAACGAAGACGAGCTGGTTTACGCGCTAGAAGGTGAAATGGTGATTGTGGATGAGACGGGTCGCCACGCTTTTACGCTCGGCCAATGTGCGGGTTGGAAAGCCAACACGCCAAACGCTCATCACATCATGAACGAAAGCGACAAGCCTGCAAAGTTTTTGGTTGTTGGCACAAGGGCTGCTGTTGAAGAAGCTTATTTTCCCGATGTAGATATGAAATATCGCCGCGATGAAAAAGGACTACATTTTACGAAGAAGGACGGGAGTGCGTTTTAACGTCGAAGGAGTTGGTCAAAAACCAAAAGCCCATGCCGCAGCCGAAAAGTGCCACAAGCAACGGCACAAAATAACTGAAGCCAAGATAAATTAAAACTGCCGATACCAAGCAACCGATCGCCGTTCCCAAATCCCAGCCACCTTCGGCCACCACATGATAGCGGAGTGGGCAGGGTGATTGGCGCGCCAGATCATAAATCCTTGAATTGGTCGCCGTTGCATAAATTGGCCACACTATGACTGCTATCACATTGGCGGCAACAGCGCTCCAAACGGCTGCATAACCAAAGGCCCGTGCCAGAATAGCGATTGCGAGTACCATGAAGCCGATCTGCAAAGCGCGCCTGCCTTTGCCAAGATCGACAAGTTTGCCAGTCATCAGCCCCATCAGTGCACCCGCAAGACCTGCCAGCGACATGGCACTGCCGAACGCCGCAAAGCTGCTGCCCAACGTGATGAATAAAGCGATCAACCACGTGAAATGAAACGATCCGGCGCGCAATCCATCAGCAAACATTATACGCCGTGCCAGCTTTCTGGTTTCGGCAGGAACCACTGCATCAGGTGAAATGGCGATGTTGGGGGCATATAAAAGGGGAATGGCTGAACATGCCATAATCACCCCGACAATGCCAAAAGCCAAGAGCGGGTTAAAATAAGTGAGCAATGTGCCCGTCATGATGGGTGCCACAATGCCCATGATCATGCCAATAAATTCCATGGCACTTGATTGCTTTCCCCGGTGCTCAGCATCACCGATCAAAGAGACATAAGCATGATAACTCGTCCAATAGAACGAACTGCTGATCGCAACGGTGGTGATGTGGATAAATAAAAGCGGCCCAACGCCCGTAACTTGCGATAGAATGGGATAAGTGATGGCTTCGAGCAGAATGCCAAAGACCAAAGCATTTCGTAAGCCGAAGCGTTTTGCCAAGGGCAACACGCCACCGCGAAAAACGATCCGACTTCCGAACATCAAGCCAATGACCAGTAATACAATCCACGGCGCAATGCCAGCTTTGAGCAAATAGACAAACTCGAAGGCTTCACCGCCGTACATGACCATTGCCTGCAAAGCGCCGTGAACATAGATCAGGTTGAAGTCGCGATTCTTGAAGAAGGCCATACGCTGTGCACTAGCTGGTTTTAATCGAGCCGCCAATGATCAAGACGAACGCTTGACAGGGCAGAGTGGCTCATCTATCCAGCCGCTTAATAAATGTGCGGAAGTAGCTCAGTTGGTTAGAGCGTCGCCCTGTCACGGCGAAGGTCGCGGGTTCGAGCCCCGTCTTTCGCGCCATTTGTTTTTAACAAAAAAGGCCACTCTAATGGGAGTGGCCTTTTTGGCTTTTTATTTTGGATTAATTGTCCATTTGCTCAATCACAGTCAACAAACCTAATTCGGGATTTTCACCGCATTTTTCACCAATTGCAGCCCCGCCTTCACCCAAAGCTTTAATATCAATCGTGGTGTCGCCAGCTTTGCCGCCCTCATATCCGTGCACCCATAAAAGAAGGTAGCTGAGTTCATCTGCTGACATCGCCAATGCTTCTTTACATTTGATCGTGGCAACATCAACGACTTCAGCTTTGGCGCCGGCTGTCGTTGCGAGCAGAGCGATTGCCGCTGCGATGATAGTTTTCTTCATGTCATTTACTCCTGTGTTGCAATTTGTTGAGCGAAGCTAACATGGTAATTGTTAATAAGATTTCAGTGTGGCAAGGGAAGTCGGATGTTATCAAAAAAAGCCTTTTGATAGCGACATTTGAAACCTTGCGCTGAATGGTGCACTGCGCTACGAACGCCGTTAATTCGTCACAAGGTGGTCATAAGCTTGCCTTGGTTAAATGAGGGGCGTTATGCAAGAATTAGCTTTAAGCTATCTGCCAGTTGTGATTTTCATGGGTGTAGCTGCGGCTATCACTCTGATCCTAATGATCACGCCGATTCTGATTGCCTATAAAAATCCAACCCCTGAAAAACTTTCGGCCTATGAATGCGGATTTGATGCCTTCGACGACGCGCGGATGAAATTCGATGTTCGGTTTTATCTGGTTTCAATTTTGTTTATCATTTTCGATTTGGAAGTGGCCTTTCTCTTTCCATGGGCAGTAAGCCTTGGAAAAATTGGGCTTTTTGGCTTTTGGTCGATGATTGTATTTTTAGCTGTGCTCACCATTGGGTTTATATATGAGTGGCGCAAAGGAGCTTTGGAATGGGATTGATCGAAGCGGCCAAAGCCGACACGAGAGCTTATTTCACAGATATAAATGCCGAACTGGCTGACAAAGGTTTTCTTGTCACATCAACCGATGATTTGATCAACTGGGCCCGCACAGGCTCGCTGATGTGGATGACATTCGGTCTTGCCTGTTGTGCTGTTGAAATGATGCACACATCCATGCCGCGATATGATGTGGAACGATTCGGTTTTGCGCCGCGCGGTTCACCCCGCCAGTCCGACGTAATGATTGTGGCGGGCACGCTGACTAACAAAATGGCCCCAGCTCTGCGCAAGGTTTATGACCAAATGCCAGAGCCACGTTATGTGATCTCTATGGGTTCCTGCGCCAATGGCGGCGGCTATTATCATTATTCATATTCAGTGGTGCGCGGCTGTGATCGGATTGTGCCTGTAGATATTTATATCCCAGGCTGCCCGCCTACAGCTGAAGCTTTGCTCTACGGAATTTTGATGCTGCAAAAGAAAATTCGCCGTACCGGAACGATCGAGCGCTGATGATGAATCTCCCAGAATTAGGCGCTTATATTTCAGGCAAGTTGAGTGTGGCGAACGAAATCACATTCGGCGAGTTAACACTCCATGCTGAAGCTGCAAACATTTTGGATGTGCTTACCTTTTTGCGTGACGATGCTGAATGCAAATTCGTGTGCTTCATTGATATTTGTGGCGCTGATTATCCAACCCGCGAACAGCGCTTTGATGTGGTCTATCATCTTCTCAGCCCTTACAAGAACACACGCATTCGCGTGAAAGTGCAAGCCGACGAAGAAACCCAAGTGCCATCGGCCATCTCAGTGTTCCCCGCTGCCAATTGGTATGAGCGCGAGACGTTTGATCTTTATGGCATTCTCTTTTCCGGTCATCCAGATTTGCGCCGGATTTTGACGGACTATGGCTTTTCCGGCCACCCTCTGCGCAAAGACTTCCCCGTTACCGGATATGTTGAAGTGCGCTACGATGATGAAGCCAAACGCGTGGTTTATGAGCCTGTAAAGCTTGTGCAAGAAATGCGGCAGTTTGATTATCTTTCGCCATGGGAGGGAACTGAATATGTGTTGCCGGGTGATGAGAAGGCGAAGAGTTAATAAGCAAATAGTGATTAGCGAATAGCGAATAGGGAAAGATGGTAGGTGACAACGGACATAAAGTCATACAGGGACTTGCTGGTTTGGCAGCAAGCAATGGATTTGGCTGTATCGTGTTACAACCAGAGCAAGAAATTTCCCAAGGAGGATTTGTTCGGATTAACCAGTCAGCTTCGACGTTCTTCGGCTTCAATCGCAGCGAACATTGCGGAGGGTCATGGACGCGAAAGTTCGCAGACCTTTATTCAATATTTGCGAATCTCTCAAGGCTCGCTCAAAGAAACGGAAACTCATATAATTTTGGCTGGGCGATTGGAGCTTGGCAGCAAAACAGAACTCAAGGCCGCACTGGCGTCGTGCGACGAAATCGGAAAAATGCTACGCTCCCTCATTCGTGCGATCCAGGACAAGAAATGAATTACCTATTCGCTATTTACTACTCACTATTCGCTTCTTCGGTAATCACCTCATGACGGAACATTCCACCCGCGACTTCTCCATCAACTTCGGCCCGCAACATCCGGCAGCGCATGGCGTGCTTCGCCTGATTCTTGATCTCGACGGCGAAGTGGTTACCCGTGTCGATCCACATATCGGTCTTCTTCACCGTGGAACTGAAAAGCTAATCGAGCAAAAAACCTATCTTCAAGCCGTGCCTTATTTCGACCGCCTCGACTATGTGGCACCGATGAACCAAGAGCACGCCTATGCTCTGGCTGTTGAAAAATTGCTTGGTATTACAGTCCCTAAGCGTGGGCAGCTCATCCGAATTCTTTACTCTGAAATCGGCCGTATTCTGTCACACATGTTGAATATCACCACGCAGGCTTTAGACGTGGGTGCGCTCACGCCGCCCGTTTGGGGCTTTGAAGAGCGCGAAAAACTGATGGTGTTTTATGAGCGGGCATCGGGCAGCCGCATGCACGCCGCATATGTGCGCCCAGGTGGTGTGCACCAGGATTTACCACAAAAGCTGATCGACGACATCGGCCATTTCTGCGACACGCACCCAGCACGGCTGAACGATATTGAAACACTGCTCACCGAAAACCGCATCTTCAAACAACGCAATGTTGATATTGGTGTGGTGTCGCTCGAAGACTGCTTCAAATGGGGCTTCTCCGGCGTAATGGTGCGGGGCAGCGGTGCCGCGTGGGATTTGCGCAAGAGCCAGCCCTATGAATGCTATTCCGAAATGGAATTTGATATTCCAATTGGCAAGAATGGCGATAATTATGATCGTTATCTCATTCGCGTTCTGGAAATGCACCAATCGGTGCGCATCATGAAGCAATGCGTGAACATGCTTTCGTTAAGCGCAGGGCAGGGCCCAATATCGTCCACCGATGGCAAAGTGGTTCCCCCCAAGCGCGGTGAAATGAAGCGCTCGATGGAAGCCTTGATCCATCATTTCAAACTCTATACCGAGGGTTATAAAGTACCCGCTGGCGAAGTCTATGCGGCAGTCGAAGCGCCTAAGGGCGAGTTCGGCGTTTATCTGGTGAGCGACGGCAGCAACAAACCCTACCGCTGCAAACTCCGCGCCCCCGGCTTTGCCCATTTGCAAGCGATGGATTTCATGTGCCGAGGCCACCAATTAGCCGACGTTTCTGCTGTGCTTGGTTCGCTTGATATTGTGTTTGGTGAGGTTGATCGCTGATGTCCGTCCGCCGTTTAGACCCCGTCCAACCAACCACCCCATTCAAGTTCAACGCCGAAAATGCGTCGTGGGCGAAGAAGACCATTGCGCAATATCCGGCAAGCAAACAGGCATCTGCCGTGATCGCCTTGCTGTGGCGTGCGCAAGAGCAGAATGAAGGATGGGTGTCGCGGCCAGCCATGGAATATGTGGGCGAAATGTTGAATATGGCCTTCATTCGCGTTTATGAAATAGCTACGTTCTACACCATGTTCCAGCTTTCGCCTGTGGGCAAGAAAGCTCACATTCAAGTCTGTGGCACAACGCCCTGCATGTTGCGCGGTTCTGAAGAATTGCTCTCACTATGTCGCAAGAAAATCCACCCCGAGCCACATCATCTCAATGCAGACGGTTCATTGTCTTGGGAAGAAGTGGAATGCTTGGGCGCATGTGTGAACGCGCCCATGGTACAGGTTTGGAAAGACACTTACGAAGATTTAACCCCAGCCACACTCGAAAAACTGATTGATGATTTGCAAGCGGGCCGTCCGGTAAACCCCGGCCCACAAATTGATCGCCAACACTCCATGGCCTTTGGCGGCGCAACATCGCTGACTGATAAATCACTTTACAGTAAGCCACGCACGTTCAAACGCGTTGAAGCTCCACCCCCGCCACCAGCTGCTCCAACGCCCGTTGCGCCAATTGCGACAGGGCCAACACCCACTGCGGTCGCTGGCACGATTGAAGGTTCCAAAGGAACAGCGGCACCAAACGCAATGGCACCAGCTTCCGCACCTGTTGCTGCATCACAGGTGGCAAAGGTAGACACCGCGCCACAAGAACTCGGTGCGGTGCGCATAACCAAACCAGTCATTCAGCGCGTCAAAAAAATTGAACCAGCCAGCACACCCGAGCTTCTTAAAAAGCCGCGTGTTGGAAGCAAAGATGATGATCTAAAATTGATCTGGGGCGTTGGCCCTGCGTTTGAAAAACTACTGAACAAAACCGGTATTTGGCACTTCGATCAAATCGCATCTTGGTCTGCTGCCGACATCAAACATGTCGACGCGTTGCTGAAAGGCTTCCAAGGCCGTATCGCGCGTGATGAATGGATAAAGCAAGCCAAGAAACTCGCCAAAGGCTGGCGACCCGAAAGTTCCGTCGGCGATAAGCCGGGGAGAAAGTAAAACATGCTCGCCGATAAAGACCGCATATTCACAAACCTCTATGGCCTCCATGATTGGGGTCTTGCTGGCGCTAAACAACGCGGCTGCTGGCTTGATACCAAGTCGTTCATCGATAAGGGCCGTGATTGGATCGTGAACGAGATTAAAGCCTCAGGCCTGCGTGGCCGTGGTGGCGCTGGCTTTCCGACTGGTTTGAAGTGGAGCTTCATGCCCAAGGTAGTGGGCGAGCGCCCGCATTATCTTGTGGTCAATGCCGACGAGTCCGAACCCGGCACCTGTAAAGACCGTGAGATCATGCGCCATGATCCACATTTGTTGGTGGAAGGCTGCCTGATTGCCTGTATGGGCATGGCCTGCAACACGGCCTATATTTATGTGCGCGGCGAATACATCCGCGAACGCGAGCATCTGCAAGCCGCCATCGATCAAGCCTATGAAGCAAAACTCATCGGCAAAAACAATATCCATGGTTGGGATTGCGATATCTACATCGCCCATGGCGCAGGCGCATATATTTGCGGTGAAGAAACCGCCATGCTTGAAAGCTTGGAAGGCAAAAAAGGCCAACCGCGTATGAAGCCGCCATTCCCCGCCAATGTGGGCCTCTATGGCGCGCCGACCACAGTAAACAATGTGGAATCAATTGCAGTTGCCGGAACAATTCTGCGCCGTGGCGCAACCTGGTTTAACTCCATGGGCCGCCCTAATAATGTGGGCACAAAATTATTCTGCATTTCTGGCCACGTGAACACCCCGTGCAATGTGGAAGAAGAATTGGGCGTCACCTTCCGCGAACTAATAGACAAACACGCGGGCGGCATTCGCGGCGGTTGGGATAATTTGCTGGCGGTCATTCCCGGCGGATCATCCGTGCGCATGGTGCCAGCTGCGCAGATTATCGACACACCAATGGATTTTGACTCGCTCTCAAAACTCCGCTCTGGTCTGGGCACCGCAGCAGTGATCGTGATGGATAAATCAACAGATTTGATCCGCGCCATCGCTAGGCTTGCCGCCTTCTACAAACATGAATCCTGCGGCCAATGTACGCCATGCCGCGAAGGCACAGGCTGGATGATGCGTGTTCTCAACCGCATGGTCGAAGGCCGCGCCGAAAAGCGCGAAATTGATATGTTGCTCGATGTGACCAAGCAAATCGAGGGCCATACAATTTGCGCCCTAGGCGATGCTGCGGCTTGGCCCGTGCAGGGGTTGATCACGCATTTCCGCCCCGTAATTGAAGCACGCATTGACTCATACACTTACCGCTCCGAACCGGACGGTACATTGCTACACGCGGCGGAGTAAAGCGCAATGCACCTCGCAGAACTCAACATTGGCAAATTCAAATATCCTACTTCGGATGCGCGGATGGCTGGGTTTATGAATAATTTGGACCGTGTGAATGCATTGGCCGAACGCAGCCCAGGTTTTGTGTGGCGGCTTGTGGGCTCCGGCAATGATGCAACAGATCTGCGCGTTGGCGATGATTATGCAGTGAACATGTCGGTATGGACGGATGCAAAGTCGCTTGAAAATTATGTTTTCAAAACGGCGCATGCGCAATTCTATAAACGCAAAGCCGAATGGTTTGACTTGATGGAAAAGCCGCACATGGTGTTCTGGCCAGTGCCAGAAGGCCACCAACCAACGCTTACTGAAGCGATGGACCGCTTGGCCGATTATGAAAAAAATGGTGCGACCGAAAAAGCATTCGGTTGGGCCGAAGTGATGAACGTGGAGCGCATGCGCTCCCTAAGGTGCGCATAATGCCTAAACTCAAAATAGACGGCGTCGAAATTGAAGTGGAAAACGGCCTCTCGCTGTTGCAGGCATGCGAACAAGCGGGCGCCGAAGTGCCACGCTTCTGCTTCCATGAACGCTTGTCGATTGCTGGCAATTGCCGCATGTGCCTTGTTGAAGTGAAGGGCGGCCCCCCGAAGCCAACCGCTTCTTGCGCCATGTCGGTGAATGATCTGCGCCCCGGCCCCAATGGTGAGCCACCTGAAGTGTTCACCACATCGCCCATGGTCAAAAAAGCACGCGAAGGCGTGATGGAATTTCTGCTCATCAACCACCCGCTCGATTGCCCGATTTGCGATCAAGGCGGCGAATGCGATTTGCAAGATCAAGCCATGGCCTACGGCATGGATCACAACCGTTTTGCCGAGAACAAGCGCGCAGTTGAAAACAAGTATCTGGGCCCATTGGTCAAGACCGAAATGAATCGCTGCATCCAGTGCACGCGCTGTGTGCGTTTCACGACGGAAGTGGCAGGCGTTGAAGAAATGGGTGCCACAGGCCGCGGCGAAGATATGGAAATCACCACTTATCTCGACAAGGCAATCACCTCCGAACTGCAAGGCAACATCATCGATCTTTGCCCGGTCGGCGCTCTCACCTCGCTGCCTTATGAATTCAAGGCCCGCCCTTGGGAATTGCGCAAAACTGAAACCATTGACGTGATGGATGCTGTGGGCTCAAACATCCGCGTGGATGCGCGTGGCCGCGAAGTGATGCGCATTCTTCCGCGCACCCATGAAGATGTAAATGAAGAATGGATTTCCGATAAAACCCGCTTCGTATGGGATGGTTTGAAAAACCAGCGCCTCGATCAACCTTTCGTGCGCGACATTGGCAAACTGCGCCCCGCCACTTGGGCCGAAGCATTCGCGCGTATCGCATCGAAAATGAAATCGACGACACCAGACAAAGTCGGCATATTGCTGGGCGATCTGGTGTCAGCAGAGGAAGCGTTCTCGCTTAAAACTTTGGCGATGAATTTGAAAATTAATAACATTGACTGCCGTCAAGATGGAACGCCGCTTGGCGAACATGGCGGCCGCGCCGGCTATCTGTTTAACTCATCCATCGCTGGCATTGAAGAAGCTGATGCCATCATGTTGATTGGCTGCAACCCGCGCCTAGAAGCACCGGTCTTGAATGCACGCATTCGTAAGCGCGCATTGAAGGGTGGCTGCCTGATCGGAATGGTGGGCGAACAAGCTGACCTCACCTATCCCTACAACTATCTCGGCGCTGGTCCTGACAGCTTGAGCGTGTTTACCGATCATCCACCGGCTAATAAAACCAAACCGATGTTCATCATTGGGCAGGGCGCTTTGGCCCGCTCTGATGGCGCTGCTATTTTGGCAATGGCCTATAAAGCAGCTTCTGCGCTTGGCGTGATTAAAGAAGACTGGAACGGTTTCAACATTCTCCACACGGCTGCAGGCCGCGTGGGTGCGCTTGATGTATGTGCGCTGCCCGGCGAAGGTGGCATGAACACAACGGTGATTCTCAAATCCGCAGCGAACAATTCACTCGACGTTTTGTTCCTCGCAGCGGCAGACGAAATCGATACTCAGAACCTCGGAAATGCCTTCGTAGTCTACATGGGCAGTCACGGTGATGCAGGTGCTGAACGCGCTGATGTTATTTTGCCTGGCGCTGCTTATACCGAAAAGTCAGCCACCTATGTGAATACCGAAGGCCGCGCTCAAATGTCTGCCCGTGCTGCGTTTCCACCGGGCGATGCCAAAGAAGATTGGGCCATCATCCGTGCACTTTCTGATTCATTGGGTGCCACTTTGCCATGGAACAATTTGGAAGAGTTGCGTGCAGCGATGTATGCCATTGCCCCACAGCTGGCCAGCTTGGATCAAGTGCACAAGGCCGATGCGGCGGCTCTCGTCGAGCTGCATCAAGGTGCAGGCAAAACATCATCAGCGCCATTCCTATCACCCGTGAAAGATTTCTATTTCACCAACCCAATTGCCCGTGCTTCGCGGACCATGGCGGAATGTTCGGCCCTGAAGAACGAACGCAAAATGCAGGCGGCGGAGTAAACTCATGGTTGAACTCGCTCTCTTCCTTGGTTTGATTTTGCTCGAAAGCGTGGCACTGATTATTGCTGTGCTGATTTCGGTCGCTTTCCTGATTTATTTTGACCGTAAAGTCTGGGCCGCTGTTCAAATGCGCCGGGGCCCGAACGTCGTAGGCCCTTGGGGTGTTTTACAATCATTTGCCGACTTGATAAAATTCGCGCTCAAAGAAGTGATTATTCCAGATGGTGCCAACAAAGGTGTCTTCGTCATTGCGCCCATCGTCACGGCGCTGCTTGCACTCTCTGCGTGGGTAGTCATCCCCATCAATGAAGGTTGGCGGGTGGCCAACATCAATGTGGGCGTGCTTTATCTCTTCGCGATATCGTCGCTGATGGTTTATGGCACGATCATGGGCGGCTGGGCTTCGAATTCCAAATACCCATTTCTCTCTGCGCTGCGTTCAGCTGCGCAAATGGTATCTTATGAAGTCTCGATTGGGTTTGTAATTATCACGGTGCTGCTGTGTGCAGGTTCGTTAAACCTCACAGACATTGTTCACGCCCAACACCACGGTCTTGGCACAAAGCTTGGACTGCCAGCTTCGTTCCTCGATTGGTATTTCATCCCACTCTTTCCAATGTTTGTGATTTTCTTCATTTCTGCATTGGCCGAAACCAATCGCCCGCCCTTTGATCTGGTGGAAGCCGAATCCGAACTCGTCGCGGGCTTCATGGTGGAGTATTCATCTACACCTTATCTGCTTTTCATGCTCGGCGAATATGTGGCCATCACAGCCATGTGTGCCATGACATCAATCTTCTTCCTCGGCGGCTGGTTGCCATTGATCGACATTCCAGTGTTAAACTGGGTGCCGGGCATCATCTGGTTTCTCATCAAGCTGGTCTTCGTGTTCTTCATGTTCGCAATGGTCAAAGCCATCGTGCCGCGTTATCGCTATGACCAGCTAATGCGCCTCGGCTGGAAAGTGTTTTTGCCAATATCGCTGGCTTGGGTGGTTATCACCTCCGGCGTACTCGTATATATGGGATGGTTGCCATCATGAAATTATCTCAAACCGCGCGTTCGCTTTTCCTCGCTGAATTCGTCTCGGCCTTTATCCTCGGCATGAAATATTTGTTCGCGCCAAAAGCCACGCTGAATTATCCGCATGAGAAGGGTCAGCTCTCGCCGCGCTTCCGTGGTGAACATGCGCTGCGCCGTTATCCCAATGGTGAAGAGCGCTGCATCGCTTGCAAACTCTGCGAGGCCATTTGCCCCGCCCAAGCCATCACCATCGAAGCAGGCCCGCGCCGCAATGACGGCACACGCCGCACCACGCGCTATGACATTGATATGGTGAAATGCATTTACTGCGGCTTCTGCCAAGAGGCATGTCCGGTTGATGCTATCGTCGAAGGCCCGAATTTTGAATATGCCACCGAAACCCGCGAAGAACTTTTGTTCAACAAAGAAAAACTTCTTGCAAATGGTGATCGTTGGGAACGTGAACTTGCCCAAAACATTGCGCTTGATGCGCCATATCGTTAAGGGGCAGACAACATGGCAATCACATTTTTCTTCTACCTCTTTTCACTCGCCGCAATAGCTTCGGCCATGCTTGTGATCACAGCGCGCAACCCTGTACATTCAGTGTTGTTCTTGATCCTGTGCTTCTTCAATGCAGCTGGATTATTCGTCTTACTGGGTGCCGAATTCCTAGCCATGATTTTGGTGGTGGTCTATGTGGGCGCTGTTGCTGTGCTGTTCCTGTTTGTGGTTATGATGCTCGATGTAGATTTCGTGGAATTGCGCGAAGGGTTCCTCGATTATCTGCCCATCGGCGGTGTGATCGGATTGATCCTGCTTGTTGAAATGATCTTGTTGGTCGGCACATGGGCCATTGCGCCAGATTTAATTGCGCACACGTCCACTCCGACCGTGGGCGATATTTCAAACACCCAAGCCATAGGCCAAGTGCTTTACACCAAATATGTTTTCTTCTTCCAAATGGCGGGCCTCATCCTTTTGATCGCCATGATCGGTGCTATCGTCCTCACCATGCGCCATAAGCCAAATGTGAAGCGCCAAGTGATCGCCGATCAAGTGGCGCGTGGGCCAGCGACCGCGGTTGAAATTAAGAATGTGGAATCAGGGGAGGGCCTCCAATGATCGGCCTCACACATTATCTCATCGTCGCGGCCATAATTTTTACGATTGGCGTGTTCGGAATATTCCTCAACCGCAAAAACGTAATCATCATCATGATGTCGATTGAGTTGATCTTGCTAGCGGTCAACATTAATCTCGTCGCCTTCTCATCTTATCTGCATGATCTTGTGGGCCAAATTTTCGCATTGCTCATTCTCACCGTCGCTGCAGGCGAAGCCGCCATTGGCCTTGCCATTCTCGTAACCTATTTCCGCAACCGCGGCTCGATTGCGGTTGAGGATATCAACTTGATGAAAGGCTAACCCAGATGGTTCAGGCAATTCTCTTCCTGCCATTGCTGGGCGCGCTGATCGCTGGCCTGTTTGGCACTAAAGCGTTCCAAAATCTTGGACGTGATCAAGATGTTTATGCCGATCATCATGATACTCACGCGGGTGACCACGCCCACGATGATCACCACGGTCACTATGATGGCCAAGCTTGGCCAATGTACCTGACCACGGGATTGCTGTGCATCGGCGCGATTTTTTCATGGATCATTTTCTGGGGTTTCCTGCATGAAGGCCATGACAGCCGCATTGAACTTTTAAACTGGATCACTTCTGGCACTCTTAAAGCCCCATGGGCCATCCGTCTGGATGCACTCACAGCCGTCATGCTCGTCGTGGTCAACACTGTCTCTGCCCTCGTGCATGTCTATTCCCTAGGCTATATGAGCCACGACGAACACCAGCCGCGCTTCTTTGCTTATCTCTCGCTCTTCACCTTCGCCATGTTGATGTTGGTGACCTCGGACAATCTCATTCAAATGTTCTTTGGCTGGGAAGGGGTGGGCCTCGCATCTTACCTTCTGATCGGTTTTTGGTACACGCGCGAAAGCGCCAACGCCGCTGCCATTAAAGCTTTCGTGGTCAACCGTGTGGGTGACTTGGGTTTCGCATTGGGCATATTCGGAGTTTATGCAGTGTTTGGTTCGGTTGAATTCGAAACCATTTTCATGCACGCGCCAGATGTTGTTGGCAAAACCATGCACTTCCTCGGATATGATTGGGATACAATTACAATCCTGTGCCTCCTCTTGTTCATGGGTGCCATGGGTAAATCAGCTCAATTCTTGCTTCACACGTGGTTGCCAGACGCGATGGAAGGCCCCACACCTGTATCAGCCCTGATCCACGCCGCTACAATGGTGACCGCAGGCGTATTCCTCGTCGCCCGCATGTCGCCGCTGTTTGAACTTTCTCCAGATGCCCGCTCGGTGGTCATCATCGTTGGTGGCATCACAGCTTTCTTCGCCGCTACTGTTGGCCTCGTCCAAAATGACATCAAACGCGTGATTGCTTATTCAACCTGTTCGCAGCTCGGCTATATGTTTGTAGCCATGGGGGTAGGGGCTTATGGCGTTGGTATTTTCCATCTCTTCACGCATGCCTTCTTCAAAGCCCTGTTGTTCTTAGGTGCAGGCTCTGTCATCCACGCCATGTCTGGCGAACAAGATATGCGCAAAATGGGCGGCCTTGCTCCCCACATTCGCATCACCTGGGCCATGATGTTGATTGGCACATTCGCACTCACAGGTGTTGGCATTCCAGGCATCGGCGGCTTTGCCGGCTTCCACTCGAAGGATGCTATTATCGAAGCGGCATTCGCTTACGGCTCGTCCCCCGCCACCTTCGCGTTCTTTTTGCTAGTCATCGCCGCGTTCTGCACATCGTTCTATTCATGGCGCTTGGCTTTCATGACCTTCAACGGCAACACAAATGCCGATGCTAAAACCGTGTCGCACATCCATGAAAGCCCCCCCGTCATGCTGATCCCGCTTTATGTCTTGGCAGCGGGTGCTGTGGTTGCAGGTTTCCTGTTCCAACATTGGTTCATTGGCGAAGGCCAGGCCGAATTCTGGGGCAAGGCGCTGGCCCGCAATGAAATCCTGACCAAGATGGAAGAAGTTCCAGCTCTGGTCAAATGGGCCGCGACGATAGCCATGCTAGCTGGCCTTGCATTGGCTTACGTGTTCTACATCCGCGACAAAACACTGCCAAAGCGCATCGCAGAAATGAACCATCCTGCTTATCAATTCCTGTTGAACAAATGGTACTTTGATGAGTTGTATAATTTCCTTTTCGTGCGTCCTGCATTCTGGCTTGGTCGGTTGTTCTGGAAACAAGGCGACGGTGCAATCATCGACGGCCTCGGCCCCGATGGTGTTGCAGCGAGTGTGGGCGGCATCACTGCCCAAGTTGTTCGTTTGCAAACCGGTTATGTTTATCACTATGCCTTCGTCATGTTGATTGGCTTGGCTGCAATCATCTCTTGGTTCTCGTTCGGGGGCGCTCACTAAATGTCGAATTGGCCCTTGCTCTCTGTTGTCACCTTCTTGCCGCTTCTGGGCGCTACCTTCATTGTGCTGGCGCGTGGCGAAGATGAAGCTGCCGCCCGTTATGCGCGTTGGGCGGCGTTGTGGACAACCATCATCACCTTCTTGGTGTCATTGTTGATCTTGAAAAATTTCAACGCCACGCAAGCCGGTTTCCAACTTGTTGAAAATCACGCTTGGCTGGGAAACATTGCTGGATACCGAATGGGTGTGGACGGTATCTCGATGCCCTTCGTAATCCTCACCACATTTCTGATGCCTATTTGTATCGGCGCGTCATGGTTCGTGAAATCCCGCGTGCGCGAATATATGATCGCGTTTTTGGTACTCGAAACTCTGATGATCGGCGTATTCTGTGCTTTGGATTTGGTGTTGTTCTACTTGTTCTTTGAAGCAGGCCTGATCCCCATGTTCTTGATCATCGGCGTTTGGGGCGGCCCGCGCCGTGTCTATGCAAGCTTCAAATTTTTCCTCTACACGTTGCTCGGTTCGGTGCTCATGCTGCTGGCCATCATGGCCATGTATTGGCAGTCCGGCACAACTGATATTGCTGAACTCCTAACCCGCAGTCCCGGCTTTCCGGCCGAAATGCAAACCTGGCTTTGGCTCGCCTTCTTCGCATCTTTCGCCGTGAAGATGCCCATGTGGCCGGTTCACACCTGGTTGCCAGATGCGCACGTTGAAGCTCCAACCGCAGGCTCGGTGATCCTTGCTGCCATCCTGTTGAAAATGGGTGGCTATGGTTTCCTGCGCTTCTCTCTACCCATGTTCCCAGATGCCAGCCATTATTTCCAACCGCTGGTCTTCACACTCTCAGTTATCGCCATCATTTACACTTCGCTGGTGGCACTCGTGCAAGAGGATATTAAAAAGCTGATCGCTTATTCGTCAGTTGCCCATATGGGCTTTGTGACAATGGGCATCTTCACCTTCACCAGGCAGGGCATGGACGGCGCATTGTTCCAAATGATCAGCCATGGCCTCGTTTCCGGAGCACTCTTCCTCTGCGTCGGTGTAGTCTATGACCGCATGCATACGAGGGACATCGCTGCTTACGGCGGCCTTGTGAACCGCATGCCGCTTTATGCTTTCATCTTCCTGTTGTTCACCATGGCTAATGTGGGCTTGCCCGGTACTTCAGGCTTCGTCGGTGAATTCCTTTCATTGCTCGGAAGCTTCCAAGCCAACACATGGGTGGCCTTCTTTGCCACAACTGGCGTGATCTTGTCTGCGGCCTATGCCTTATGGCTCTATCGTCGTGTCATGTATGGCGCACTTGTAAAACCATCCCTGATGCATCTGCCAGACATTACCCCGCGTGAGCTGGCCTTGCTGGGCCCTCTTGTGATCTTGACGATCTTCTTTGGCATTTATCCTTCACCGCTTTTGGATGTGTTCGGCACACCCGTTGAAGCCATAATCAAAACTTTGCACGCGGTGATGAAATGATCCCCTTATTCCAGCAAATCGGCGCAGCCGCAGCCCTTCCTGAAATCGTCCTCGCTATATTGGCGATGATCTTGCTGATGGAAGGCGTGTTCTCCAAATCCATTACGCCGGGTGCAATTCGTGTTGCAGCTATCGCTGCCTTTATAGTTGTCGCTGGCATGATCGTTTGGAAATCAGGCACAGGCACTGTCACCGCATTTGGTGGTGCATTCGTGGCCGATCCATTTGCGCGCTTTATGAAAGTGTTGGCGCTGCTTGGTTCTGCCATAGCTCTCGCGATGTCGGGCCGCTTCCTCGCTCGCACCAAAATGGACTCGAACGAATATCCCGTTCTTATCATGCTGGCCACCGTGGGCATGTTGATCATGATCTCGGCCAATGATCTGATCACACTTTATATGGGCCTAGAAATGCAATCGCTCGCCCTCTATGTAGTGGCCGCCATCAACCGCGACAGTGCTAAATCATCGGAAGCGGGTCTCAAATATTTTATCCTTGGTTCGCTCTCATCAGGCATGCTGCTCTATGGCGCGTCGCTGGTTTATGGCCTGACAGGTCACACAGGTTTTACCGATATTGGAACAGCACTCGCCGTTTCAGGCTCCAACTTAGGCATCATATTCGGCATTGTCTTCATCATCGCGGGGCTCGCGTTTAAAGTATCTGCCGTGCCATTCCACATGTGGACGCCAGATGTTTATGAAGGCGCACCATCACCCGTCACAGCATTCTTTGCCGCCGCGCCAAAAATCGCTGCCATCGCCTTGTTTTGCCGCGTCATGGTTGGCCCGTTCTCGGCCATTAGCCATGATTGGCAACAAATCGTGGTTTTCGTTTCTATTGCCTCCATGGTGCTGGGTGCATTCGCGGCCATCGGCCAAACCAACATCAAGCGGCTGCTGGCCTATTCATCCATCGCCAATATGGGCTTTGCTTTGGTAGGACTTGCTGCTGGTTCTGTTGAAGGCATCCAAGGTGTGATCGTCTATATGTTGATTTATCTGGTCACCACGCTGGGCGTGTTCGCCTGCGTCATTGCAATGCGCCGCAAAGGTGTTTATGTCGAAAACATCTCCGACCTCTCAGGCCTCGCCCGTAATAACAAAGGCCATGCCTTCGTTCTGGCCATGTTGATGTTCTCACTCACCGGCATTCCGCCGCTTGCTGGCTTCTTCGGCAAATATTTCGTGTTCCTTGCCGCCATCCATTCTGGTCTCTTCGCACTTGCGGTCATCGGTGTCCTTGCCAGTGTTGTTGGCGCATATTACTATCTGCGTATTATCAAGATAATGTATTTTGATGCACCAGCCGAAGCCTTCGATCAAACTGATACAGAAGTGAACTGGGTTATCTATGCAGCAGGCGCATTCGCTTTGCTGTTTGCCATATTCGCTCAGCCCTTGCTGCAACTGGCAGCGGGTGCTGCCGCTTCCTTATATTAAGAGTGACAAATCCAATCCAAATCCTTCATTACAACACCATCGACAGCACCAACACCGAAGCACGCAGGCTCTATGAGCTGGGCGAGCGAGGGCCGATTTGGATTGTCGCGGATGAGCAAAAAGCGGGCAGGGGTCGGTTGGGCCGTACTTGGCATTCACAACCCGGCAATCTTTATTCCACATTCTTGTTTCCTTGTCATACTCCGCAGAGCAAAGTTGCCCAAATTAGTTTCGTGTCCTCATTAGCGGTCCAAGACGTTGCAACTCATTTTGCAACAGCTGCCGCTATAACCCTGAAATGGCCGAATGATTGCTTGCTTAATGGTTCCAAATTTTGTGGCATTCTCTCTGAATCTATCAGTGACTCCGTTGCCCTCGGCATTGGGATGAATATTACACATGCCCCGCCAAATATGCCCTATGCAACGACATGCCTCAAAGAACATGCACCCTCAATTACTGTTAAAGCAGCACATGAAGTTCTCGCTGCAAGGCTTAAACATTGGTTGCAAATCTGGCACGATGGAAGAGACTTTGAAACCATCAAATTTGCATGGGAAGCGAGCGCTCTCAATTTAGGTAAAAACCTGTCAGTAGACATAGGCACTGCAATCCGCCAAGGCATCTTCAAAGGTCTGAATGATGATGGCGCAATGATATTGCGACAATTGGACGGCACGGAAATCACAATCCACGCAGGCGATGTCCGCGTAACTCAACCAAAAGAGAACCACACGGCATGAATGCGAAAAAGAAACATGAACCCTTGAACGACCTCGTTATCCTGCCACTGGGCGGCACGGGCGAGATTGGCATGAATTGCTATTGCTACGGAGTAGGCCCAGCTAATACGCGCGAATGGTTGATGGTTGATCTCGGTGTAAAGTTCGGCGATGAAAACGAACCAGGCGTGGATGTGATTTTGCCAGATGTTGGCTTCATCTCCAAAAACCGCAAGCGCCTTTCCGGTCTGGTGATCACCCATGCTCATGAAGATCATATTGGTGCGGTGGCGCGTCTTTGGCCGCAACTGAAATGCGAAGTGCATTGCACAGCCTTTGCCGCTGAATTGATGAAAATGAAATTCCGCGAACATGGCATTGAAGAAGATGTGCCCGTGATCATCCACAAGCCGCTGAAACCTTTCATCCTCGGCTCGTTCACGCTTGAATTTGTCAACGTCACCCACTCCATTCCAGAATCCTGCGCGCTCTATATTGAAACTCCTTATGGAAAAGTGTTGCATTCCGGCGATTGGAAGATTGACCGCACGCCCTTGCTGGGGCCGACGATAAATGAAAAGCGCTTCCGCGAACTGGGTGACAAAGGCATTGACGTGCTGGTTTGCGATTCAACTAATGTGCTGCGCGAAGGTATGTCTCCCTCCGAGCAAGATGTCGCCGCCACACTAACTGACATCATTACCAACGCCACAGGGCGCGTCGCGGTCACCACCTTTGCCTCGCATGTGGAGCGCATCTCATCTGCCGTCCAAGCCGCGCGCTCGGCAGGCCGCGAGATTGTGATCGCGGGCAGGGCCATGCGCAACACCATCGAAGCCGCCCGCATTTGTGGATACCTTAAAGATGCAGGAAAATTCCTGGATGAAGATGCCTTCGGCTATCTGCCCCGCGAAAAAATCATGCTGCTTTGTACTGGCAGCCAGGGCGAACCCCGCGCCGCCATCGCCCGCATCGGCGAAGATGCGCACCCCAACATTGCTCTAGAAGAAGGCGATATGGTCATTTTCTCTGCCCGCACCATTCCGGGCAACGAAAAGGTCGTCTCTGCCGTCCATAACAATCTGGCCAAACTTGATGTGGAGATCATCACGGCTGATGATGCTTTGGTGCACAGCTCAGGCCATCCGCGCCAAGGCGAACTCAAGCTGATGTATGAATGGGTACGCCCGCGCATCGTTGTGCCCATGCACGGTGAGCCGCGCCACCTCCGCGCCCATGCCGCTTTCGCCAAAGCCCAAGGTATAAAAGAAACCCTGATCCTCGAAGATCTCAAAATCGCAAGGCTCTGCCCCGGCCCAGCCGAAATCATCGACGAAGCCCCCGGTGGCCGTTTACATGTGGACGGCAAACTGATTGTGAACAGCGAAGACGGCCCCGCCAAACACCGCCGCAAATTATCCTTCGCAGGCATCGTATTCGCCACCGTCGTGATCACTGAAAAATTTGAATTGGCCGAGGACATGGTGGTGATAGCCGACGGCATTCCCGAAGGCTTGGACGAAGATTTCGCCGAAGCCGCTGAAAAAGCCTTCGACTCTATGCCCCGCGCGAAACGCAAGGATGATGCAACAGTCGAAGAGGTGGTTCGTACCGCTATTAGACGCGAGGCCGATAATATTTGGGGCAAAAAGCCGGTGTGTAAAGTTGTGGTGGTCAGGGTTTAACTCTCGTCTTCTACCGTGAAACGGGAGAAGAAAGGGGCCCATTTCGCTGGCGCTCATGGGTCTCTTTCCTCTCCCGCAAAGCGGTAGAGGACAATAGGGAGGACGAGACTACCCGAATCCCTATCCCTGCTATAATCCCCACTCACCATGTCAAAAAAACCGATCGAACCGCCCCAGCCGCCACGCGAAATTGAAGGTGTTGAACTCAAAGACGCTTTAGAACAGCGTTATCTTGCCTATGCTTTATCGACAATTATGCACCGCGCACTCCCCGATGTGCGCGACGGTTTAAAGCCTGTGCATCGGCGCATAATCTATGCAATGCGTTTGCTAAAGCTCGAACCGCCAAGTGGCTTTAGAAAATCTGCGAAAATTGTGGGCGACGTGATGGGCGACTTTCATCCGCACGGTAACGTCGCCATCTATGATTCTCTCGTTCGCATGGCGCAGGATTTCAGCACACGCTATCCGTTGGTCGATGGTCAAGGTAACTTCGGGAACATTGATGGCGATAATGCCGCAGCAGATCGTTATACCGAAGCAAGACTGACCGCTGTTTCTGTATTGTTAGCGGATAATCTCGAAGAGGGCACCGTTGATTTCCGGCCGAACTATGACGGTAACAAAAGTGAACCAACAGTCCTGCCCGGAGCATTCCCAAATCTGCTTGCCAATGGTTCAACCGGAATCGCCGTGGGCATGGCCACATCAATCCCGCCGCATAACGCCGCTGAGATTTGTGATGCAGCACTTTATTTGATCAAAACGCCAAACGCAGGCGTTGAAAAACTCACGCAATTTGTTGTGGGTCCAGATTTTCCAACTGGCGGCATCATCATCAACAAGCGCGAAGAGATTGTTCAGGCTTATACGAGCGGCCGAGGCAGCTTCAACGTTCGTGCGCGTTGGCAGAAAGAAGAGCTGCCCAAAGGCGCATGGCAAATCGTCATCACTGAAATTCCATACCTCGTACAAAAAAGCCGCCTCATTGAAAAAATGGCGGAGCTGTTGAATGATAAAAAGCTGACCTTGCTGGGTGACGTGCGCGACGAGTCAGCAGAAGATGTGCGCGTGGTGCTGGAACCCAAAACCCGCAACATTGATCCTGAAGTTTTGATGGAACAAATGTTCCGCAACACAGAATTGGAAGCCCGCATTCCTTTAAACATGAATGTGCTGAGCCAAGGCAAGGTGCCGCGCGTCATGTCTCTGCGCGATGTCATCCGCGAATGGCTGGACCACCGCAAAGAGGTGCTACAACGCAAATCCAATTTCCGCCTTGCTGAAATTGCGCGTCGTCTGGAAATCCTCGGCGGTTATCTGATTGCTTATCTCAATTTGGATGAAGTGATCCGCATCATCCGCGAGGAAGACGAACCAAAGCCTTCCCTCATGAAGCGCTTCAAACTGAACGACACCCAAGCCGAAGCCATCCTCAACATGCGTTTGCGCGCATTGCGCAAACTTGAGGAAATGGAAATCCGCACCGAGCATGATAAGCTGACGAACGAGCAGGGCGATCTCAATAAACTTTTGAAATCAGATGACCAGCAATGGGAAGTGGTTTCCACCGAAATCAAAGCCATCAAAGAAACTTTTTCCAAAAAAACCAAACTTGGTGCCAGACGAACGGACTTTGCCGAAGCCCCAACCATTGATGTTGATCTCGACGAGGCCATGATCGAGAAAGAACCTGTCACAATTGTCTATTCCGAAAAAGGCTGGATCCGCGCTATGAAGGGCCATGTGGAGGATGCTTCCACGCTGACCTACAAAGATGGTGATAAAGAAAAATTCGTCGTCAAAGCCTCGACTACCGATAAAGTGATGCTGTTCTCATCCTCCGGAAAATTCTTCACCCTCGATGCCAACAAACTCCCCGGAGGCCGTGGCCACGGTGAACCCGTGCGTTTGCTTGCAGAAATTGAAGCGGCTGATTCCATCGTCGCACTCTTCATCTATCAAGCCGGAGCAAAACGCTTGCTGGCCTCAACCGATGGCGATGGCTTTGTTGTCGCGGAAGATGAATGCATCGCCAACACGCGTAAAGGCAAACAAGTCTTGAATGTCAAAGCTCCAGTTGAAGCCTTGGTCTGCGCGCCATACCTCACTAACGCCGATCATGTGGCAACAGTGGGCGACAACCGTAAGCTCCTCATCTTCAAATCTGCTGAGCTGCCCGAGATGTCGCGTGGCAAAGGCGTGCGCTTGCAGAAGTTTAAAGATGGCGGGTTATCCGATGCCGTGTCGTTCAACCTGAAGGAAGGCCTCACCTGGCTTGATAGCTCTGGTCGCAACTGGACGGTCACAGAACTTGCAGAATGGATTGGCGAACGAGCTCAAGCTGGCCGCTTGCCACCTAAAGGATTCCCAAAGAACAACAAATTTTCATAAACTGCCCCGAACTTTGTAAACCAAATCTTTGTCATCTTATGATGAAGTTGTGGATTATGCGAAACTTTGAGCCGACTAAAGGAGGTTGATTTTCATACAATTCCTATATTTTTCACTCCGCAAATCTGAAGTAGCTATCGCAACAGAAAAATACAGCTGACTTGTAAAACATGGCGGCAAGTGATGTTCGGACGGCGATATTGGGTGGATGCGGGGAGAATTGGCGGTGTCGTCAATGACGAGGTTCCTTATTCTCTAATAGAGGATCGTAAGCGATTTGATTCAGGTCAAGTACGCCTAACCACAGGTGAACTTGGCACTGAGATCAAATGGCACGTTCAATCACCCTGCCATGCCTCACTTTTTGCTGCTATAGAGTGGCTCGCGACTGCCAAAACGCCCTTTGTCCTGAGGTTTTATGCTTCCGGTTGGTTCGAAGAGTTTCATAAAACCTACGGCGAAGTTATGCGTCGTCTTGAAGATATCGTAGCGCGCGGCGATCGTCACTTCACAACGCGCACACTTGTGCAACAGTTTGAACTTCATGAAAAACCGTTGCCCGCATTGATAACAGAGTGTTTAAATCGTCCCAGTTCTGCCTTGGATTACGCAGTTGAGTGTGCTTACGAAGAAAGTACCGAACAATTTGCAGTTCAAAAAATTGGCCCTAAGTCAGTGATTAATCAGGTTTGGGGTCCGTTTCCGTCCTCTTTCCCATGTTTATCAACCAGTCAATATGGCAAAGTGGTGAGCAAGGCTTATCATGAGGTTTCTGACACAGGTAAGCCGCGCTATGATCATGTTCTGGCGGCCATGCGCATGCCCGATAATGTTCTATTCTGGGTTCCATACCACCGTTTAGTGCTTCCAAAGATCGCCAAGAGTCAGAAACCATCTGTCCTCGTGATCTCGGAGTTGAGCCAAGTCGCCATTAAACTGATTTGACAACTATAAGCGAAATTAAATCTACCTGAAGATTTACCACTTGTTCGTACCTTGGCGGTAAGTTTAAGTGATCGCCCAATACTTGGGCGACACAGGGCCAAAGAAAGAATGGTACGACAAGAGTTTTGGGTGTGCGAAGGCCGCATAGTTCCGCGACCTCTCGACGAGCACGGCCTAGTCTGCACAGATCGCATTTTGTTGCAACAACAGAACCATGTAAAAATCGAAGCCGACAAATCGGCAATCACGATCCAGTGGTATATGGCATCAGCCAATTGGGCCTCATTGTTTTTTATCAGCAACTGGATCAGGAATTTTGAAGGCCCGTTCAATCTAGTCTTTTTTAATGCGGGTTGGTTTGAAGAGAGCTACGCATCCGCCAGCAAGGCCGGACAACGGATTGAACAACTCATCGCCAAGAGTGACGTCCGACTTTCCGCGAGAGTTTTTACCCGTGATTTTCTGGGATCTTCATCACCAGTTGCGATGGAGCTGGTTGAACTTTTAAAACAGGGGAGGCCCGACGAAGATAAAGCCGTAATTTGCGAAGTTAATTCCGATCGCGGGACGGTAGCCGTCGAACACGTGGGGAAAGACTCTGTGATTGCTGGTATATGGGGTGAAGCCCGCATGTCATATCCGTGCCAAACCGGGCATAGCTACGATAAGATCGTATCCAAGGCCTATCACCGAGCATTAGCCGAAAACCGTCCGATCTATGATCAGGTTTTAGCTTCGATGGTAAAACCCAATGGCAGCATTCACTGGATCAGCTATCAGCGTGTTATATTTCCGCGTCACAACAAATTCACAAGATCAAACCACGTCACAATAAATTGCGCGTTGGCGCCGGTAGACATTCCGGTGTTCTAGAAAGCATTTCGTCGACAATATTTTCCAGCGCTTTTTGATCGACCAAGGCCAGGTACTCAACACTATCAACATCGCGCGAGGCCCATTGCCAGCGCAAAATACCCCGCTCAATTGTTGTATAACCAATACGGCCCAAATGCCCATGTCGCGCCATTTGCTCGCTTGTCAGCGCCCATATGGCATCTGGATTCCACTTGATCACTGAGAGAAACAAACCAAGCCGGGTAAAGCTGTCAAAGACATTGCGTGCCTTCACATGTTTAGCAAGCCATAACTCGCCGTGATAAACGAGGTTGCCACTCAAACTCTCGGCAACACTACCCATGGGTGCATTTGAGTGGCTGGGCACCATCAGCTCTTGCCTGCGCATATAAACGCCGATCATATAATTGGGAAGCCAATCAGCCAAATTCGTATCAATGCGATCAAACCGAAAAGCTTGCAGTCCAACAGCAGTCCCGTCGCCATCTTCCATCTGCATCCAAAATGCGCGCTCGCCATCAAAGTTACAAACCTGCGCATCATGCATTGGCCCAACGCGGTATCCGCGAACAGCCTGCTTGGTTTGATCAAGTTTGGCCATGTCACTGCTGACTGAAACGGTGTATCCATTTTTACGCAATTCCGCGATCAAATCTGTAACGAGATTTGTGATCCCCAGCGGATTTTTAATACCAAGCTTACTCATCAACGCCCCAAACCCAGTCCTATTCTGTGCGGGCCAACGGTTGTTCTGTCAACAATTAACCCTCAAAATTATAGACGAGTATTAATGGGTGTGACACAACCAAGAATAGAGTGCCGAAAATCTACTCAACAAGCTTCCAGCCATCCGGCGTTAATCGTTGTTGTGGCACAAACCGCGATTTATATTCCATTTTACGCGAACCCTGCACAAAGTAGCCCAGATAGACATAAGGCAACCCCATTCTCTGAGCACGGGCAATTGCGTCCAGAACCATAAGTGTTCCAAGGCTCCGCGCTTCATAACTTGGTTCATAGAAACTATAGATCATGGAAATGCCGTCGCCCAACACATCCATCAAAACAGCGCAAGCCATTTCGCCAGCATTCTCACATGTCTCGTCAAAACGATATTCAACAATCCGGCTGTCAGCCACGGTATCATCAACCATCGCAGCAAAATCGAGGACCGACATATCTGCCATGCCGCCCTCGGAATGCCTTGTATCAATGTATCCTCTAAATAACGAATAGTGTTCGCTCGTCGCGCGGGCTTTTACGACCTCAGAAATAAGATCTGCATTCCGCCGCAAAACGCGCCTGAAGTTTTTTGAAAACACGAAATCTTTAACTGGAACGCGCACCGATGTGCAGGCCTGACAATGATCGCAAGCCGGACGATAAGCAATATTCTGACTGCGCCTGAACCCACCCTGTGAAAGCATGGTATTGAGAGCTCGTGAATCAGCGCCAATTAAATGCGTAAAAACCTTGCGCTCAAACTTGCCGGGCAAGTATGGGCAGGGGGTTGGTGCAGTAATAAAGAACTGCGGAAAGTTGCGACGCTCTATGCTCAATTTTGTAGCTCCAAATCACATTATCGAACGCCAAGCGCCACCGCGCAAGGGCTTCTGGCAATTTAACGTATGATCAATTAAACCACCGCCAGAACAGGAGATGAGTATGGTTTTGAAAACAGCGTGGATCGGTTTGGGCGTAATGGGTTTTCCCATGGCTGGACATTTGCAACGCAAAATCGGCGTTGATATGACGGTCTACAACCGCACCGCTGCAAAAGCAGAGGCTTGGATTGCAAAAGATAAAGGCACATCCGCGCCCACGCCCGCAATCGCAGTCAAAGGCGCTGACTTCGTTTTCGCCTGCGTCGGCAATGATGACGATTTACGTGAGGTCACTCTTGGAGAAAACGGTGCTTTCAACTCCATGAAGCGAGGTTCAATTTTTGTTGACCACACCACAGCATCGGCAGATTTGGCGCGCGAACTCCATGCTGAAGCTAAAAAACGCGGGCTCGGTTTTGTCGATGCACCTGTATCAGGCGGCCAAGCCGGAGCTGAAAATGGGCAACTCACCGTGATGTGCGGCGGTGATGAGGCAGACTACGCCAAGGCCGAACCTTTGATTTTGAATTACGCCAAGATGTGTAAGTGCCTCGGCGCCGCTGGTTCGGGGCAGCTTGCCAAGATGTGCAATCAAATCGCCATCGCAGGCTTAGTGCAAGGTCTGGCCGAGTCAATCCAGTTCGGCATGAAAGCGGGCCTCGATATGGAACAAGTGGTCGAAGTGATCTCCAAAGGTGCCGCTGGTTCTTGGCAAATGGAAAACCGCCATAAAACCATGATAGCCGGAAAATTTGATTTTGGTTTTGCTGCAGATTGGATGCGCAAGGACCTAGGAATTTGTTTAGACGAAGCCCGCAAAAACAAATCACACTTGCCCGTCACAGCATTGGTCGATCAGTTTTATTCGGAAGTCCAAAAAATGGGTGGAAACAGGTGGGATACTTCGAGTTTGATTGCGAGACTCACACGCTAGCTTTCAAACTTCGCGCCACGTCCACCGCAAAATAAGTCAAAATCCCATCAGCGCCCGCGCGCTTGAACGCCAGCAAACTCTCCGGAATAACTTTCTTCGGATCAAGCCACCCGCGTTCTACCGCGGCCATGATCATCGCATATTCGCCAGACACTTGATAAGCGAAAGTTGGAACACCAAACTCGCGCTTCACCCGCGAAACAATATCAAGATAAGGCATGCCAGGTTTCACCATCACCATATCGGCACCCTCGGCCAAATCCATGGCTACTTCGCGCAGTGCCTCATCAGTATTGGCCGGGTCCATCTGATAAGTGCGCTTATCGCCTTTGAGTAATCCGCCCGAACCAACGGCCTCACGAAACGGCCCATAAAAACCAGACGCATATTTGGCACTATAAGCCATAATCTGCACATCTTGGTGCCCCGCCTTTTCAAGCGCCAAACGAATGGCCCCAATGCGCCCATCCATCATGTCCGATGGTGCAATCACATCGCAGCCAGCATCCGCCTGCACCAAGGCTTGTTTAACCAACATTTGAAGCGACGGATCGTTGACGATGCGGCTGCCCTCCATGAGCCCGTCTTGGCCATGCGACGTATAAGGATCAAGTGCCACATCACACATCACGCCAATTTCCGGCACGGCCGCTTTGATAGCGCGAACTGCACGACAAATCAGATTATTGGGATTGATGGCTTCCGAACCTATTTCATTGCGAAGCGAGGGATCAGTATTGGGAAACAACGCCACCAGCGGAATACCCAAATCAGCAGCTTCGCGAACTCGCTCTACTGCCAAGTCAATCGAACAGCGAAACACGCCTGGCATAGATGCAACCGATTCACTTTTATTCTGCCCTTCGATTACAAAAATTGGCCAAATCAAATCAGCTGCAGTCAATATATTTTCAGAAACGAGTGCACGCGCCCATGGTGATTTTCGGTTACGGCGCAGTCTGGTCGCGGGGTAAGAAGTTTGGGTCATAATCGTTCAATAACGCGCAAATCAAAGCTTTGCAAATTGGAGCGTTGCGCAATTCGTTACTGTTAAACCCAATCTTGCGAACTATGCCTAAAATTTTAACAATTTTTTTGTGTCTCTCATGCAAAAACCAGCAGATTCTCAGCGACAGGATTCTTTCAACCAATGTTTTCGACTTACCGCACTTCTATTATGACATCGCTTTTGTTCACCACACTAACATTGGCAACGCCAATCACAGCTACGGCAGAACCAATAGCCGCCGAACAAGCCACGCAACTCTTGGCTCGTTCTCAAGCGCTGGAAGAAAAATGTAAGTTTCTTTCCACAGCACAGCACGACGAACTTTCGGCCTTTGTAGCTAAAGCCGAAGTGGCAATGGTGGCAAAATCTTCTGTCAAAGCCACCAAGTCTCTGATCGAGACTGGACGAACCCAAGGCAAAGTTGCCGATTGCAGCGATGCTGAGCGCGCCGACATCGTTGATATCATCAGCGCCGCCCAACAGGCTACATCGCGCAGAGTTCATATGGTTCAAACGTCAGTTCTCAAAACGCCAACTGTTAAGGTAACCCAAATTGAAAAGTCCAAACCAGCGCCAATCAAATCTGGCCTCGACCAATATGCCCAGCTCACACAGCGTTACTATCTGGCGCGCCGCTGCAATTCGATGTCATCTGGTTCAATCAACAGTCTCTACAAGAATGTGGTTTCAACCCACCGAAGTGTTGTGGCCAGTTTTGGTGTGACAGCTGTTCGTGCCGTGATGCAACAATCTGAAAACCAAGCAAGCGCCGCCCATTGCGGTTAAAATTTACGACCATTTATTAACCGTTTTCAGACTCACTTTATTTACATTGGAAAAAAACGAGACATAAACTGTGTTCAAACTCGGTTCAATTTTTCTAAAATATAACGACAAATTTACCGAGACTCTTTAGCTCCTTTTAAACCCCATCGCCTAGGTTGAACCTATC
>JANYHN010000014.1 GCA_025359045.1 Hyphomicrobiales bacterium | reverse complement strand
TCACGCAAAACCCGCCTGCATATCGGCCATGTCATCGATAAATCGATGGGCGGCACTGATGACCTCACCAACCTCCGCGCAATATGCTCTGTGTGCAACGAAGGCGCAAAAAATCTCACGCTTGATCGCCCCAGCGCTCGCAAGCTGTTAATTCAAATTCGTCGCGCGACAGGCGTTGATCAACTTGAAGTGCTGAAATGGCTGCTCAAGAAATATCCAAAACAGATTCAAAAATGAAAATTGTTGCGCATCAATCTGTAAAAGAAGCGTGCATTGAATTATTTTTTTTGCGCAAACGCTTTTTTCTGCCCTAAAACCCTAGAGCGGGCGCGCTTTTTCAGCCAAAAAAGCTCCAAACAAGCCGCCGATGCTAGAGTTTGCTATTCCGATTTTCTACAAAACAGCTTAAGGTCGTGCCATGAGAGCGAGACTCGATATACTTTCTCGATACGCCATGTTGAATTCGAAACGGGTGCCTAAAACTTTTTGAGAAATGTTGCCATGAACCAAACCACCCCAACCCCATCACTCCCTGACCGCCTATCCGCCGACCCGCGCAGCCCGCACCATGCTGCCGAGCTTTTCGAGCACGATCTCGGTATTCGCTTGAACGGCAAAGAGCGCACGGATGTGGAGGAATATTGCATCAGCGAAGGCTGGGTAAAGGTGCCTGCGGGCAAGACGGTGGATCGGAAGGGGAAGCCGTTGTTGATTACGTTGAAGGGTAAGGTTGAGGTGTTTTATCGGGTGGAAAATAAATAGAGTGGATGATATTTTTCAACGAGGATTTCTAAGTGCTTGTCGAAATAACGTTGATTTTAGATAATTTACCGTATAAAGTGTAATTATCAAATTATTGAAAATCAGGTGTAATGATGCCCGCACTGCTCCCTGACCCTTGGCATTTTCCCCGCCGCGAATTTGCCCATCAGATTTTAGCGTCCCTTAATAGCGGCCTTGTCAACTCAATCGCGCTATTTGCACCGCGGCGCATGGGCAAAACCCAGTTCGTTCTGCGCGATTTACTCCCTGCCCAAATTGCCAGCGGGGGCGACGCTATTTATTTTAATCTTTGGGAAAATAAATCTTCGCCTGAGAGTGTGATGATTGAAGCGTTGCGCGGGCACATTGAAATTCTGAAGGGTGCTGCGACCAAGAGAACGGGGAAGATTGCGTCAAGCATCGATCTTGCCATCGTTAAATTCAGTGCTGAATATGGCGAAGAGTTGGCCGCCAAAAATCCGGTTGAAACAGTGGCTGCCGCGATTCGTCTGTGGGCTGAGGTGCTTCGCGCAAAAAAACAAACAGGACTTTTGGTAATCGATGAAGTGCAGCATCTTGCCACCTCGGACAAATTTGTCAATTTCACTGCAGCATTGCGCACCGCATTGGAAGGCTCCGCAGATTGTATTAAGGCCGTATTTACTGGCTCATCGCAAGCTGGGCTAACAAGGATGTTCTACGATACCAGGGCAGCGTTTTATGGCCCTGGTAGCCAGATATCATTGCCGCGATTGGGTAATGATTTTATTAAGTTTATTTCGACCAAGGCGAGCGAAACATATAAGCCAATCTTTGCCACCCAAGATGTGGCTGATGTTTTCGAGCAACATAATGCAAGTCCTTATTTTCTGCGTCAGTCACTCAATTTTGCTGTGCTTAAAGGCTTGGATCTGAAAACAGCCGCGAGGCGGGTGGGTATGGATTTATATATCGAGCTGGGCCTGCAAGAAAAATGGGACGCGCTCTCAATTGTCGAGCAGGCCATTGTCCAATTCATCTATGGAAAACAACAGCTTTACACCGAAAATACCCGCAACTGGATTTCTTCAATTGCCGGAGAAGAGGTGACGCCGCGAAGAATTCAATTAGCGGTGGCAAAGCTGGAAAGAGGTGACTGGATTGACAAGACGTTGGATGGGAAATATGAAATAGCGGACCCGGTGGTGACCGCATATATTGTTGAGATTACCGATGCCAGTTTATCGCTCGGTCACGAAGAAGATGTTAAACGTTCGCACTCAAAAAAATTACACAAAAAGTAACGGCAGCTTTTTTTGTTTTGATGAATTGTAAATTCTAGATAAATAAAGTTTGAAAACTTGCTTATTTACAGATTTGATTATTTCACGCTACTCACCACGCCGCCGAAGATCCAGCGCCATCCGCTGCCCATGTTCCACGCCGCGATAATAATTTCGCAATGGCTCCAATTGTTTAAAGCCAAGCGACGCATAAAAGTGCTGCGCAATCGTGTTCGCTTTGCGCAATTCCACCGTCACCGTTTGCACACCTGTGACCTCGGCTGTTTTGATGAGCCATTGGATAAGCTGCGTGCCTGCGCCTTGCCGTCGATACGCGGGCAGCACCGCGAACAAAACCAGGTGTGCTTCAAAGCCCTGATAATTCATGATCGCAAATCCGGCCAATGTTGACGCATGCCACGCGGTGATGACATTCGTATCGGCATCGCGTATCGCATCCAGTATTTGTGCTCGCTGATATTTCCAGCCGAGGCCCTGCTCAATATGGTCGCGCGACATCGCGGCGATGTGTTGTGCGTCGCGCGAAAGGGCTAACCGAATGTCGAATTTGTCCATGGCGAAGCAAAGAGGCTGTGCTGTATATTTTTAGCAGAATTTTTAGCAGAAATCAGCATACGGCGCAAAATCGCGAATCGCAACAAGCGTGTGCCAAAATTTTCGGCAGCTTCCTTAAAATTTCTGCTGCAAATAAACAGGAAAATAAATGAAACTCAACATTCGTCCCGCCCACATCAACGATGCGCCGATGATTGCCGAATTATTGGCGAATATCGATGACTATCCGCATTGGCAAGCGCTGGGTCGTGCGGCGCTAGAGGAGACCGCGCGGGAAAGTTTGGCGTGGCCGAATTCGGAGCGTTTGTTATTCGTGGCCGAGCTTGATAACCGCGTCGTCGGCTATGCCGCGGTGTATTGGCTTCA
>JANYHN010000065.1 GCA_025359045.1 Hyphomicrobiales bacterium | reverse complement strand
CGGTCAACCGGACTTGGGGCATAGGCATAACTCCGCCAGCCACCGTTTCTACGGTGGTGGTTAAAGTCACAGTGACACAACAATTTTCGAAACATCCGCTGATTCGGACTATTGATAAATGTTTCAGAATTGTGGCGAGTATGAGTCGCGCAGGTTGTGTGAGAACCTGCCACTCGCCTTGTGTTGAGGATGGTTGCCCCCGTGCAAATCTTGCACGGGGGCTTTTGTTTAATCAGCAGGGTTCCAGATCACCGCGTAGAGGTCTTTGTCTTCTGACCCTGCGGCTTTACCAAGATTGGCGTAAAGTTTCTTTGGGCCAAACTCGGGGGCGGCGATGGATAGGCTCACATATTCCTTATTCGAGGTTTCGCCTTTGCGCGTCCAGCCTGCACCGATTTCGATGCCTTCGGTCACCACGCGAAAGTCGGGTTGGGTGTCAGAGGTCTTCTGAATGTTGGGCAAGATGTCGATGTCGGCTTTAATGCTGACGGTTCGCAAAGTGCCCTTGTAACGTCCGTCGGCTTGCTTGGTTACGTATCCGATTGCAGTCATGATTTTCTCCATTTGGTTTCGCTTCGAGGACTGTTCCTCTGGCGATGCCTGACCGTTCATCTGCCAAAACGAACCTGAACCTCTTGGCCGCAACGTCAGTGGAGGACCCTGTAACGCCGGTTTTTTGGAACGAAGTGTGCGCGAGGAGCAGCCATTGCTGCGGGGAAAAAACTGGGGGGACAGGGTTTCGGGACCGGATTTGGACAGATGTAGGTCTCTGAGGGCACGCCTCAGAAACAGGGCTTCGAGCAAGGCCAAAAGGTGAATGCTGAATGCGATTGTAAATGTGATCAAGGAAGCTGTCGGACGCAACAAGGATCACTTGCGCACTGCCAGCCTCAAAGTCGACTTCTACATCCTGCCCAACACGCAAAAGGCCGTCGATTTCCATCTCAACTTCCGCATGATGACTGAGGGTAATGGAATCGGCAGGTTGGACCCGCAAAAATGAAACTTCCAACAGGGAATATGTAAGCCTGTCTATCGCCGCTCCTAAGTTTGGGCCGAAGATTTGCTATGGCAATTTTAACAAAGCAGCGGGTTCAGATGACAAGGATTTATTTGCTGCGATCTGGGATTGTTTCGATCAAACAAAAGCCCCCGCGCAAGATTTGCACGGGGGCAATCTTCTTTTATGTCGATCAAGTGTTGGTATTCTCAAACAATGCAGCTACTTTGTTCCAGCTGTCACCACAACCTGTCCCGCCTCGTTCCGTATAGGCTTTAGGTGGGAACTGAAAATAAGGTGGAAGCCAATCCATTTTATGTTCGCGGCCATTTGTTCCATGCAGAAAATCTCTGACGATACCTTTCTGCACTTTGGTGGTTTCGTTCCTGTTGCCATCGGCAACGGCGGGTGAGGCTATGTCTACCAGCATGGCCTGAACCACATCTTTGCCAGCCAAAAGATAAAAGAATGTGTCATCAGGACTCCAGTCATTGAGAGTGGCGCTGGTGATTATAGCAGTGGCTTCTGCTGTGGCTGTGCCACAGGCCAAGGTTTCTGCCATGGCCAATGCGAGAAGGCGCATGACATCGTCTTCGTGCAGTTTGAGAAGGCGGGCAAAGAGACTTGCAAGGCTGTAATCGTCGCCATTTGGCCGAACCAATTCTTGGCGATCTTCTTCAAATCCGCAAAGGGCCAACAACTCCTTGCGCCGTTCTTCGAAGGCCGTTGTTGCTGGATTTACAGCAATGGAAGCACCAATCTCTGGCTTTGCCGCCTTCATTGGTTCGGGCTTCACCATCCACAAATTTGAACCCACGATCATGTGCGCCAGCACAAGACGAAGGGCGATTTGCGGGTGGTTCAAGAGTTCAAGGCGAACGGCGGCAAGTCTGTGCAGTTCGACATAATTCTGCATCGGCTTGGACAGTTCGGGTTTTTCAGATTTGGCTTGTGGGTTTGCCGTTCCCGTGGCTTTGGCTTCCGCTTTTCTGACTTCGGCGCGTGTGAGATAGCCCTCATGCGCTTCGACCTCGCCACGATCTGAGACGGAGATAAAAACCGCTCCGCCCTTCTTCTTAGCAGTCTTCTCATAATCCCATTCGTTAAACCGTTGGCCCTGTTCCATGACCTCGACACGGTTCCAACCGTTCGCCTCGAAGCTAGATTTAAGTTTAGCAATGGCTTCAAGTTGAAGCGTCCAAAACGTGTCGGGATTGGCGAAATAGCTCTCCTCTCCAAATAGGTCAGAGACGATCTCACCCTTGTAGTTTGCGATGTCAAAAATAGCATTGTTGGTGGAGATTTGTGTGCCGCCCAACAACCAGCGTTTGAGATTACTGCCACGTGGCGCATGTTGTTCGGGGTCTTCAAACAGCAAAAGCCAGTCTTTCTGCTGCTGCTTTGACGCTAAGGTCAAAGCCCGCAGCGTCTCGCCGTCGATCTCTTCGGCGCGGTAAGCCGTTCTAATCTTGGGTGCCAGATTGGCAATCGCCAAGCGGCGCTTCACCATGATCTCGGCCACGCCAAAGACATTGGCAATCTCTTCAATGGTGCGGCCTTCTTTAACTAAGCGTTGGAAAGCCTCGAACTGGTCCATGTCATCCATAGGAAGGCGTTGAATGTTTTCAATCAGCGAGGCTTCAACTGCTGCCGCATCATCACCCTTGGCCATGATGGCGCAGGGAATGGCTTCAATCTCCAATCCTTCCTTCTCCAAGGATTGCACTGCAAGATAGCGCCGCCGTCCGGCGACAATCTCATAGCCTTTGCCATTCTTTCTAACCAAAAGCGGTTGCAGAATACCGCGTTGGCGGATGCTGGGGATTAGATCTTCATAGTCAGCTTTCTTCACGCCATGCCTGACATTGGTCTTGGCAATGGCGAGTTCTGACAAAGGGATATGCATAAGTTCCATGATGTTTACTCCTGAGTTAGCTAGGGTTTATAGGTGCTGAATAAATCCATCTGGTTTCGTGCCACATCGTCGAAAAGACCGATGTCACATGGCTTTTGCAGCCTACGGCAACCAAGCGGATGCGCGGCCAGCACCTCAAGCCGCGCCTTTATTGAAACAGGTCGCACTCCAGGAACCAGCGTTTGCGGGCCTAGTGATGTGGCTTCCGTTTCGAAGGGGATGGGAGCGGCGGCCGTCATGCCGCCTGCTCCAAATCTGAATTGTCTTTGCTTGCTGTCCTGAATTGCAGAATGAAGTCGCAAGCCTTCGATGCAAGACTTGCCGCCCTTACAATGGCGCGGGCATCTTCTTTCAGGACTTGCAGCCAATTGCCGATGTAATCGGCATGGCGAACGGTTGGAACAATGCCAAGCGATGCGCAAACAAACGCCGTTGCCATCTCGGCAACCAGTTCCTCGCGGGCGTAATCTACCGTGCCGAATTTAGTGGTCAGGCTGCGGTCAAGGCGGGTCTTGTGGCCTGTCCAGTGTCCCAGTTCATGGAAGGCGGTGCGGTAATAGTTGATCTGATCGGGGTAAGCAGTTTGATTTGGGATACGGATGAAATCTTCCGACGGCACATAGAAAGCCTGATCGCCCCCGATGCGGAAATCTGCGCCTGTTGCACCGATCAAAGCTTCGGCCTCCGGCACGATCTCACGCGGGCTGCGCGGTTCAACTTTACCAAACAAACCAGCAAGCAAGCCCTCGCATTGCTCGGCATTAAAGACCGTGTAGCGTTTCAAGAAATGAACTGTTGACGGGTCGGTGCCCTCGTCCTTGGCCCGCTGCTGCTCCTTTTGCGGCACAAACTTGTCGGCAAAATAAACATGGGTTCCATGTTCGCCCTTGCGCGCACTGCCGCCCATGGCGATGCATTGTTTGAAGGTCAGCCAATAGTGTGAAGCGAAACTCTTTTCCTCAAGCGCAGACCAAAGCAACAGAATATTGATGCCGGAATAGCTGCGGCGGGTCAGGCCATTAACGGGAAGTCCTAATGGGGAAAGTTGCTATAAACAGCGGAGATAAAGTGTACCACTGAACCGGGGATTATGTCGCGTTATGGCGGGGTAAAAGTGTACCGGTCCTGTTAGGCTTCTTCATTGTCGAGTTATGGCGTGGAGGAGCTGGAAGGATGTTTACAGTGGAACT
>JANYHN010000057.1 GCA_025359045.1 Hyphomicrobiales bacterium | reverse complement strand
CAACCTTAAGTGCGGCTTGCCCCATTGCAGTAACTCCTTCTATCTCATTTGCTTTGCCCAGATGCAAACATCAACCGGATGTTCCATCCATGTTTCTTGTATGTTCTATTTTAGTTCTGATTGCAAGAGGAATTTCTAAATCGTGAAAAGATACCTTGAATCAATCTCTTAACAAATTTCAGAGACAACTTTATACACATAAATAAATTCGAAGCATCCTAAGCCATAACATCTTTGACCTTCTCAACCAATTGCTTGAGCGAGAATGGCTTCTGCAGAAAAGCAAAGTCAGATGCACCTTCAAGATTTTTCTCAAATGCATCTTCAGCATAACCTGACATAAAGATGATCTTGGTTTTAATCCCGCGTTTGCGAAGTTCTTTCAGCATCGTCGGCCCATCCATTTCAGGCATAACAACATCGGAAAGGATCAGCTCAAATCCATCCTTGTCGCCGTCTAAAACTTCAAGCCCCGCTTCGCCGCTGTCAGCTTCCAAAACTGTGTAACCACGCAACGTCAGCGCACGTACCGCAAAGGCCCGAACTGAATCTTCGTCCTCGACGACCAAAATGCGTCCACGTCCCGAGAAATCCTCACGCTTGGTCTCAACAACTTGCGCTTCAGCAGCAATGTTCGGTGTGAAAGGATCAGGTATATAACGTGGCAGATATATCCGGAATGTGGTGCCTTTGCCCACTTCGCTATCACAATAAATATAGCCGCCAGTCTGCTTTATAATTCCGTAAACCATCGACAAGCCGAGACCTGTACCTTTGCCCACTTCTTTCGTCGTAAAGAATGGAGCCCAAATCTTATCAAGGATATCCTTGGAAATGCCCGTACCATTATCTTCAACCTCGCACACCACATGATCGATATTAGGTAAAACCTGCCCTGTTGTTTGCGATTGTTCTTTGGGCAGATTGTAAGTTCGCACTGAAAGCTTGCCACCCTTGGGCATGGCATCACGCGCATTCACCGCCAAGTTGATAATCACCTGCTCGAATTGATGAATATCCACCAGCACCAATCCAAGGTCGCGACCATGAGTGATGCTCAACTCTGTCTTCTCGCCGAGCACACGGCTAAGGAGGTTGCCGAGATCTGACATGGCTTCGGAAAGATCATGAACCTTTGGCTGTAACGTCTGCTTGCGTGAGAAAGCCAAAAGCTGCCGCACCAAATTTGCAGCACGATTGGCATTTTGCTTTATGTTCATGACATCAGCAAAGGCGGCGTCTGTGGGGCGCATCTTGGTGAGCAGCAAATCCGCAAAACCGATAATGGGCGTCAGGACATTGTTAAAATCATGGGCAATCCCTGAAGCAAGTTCGCCAACAGCCTGCATCTTTTGACTTTGTGCCAACTGCGTTTCAAGTGACTTGCTCTCAGTTTTATCCAAAGCAAAAACTGTAACATGTCCGTCCATGCCAGCAATTTGTGTAAAAGTCAGTTGAGCTGCTCGCGCTGGGTCGCCTTCAAACATACAGTCCACTAAAGTAGACCCTGCCCCACTTTGCAGCAGCGCCGCGGCAACCAGATCAGCACCCTCGAGCAAAGCACCACGCAAAGGGCTGCCTAACTTTATTTTTGGAGATAGACTTAAAAATTCTGCATTGGCCCCCACCAATGCACCCTTTTGGTCAAGCTCAGCAATGCCAATTGGCACTGCCGACATAAACTGCGCGACCTCCACTGAACCCGAAGCAGCTGAACCTTCAGCAGCCGTTGTCTTCATCACCATGGCGCGTGCTGGGAGTGGCTTTCCGTCAGCGTCAAAATCCGCACGGTTGATCACTTCATAAATTTGCGCAACGCCATGCGCGTCCTTGATCGGAAATTGCAGACGGTCGATCCGGTGACCGCTGTGAACGGGCTCGACCGATGTCAAAATGCGCGCGCCCTCTTCGCCAATCAGTTTTTGTTGAGAAAGCTTGCCACCCTGCGACTGCGCTAAATCCAAACCCAGCCATTCAGCCAATGTTGCGTTCACATAATCAACTTTTCCGTTCGGTAGCGTCGAAAAAAATCCAACAGGCGCATTGTCAAGGTAAGTGATAATAAACTGCAATCTTGAAAACGCTTGTTCTTGATGCACGCGGTCATCGGTAATATCAATCAACCGCCAAAGCCCGCGCGCGCGCCGCAAGTTGCCCGACAGCGGTGAAACAGCAACACGTAACCAACGCGGCTTGTCGGTCATCGCACCAGGCACCGACGAGCCCGCAGCTACCCGCACATCGCGCGAGCCCGATTTGCCGTCATTGAGCAATTGTGCCAATTGATAAATCGGTTCCGCAAACTCGCGGTATCCCGCATACAGCACATCATACCCGACCAGCCGCGAAACACCGGCGCGAGACGCCAGCTTGAGATAGGGCGCATTTGCATAAATCGCCCTGCCCTTATCGTCGGTCACCACAATGGGGTCGACCATGGCATCGGTTACAGAATCAAAAAACAACCGATCAGGGTCGCGCCCTGCAAAACGCAGAAGCCCGGCCAGCCAGCCAAAAACCGCCATCAATCCAACAAATATAAAAATGGCGCCCGCGCCCAACATGCCGGGTTGCAACCAAGGCAAATTCAAATTCTGAAACCTGATGGCAGAAAAACCGGTGGCAACGGCCAAAATGAGCGCCAGCAAAACTGCCAAAACACCTGAACCAGACCGCGCCTCTTGGGCTATCTCCAACTGATTTGCTTTTTCTTGTTCTGCCATAACCACCCCGAATCAGGCCTGATTATAGGCGAACTCAGCTTTGGCGCTCACCAAAATGCAGACATATGATTTATTTCAAAATAATAGGATTTAAAGATTGACAAACCACTTTAATAGGTCTATATACAGATCATAAAGGAGATTGGATTTGGTTTTTTTAGTTATTTTATCAATACTTACAGGCTTTTGGCAGATATTAGGGCCACGATTGTGCAAACCCGTCACGAATGGCGGCAACATGTTGCTGTCTGCCCTGCAATCCATCTCCAACGCGGGTGGCAAGACCCTTGCCATTAACCGTGACTCGTCAGGCGGCGGCTGGTTCGATCAGACGGAACTGCGCACCATCTATGCCGACAAGCACTCAACCATTGTGCTAACCGATCTGAATGCAAGGGACGCAGAAATCCACCAATCCACCACCACGGTGTCCAGTGATGGCCTTACCCACAGCGTGGCCTCAGATTTAGAGAGCAACGCTGTGGCCGACCCCATCAACACCTATGTTCTGATCAACAACACCGACGGCACCCGCGTGGAAATCACCACCGATAAAGGCAATAACGAAAGCGTGCTCGCTAAGATGATCGCCACCAACGACAACGCCCCACCCAAAGCCAAGGCCATAGCGGCATGAGAAATGTTCAAGCACACCAAACGCATTCGACTGACATTAGAATTGCGCTAAGCGAGTCTAACAATGGAGGTTTTAATAGAATGCACTAGCACCGTAATCTGACAATGGAGATTTTAATAAAATGCGCTGTCACCGCAATCCCACCGCAATCCCGGAGCGTAAACGCAATTCGAGTTTGAAATTGCAGTTAAAAAAACTCACATAACAATTTGTAACTTTGAAGATCCGGCAAAATGGAACAGCTACCGTGCGCCGTTGTCACGCGCAGCCTGACAGTGGATACAGGTTTTGACCCCCGGAACGGCCCGTCTACGGCGTTCAGGGATATCTTCGCCACACACTTCACAATGCGGCTGACCGACACCGATTGGCATGCGGGCACGGATATCGAAGAGTGCATCCAAGACTGAATCTTCGATCTGATCCTGCACTGCGCCGTCACGTGTCCATCCACCGGCCATTGTTAAATTCCCTATTATCTTGCTTCTGCCTCTAAGTAATATTTTCTCCCGATAATTCAATCCCTGTTGGATCCTTTCTTTGCCTTGCACGTTGATCAGCATGGAAAGAACACGAGGATAGCCGCCGTGAGAGCAACACGGACCGGCAGTGGCAAACCTTTGCTTTTGGTGCATGGTTTGGGCGGCAGTGCCGGCTCATGGCAAACCATTGCCCCGGAACTTGCAAAGGCTCGCGCATTAATCACGCTCATCCTGCCGGGGCATGGCGGCGAACCTGCAGAGAGCGACAGCGGCACATTCAACGGACTGGTGGGCAGCGTCGAAACGTTTTTAAAGAAAAATGAGCTTATTGGCGTTGACATGGTTGGAAGCTCCATGGGTGCACGCATTGTGCTTGAACTTGCACGCAGGGGCTTGGCGGGTCACGTTGTGGCGCTTGACCCCGGCGGATTTTGGCAGGGCTGGGAGCGAACTTATTTCAAAGTGACAATTGGCGCGTCCGTCAAATTGTTGCGGCTTCTCAAACCTGCGCTGGCTGGCCTCAGCAAATCCACGGTCACACGGGCTTTGCTGCTGCTGCAATTGACAGCAAGGCCCGGCCATCTTGTTCCAGATGTGGTGGCGGAAGAACTTACCAGCTTTGCCGACACTCCCACATTCGATGAACTGGTGAGCGATCTGGCTAATGGTCCACCGCAAATCGGCCCTGCCGCTTCCAACACGGGAAAAATTTCCATCATCTGGGGCCGCAATGACCGCCTGTGCCTTCCGCGTCAGGCCGCGCGCGCAACATCCGCATTTCCTTCAGCTGACTTGATCTGGCTAGACAATTGCGGGCATTTCCCCATGTGGGATCAGCCGGAAAAAACAGTCAAAATCATACTTGGCAACACGGGTTAATTGGCTGAGAAAATAGGTTATAGATAAGTCGATGAGAGCAAGCTTCTGTGACGCAATTCCGAATTACGGTGAGGCTCCTGGACTGTACCCAATAACTGAGACATGCTAATTCGGTTACATTGAGTGTCATAGTACGTTTTACTTGGGTTCATTTTGCGCGAAGGTAGTTTCAAGTTCAAGTGGTGAACAGTAGCCAAGGGCAGAATTGGGCAAAGCGAGTGCGATCAATGGATGTTTGAATAAAATGCACTGTCAACGTAATCAAACAATGGAGATTTTAATAAAATGCACTGTCATGTCTGGACGGCGCCCTTTTAGCAAGAGTGATTTTTGCTTTGATAGTTTGAGATTTTGGCGCGGAGGTGCGGTCATGTCTTCGGCCTATGATGCGACCTCGATTGATGGCCGCTGGCCCTGATGTTGGTTC
>JANYHN010000047.1 GCA_025359045.1 Hyphomicrobiales bacterium | reverse complement strand
TAGCCTGTTGCAGGCAAACGGGCGCGGGCCGCTGCAATCAATTCATCGGTCAGCACCAAGCTGGCCTCGTGAATGTCGCTAAAGGGCAGGCCAACGAGCAAAGGCTCGGTGCCACCTTGCGGGTTATCAATAAACAAACGCACTTCACCCTCGTGGAAACCTTCAAGCTCGCCGCGAAATTTTTTGCGGCCAGCCACAGGTGTTACCATTTCGATCTTCACTTGATGTCCGCCCCACGATTCAAAATCAGCGGCACGCACCAGAGGCCGATCAATGCCCGGTGATGAAACTTCCAAGTGAAATTTGGTGGAGATAATATCCGCCACATCCATCACCGGCGAAAAATCACGGCTAAAATTGGCGCAATCATCAATGGTAAAAGTGCCGTCGGGCCGCTCGGCCATAATCTGCAAGGTGGTTCCAAACATCTTCACACGCACCAAACGAAAACCCATTGAATCAAGCACCGACACAGCAAGTGCCGCCACCCGCGCCGCGGGGCCAGTCTCTCGTTCTAAGCGTTGATCGGTTGTCGTCGAAGTCATCGGGCCTATCCAGATACAAAAAAAGCGGGCCCCTCGCGGGACCCACCCCAAAACCGCTTGCGCGGACTTGATGAGTGAATTTCGTGAAACTCATATAGGCGTTTAAAAAATATTTCACAAGACTGAAAATAAATCTTGACTTAAATCCTAAATAAGATATATTAGCTACGAAAGGAAAAAAGATTGGTTTTTTTGGTTTGATATGCGGATTGACTGTTTTGTTGCTACAAGGCGAATTAAGCTTTTTGAGCGTGCATTTTGCTGGAACATACCAGAACAAATTGACAACGCGGGCAAATTCTGCGCATTTTGAGAAATCACGACCCAGAGAGGCCGAATCTGAAATGAACAGCAAGTTTTCTTCGGGATACGCAAACGAATTGAAAGAAACTGCGCGTCAATTTACAAAAATTGAATATCTTTACCGCGACTATGGCAACTGGAAATTCTGGGGCGAATTCTGGCTTGATGGAACTGTCAAACTTCATGATATTAAGCCTTATCTTCTTGATGAGGTTTCATTCGTGCCGCGAGAACTTGGCATACCAAGCCTCATCCCAGAAAAGATAAACGAAGATGATCATTGGTTGCATGAAGTCGTTGCTGTTTCCCTTGATGATCGACCAGCAGATAACGCAACAATATTGCCACCGGAATTATTTTTATTCCGTCTAAGAGCGGCACACGCCAAGGGTTGGTACAATCTCTGCCCTTGGGTGTAGAGTAAGCCTATTGAAACTTAGCAACGTAATTTTGAGGTTCGAGACTCACATAGCTTTCGAGTGGCGGCGCCAATTCAAAAGCTCGTGCATCTTGAGCAAAATCATAGAGCCTGATCAATCGAAACTCTAATGGCCTTTCCCGAGAAAGACTTAGCTCATTCCGACTTATGTAAAAAGGCGTAGTACGCCCTCCCACGGTTGTTTTTACTTCAAGCAATCTTTCTTGGCCGCTCTTATCAAAAGACAAAATATCAAAACCCGCTCCGTCACCATCTTCTTTTGATACCCAGCGAATTTTTTCAACCAACTTTGGATTTTCAATTGCTAGACGAGACCTCTCGGAATGAAATATTAGTTCCTCGCCTTTGAGACCTAGATTCCGATTTCTCTGATCACGTTCCGCGGCATCAAATTTACGAAGCATCCTTACAAGCTCAGATTCTTCATTCAACGAAGTACTAACCACTTTTTGTGGTGGCTGTTCGTAAAAAAGTGCTGTCGCTTCTTGCATACCGTTTGAAGGTGTTTCGATCGCTCCCAATGCCACCATATCGAATTGTTCAAGTCTCGACTCTAGAACTAACATCAGTGAACGCTGAAAATTATGTGCGGGTAGATATCCCCTCACCCACGGCAACCCAAGTAGTTCTAGCGCAGCGCTAATGTTTCTGAATTTGAACTCAATTGATGGCCGCGTTCTATCAACGATTTTTTGTAATGAGATAATGCGATGAGCTTTTACAAATTGTTCTCCGGCCAGTTGCAGGCGCAGCATTTCAAGATACTCAGCAACTATCGCTTCATTTTCGACTTCGGACCAATCTTGAGATATTTTCGTTCCGATTGCCATCAGTCGATCCAATAATCCCATAACATAAATACAAGCCTATATTCAGAGCGATTGTTAAAGAGCTATCACCTTAATATCGTTAGAGCAATGCACGAAAAATGGCATCTCACAAAATCAAACTGACGAAATGCGGGCCAAAAATTTGCAGCTCGTTGTTCCAGAATTGACACATTCAAGCTACAGCGCAATTCAGCAAAATTGGCTAATGAATATGAGTGAGTTCATAAAAATGACTCATGAAAGACAAAGTTAAACTCCTTATATACCTGTCTCTTTGCCATCTATGCTTTGGCGGTTTTTACGCGCCCAATAGGCTTTGACGCCGTTTTCGCCCATCTCTTTGTAAAACGGCAACATTTCGGTTGGGCCGCGTTCGGCAACAAACTGCATGAAGGGCACACCCGTGCCACAGGAGGTTTGCACAAGATCAATATCCAGCTCAAAAATCTGGCGCGATCCAGCCATTTCGGGAAACTGCGCAAGCAGTTGTTCCCAGCCCTGATCAATGGGATGCAAAACCTTTGCCGAGCCATAAACCCGCAAGATCATGGCCTCGCCAGCCATGGCGCAGAACATCAGCGTCATACGCGGCAGCTCACGCACATGCGCTGCCGTTTCATTGCCGCTGCCCGAGAGATTGAGCCAGATGATTTTCGTCTCACTCAACACGCGCAAACTTTCGAGCCCCTTAGGCGAGATATTGACCCGTCCATCAGGGGCGGCAGTGCCCACAAAAAACATCGGTTGCGCTTTGATGAAGTTAATCAGCGTGGTGTTGAGTTTGGGCGCGGTGGGCATGATGAGACTGACCTATTGTCGAGTGTTCATAGAATATTACGTAGCAACAGTTTGTCAGCAGTGATCATATCGGCCTTCTCTCAGCCTTCGGGGAAGGTGCCTTAAGGGCGGAGCGGGCAACTTGGCCAGATGCATTAACCCCCCTCACCCCCCGTTCAAAACCGTCTCCATATACTCCACACCACCCTTGCCGAAACTGCCATCATGTTTTTCGAAAATGCCACCGCGTTTGAGCAGTTTGTCTTGCATTAAATTGATGACGTCAGCGGGAACACCTTCGCCGCCTTTGCCAATGAACAAAGCGCGTGAGTCATCGGCGTTTCGCTCTAACGATGTGATGTAATAGCCAACTGATTTTTCAATATCGCGGGCTACAATTTCGCCTTTGGAATAATATTGACCAAGATTATAGGCCGCACGGCTGGAGCCTGCGTCATAGGCCTTGTTCATCCATTCCATGCCGGCTTTAGTGTCTTTGTCCACGCCCTCGCCTGTGACCAAGCTTTCAGCATAATTATTCATGGAGTTGTTATCGCCCTTGGCTGCCCCTTGGAGATATATTTCATTGGCTTTGACATGATCCACGGGCAGGCCGCCTATGCCTCTGTCATAGGCCCAGCCCAAATTGGAATAGGCCAGGCTCTCGCCACCCTCCACGGCCTCCTTATAAAGTTGAACCGCTTTGACATAATCCTGAGGAACCCCAGTCCCCTCGTCATAGAGCATGCCCAGTTCCAACTTTGCATTGGCATCACCTTGTTCGGACGCTTTGGTAAGCCACATGGCCGCCAATTTTAAATCTTTGGGGATGCCTTTTCCGTCTCGGTAAAATATACCCACATTGCGTTGCGCAACAGACATGCCGAGATCCGCAGCTTTTTGATACCATTTGAAAGCCTCGGTGATATCCTTGGCAGTGCCGATTGAATTTTCATAGGCATAGCCAAGATTATTCATCGCCACGATGTGTCCGCTCGTGGCGGCTTTGGTATAAAGTTCGAATGTTTTATTCGGCAATTGGTCAGCCGCAACAAGCGCCCTGCCATATTGAAAAAGGATGCGCATATTATCAGGAAACGCAGCGGCTGCTTTTTCACATGCGGCAACAGCGGCTGGCCCATCTATATCACCACCCTTAACACCTGGCACACCAGCGGGCTTGGTTTTATCGGGAATGGCGGCAGCGAGCTGATCACAAAGTTTAGCGGCTTCATCTTCAGCAGGGCCAGCCCAAACAGGGGATTGGCCGAAATTAAAAAATGCGAATACACTCATCACCAGCAATTGGTGTTTTGAAAATTTGGGAAGCATGAATTCAACTCCGTCAGTATTCCTCAGCCCCCGTAGACGACCTTATCTCAAACCCAACCCTGCCAGCAACTCATAAGACTTTAGCCGCGCCTGATGATCAAAAACCGCAGTGGCCACCATCAGTTCTTCCGCGCCTGTCTGCTGAACGAAACGTCCGAGACTTGCACGAACTGTTTCCGGCGAACCAACGAATGCGCAGGCCAGCATGCGGCTGGCTTGGATTTTTTCAGACGGAGTCCAGTACATTTCAATATCATTGATCGGTGGTTTTAAAAATCCGCGAGCCCCTCTGAACATGTCAGCAAAGCGCATTTGCAATGTGGTAAAAAGATGTCGCGCTTCTTCGTCTGTATCGGCCAGCACCACATTCACACCGACCATGGCGTGGGACTTTTGCAGCTGCTCTGAAGGCTCAAATTTGGCGCGGTACACCTCTAATGCTTGCATCAGATGATCAGGTGCAAAATGCGAAGCGAAGGCATAGGGCAGCCCCAGCATGGCAGCGAGTTGTGCGCCATAAAGACTGGAACCTAAAATCCATAATGGCACGTTGAGCCCCATGCCCGGAACTGCTTGAAGAACTTGACCGTCGAGCAATGGCCCGAACAGTACTTGTAATTCCACAACATCGCGCGGGAAATTTTCGGACGCCTGTGGGTCGACCCGCAAGGCCCGCGAGGTGCGCTGATCGGTGCCGGGTGCGCGCCCCAATCCTAAATCAATGCGGCCAGGATAAAGCGATTCCAAAGTGCCAAATTGTTCTGCAATCACCAAGGGCGAATGATTGGGCAGCATGATGCCGCCTGCTCCCACGCGGATGGTTTGGGTTTGGGACGCCAGATAGCCGATCACCACAGATGTGGCCGCACTGGCTATGCCTACCATGTTATGATGCTCGGCGACCCAAAAACGCGTAAAACCCAAACGTTCCACATGTTGTGCCAGCGACGCCGCATTGTGCAGAGCATCACGCGGCGTTTGGCCTTCCGACACAGGCACCAGATCAAGAACCGAAAGTGCGACCATTTTACTGTTCCATCTAAAACCAGCACTTGGGGCTAAAGTGGAAGCATTACAAGGCCATTCTGTCGGTGTTGCCGCAGAAATGCTTAAACCTAGAGGGCCGCTATAATATCTTTTAACTGCGTTTCGGCCACAAGTTCTGCCGCTTCTTCGGCAGAAAACCAGCGCCGCTCCCGCTGATTTTGTTCAGGCCAATTGCGGGCCAATCCAGAGACGTTAAGCGGATACACGGCGACACGACATAGCTTGCACGCACCATTCTTCAAACGCTTGTTATATTCGAAAGCACCAATACTCATCGTGCCAATACGGCCTTCGGCGCCTGCTTCTTCGAAAGCTTCAATCTTGGCGGCATCATAATCTGTGCGGCCTTCCATTGGCCAGCCCTTGGGGATCACCCAGCGCTTGGTTTCGCGGGAGGTCACAAGCAAGACACCTACCTTTCCGCGACGATTGCGGAATGGCAGTGCTGCAATTTGATGATCAAATGATTCGCCGTCCATAATTAATTTATAATTGATCTCATCCACATCATAATCAAACACTTATTTTGTGGCCTTTTGATAGCGCAAATAATTCTGCCCTCGGCCTTCGCGAACGGCCTTGGCTTCATAGCGCGTGCGCGTCCAGTTCTCGAAGGGCTGAGTTGAATCGCCATGCTCTTCAAGGCCCACAAAAGCCGCCATATGCTCGCGCGTCCATAAAACATAATCATCAATGTCACTGGCAAACCAGAATTGGCCATCAGGTTTAAGAACGCGGTGAATGTGAGCGAGATTTTCAGGGTTCACAAAGCGGCGTTTGTTCTGCCGCGCCTTAGGCCATGGATCAGGATAGAGCAGATAGATGCGCTCGAAACATTCAGGCGGCAATGCTTCCAGCAATACCCGCGCGTCACCATAATGGATGCGCACATTGTTCAGCGCACGCGCTTCGATCTCCGATAACAATTTCGCCACGCCATTGAGATAGGGTTCAGCACCAATGATCGTGACGTGCGGGTTGAGTGCCGCTTGATGGGCCAAATGTTCTCCACCGCCAAAACCAATTTCCAACCAGCAACGATCTTTGCTGTTGGCCAGTGGTGCTGCAATATCGACGCTGAACTTAGGCAAAAGGTTTTCCATCAAGTCAACATGATGACGGCGCAAAGGTTTCCCCTTGCGCCGTCCATAGAATTGAAACTTTGGCGGTGTCATCATTGAGAACGCATTTTCAGCGGAAAACTGGCTTCCACTTTTCCTGAAAATGCTTCTATCACTTCACTGCTTTTTTCAGCGCAGATACGAGATCGGTTTTCTCCCATGAGAAGCCACCATCTTTTTCAGGCTTGCGACCAAAATGGCCATAAGCCGAAGTGCGTGCATAAATCGGGCGGTTGAGTTGCAGATGATTACGAATGCCGTTTGGACGTAAATCCATAACCTTGCGCAATGCCTTTTCAATCTTGGCTTCGGCAACTTTGCCGGTGCCATGCGTATCAACATAAACCGATAATGGTTCCGACACGCCGATCGCATATGAAAGCTGAATGGTGCATTTCGTTGCCATCTTTGCGGCAACCACATTCTTGGCCAGATAGCGCGCCGCATAGGCAGCAGAACGATCAACCTTTGTTGGATCTTTACCAGAGAACGCGCCCCCACCATGAGGAGCAGCACCGCCGTATGTATCTACAATAATCTTGCGACCCGTAAGACCCGCATCACCATCAGGCCCGCCGATGAAGAACTTGCCGGTTGGGTTGATGTGCCAAACGGTGTCTTTGTTGATCCAGCCCTTTGGCAGTGCCTTCTTCACATAAGGCTCAATGATCTTGCGCATGTCTGCCGATGTCAGGCTTTCGTCGAGATGCTGATGCGACACCACGATCTGGGTTGCAGCAACTGGCTTGCCGTTTTTATATTGAACTGAAATCTGGCTCTTGGAATCCGGCCCTAAACGTGTGTCACCTGCATGTCGTGCTTCTGCCAATAACTGCAAAATGCGCTGCGCGTAATAGAGAGGCGCGGGCATAAGGTCTGGTGTTTCATCGCAGGCATAACCAAACATAATACCTTGGTCGCCAGCACCAACATCTTTATGGGCGGTATCATCAACACCAACGGCAATATCGGCTGATTGATTGTGGAGCAGCACTTCAATCTTGGCCGTATCCCAATGGAAACCAGATTGCTCATAGCCAATGGCCTTGATTGCTTTACGCGCCACATCGACGATCATCTCAGTCGTCACTGATTGTGGCCCACGCACTTCGCCGCCGATCACCACACGGTTGGTGGTGGCAAAAGTCTCGCAGCCTAAGCGCACCCGTGCGGGATCCATCTTATTGGCCAATGCTTCGCGGAAAAACAAATCGACAACTTCATCTGAAATCCGGTCACACACCTTGTCTGGATGGCCTTCGGATACTGATTCACTGGTAAAAACATAAGAACGACGTGCCATGACTGCTCCCGCAAATTTCTCAAATATTCTATATAAAGAAAGCTTTATACCGTTGGGAGCGCTTAATGACAGCGCTTTGGTCATTGGTCAAGCAAAACCATTGCCATAGAGGGCAATCTCATTGGTTTAAAACTCGAAACTTGAGAGAAATCTAAGACTTCATATCCACGACAAGTCGGGCCAAACTGGCGATTAACTTACGCTTCTGTGCTGTGTCGGCATCACTGAAGGCCTTGGCCAAGTGAATGCCCTCTGGCGTCATCATTGAGGCCACAAAATCATCACCCTTGGTCGTTTCACTCAAGCCGCCCTCAGCATCAATCCCCGGAAGGCCATCAAAGAAAAACTGAACCGGCACGCCCAAGGTTTTGGCAGAGTAGAACAAACGACTCGCACTGATCCGGTTTGAGCCTTTTTCGTATTTTTGAACTTGCTGGAATGTGATCCCAAGCAGCTCGCCCAAGCGTTCTTGGCTCATGTTTATAAGCTGCCTGCGCATGCGCATTCTCGTGCCGACATGAACATCTATGTAATTGGGATCGCGCCGCGTCATTTCATATACCTCAGACAGTAGCCCCCAGTCTGAATTCAGATTTCTGGATCAGATCTCGATATAAGCCCCCACCAAAATTTAGCCTTTCACGAGTTCGTGATAGCTAATGCAATAACTTCACCTTGGCAATGAAAATCGAATTGAGGTGAACAAACCACGCAATTTATCAATAGACAACCCAATAAATGCTAAAGCTAATATCATCGCTAACAAAGCGTAATCACCAACACGGGCATACAGTCCTTTGACTGTCGACTTTGGTAACAGTGATTCATATTCACCCCCGATATCCATTTCTGATTGTACGATTGCGCGGCCAAATGGATCAAAAACTGCGGAAATACCCGTGTTTGCTGATCTCACGGCGGCTAGGCCTTGCTCAATTGCCCGCAACCGAAACTGCGCCAAATGTTGATAAGGGCCAGTGGAATTTCCAAACCAACCATCATTGGTCACATTGACCAACCAGTCGGGGCGATTTCCGGGTGCGACAGCTTCGGCAGGGAAAATTGCCTCGTAACAGATCTGCGCACCCACCAATCCGGCACCCGGAACACGAAGTGATTCGGCACCAACTCCGGCGCGAAATCCTTCAGGAAAATCAACCAGACGGCGAAATCCCAACGGCTCCAAAGCCCAAGCCCAAGGTAAAAACTCTCCACCCGGCACAAGATGGGATTTGTCGTAATGGCTCAAAACTTTGCCGCTGCCATCAATGACCAATACACTGGTAAAATAGTCCGCTTGATCCGAGGGTGCTGCACGACGAACCGCGCCCGTAAGCAGTGTTTTATGATCCCCCAACATATTGCCAATTGCGGCCAGCCCTTCAGGGCTTTCATCCAGCAAAAAAGGGATAACAGATTCCGGCCATATAATATGAGTGATATCTTTGCCATTCGTGCTGGGTGCAGCAGAGCGTGAAAGCAAATCATTGAAAATCTGTCTTGCGTTGTCATGACGCCATTGATCATCTTCGCTCAGATTGGGCTGCACGATGCGCACATTTACATTTTCAACATATTGCGTGAGGTTCTCACCCAAGCGCCAAAAACCCCAAATCCAAACCGCGGGCAGAGTCGCAAGGATCAAAATAGCCAGGCCTCTTTGTCCTTTTATAAACATCAGCGGTACTGACGCCCAAAGTAAAATCAACAGCGTGAGCCCATTCATGCCCACATGATAGGCCAGCTGCGAAACCGCGCCCATGCCATCAACCGCCAATCCTGGCGCGCCCCAAGGAAATCCTGTGAGAAGAATACCGCGCAAATATTCCATGGCACTGAAACAAATTGGCGCAAACCAATAAGCACAATACCCGCGAGACGTTATAAGCCGTGTTAGCGCTGCACCTGTGCCCCAAAAAAGCGCCAAGTATGCGCAAAGCCCACCAACCGCAAACGGCATCATCCAAAGATCAGTTCCTGCATTGACGAGAAACGCAAAACCAATCCAGTGCAACACAACCAGAAAATAACCAAAGCCATAGAGCCAGCCAAACAGAAATGCCCGCCGCAAGCTTACATTTGCGACCAGCAGCAAAAGAATGGGAAACGTGAGACCAAAAATCCACCACATATCAAACGGCGGCATGGCCAAACCAGAAAGCGCGCCTGAAAGAAGTGCAATCAAAGCGGCGGTGGCAACATTCAAAACATCAAATTTTTGCCGAACGAAATTTAAAGATCGATTCATTTCTAAAAGCTCTAAGCACAATTCACATTCAACGGGAATCGTGTTATCAGAAATAATACCGACTGTGCGATCTTATGTGTTGGCGGTTGACTGGGGGACTGAAGATGACGACTCATCAAGCGATGCAAACCGCAGCTGATCACAGCCATGCTGAATTGGCTCAGATTTTAGATACGTTGTCCTCGCCCAATGGCTTTGCCAAGCTGACACCCCTGCAAAGGCGTCTTTTGTTGGCAGCCGTATTGAGCTCAATTGTTCCGGCAGATGGCCTTGTGCGCAAAGTCGAGATTGAGCAACTTGAAAAATTACTCAAAACAAAATTTCAATTTGCCAACAGTCAGTTGCAAACAGCAATGAGTATGGCCAGCAAGCAAGGGTCTTTTGCTGGCGTCGAAACACTCGCTAAATATTTGCCTGAGCTATTGAGCATCGAAGACCGCACGCATCTGATTGGCCTGCTTTGGGATTTGGCATTGTGCGATCATGAATTACACCAGCGCGAAGAAACTTTGATTTATAAAGTAGCTGAAGCAGCTGGCGTTTTGCGAAAGCGCGTCACTGAACAACTGGCAATCGCTTCAAGCCGCAACGGCATGCGGGCTTAGGCTCGTTTCTTTGCCACGGCTTCGGCCATCGAACACATGATTTCAAACATCATGACGGTTCCAGCATAGGCCGTCATGCCGGAGGGATCAAACGGTGGTGACACTTCGACAACATCCGCACCCACAATATTAATCCCGCGCAATTCACGCAGCATTTGCTGGGCTTGGAAAGTGGTAAAGCCGCCAATCTCGGGCGTGCCAGTGCCCGGTGCATAAACTGGGTCAAGCATATCAATGTCGAAGCTCACATAGACCTCCGAGTCGCCCACAATCTTGCGGGCTTCGGCCATGATTGCTTTGGGGCCTTTTTCCATGGCCTCTTCAATGCGCACCAACCGCACGCCCATTTTCTCGCCATATTCAAAATCATCATTGTCATACATGGAGCCGCGCAAACCAATTTGAATGGTGCGTTTAGGATCAAGCACGCCTTCTTCGATGGCGCGGCGGAACGGTGTGCCATGGGTATATTTGAATCCGCCGAAATAAGAGTCGTATAAATCTGTGTGCGCGTCAAAATGGATCATCGCCACCGGTTTCTTTTCACCCACTGCGCGCAAGATCGGCAGCGAGCATAAATGATCACCACCCGCCGATAACGGCCTGATGCCGCGCCCCACTAATTTTTTAAAATAGCTTTCTACCCGCATCAAGGCGTCATCAACATTGGCAGGATTAACCGGACAATCGCCAAGATCAGCCACATTGGCCAAATCATAGGGCACCACTTGGGTTATCTGGTGCATACGCCGCACCATGGCTGATTGATCACGCATTTGGCGCGGGCCATGACGGGGCCCTGGGCGATTGGTGGTACCACCATCCCAAGGAACGCCAACCACGCCGATATCGATATTCTTTGCTTCATCTATTGGCACATGCGGCAGACGGAAAAAGGTGGAAAGTCCACCAAAGCGTGGAGTGACAAGGCCGGATGTGGGTTGATTGAAGGCGGGCATGGGGATTTCCTAGTTGAGCATAATCAACATAACGCTATTTTTGCCTATGCCAAGTCGCAAACATCGTGGATTTTATGGTGCCAGTGTGGAATGTTGCAGTCATGGCAAATCATTTCGATATTATCGTTATAGGCGCAGGCATAGCTGGCGCTTCAGTGGCCGCGCATTTGGCCGAGCACCGCACAGTTGCCATATTAGATATGGAAGACCGTGCTGGCTATCACACAACCAGCAGATCGGCCGCCAGTTTTGAACCAAATTATGGCCCAAAGCCAATCCTTGCTCTTACCCGTGCAAGCCGAGATTTCTTCATGGCGCCACCCGAAGGTTTCACCGATGCGGCTCTTTTCACCAAGCGCGGATCATTGGTTTTAGAAGCTGAAGGACAAGAACAAGAGGCGCAAAATTTTTTAGCAAAGGCCGTTGATATTGAGGAACGGTCTGAAGCAGAAATCAGAGCGATGATCCCGGTCCTGCGCAAAGGTTACGCAAAACGCGGTTTTTTAGAAGCAGGAACAGGTGCACTCGATGTTGATCTTTTGCACCGTGGATATTTGCGCTTATTCAAACAACGCGGCGGGGTTCTAACCCTTCAAGCTGCTGCGACTAAAGTCACCAAAATGGGTGACAATTGGCAAATAGAAACATCGCAAGGCGAATTCACCGCAAAGCTGATCGTGAACGCGGCCGGCGCATGGGGTGATCAAGTGGCCATGCTTGCCGGGGTTAAAGCTGTTGGACTAATTCCCAAACGCCGTTCGATTGGCGTGATTTCGGTTCAGGACTATGACGTGATGAAATGGCCCTTCATGGTGGATTGTGCAGAAAGCTGGTATGCTGTGCCACAAAGCGGAAAACTTTTGGTTTCGTCTGCTGATGCCACACCTGTGGAACCACATGATGCTTACGCAGACGATGAAGCCATCGCCATCGGCATAGACAGATTGATGCAGGCCACAACAATTGATGTGCAACGTTTGGAACATAGCTGGGGCGGGCTTCGCACGTTTTCACAAGATGGCGCTCCCGTGGTGGGATTTGATCCGTCTACAGATGGTTTTTTCTGGCTAGTCGGCCAAGGCGGATATGGCATTCAATCATCGCCTGCCCTGTCGCGCGCAGCCGCTGCAATGGTTTTAGGTGAGGCTTTGCCGGAAGACGTCATTGCAGCCGGATTAGACATCAATGACATTCATCCAAACAGATTGAGATAAACATGAACACCCGCGCAGAACTTTCCATCGGCGAGGCCTTAGTTGGCCTGCTTGAACAATATGGCGTTGAAACAATCTTTGGCATTCCAGGTGTCCACAATATTGAAATGTACCGCGCTCTGCCCCGTTCTCGCATTCGCCATATCCTGCCGCGCCATGAACAAGGCGCTGGTTTTATGGCCGATGGTTATGCCCGCGCTACGGGCAAGGCCGGTATATGCTTTACGATTTCAGGGCCGGGGGTGACTAACATCCTAACTCCCATGGGCCAAGCATGGAGTGACTCCTCCAATGTGCTTGTCATTTCTACTGCACTCGATGTGGCCTATGCCGCCCAAGGCCGTGGCCGCTTGCATGAAATGATCAGCCAATTTGATGCGGCCAAAGCTACAACTCAATTTGCATCTCGGGCTTATACGGCACAAGATGTGCAGAATGCTTTTGCTGCAAGTTTTGCGCAGTTTGCATCAGCAAGGCCGCGCCCCGCCTATATCGAAATTCCGCTCGATGTTTTGAGCCAGCCTGCAGGGAGTGGTTGGAATGCAGCAGGACTACCGTCGCGGCCTCAAGCAAATGATATGGCCGTAAACGCGGCGATCACAAAAATAAACGCAGCAAAAAAACCCTGCATCCTTTTAGGTGGCGGCGCACATGGTGCGGGCGCTTCTGCTTTGCACATTGCAGAGAGTTGCCAAGCGCCGATCTTAACGACTGTTGCTGGTAAAGGGAATGTGCCGACAAATCATCCACTGGTTTGGGGTTCGTATTTGGCACAACCCGACATTCAAAAATTTTTGTTGGAATCAGATTGCGTTTTAGTCGTTGGGTCCGAACTTTCGGAAACAGATTTCTGGAATTTAGATTTTACAATTTCACAAAATCTGATCCGTATCGATATTGACCCAGCCTCCCTGGCCAGACCACATTCCGCAGAAATTGCAATACTTGGTGATGCGGCAACAACACTTGCAAAGATTGCAAAGGGTGTGAAATCCCGCACTGCACATGCGCCACCAGCGCCAAACGCACAAGATAACGAGCTTCGCATTACTCTTAAAAAAATACTCGATGTCATCCGCGAAGCACTGCCACCTGAAACAGTGGTATGCTCTGACATGACGCAAATTGCCTATGCCGCCAATGAGATATTCCCGATGTATAATCCGCGCACATGGATTCACCCTTCGGGCTTTGGCACATTGGGATTTGCCCTTCCTGCGGCCATCGGTGCAAAATTCGGCGTGGGCGAAAAACCTGTGGCCGCACTGGCTGGTGATTATGGTTTGCAATATACGCTGAACGAATTGGGCACAGCCGTTGAACATAAACTGCCATTGCCAATTCTATTGTGGAATAATGATGCACTAGGCCAAATTCGCGACAACATGGTGGATGCAGGCATCCAACCCAACGCAGTCACATTGCTCAACCCCGATTTTCAAATGCTAGCGCGCGCCTACAACGCCCGCGCCGAAAAACCTGAAAATTTAAAAGCACTCAGCATGGCCATTCAAGCCGCATTAAAAGCCGATGGCCCCACACTCATCGAAATGACACCACGGATGGTGCATGGCTGATTGGGCTGTCATCTTTGACGTCGACGGCGTGTTGCTCGAACTCACGCCTGCCGAAGAGGAATTATTTTTTGTTCCATTTTCTTCCTGCTGCGATGCCAGCAAACTTTCGCGTGACTGGAATTCATATCGCATCAGAAATGATGAAGAGATCGTGGCTGAGATTGTCGAACGGCACGGATTGGTTGAAACTGAAAAACAGAGCATCAAACAAGAATACTTGAGTCTGCTGCGCCACCAGTTGCAAGAAAACACGATTGCTTCACAAATCATCTCAGGCGTAACTGTGCTCCTTGACGCCTGCTCAAAGTTAGCGATTCTGGGCATCGCTACTGCGAATTTTAGAGAGGCCGCGAAACTACGGCTCGAAAACGCGGGGCTTTGGCATCATGTTTCAGCTCACGCTTTTGGAGCCGACGGTGGCGGCCATAAACACGAAATATTAGGTCGGGCTCTGGTAAATCTAGAAATCCCAAAATCCCGCATCATCTACATTGGTGATAACGTAAATGATGTGATAGCGGGTCAAAAACAGGGCGTCCATTTCATTGGGTTTAGCGAAAGCCAATATCGTCTCGAACAACTTTCCAAAGCAGGTGCAAAATTGTTAAGTTCAAATCACGATGAAACTGCGATGTTAACAAAACGAATAATGTCTAGGGAATAAAACATGAGTGGCCACAGTCAATTTGCACTTCTGAAGACAAGACGTTTTCTGCCTCTGTTTATTGCCCAAGCCATCGGCGCATTTAATGATAATGCGTTTCGCTCATCGCTGTCGATGTTATTTATCTATGGCATGACAAGAGAGGCGCTGCCAGATCCAGAAAGCATCAACAGTTTATCGGCAGCATTGCTTATTGTTCCATTCTTTTTGTTTTCCGCTTTCGCGGGGCAATTGGCAGATAAATATGACAAGGCCGTCATCGCCCGCCGCATTAAATTGGCCGAAATCAGCCTGATCGCCCTAGCCAGCTATTCGCTGTTTCAAAACAATGTCACTTTGCAATTGCTATGCATGTTCCTCGCAGGCATGCAGTCAACTTTCTTTGGTCCGATTAAATATTCCATCCTGCCGCAATATCTAAAAAAGGAAGAACTTCTCGGCGGCAATGGCATGATTGAACTGGGCACGTTTGTTTCGGTTCTACTGGGAACGATCTTTGGAAGTGTTTTCATTTTACGTGAAACTGGCCACGGTGTTGTGGCGGCGACAATGATCGGCCTTGCCATCATCGGCTATGTCGCGGCGTGGTTCATGCCAGCCGCCCCTTCTGCCCAACCTGACATGAAAATCAATTACAATTTCGTTTCAGAGACGTGGCATGTGTTGAAACAATCATATCAGAAACGCGATGTGTTTCTGGCCATTCTGGGCATTAGTTGGTTTTGGTTCATGGGAGTTGTGTTCCTCACGCAAATCCTGCCCTTCACTAAAAATGATTTACACGCCACCGAAACAGCAGCCACAACGATCATGGCGATTTTTAGCGTGGCCACCGGATTGGGCTCGGCCTATTGCAATTCACTTCTGAAAGGCAAAATTACGCTTAAATATGTCCCCATTTCTGCTCTGTTCATGAGCTTGTTTATTTTTGATCTCTATTTTGCAGCAGGTGCATTTGGTTCAATCGGAAGTGACACTGCGCTCTCAGGCCCGATGGCCCTTTTCACCACTTTTTCGGGTTTGCGCTGCCTGTTTGATTTATTCCTGATCGCCTTTTTCTCAGGTTTGTTTGTGGTGCCGCTTTTTGCCGTCACTCAGTCTCGCACTCCTTATTATCGCCGTGCTCGTATCATCGGTGCCAATAATATAATGAATGCCATATTCATGGTTTCGGCAACTTTGATTTCTGGCGTGATGTTGAAATATGGCGTCCCGGTTCGCGCAATCTATGTGTTCATGGGAATGGCCAATTTGATTGTCGTGGCTTATCTGTTTGTGAAGATGCCGCAAACTCTCTTTGCTTCTGTCGTGCGTTGGTTGTTTCGCTTTTTCTATCAAGTCGAAATCAAAGGCATGGAGAATTATCACGCCGCTGGCAAAAAGGTTTTGATAGTTCCCAACCACACCTCATTCTTGGATGGCCCAATGCTTTCGGCATTCTTGCCCGAGCGTGCAGCATTTGCGATTAACACTTATGTCAGCCAAGCATGGTGGGTAAAGCCTGCTTTCGCACTGTCGGACATGTGCCCCATCGATCCCACAAACCCGCTTGCGCTTCGTACATTGGTTGAGCGCTTGAAGCGCAAACAGAAAGTGGTGATCTTCCCCGAAGGCCGCATCACCACCACAGGCGGCTTGATGAAAATATATGAAGGCCCATCAGCCATTGCCCAATTGGCCGGCGCGCGGGTGTTGCCTGTGCGCATTGATGGAGCAATCTATTCGCCATTCTCTTACATGCGCGGCAAGCTGCGCCTGCAAATGTTTCCCAAAATTACCATCACATTTTTGCCACCCGTAAAATTTGAAGCACCTGCGACACTAAAAGGTTCTGCACTGCGCCAGCACCAAGCGGAAAAACTTTATGACGTGATGTCCAACATGATGTTCAAAACATCAAACATTGATCGCACGCTTTTTCAGGCATTGCTTGATGCTCGTGCCGTTCATGGTGGTGGCCGCGAAATCATCGAAGACATTCAGAGAAAACCAACCACCTATGACCGTATTATCATGGGCTCAATGGTACTCGGCCGCAAACTAGCCGCAATGACTCCAGGCGAGAAAAACGTTGCCGTGCTCATGCCAAACTCCACCGCCGTTGTACTTGCGATGTTTGGCTTGTTCTCAACAGGCCGCAGACCAGCCATGCTCAATTTCTCAACAGGCGCAGTCAACATGTCTGCCGCCTGCACAGCAGCCGAAGTGCGAACCATAATCACATCGCGCAAGTTTATTGAAGTGGGTGAAATGCAGACTGATATTGATCTGCTATCGAAGACTTGCAAAATTATTTATCTCGAGGATGTGCGCGCATCGATCAATCTGAGCGATAAGATCTACGGCCTCTATTGCAAATATTTTGCAGGTTCTGCATCGCGCCGAGCTGGTGTGGAAAAAGACCCCAATCAACCAGCAGTCATGCTCTTTACCTCTGGTTCTGAAGGTGTTCCAAAAGGCGTTGTTTTATCGCACCGCAATCTTTTATCGAATTGGCAACAAGCAGCCGCACGTATCGCCTTCACACCGGAAGATAAAGTATTCAACACCATGCCAGTGTTCCACTCCTTCGGATTGCTCGCTGGTTTATTGCTGCCCGTTCTTGGCGGCGTCAACTCATTCCAATACCCATCGCCCTTGCACTACAAAATCGTGCCTGAACTTTGCTACGATACAAATGCTACCGTTCTCTTCGGCACGGATACATTTCTCACCGGCTATCACAAAAACGCGCACCCATATGATTTCTACAAAATGCGCTTGATCGTGGCCGGTGCAGAACGCGTGAAACAAGAAACCCGAGAAGCATGGATGGAAAAATTCGGGTTACGGATTTTAGAAGGCTACGGCGCCACCGAATGTTCACCTGCCATCTCATTCAATACACCAATGCATTTTCGTTCAGGCTCGGTTGGCCGCATATTCGACGATATTGAATATCGCTTGGAACCCGTACCCGGCATCGACGGTGGTGGCAGACTTTTTGTCAAAGGCCCAAACGTGATGCTAGGTTATCTGCGTGCCGATAATCCGGGTGTGATCGAAGCCAACCCCGATGGCTGGTATGATACGGGCGACATTGTGAATGTCGATGAGCATAAATACATCACCATTCTGGGACGCGCCAAGCGCTTCTCGAAAATTGCTGGCGAAATGGTCTCCCTCACCGCTATCGAAGCCAAGCTGCAACAACTCTACCCTGATTTAGCCCATGCCGTGGTCGCCGTGCCTGACAGGAAGAAAGGCGAGCAACTTGTAATGTTTACAAATCTTGAAAATCCAGACCGCAAGAAGATTGCCGATGGAATGAAGTCACTGGGCGCCAGTGATTTGATGGTACCCAAAAATATTTTTCAAATTGAAAAATTACCATTGCTTGGCTCTGGCAAGACAGACTATGTCGCTCTTGGCCGCATGGCGCGAGAGAAAGTGCCCGAATAGAAGGCGCACAAACAAGACGGTGAAATATGCGGTTTTCAAAAATAGGTGATCGATTAGCAGGCCTGGGTTCTGAGAAATGGGCCATTCATATAGAAGGCCGTCAGCGCGAAACGCTCGGCCACGAGATGATTTTTCTGTCGATTGGTGAGCCTGATCTAGCACCACCCAAAGCAATTTTGGATGAAGCTTACAAGCAAATGCTGGCGCACCGCCTGCGCTATTCTCCAGGCAACGGCGAGCCATCGGTCGTTAATGCATTATCGCGGTTTTACACAAAACAGACAGGTCGGAAAATTACACCTGAGCAGTTTTTGTTTCTGCCTGGAACCCAAACTGCACTCTACATGGCTTTCATTTCCATTCTGAATGAAGGCGACGAAGTGTTGTTGCTCGATCCTTACTACGCCACCTATGAAGGCGTAATCTGCGGGCCAGGGGGCAAGCCCGTTGCCGTTCCGCTTGATCCCGATAATGGCTTTCACCCAAATATCGACGCAATCGAAGCGGCTATTACGCCGCGCACTAAAGCTCTGTTGTTGAATTCTCCTAGCAACCCGACGGGTGCGGTATTCACCGCCGCTGAGATCAAAGCCATCGGCGCATTGTGCAAGAAGCACGATCTCTGGATCGTGTCTGACGAAGTTTATGCCACCATGATTTATGGCAATAACATTTTTACCTCGCCCTTCTTCGATAAAGATTTAGAAGAGCGCACCATTGTTACATCATCAATCTCTAAATCTCACGCCCTGCCCGGCTTTCGCTGCGGTTGGATAGCGGCATCTGAGGAATTTGTGACGAGCGCACTTTCAATCACTGAAACAATGTTGTTTGGCAGCCAAGCCTTTTTGCAAGATGCAACGGCGTTAGCGCTTGATACCCATTTTCCCGAAACCGACACCATGCGCCAATCCTATGAAGCCCGCGCACGCCTGCTTGTTGATGGCCTGAAAAATTGCAAAACAGTCTCGTCGCGCATGCCCGAAGGCGGCATGTTTGTGATGGTCGATGTGCGCAAGACTGGAGTTTCAGGCGAAGTCTTCGCGCGCCAGCTTTTGAATGAACATAATGTGGTGTGCATGCCCGGGGAAAGTTTCGGGCGTTGCGGTGCAGGCCATGTGCGCGTGGCGCTGACGGTCGATGAAAAGCAGATTGCTGAGGCGGCGCGGCGGATTGCTATTTTGGCAGCATCACTAAATTAATTCACCGCATCAATTAATCCCGATTGGCAACCCGTATCTGTTGTCTCAGACGCCGCAATTAATTCTGCCAAACCTTTGCCTGATGGAATTTCGCCCTTCAAACCAATCGTCAGCTCTGAAAACCGCCCGGCCTTATCGCAAGACACACGCACCCGCTCACCTGCACCCACGCCAAACGCCTCATCAAATTTCGCGCGCAAATCAGACATCCGAATAGTCTTACCAATATTGGCGGCCATAAATTTCTGCACGGCGGAATTATTCACTTCGTCAGCAAGCCGAATTGCATCTTTAAAATATTGCTCTGCGTTGCCTGCCGGATAACATGTGCCATGCTTGGTATATTCATGACGTTGCAAAACAGATTGTGTGCCGGGCATCACCTTATCGAGCGCGGCCTTCGTCGCTGCGGTGAGCTGAGGCTCTGGCAATTGCTCCCACTGATGTTGATCATCAAGCGCTGCTGTGGCGCGGTCTACACCACAAAATACATTGGCGCGGGGCTGTGGCCAAAGGCCGTGTAATGAGAAATGTGTCGCTTCATACGAGGCAGCAGCTTCATTTCTGCATTCAGCCTTGCCCTTCATCGCTTCGCAAAATGCAGGCTCCCAGCTCAAAGCCAGAACATAAAACGGAATGCCGTCTTTAGGTCCCTTCGGTTTTTTCTTTGGCTTCACGGTCCCTAAATTTGTATCCACCGCTGCACCACCATTCAGAGCTGGCTCAGTGGCGGTCTGTGCACCATCAGCCGAGCCACAATCAACGGCCACCCAGCGCTGTGTCGGATTAGCGCCCGGCACATTCAACCAATAATGCGTGGCTTGATCTTTGTTCTTGCCGAGCAGCGTATATGACTTACCAACTTCGATTGTTGCATTGTCGGGGTTCGTGCCTTTCTTAATCGAAACAACTGCGGGGCAAGCCTTGGAAGCCACAAACTGACCATCCATTTTCACTTGGGCAACAGCGGAAGTCACCAAGCCGCACAGAAACACAAAAACCAAACCAAATTTTTTCAAAGCAAAAATCCTATCGCCAAGCCAGCGGGTGATCCACCAAAGCCTTATCAATTGTGAGCAGCCTCATACCTTCCACCGCACAAACCCCCAACAATAAACGGTCGAATGGATCATTTGTAATGGGTTCAGGTCCAACTCCAGCAAGCGCATGTTTCGGCACAATATCAAGCACTACAATGCCGATGTCTTCTAGAATATCGGGGAAATTGCCCATATCGAAGGAAATGTGCAACTTTCCAATACGTTGCTTGATAGCAATTTCCCAAATCGTAGCCACACTGACAAAACTATCCCTTGGTTCACGCAAACGATTTGCAATAATGGGCGGAAGATCAAGGTCGGTTTGGCCCAAGATCGCCAATACTATATGAGTGTCGAGCAACATCAAAGTTTCCTGTAGTTGGCGTGATCAGAAAATCTTCAGGCAATGGATCATCAAAGTCAGGCGAAATATAGGTCACAAGTTTATCGACCCCAAGTTCCTTCTTGATCGCCTCAAGAACTTCAAATTTAATGCCAGCCCGCTTTTGCTCATGGGGGTGCAGCTCCACCACCGGTTTGCCATGGCGTGTGAGAATTATCTTCTCTCCCGCCTCCACGCGGTGCAAAAGCTCCGACAATTGGTTTTTTGCGTCTTTCACTGAAATATGCATGAAAGTTAATATAGCCACCAGTAGCTACCTTGTCAAGAAAATAGGATTTAACCTTTTATCTCTGTACAATTTTCCAAAAATAGGATAAACCCTATCTATGAACAATTCAGCAACTGCATTCCTTTCTGAAATCGAAGCATTCCTCGCAAAATCGGCGCTTGACCCCACTGCTCTCGGAAAAAACGCTCTAGGCGATCCTTCTTTTGTCTTCGATCTCCGCAAAGGTCGCTCACCCTCAACCCGCACCATCGATAAAATTCGCAACTGGATTGCCGCCCAAGGAACATCCGAAATGCCAAAGCCAATGATTGCCGCGCATAAGTTAACTCATTTGGAAAAGCTGGAAGCCGAGTCCATCCACATCATCCGCGAGGTGGCCGCCGAATGCGAAAAGCCGGTGATGCTTTATTCAGTGGGCAAGGATTCCGCAGTGATGCTTCATCTGGCCATGAAAGCCTTTTATCCAGCAAAGCCACCGTTCCCTTTGATGCATGTCGACACGCGCTGGAAATTCCGTGACATGATTTCGATGCGCGATGAAACAGCAAAGCGCTTGGGCCTCGACCTCATCGTGCACATCAACCCCGAGGGTGTGGCTAAAGATGTGAACCCCTTCACCCATGGTTCGGCACTGCACACCCAAATCATGAAGACCGAGGGCCTGAAGCAGGCGCTGGATAAGTATGGTTTCGATGCTGCCTTCGGTGGTGCGCGCCGCGACGAAGAAAAATCGCGCGCCAAGGAACGCATCTTCTCTTTCCGCGACACAAGGCATCGCTGGGACCCTAAACAACAGCGCCCCGAATTATGGAACACCTATAACGCTCGTAAAAACAAGGGCGAGTCGATCCGCGTATTCCCGCTGTCAAATTGGACCGAGCTCGACATCTGGCAATATATCCACCGCGAAAACATTCCGATCGTGCCACTATACTTTGCCGCTGAACGCCCCGTGGTGGAGCGTGATGGCCAGCTGATTATGGTAGACGATGACCGCATGAAAATGCTGCCCGGTGAAATTCCGATGATGAAAAAAATCCGCTTCCGCACATTAGGGTGTTACCCACTGACCGGAGCTATCGAATCAAATGCCACCACAATCCTCGACATTATCGAAGAAATGCTGGTTGCCACCTCGTCCGAACGACAAGGCCGTGTGATCGATAAAGATCAATCAGCTTCGATGGAAAAGAAAAAGCAGGAGGGGTATTTCTAATGACACGCTTTGTGGAATTTCAAGGCGGCGATGTGGATGCCTATCTCGCTGAACAAGAAAATAAAGATCTGCTACGTTTCATCACTTGCGGTTCGGTCGATGACGGCAAATCCACGCTCATTGGCCGCTTGCTCTACGAATCCAAAATGCTGTTTGAAGATCAGCTCTCAGCATTAGAAGCCGACTCGAAAAAACTCGGTACCCAAGGCGGTAACTTGGATTTCGCATTACTGGTTGACGGTCTCGCCGCCGAACGCGAACAAGGCATCACCATTGACGTGGCATACCGCGCCTTTGCCACATCTAAACGCAAATTCATTGTGGCCGACACACCAGGCCATGAACAATATACGAGGAACATGGCAACAGGTGCTTCAACCGCCGAACTGGCCATTATCTTAATCGACGCGCGCAAAGGTGTGCTCACCCAAACCCGCCGCCACACGTTTATTGCCACTTTGCTTGGCATCAAGAATCTTGTCGTCTGCATCAACAAAATGGATTTGGTGAACTATTCGCGCGATACCTTCGCCAAGATCGAAGAAGATTACCGCGCTTTCGCCAAAGAATTGGGCGCTCAAAACATCAACTGCATTCCGGCCTCAGCTTTGGTGGGTGATAACATTATCGACCGCTCGTCCAACATGCCATGGTACCAGGGCCCAACTCTGATGGGCCATTTGGAAACCGTGCCCGTCGGTGATGATCAATCAGCAAAACCATTTCGCATGCCCGTGCAATGGGTCAACCGTCCCAACCAAAACTTCCGTGGATTTGCCGGAACCGTTGCCAGCGGCACTTTAAAACCAGGCGACGCAATCAAGGTTTTACCCTCAGGTAAAACCTCCAAGGTCGCACGCATCGTCAGCTATGATGGTGATTTATCAGAAGCATCAACCGACCAAGCCATCACCATAACGCTTGACGATGAAGTTGATGTGAGCCGTGGCGACGTTCTCTGCGCAGCCCAAGCGCCAGTCGAAGTGTCTGATCAGTTCGAAGTTGAGGTGCTGTGGATGGGCGACGAGGCCATGCTTCCCGGCCGCCGCTATATTATTAAAGCCGGAACTAAAACTTTACCAGGCACGCTCGATAAGTTGAAACACAAAGTGAATGTCAACACGCTCGAAAAAATGGCGGCAGAAACGCTGGCACTCAATGAAATCGGCATCTGCAATCTCGAACTTGATAGTCCGCTGGCCTTTGCACCTTATAAAGAAAACCGCGCTCTCGGCTCTTTTGTCATCATTGACCGTTTCACCAACAATACAGTTGGGTTGGGCCTGATCAATTTCGCATTGCGCCGTGCTGCTAATATTCATTGGCAAGCCATGGACGTGAATAAATCATCTCGCGCTAAACTTATCAAACAAAAACCAACTGTGCTGTGGTTCACTGGGCTTTCTGGCGCTGGTAAATCCACCATTGCCAATCTCGTGGAAAAGAAACTCCATGCCCAAGGCCACCTCACCTATTTGCTTGATGGCGATAATGTCCGCCATGGCCTGAACCGCGATCTCGGTTTCACCGATCAAGACCGTGTCGAAAACATCCGCCGCGTCGCTGAAGTGGCAAAACTGATGACTGATGTGGGCCTCATCACGCTGGTCTCGTTTATCTCGCCCTTCCGTTCTGAGCGTTTGATGGCACGCGAAGCTGTGGCCAAGGATGAATTTGTTGAAATCCATATCGACACAAGTTTGAAAGAAGCCGAAAAGCGCGATGTCAAAGGCCTCTATGCCAAAGCGCGGCGTGGCGAATTAAAAAACTTCACCGGTATTTCCTCGCCCTATGAAGCACCAGAGAATGCTGAGTTGCGCATTGATACATCTGTCATGAGCGCTGAAGAGTCAGCGACTGAGATTGTGAAATTCTTGGAGCGTAAGGGAAGATTGGCTGCGAGTTAGGTAACAGCCTTCTCCTGACTTGGGCACGCCCAAGTCTGTCTCTCCGGCAAGCGGAGAGATTCAAATAGGAAAGTCACCCCACACCAAGTCTCTCCGCTCCGCCGGAGAGACATCCTGCCCATGCAGGCGGAGAGGGCCGCCTTAACTTAATAACCCACTCACAAACCCTTCATACGCCCCACACTCAATCTGCGCTGCCACCGCTTCAATCTCATCGCTAAATCCGCGGTCCTCAGGCCGTGGATGCGCAACTTTTCGCACCAACGCATGCGCTTCTTCCAAAATCACCGATGACTTCAGCGGGCGCCTAAAATCAATCCCCTCCACTGCCGCCATCATTTCAATGGCCACAATGCGCGCCAGATTGGCATTCATCAAAATCAAACGCCGCGCCCCATGCGTGGCCATCGAAACATGATCTTCCTGGTTGGCTGATGTGGGCGCTGAGTCAATTGATGCCGGATGCGCCAGTTGCTTATTTTCGCTCATCAAAGCCGCCGTCGTGCATTGCGGAATCATGAATCCAGAATTGAGCCCCGGGTTGCGAATGAGAAACGGCGGCAACAATGAAATGGTAGAATCAATCAATGCCGCCATGCGCCGCTCTGAAAGCGACCCTACTTCAGCAATGGACATTGCAATCATATCGGCTGCAAAGGCCACTGGCTCTGCATGAAAATTACCCCCCGACAAAACCGCCCCATCTTCCGCAAATACTAACGGATTATCTGACACTCCATTGGCCTCAACCAGCAGCACGCGCATAGCTTGGCATAGCATATCCAAACACGCACCCATCACCTGTGGTTGGCAGCGGAACGAGTAAGGGTCTTGCACCCGGTCATCATCTTTCAAATGTGATTTCCGAATCTCACTGCCAGCCATCAAGCGCCGATAATGCGAAGCGGCCAAAATCTGTCCGGCATGCGGGCGCAGCGCATGAATGCGCGCGTCAAACGGCGTATCCGATCCCATAATCGCATCAAGCGACAAGGCACCAGCGAGAATGGCAGTGGCCGTATTGCGTTCAGCATTCACTAATCCCAGCAGTGCAAGTGCGGTTGAAACCTGTGTGCCATTGAGCAACGCCAAACCTTCTTTAGGCCCAAGCGTCAGCGGCATAATTCCAGCGGCCTTCAAGGCGTCGCCACCTGAAAGGCGCTGATTTTTTACAATGGCGTCACCTTCACCAATCAATACCAAACTCATATGCGCGAGCGGAGCCAGATCACCCGATGCCCCCACCGATCCCTGCCCCGGAATAATCGGCAATATATCAGAATTGATCAGCGTAACCAAAGCTTCCATCGTGGCAGTGGAAATCCCGGATGCACCTTGTGCCAATGAGCGAAGCTTTAACACCATGATTAAACGCACAACATTGTTTGGAAGTGCCGCACCCACCCCCGCCGCGTGCGAGCGCACAATGTTGATTTGCAATTTTTCAAGGTCAGCATTGGCAATGCGCGTTTTCGCTAATTTTCCAAAACCTGTGTTGATCCCATATAGCGCGTCGCCTGATTGCAACAGGCGCTGCACAGTGGCCGCACTCTTCTCTATCTTGCGCCGCGCCTCAGTGGTGAGCGCCACTTGAACTGGCCCGGCCAGAATTTGTTTGATTACATCAAGATCGAAATGTTCATCACCAATCTGAATTGTCATATCAGTCTCGCTATTGTCTTTTTGAAATTGTTTTTAATAATTGTCGCATTCACATGGCTACCGTCTTTCACCAGTTGTTTGCCACCTGCATAAACATCGCGCACGCAAGCATTGCCGCCAGAGAATATCCAAGCATCAAGGGCTGCATCTTCGGCGCGTCCGAGCAGGGCATGATGATCATCGTTCAGCACTACAAAATCAGCACGCCTTCCCACTTCGATTGCCCCCATGTTTTGTTGTAACGCTTGTGCACCACCATTAAGCGCGCGCTCAAACATGCTGCGTCCGGTGGACAAGCCAGCACCTTCAGCCAGCGCATTGCGCGTATGATGTTTTAAGCGTTGCGAATATTCTAACATGCGGAGATCTTCTGAAGGCGATATTGTGATGTGGCTGTCCGAGCCAATGCCAAACGTTCCACCAACTTTCATAAATTCAATTGCCGGAAAAATTCCGTCTCCCAAATTGGCTTCCGTGGTAGGGCATAAACCCGCGATCGCACCTGAAGCCGCCAGCACCCGCACTTCATGTTCCAAAATATGCGTGGCATGAATGGCACACCAGTTTTTGTTTACATCAAAATGCGAAAGCAGATATTCAACTGGCCGCTGCTTGCTCCACGCCAAGCAATCCTCAATCTCTTTGATCTGCTCAGCCACATGGATATGAACAGGTTGCCCTAATGGTGTTGCTTCCAACACCGCATCAAGCCCCGCCTTGGTCACGGCGCGCAGGCTATGCGGTGCAACACCCACTTGATGATGGCCATGCAACGCGTTGTTGAGAATTTCATAAATATCCAAGAAGCCATCAACATCATTGATAAAGCGCCGCTGGCCTGCATTGGCTGCTACCCCGCCAAAACCGCCATGGCAATACAGAACGGGCAACATTGTGGCAGCAATGCCGGTGGCATCAGCCGCCGCTAAACAGCGCAAAATCATCTCGGCGCGATTATCATAGGGCGAACCATCAGCTTGATGATGCAGATATTGAAACTCGCCAACTGCGGTAAACCCCGCGCAGAGCATTTCAGCGTAGGCCTGCGACGCCACAGCTTCCAAATCCTCGGGAGATAGTTTTAAGGCAAATCCATACATCACCTCGCGCCAAGTCCAAAAGCTGTCGGCTCCTGGTCCCGCCCGTTCCGCCAAACCTTGCATCAGCCGTTGATGGGCGTGGGAATGGAGATTGGCCATGCCAGGAACCGTGATGCCGGAAATGCGTTCACCGTTTTTAGAAGAGGTTTCAATATTCGAAATGAGGCCGTCCGGATTAACCGAAACACAAACACCCCGCGCCCAGCCCGTGGGCAGCAGCACAGAGTCAAATCTCAGCTTGCGTTGTTCCATGATGAATACTATACTGTATATACAACCTTATACAAGATGGCTTTTGCGCGATGTTGCTAAAAAATCTTAATCTTGCTTCCATGTCCGGCAGCTACGGCTTGATGCAGAAGGCCGCGATTCTAATTGAGAACGGCCATATCAAATGGGTTGGCCCCGAAGTGGATGCGCCATCCGGCCCCGCCGTCAACTGTCACGGAACCCTCGTCACCCCCGGCCTGATCGACTGCCACACCCACCTTGTCTATGGCGGAAACCGCGCCAATGAATTCGAGCAACGCCTCAATGGCGCAGATTATGCTGCAATTGCGAAGGCGGGCGGAGGTATCATGTCCACAGTTCGAGCCACCCGTGCAGCCAGCGAAGAAAATTTGCTAAAATCAGGATTGAAACGACTCGATACCTTACTGGCAGAAGGAGTCACCACCGTTGAAATAAAGTCTGGTTATGGGTTGGACGTTGCGACCGAAGCCAAAATGCTCCGCGTCGCCCGCAAACTCGAAAAGCAGCGAGCCGCTACTATAAAAAACACATTCCTTGGCGCGCACACCTTTCCCGCCGAATATAAAGAGAACCATCAAGAGTATCTAAATATCGTTTGCAATCAATCTCTTAAATCGGCTTTCGAAGAGGGTTTGGTGGATGCCGTTGATGCATTTTGTGAAGGCATTGCATTTTCAGTTGAAGAAACTGAAGCAGTTTTTAAAGCGGCCAAAAAGCTAAACCTGCCTGTGAAGTTACACGCCGAACAACTCTCAAATCTAGGTGGAGCCAAACTTGCTGCTAAATATGGCGCACTCTCCGTCGATCACATTGAGTACCTCGATCTTGATGGTGTCGAAGCGATTCAAAAATCTGGAACTGTCGCCGTGTTGTTGCCCGGCGCGTATTATTACCTTCGCGAAAAGCAGGCCCCACCCGTGGCCGCATTGCGTTCCCGTAAAGTTGCCATTGCCATTGCAACTGACCTCAACCCAGGGTCTTCGCCTGTTCACTCTTTGCTCTCAACGATGAATATGGCCTGCGTTTTATTCGGCCTTACACCGGAAGAAGCGCTGCTTGGCGTGACGAAAAATGCCGCCAAAGCTCTGGGTCTGGCCGATCGCGGTGAGATCAAAGTTGGCCATCGCGCCGATCTCGCCTTCTGGGATGTGGAGCGTCCGGGCGACCTCGCCTATCCGCTGGGCTTTAATCCAATTAGCGCCATCATTCAAAACGGCCAATTCTCGAAAGCCTTCGCATGACCCCGCTCTATGCCCAAGTCAAATCCCATATCCTTGATCAAATCCGATCCGGCACTTTGACCGCTGGCAAGCGCGTGCCATCAGAAAATGAATTGGTCACGCAATTCAATATCA
>JANYHN010000076.1 GCA_025359045.1 Hyphomicrobiales bacterium | reverse complement strand
CGCTTGCGACGGAGGGCGTCGGCTTGATCGAGGATCGCCGCAATCCGCCGCTGCTCGTCGAGCGGCGGGACAGGTATAGCTAGTTGCTCGAGGAATTGCCTAGGAACACGCCGCTGGCCAGCGCTTCCTGTCATTCGCTTTTGGCCAAGGGCTCGAACGGCGTCTTGGCGTAAAAAATAGGATAGGTAGCGAGCATCAAGGCGCTGGGGACGCGGCCTTAAGACATGAAATTCTGTTGATCCAAAGCCGTGATCACGATCGATGCGAGCAACCGCAATCTTGTTATTTTCATAGCATGGCGTGATTTTTGCCACGACTACGTCGCCATCTTGAAAATAGCTGTATCCGTTGTTGATTTCTCCTCCATCTCGGTGATCGCCAACGCGCATCGTACCGTCTTCACCAACCGATGCCATTGGCACAAAAGCTATCTCGCTGCCCTCCAATGAGTTTGCTCTTGGGCCGGATGGGTTAAAGTCTGCAACTTCGCCGATGGGCACCAATGAAGTGCTCATCGCACTATCTCCTCAAGCTTGGCCAAGCCCTCGGAAATCTCCGCCTCAAGCGCCTTCAGCCGTGCAATGATCTCCAGCGGGCTGTCGTGCTTCACCTCGGCATGGACCGTTTGCTTGTAGCGATTGAGCGAGAGGCCATAGGCCCCATCCTTAGCGATGTCCGCCTTGGGCACGCAGAAGCTCTGCGCCGTGCGCGGGCGTTCCAGTTCCGCCCCAACGCGCCCTTCCCAGCGCATCAGAACATCCGGCAGGTTGTTCTTGTCGTGCTCGGCTTCGGTGAGCACAATCGAAGGCACCGGTCCCTGCTTCTCCTCCGGCAATAGCGCCGTGCGCTTGTCATCCAGCGAAAGTCCATCTGCCTTCACGTCATAGAACCACACGTTATCCGTGCCACCCACACCTGTCTTTGTGAACATCAGGATGGCGGTGGACACGCCCGCATAGGGGCGGAACACACCTGACGGCAGTGAGATCACTGCGTCGAGCTTATTGTCCTCCACCAACAGTTTGCGGATGGCTTTATGCGCCGTGGAGGAGCCAAACAGGACCCCATCAGGCACGATGACCGCCGCGCGCCCGCCTGTGCGCAGCAACCGCAGGAACAGCGCAATGAACAGCAATTCGGTCTTCTTCGTCTTGACGATTTGCTGCAAATCCTTCGCCGTGGCTTCGTAATCGAGCGAGCCGGCAAAGGGCGGGTTTGCGAGGATCAGACTGTAGGCCTCCTTCGCATCGGGGATGTCCTCGGCCAGCGAATCCCGCGCGTCGATCACGGGGTTCTCGATGCCGTGCAGGATCATGTTCATCGAGCCGATGCGCAGCATGGTTGGGTCGAAATCGAACCCGTGGAAAGCGTTATCGTGGAAGTGCTTGCGCAAGGCCGGATCGCGAAAAATCTCGGGATGGTTGTCCCGCAAGAACTCCCCGGCCTCAACAAGGAAACCGCAGGTGCCAGCCGCCGGATCGCAAATGATATCCTTCGCTGTGGGCTTGGTAAGTTCCACCATCAGCTTGATGATATGGCGCGGGGTGCGGAACTGGCCATTCTGCCCCGCACTTGCGATCATGCCGAGCATGTATTCGTAGACGTCGCCCTTGGTGTCGCGATCATCCATCTTCACCTTGTCGAGCTTGTCGACGACCTTGGCGAGAAGCGCGGCTGAAGGAATGGCGTTGCGCGCCTCCTTCATGTGTTTGGCCATGTTGCCATCGGCTGCGACCTTCTCCCGGATGAAGGGGAAGACGTGCTCATCAACGATCTGGAACATCTCCTTGGGGTTGAACAACTTGAAGTTTTTCCAGCGCAGATCGTCGTAAGGACGTCCGCCAAGCTTGCGCATCTCATCATCTCCGCGCCCGTCGCGCCCTTCCGGGAAGATGCGGCGCTCCATCGGAATTTTGAGCATCGCGGCCTTGGCTTCTTCGCGCGTGTGAAGTTCGTCCAGGCGCTTGATGAACAACAGATAGGTAATCTGCTCCATGACGCTCAACGGGTTCGACAATCCGCCCGACCAGAAGTCGTTCCATATGCTGTCGATTTGGCTTTTGACTTCGCCCACGATCATGACGCCCCTGCTTTTCTACTCAATTTGCACATATGTTTGACTTTACGCCATTGCCGCATCGCGAGCTTTGACGAATTCTTTCCAGTTGGACACAACGACTGGCTTTTCAGCGGGTTTATCCTTCCTGGGGTCAACATCCAGCCGCAATCGCTTCTCGAAATAGTAGAGAAGAGCACATCGAACCGGAATAACGGCCTGCCCATTCGGCATGTCGTAGTCGAGCGCGATGGTGTGGCGCTGGCTCTCGGTCAGATCGGGGTTTGGCGTGAGTATCACGTCGAAAAACGATGTCCATTGCCTGTCCTGCTCCCGATTTGCACCCGCCACTTCCTCGGCGCGCAAATCCCGGCAGCGCGACAGGATGAAATCCTTGAACTTGCTTTCGATGTGGCAAAAGGCCCGGACATGCCAGCGAAGCCCGTCATGAGCGAAAGCATGAGGTGTCACGCGCCGCCATACAGCCTCCGGCCTCGCGGGGTTCATCGACTGATACTGGATCTCGGCAGATGTTTCCGCGCGGATCGTCGCGATGAAACGCTTCAGGATTGCGGGCTCGATGCGCCGCGTAGGAACGGGCATGGCATCCACTTGCGGCGGTCGGACGATCCAAGTGTCATCAAGCTTGATAATCCGGTCAGCAATGGTCTTGAGCTGAACGAGATAGCGATCCGCATTCGGCTGCATGAAGCGTGGCGAGAATTCCGGCGTTGGCACATAGCGCTTTTCGCTCGAGTCGTAGCGCAGATTTTGCGGCGCGAGCTTCTGATAGAGCGTCAGATCATTCGATGCCTGAGGGATCGAAACGCCAAAGCGGTCGGTGATATCCCCACGTCGGACACCACCCTCCCAGAACGTCCGAAATTCAATGAATTCAAGCCGTTGCTCCGTTCCCCAGCGGAGAAGCCCTTCCTCGTTATCCACAACAGCGCACTCCCGACCAGACAAGTTTCTTGACAGGTCCGCTTGCGAACCGGTAGTGAAACTATACGCTTCTGAGTCGTGGGGTCAATCAAAACTTGGCGAACTTACAAAGAACATCGATTGGAACGAGGACGCTAGGAATGGCTAAGGCAACAAAGCAGATGGAAGCAGGCGAGAAGCGCAATTGAGCGCCGCGCCCCAAGATTCCCGAAAAGACGAAGATGGTGCTGTGGGCTCGGGCGGCAGGCCGCTGCCAATATTCGGGGTGCAACGACATCCTGATCGGCGACCTCATCTCGGGACACTACGAGATGAACGCATCCTACATCGCTCATATTGTCGCTGACGCACCGGATGGTCCGCGTGGCGATGTGGTTCTGTCACCGAAGCTCGCAACTGACGTCAGCAATCTGATGCTCATGTGCGACAAGCACCACCGGTTGATCGACCGTGATGATGAGGCGGGCCACCCGCTCGAGTTGCTACGGGGCATGAAGCAGGCTCACGAGCGCAGGATCGAAACGCTCGGCTCTATGACTGAGGACAAGAGCGCCCACGTCCTGAGGTTCGCAGCGCGGATCGGCGCGAACGAGTCGCCCGTCGCGCTTCACGCCATCAAAGCAGGCATGCTTCCGGATCGGTATCCCGCCGAGGGTAACAAGACCATCGACCTCGACATAACGGGCCTTGAACTGGCCGACAGCGATCCGCAATTTTGGACGGTTCAGGTCAAGAATCTGAAAGCCCAGTTCGCCGAGAAGGTCCGAGGCCGTTTCGAGCGGGGCGAGATCAAGCGCCTAGCCGTATTTCCGCTTGCGCCAATCCCGCTGCTGATCGAACTCGGCAGGCTTATTTCCGACATCGCCGATGCGGAGGTGATGCAGTTGCTGCGGGAGCCCAAAGGGTGGGCATGGCAGGAGACCTCCGAGGCACTGCCTTTCCACATCAACGAATCCGAGGCGCGTGCGCCGCACGTCGCCCTGAAGCTGGAAATCAGCGCACCAATCTCGGACGAACGCGTGCAGCAAGCGCTTGGCAGCGCCGTGCCGATCTGGTCGATTTCCGTTCCGACGCTACACAACGACGTCATTCGCAGGCGCGATCATCTCCGCGACTTTCGCCAAACCCTCAGACGCACTTTCGAAGCCATCAAGGTGCGAAATGGCGAAGGGGCTCACATTCATCTTTTCCCTGCGACGCCGGTTTCCACGTCGGTTGAGATCGGACGCATCTGGATGCCCAAGGCCCACCTTCCGATGACCGTCTATGACCAAAACCGAGCGGTCGGCGGATTTCATGCAGTCACGAAGATCGAACACCTCTTGATCAAGGAAGCGGCATAATGAGCAGCCTGCTTGCAAGCGCGTTCGGACGAACGCTTGATAATTTTCTCGATGATCTCGAAGCGGAACTCGAGATAACCGACAGCCAATACGAGGCCGCCGAGCGCAGCTACAAGTCTGTCGGCGACTGGCTCAACCGTCCAGGGTCAAACCTCGCGGCGTTCGACCCTAACGTTTACGTGCAAGGTTCATTTCGCCTGGGTACGGCGATCAGGCCGCTTGGGGACGACGACGAATATGACGTCGACGCGGTTTGCGAGCTAAAGCGCTTTTCCAAGCAGGACGGGTCGCAAGCTAAGCTGAAGGAACTGCTCGGTCGTGATCTCCACGCGTATGCTAGCGCTCGCAACATGCTCAAGCCAGTCGAGGAGCGGCGTCGATGCTGGACATTGCACTATGCCGATGAGGCGCAGTTCCATCTGGATGTCGTGCCAGCCGTGCCTAATGCCGCTCAGCAGAGGGCTTTGCTGGAAGCTTGGGGCTTGCCAACGAAGCTCACCGAAACTGCAATCTCGATCACAGACAAGACCCACCCTCAACTTCGCAACCTCTCGAACGATTGGCCGCGCAGTAACCCAAAGGGTTATGCAGAGTGGTTCAGGTCCCGCATGGCATCCGTCTTTGAGCGGCGGAAACGGATTATCGCCCTGAACGAGAGGGCCGAGGTCGAAAGAATTCCTGACTACAGGGTTCGTACGCCTCTGCACTCCGCCATAAAACTACTGAAACGGCATCGGGATATCATGTTCTCTGGCGATATGACCGATGCGCCGATCTCGATTGTTCTAACAACGCTGGCTGCGGACTCATATCAGGGCGAAGAGACAACATCGGCAGCCCTGGACCGAATCCTAACGGATATGCCCCGCTACATATTCGAGCATAATGGTGTGACCATCGTCGCAAATCCGAGCGATCCCTTGGAGAACTTCGCCGACAAGTGGGCTGAATTTTCCGAGCGTAAGACGGCGTTCTTCGAATGGCTTGATCGGGCGCGGAAAGACTTTGCCGCCGCTGCCCACGCTTACGACCGCCCAGCGATTGCAAGCACTTTGGCGGCATCCATGGGCACTGCGCTGACCGAACGTGCCCTCAATCGGCGAGGCTCCAAGTCCATCTTAGGATCTGTTACGGCGTTTCTGGCAGAGGCCAAAGACCTCGTGCTGAATGCGAGCCATCGACGGCGTCCAAGATGGCCTCAGAGACTGTATGGCAGCGTCGCAATCACATCAGCTTCCTTCACCCGAGACGGGTTCAGGGCCGTGGCCATCGTTAGCAATGGAATGTCTGTCCAAAAAAGAGGGTCGCTCCGCTTTGAAGCAAATACGAATGTCCCTGAGCCCTTCAAGGTCTTCTGGCAGGTTGTGAATACTGGGAGGGACGCGGAGCGCGCGAGGGGCTTACGGGGTAACTTTGATTACGTCGAGCGTGGTGGGCTGACCAAAACGGAAAAAACGCTTTATTCTGGAACACACGCGATAGAATGTTTCATTGTGAAAGACGGCGTACTGGTGGCCCGAAGTGGACAGTTTATTGTAACAATTATTTAAATCAGAACTGCCCATTTCCATCAGTATTGACAACCGAAAAATTGCTTTCCTCCGCAAAGCGGAAACATTGACGAAATGAGTGCGCAAAACTGTCGAGCGGACAGCTTGCCGCACTTGTTATTCGAAAGGTCACGCTGCGAGGCGCTGTTCACTCCGAAAAATCTGACGTTCGCGATATCGGTTCGGAGGGCGCTGTGTCATCGTGAACACGCAATTTCCGTGCTTGGTTATCTTGGCACCCGCCAGCCGCAAACGGTTTATCGCATGGCGAACCTGCCACTCCGAATAGCCGCAAGCATTCATAATTGCATTGATAGAAATGGTCCCGCCGAGCAGCGCCAGAAACACATTCTTTTGGATTGTCATTTTATTGCTCCGTTTCGCGACGCCCATGCGTCCAACGGTTGCCCATGTAAAATCCGGTCTTGGGTCTGTTACGGACATTAAATCGAGTGAGAAGTCAGTCAATTAATTCCTTTAGGACCCGTTTCGATCTTGCCCGTAATACCCGCCTGACGCGCCACCATCGGCTTTGCTCGAAACTGTCCGAGCGGTGCCAAGCCGCGTATTCCTCCCAATAGGCTGCCTCCTCAGAATCATCGGGCTTTTTGCAGGTGATTTCATCCGCAAGGCGTTCGATCTCAGAATTCGGAATGAATGCCGGTCGAACGTTCCCTTCGTAGATCGAAAATCCGATGGCGAACCAAATCGGCGAAAGCGCGACGGCAATCAGCGCCCATTTGCCAATGTCGCCCCAAGACCAATTCAACATCCAGCCACTTCCGATTGATGGATGTAGACTACTGTCAACATTTGGTCTGCGAAAGGAGAATAGTGACTCATAGTCCGTGGATTAATCGTCTACAGCTCCGCTCATTTGCACCATGGCGCTGGTGCGGGATGAAACCGGGATTGTGGCCATTGTGGCCGAAAACGTGCGGCAAGCCCGAAAGAGCGCGGGCCTTTCGCAGGAAGAGCTTGCCCATGAGGCAGGTGTGGATCGGACCTATGTCAGCCAGGTCGAGGGACGGAAACGCAATATCACCGTGACCGTTCTGGCGCGCCTTGCGTCGGCGCTAGGCACCACGCCGGATATGCTGCTGCGCACGCCCAAATAACACCTCGCCCTATGTCAGGGGCAGGTCAGCACTGTTTTTATGTCGCATTTAGGCTTTTCGCTCCCCCAATGCCATTTCTCGGGGAGCCAGCGCGAATTTTATTGTATCGCGTGCGCGCGTGAAGAAGGCAAAGCATCTGCGGTTGCGTCAAATACTCTGATCGGGTTCGTACGCGTTCCGGACTGCGTTCCTGCTGACCGGGAACGCCCAAAGCACAGCGATCGCACACCCTTTCCTTCGTTCCTCCCGTTCTCCCCTATTTCAGAAAAGGGATTCAGGGGGTGAGAAAAGTGGTGTGGCCCTCGCCGGTTTGGGAATTGACCGTTTCGGCGGGAACGGGGAGACACGCGCTTAGAACGGCGTTTCGCCCAATGGGTTCGCAACGCGTGCGGTCCTCGTTTCAGCATCGAAGACAACCGCTATCTCATGCCAAGGCGACGGGCCGCGCACATAGCACCATTCAGGATCGCCCCCGAACCGCAACTTGGTCCTGTCGAAACCAAGCTCCCGCACAACAGCCCCAAACTGCTCATTGTGATTTTGCGTGCGCTGCCCAGCAGGAATCCCCAAGAGCGCCCAAAGGTCCTCGGAACGTATTTTACCCCTTACGGCCCCAAGCTTTGCTTCGAGCGTATCTTTCCACGGCTCTCCCACACGCCGGGAAGCCTGAACTTCTGTCGCTGCATCATAAAGGCTCGGGTCAAGCCTAATCGATTCACCTGATGCTTCGCGCAGCGCAGCTTCGGCCCAAAGTTGGTCCCGGTCTTTGCTCAAGCCTCAATATCGAACCGCCCGATGCGCACCGGCCAGAAACGCCGGTTCCCAGTCAGATCGCGTAGGTAGCGCTCGCTGTTGGTTGTGCCAATGATCACGCTCTGGCACGGTACCTCGGTCGTTAGCCGCCCATAGGCCATTAGTGCCCGATCAACACGACGCGACAGAAAGGCTTTCATGTGCTCGACCTTGCTTTCGCGCATTCCCTTTAACTCGGCAGCTTCCACGATCCATCGGCCTGCAAGGCTTTCGATGGTGCGCTTGGTATCCCCGTTCAAAGGTATGTCGTCGGCGAACCAATCCTCATGCACGGCCAAGACGGACAGGGCCGTGGATTTGCCCAGACCCTGCGGGCTTTCGAGCACCAACATTTCATCAAACTTGCAACCTGGCTCCCGAACGCGCCTCTCAGCGGCAATCAAGATGATGGAGCCAACCGTCCGCACGAAAGGCGTGTCATCGGCCGATGCGTAATCAATCAACCATCGGTCAACCCGCATGCTGCCATCCCATTCCAGCGAATTCAGATACTCAAGAACAGGATGACGCGGTGACAAGCGGGCCGTATCTTCGACGACCGACCAGAAGAAATCCTTGCCGGGCCGAAACTGAAAACGCTCGTCGATGGCAATCCAAAGCCGCGTTGCCGCCGCATCATCCATCGTTGGACCGAAGCCTTCCAAGCCGGAGATGAGCAACCGCTCGGCAAAGGTGTCGTGTTCCAGCCCTATCCCGAGACGTGCAAGCGCAAGGCGCACGTTGCGAACTGATGCGGTCGGCTTGTTGTTCGAGCCCAATTCGAAAACTTCGACGGTGGCGGCAAAGGCGCGTTCAATCTGACGCCAAGCATATTCCCGCTCGCGGCCACGATATTGCGGCTTGAGAATGTGGGCGCTAATCCGGTTCTTCGGGTTCAGAAGGACGCCAAGAATCGCCTCCTTCGCAACGCCCGCCTTCGCCAAGGCGCAGCAGACAAACCAAACAGCGCGGCTCTTGTCGCCCTCAAATTCGCTTGTCTCTTCGATGCCCTCGACGATCAATCCACGGATGCGAGAAACGTCTGCCTCCGGAACTCGGCTGCAATCCAAATCGCCCAACGTCAGCAGTGGGATGGCGTCAAGTGGCACATTTTCCGGGCGCTTTGATGACGGATCGCCTTTCGACGGCGCTTTCGGAAATGTTGAGACATCGAACTCCTTCGTCCAGTCCGCATAAACCAGAGCCGTCTCAACAGGGATGCGCCCCTTCGAGCGCTTCTTGGCGTTTGGCCAATTCACAGTTCCCGGCAGACGCATTATCCGGTCACAGTTGTGACAATCATCTGCACCGAAAGCCGTTTCCAGACCGCGATTCCAACGCTCGACTTCAGCTGCATCATCTGGCGACGCCAAGGGGACCGGCGAGGCCAAACGCCAGAACGCTTGAATGCCACCACCGCTGTCTACAATCGCGGATGGCTGAATACTGAACGCCGTCAGCTTCGTTAATGCACCCCGCTTGGCATCGTCGGGCTTTTCATCGGCTTTTGGATCAATATCAACATGTAGCCATGCCAAAGCCGCGATATAGGCTTTCGTGGCCTTCTTGGTCAAAGGCCGCTTTGATGGGTTCACGTGGAAGTAAATGTTTTCGCCGCTTTCCGTCAGCGAGGCTGCCCAAACGGCGGCTTCAATCGCATCCGTGAAATGGCGTGCGCGGGGCGACGAATCAGGCTTCATGTGCGCGAGATTGAATGGCCCACCCCAGCCCTTAAGAAAGCTGACTATGGTTGCAAGATCGGCCGCTGGGCGCTTTATCGTTTCGCGGTCGTTCGGTATGGCGTCCAATTCAGACATGGACGCCTCCCCGCTTACGGTGGCGTGCGAGTGCGGCGTTGCGAGCCTTTTCGGACCGGGCTGTGCCGAAGGCCGGAGACCTTCTGTCACTGATATGCTTGGCGATCCATTCGCGAACTTCGTCCTCGACGAAAGTCAGCGTCATTGGCCCGATTTCAATCGGTGACGGAAATTCGCCAAGCCTTGCGAGCTTACGGATGTGGTTGGAACTGTAGGGGATCAGCGCGGTCACATCGCGCAGAGAGAGCAGCCGGGGTATTGGTTTGTCGGTCATTGCATCCAGTCCTCATTGGGGAAGCTGGATGCCGAAGAATGCTATTTTTGAGGTCTTCGCCCGGTTTTAAATCATCTCATTTTCTGAGTGATTTATCCCGTTGTCGGCGCTTAAGAATGGTTTCGAGTTCAGACATCGTTATCTCCTTCAACCTCAGTCTGGTCACATCGAAAGTGTGCATGTGAAATGCGACCCACTTGGTAAATTCGTTATTCGGGCGATATTGCTCATCTGAGTCTTTGAAATAGGCCGCACCGGCGGTTCCTGTGGCTTCTTCCCAATAATCTGCAAGCCGGTTCACCAACAGTGACTTCCACACCTGCATGTTTGGTCGGCCCGGTGAACCTTTGAGTACCTCATTGAATTGGCACCAGTAATGTAAATCGCTGACTGCCTCGACAACTGTCTCAATTGGAAGCCCACCATGCCGCCCTTACCTGTCGGCAAGAGCTTGCAATGTGTCGATCACCTCGTTTTCATCGTATTGTTCATGACCAAGACCGCGACGTTGTGCTTCGACGATGTCGATGAATTGGAGTAATTCAGCAGTGAGCTTTCGAACTGGTTCAATCGCCGCGCGGTGGAGCTGTGGTTCGCGGACTGCAAGCAGCGAGATGATACGTGTACGAATTTCTGCCCTTATGTGGTCGGGTAGATCAGGCTTCATTGAGCCACCTTCTGAACGTGATCACCCCAAATCTGCAGCGCCTCGCGTCTTTCGTCGAGATAGTCATAAAGGTTGTAAACCTCATTCATCGCACCGCCACCGCCGGAATGTCCAAGGCACAAGTCACGCGTTTCCGGCTTGACGCCAAACCGCGCCAGCCCCGTTTTTAAGGTGCGGCGCAGATCGTGAAAGACCCAAGGCTTTAATTCCGATCCGCCATTCAAACGGGCGACTTCGCGATCAAGGCGAACTTTGATCTTGCTCCAGCCATTGACCGCATCACCGGTGCGGGCTGATCGGAACAGGAGTTCGTTGCTTTTCTAACGCGGCAAAGACGTGCAAAGCGTCCAAGCCTGATCCGAAAATGGCAGGCTGAAAGGCCGACGCGATTTGAATTCTGCCATCGGCAGCACAAGCAATTGCCGCTCGTCGCTGATCCAATCCCACCGTAGGTTTGCAGCATTGCCTTCACGAAGACCCGTCAACGCCATGAGCCGGATACAGGGTCCATAAGGATAGCCAAGCTTGTCAGCAGCATTCCAGATCAGCGCAAGCTCGACATCCGTGAGGACGCGCTCACGAGGGCGATAGCGCTCATCACGGCGCATCCCGAGAAAGGGGTTGGTCTCGATGATTTCCCGTTGCGCGGCCCAAGACCAGAAGCGGCTGGCGGCACCCCGCACGCCTCGCCGTGCTGCTCTGCCAACTTGTCAAATATCTCATGGATCTTCGAGCGTTTTACGTTCTCCATGGGCCAGTCACCCACTTCGGAAAGGACGTAGTGATCCAGCGTCTTATCCAAATCCTTCCACTTGGCGAGCCGCTTCTTGCTTTGGGCGATATAGCGCTCCTTGACGTGTCTCACAGTGTTGATGGTTCGGTGGTTCGCGACCGAAACGACGATCTTCTCGCCGCTCTTTGGGTTTTTCCCAGCCAAGGCGCTGAGGCGAATTTTCAAGGCCTGGGCGCGCGCATCTTCCAGCTTTACCTCTGAAATGCTCCCAAGTGTGATGCGCTGTTGCGGACCAGCCATGGGCTTGCCGGAGGTCGGACTTGGTGCGCCCGCCTGTTGCACCTTGTAGATGACGCTGTAGCTCTTAGCCCCGCTCGGCTCAATGCGGGCAACAAGCCCCGGCGAAAGCCTGTCGCCAAACTCCAGGCGCTTGCGCGAGTTTGGCTTGATTTCATTCAACCAAAGCTCGGTGAACGTCTTCTTGTTCGTCGCCATCCACAGCCCCCACAAATTCGAGCGGGGGAGCAGGGGGAGCGGAAAATAGCCCTTGTGCACCGAATGCCGGTCGATGCCTAAGGTTGCCTCTAGGCATCGACAAAATAAAGCGAAATCTGCATGTGAAATCTGCTGGAAATTGCCGCGCAATGCCACTTGCCGTGCTCATTGCTCCCTTGGTAATGAAGAGGTCGGGGGTTCGATCCCCCCTGGCAGCACCATTTTTCAAAAAATGATAAAATCTCTCAACATACCTGTTCTATTTTCCGCGAACTGCTTTATGAATCAAAGCTCAGATTGTGCACGTCATATATTCGTATGGCTGTTAAGGCTCACCTGTCTATTTTACAGGCATTTATTAAAAGGCAACCAATTCAATATGGTTATATTTAAAATGTTTAAAGCAGCTGGTTCAAAACGCTCGAAACTGTTGAGCGGTTTGGTTTTTGGCGTGGCCTTGATGCAGCCATTGATGCTGGGTGCAGAAGCCAGAACCAGCCCAGCAAAAAATTCATACACTATGTTTGACAGTGCCGAAACAACGTCTGGCAATTTTTTGGCAGCGATTATTGCAGGCTCTGCGCAGGACATTGGCCCGGCGGCGCGTTATTATTCTGAAGCGCTTAAAATGGACCCTAAAAACAGGGACATTCTTGACAGGGCTTTGCTGACATCCCTTGCAGATGGCAACATGCCGGAAGCGTTCCGCTTCGCTGAAAAAATATTAAGTGTTGATCCTAAATCTCCCCTGCCAAATCTGGCTTTGGCGGTTAAAAGCATTAAGGCGCGGCAGTTTGCACAGATGCGTTTTTATCTCAATCGCTCAGCTGGAAAACTCCTGAAATTTGATCCTCTTTCATCGCTTCTTACAGCTTGGTCTTATGTGGGTGAAGGCCGTGCGGCAAAGGGCATCGAATTTGCAGAAAAGCTTGCTCTTGGCGGGTCAACAGATCTGCGCAATTTTATGATTGCCCTTATGGCAGATATGTCTGGCAATAAATCCGAAGCTTTGAAACGTATGGGACAAGCCTATGACGCTGACAAAAACAACATAACCAGCGCAGAAAACTATGCCAGATTTCAGGCGCGTCTGGGTGATAAAAACATTGCCATTAAAGTATTGGAAGATGCGCTGGCAATTGTGCCCAACGATCCACAGATCATTATGCCCCTGGCAGAAATAAAAGCTGGAAACATTCCAGAACCCTTGGTTAAAACCTCAATTGAGGGTGCATCACAGGTGTTCTACTTTCAAGCAGGTACAAAGGCCCGTCCAGGGGAAGAAATTTTACTGCTGATCTACATGCAGTTTGCACGTTATCTAGCGCCAGATGATGACAGGATAGAGTTTTCGCTGGGCGAAGGTTTTGCAGGGCTAAACCAGCATGAACGGGCAATTGCCTATTTTAATGCGGTTGCAGAGGGGTCAGTTTTTCACCGCCGTGCAATGATACGCAAGGCATTTAGCCTGGAAAGCACCGAAAAAACAGAAGAAGCAATTGGAACATTAAATGCACTTGTCAACTCTCAGCAGGCTGATCTTGAATCGTTAAACTCACTGGGGGTCATGCTGCGCGTTAAAAAGCGCTGGGCTGAAGCTGTCACTGCCTATACCAAAGCCATTGAACAGATTGGCAAACCATCCGCCCCTTACTGGAGCCTGTATCATGGGCGTGGCATAAGCTATGAGCGCAACAAAGAATGGCCAAAGGCAGAAGCTGACCTTAAAATAGCACTTGATCTACTGCCCGATGATCCAAAGCTTGGGCCAGTCAATGCGTATAATCGTGCACAGGTGCTCAACTACCTGGGCTATTCCTGGGTTGATCAGGGTCTTCACCTTGATGAAGCCTTTCCTATGCTCAAGCGTGCAGTGGAATTAACTGGCCAGCGGGATGGCTATATAATAGATAGTCTCGGCTGGGCCTATTATCGTCAGAACCAGTTCGACGATGCGCTGCGCGAGCTCGAACGCGCCTCCTCACTAAAGCCAAGCGACCCGGTCATCAATGACCATCTGGGCGATGTATACTGGCGTACTGGGCGTAAACTGGAAGCTCAGTTTCAATGGAACCATGCCAGGGATTTAAAACCGGACCCAGAAGATTTGGCCCGTATACTGAAAAAAATTGAGACAGGTCTTGAGGACCTTGTTCCAGCCTCTGCAGCTGCAAATCCAGCGCCACAAAAACCAAATGGGGGGTAGTAATCAAAATCTTCAACTTTTGCCAAATTCTCAACTTTTGCCCAAGTTCTCGACTTTCGCCAGAGCCAAGATCAATCTAAGTCTGAATATTCTTGGCAAACGAAATGATGGCTATCATGAACTTGAAAGCCTTGTGGTGTTTGCAGATTTTGGCGATCGGCTTGAGCTTGATTGCTCAAAGCCCCTGGGTCTGAGCATTGAAGGACCATTTGGACAAAAAACAGGAGATATCAAGAATAATTTAATTCTAAAAGCAGTTGATCATCTTGTTAAACACTATCCAGATTTATGTGTTGGACATTTTACTCTGGTAAAGGAAATCCCTGTAGCTGCTGGTCTTGGTGGTGGTTCAAGTGATGCCGCTGCAGCTCTGCAGCTATTGGCAAAAGCAAATAATAACACACTGGATGAACCTGTTCTGTTCAACATAGCCAAAAATATTGGTGCGGATGTGCCCATCTGTTTAAAAGGCAGAGCATGTTTTATGAAAGGCATAGGCGACAGGCTTGAAGAGGAGCTTGATCTTCCAGAGCTTTATGCTGTCCTTGTAAATCCTGGATACGCCGTTACAACAGGCGATGTGTTTAAAGAACTTGCAGCTCCGGCTTGGCATGCAAATCATGTCCTAGCTGAAAAATTTGACATTAAAGCCGATTTTATTGCCTGGCTCAAAGCCCAAAGAAATGATCTTGAAACACCTGCAATAAAGCTTCAGCTCAAAATAGCGGATGTTTTGACTGTCTTGGCACAAACGCTCAACCCACAAATAGTTCGCATGTCAGGTTCAGGTGCAACATGTTTTGCAGTTTACGAGACTGAAGATGTCGCGACACAGGCAGAGCAGATATTAAAAAAACAATATCAGGACTGGTGGATTAGGTCTGTGATTTTAAATCCTAATAGGTTAACTTAAAAATAGCAGCATTTAAATACATGTATAATGTTCTTCAATTTTATAACATCAGCGATATTAAAGCTTAATGTCAGACCCATCCCATAGCAGTCTTCTCATCCAGATCTTGCTGTTTTTAAGCGCTGCTGTCATAGCAGTTCCCTTATTTCGCAGTCTTGGAATGAACGCGGTCATTGGATATCTTATTGCTGGAATTGCTATTGGCCCTTCTGGTTTTAGGTTATTCAATGAGCCTGCCATTCTTTTAGATATTGCAGAAATAGGCATAGTATTATTTCTCTTTATCATAGGGCTGGAACTTAAAATTTCCCGTTTGCTTCTCATGCGTCGCGATATTGCAGTATTGGGCGCAGGACAAATGTCCCTAACCATTTTTCTGATTTTTGCAGCAATGATACTATGCGGCGGTAATGTAGGCGCAAGCATTGTAGCAGGCATAGCGCTGTCTCTTTCAGCAACAGCAATTGCGCTTCAGATGCTGGAAGAAAAAGGGGAGATGCACTCTCAAGGCGGGCAGCGCAGTTTTGCGGTACTGCTGTTTCAGGATATGGCAATTGTACCAATTCTGGCACTTTTACCGTTGTTTGGTGTAAGACATATTGCCAAAGCCGCCAATATAGCTGATGCAAGCCTTGACATAAGCATGGCAGCGCTTGCCGTTATTGCCATTATTTTAGCTGGGCGCTATCTGCTCAATCCTTTTCTGCGCTTTTTATCGCGCTTTGGTGCCAGGGAAGTTATGACTGCTGCTGCCTTACTGGTGGTTTTAGGCGCGGCTGAACTGATGAGTAAAGTTGGAATGTCCATGGCGCTTGGCGCTTTTTTGGCTGGCCTTTTACTGGCAGAGTCCGATTTTCGCCATGAGCTGGAAGCTGACATCGAGCCCTTTAGAGGTTTGCTGCTTGGCTTGTTTTTCATGAGCGTTGGCATGGGCATTGAACGCCAGATTGTGTTGAATAATCTTGGTATTATTGTTGCTGGAGCTTTTGGTGTCCTAACCATCAAATTATTTTCAACCTATGTTATTATGCGCCTCGGGCAGGCAGACCATAAGGATGCTTTGCGCAGTAGCGCAATCCTTACGCCAGCTGGCGAGTTTTCCTTCGTGCTATTTCCGATTGGAGTTGAGTTGGGATTGGTCTCGGCCTCCACTGGAGGTATTTTAAGTGTTATTGCAGCCCTTACAATGATGATAGGACCAATAATTGCGGTAATTATAGAAAAAATTCAGCAAAAACTTGATAAAAAACAAAATCTTGACAGAGAAATCGAAGAAAATTTTGATGATGCAGCTGGCAAAGTCATTGTCATTGGAAATGGACGATTTGGGCAGATGGTCAACCAGACGCTGATAATTGCAGGCTTTGGCACCACAGTGATTGACAAGGACGTGGAAATTATAAAAACAGCCTCAAGATTTGGGCGGCGTGTATATTATGGTGATGGTACCAGGCTGGACGTTTTAAGAGCAGCTGGTGCTGACACGGCACAAATCATATGTGTATGCATAGACGATAAACAAGCTTCATTGCGTATTGTGGAAATTGTAAAAACCAACTTTTCACAGGCGCAGGTCTTTGCCAGAAGCTATGATCGCATTCATGCAATTGAGTTGATCAATCGTAAAGCTGATTATTTTATTCGTGAAACAATGGAATCTGCACTTGTTTTTGGCAGTACTGTATTGCGAGAACTGGGATTATCTGTTGAGCAGAGTTCTGAAGTTCTGCAGGATTTAAGACGGCGTGATTTTGCAAGACTTATGAAACAGCAGGCAGAGGGCATTATGGCTGGTGCTGATCTTTTAAACGTGCACCCTGCAAAATTAAAGCCTGAACCTTTGACAGAGTTAAAACATAAAATTAAACCACTGACACAAGAAACAAAAATAATTATTGAACAGCAGAATACAGAGGTAACACATTGATTAAAAAGCCAGACTCTCCTGAAAAAACATCTCAACTGGATTCGCAGTTTCTTGAAAGCAGCAGTGTAGGTGGTACACCAGCTGAAAAATCAGCGGAAGGAAAATTTGTTTCTGGTTCTACCATGAAACACGTTATTGAGATGACGGTAACGGGTTCAATTGGTCTTATGGCTATTTTTTCCGTTGATCTTTTGACTCTTCTTTATATTTCAATGTTGAAAGATGATGCACTGACTGCAGGTGTTGGATTTTCAGGCCTTATTAACTTTTTCGCCATTTCAATCAATATTGGCCTTATGATTGGTTCTTCCGCTCTCACTTCCCGCTTGATTGGTGAAGGTAAACGTATAAGAGCAAAAGAGTTTGCATCATCTTCAATGGGGTGGACATTCATAGCCTCATCCCTTGTGTCATTGATTTTACTGGTTTTTTCAGCAAAAATTCTGGAGCTGTCAGGAGCGTCTGGTCGTGCACACGAGGTGGCTACCATTATCCTGTACATTACACTTCCCTCTGGCCCGCTAATGGCTCTGGGTATGGGACTGTCTGGATTGCTGCGGGCAGATGGTGATGCAAGTCGGGCTATGTACGTAACTTTGGCTGGTGGTATCGTGACAGCTATTCTTGACCCACTCCTTATTTTTGGGCTGGATCTGGGCGTAATTGGCGCTGCGATAACAATTGTTATTTCCCGCATTGTGTTTGCAATTGTTGGATGGCATGGCTGCTGTAAGGTTCACGATCTGGTAGCCTGGCCAAAGCTTTCGGTTATGAAAAACGATGCACAGCCTCTGCTTGGGATTGCCGTGCCTGCAATTTTAACCAACATTGCAACCCCTGTGGCAAATGGTTTTCTGCTGCGCATAATGAGCCAGTTTGGCGAGCAGGCAATTGCAGCAACGACAATTATTGACAGACTGACCCCCGTTGCCTTTGGAGCGCTTTTTGCACTTTCAGGTGCTATAGGGCCAATCCTAAGTCAGAATTTGGGAGCAAAAAAATTTGATCGCGTCAGTGAGGGCTTGCGTGATGGTCTTAAATTTGTAGTCATCTATGTTTTAGTTACATGGTGCGTGTTGATTTTAACAAGTGGGTTGATAGTCAATATTTTTCATGCATCAGCTTTAACGGCTGAGTATGTTGTATTTTTTTGTTTCTTAAGTGGAGCGATATGGATATTCAACGGATTTTTGTTTACGGCCAATGCTGCTTTTAACAATCTTGGCTTTCCAGTTTATTCCACTTTATTTAACTGGCTAAGGGCGACTCTAGGCGTTGTACCTCTTGCTTTTGTTGGGGCAGCATTCGCAGGATTCAAAGGTGCGCTTGTCGGGGTAGCTATTGGAGGCGGTGTGTTTGGTACAGCTGCAGTGGTAACAGCATTTAAACAGATAGATAAACTGGCTCAAAAATAATCTGTGTTGCAGCAAAGTTTGTTAAGGCTTAAGGTTTGTCCAACAGGCATGTTTAGCAAAAGGCATTTATTATGTTTAATCTCACAGAAATAATGCATGCAGCTCAAAATGGGCAGGGCATAACAAATCTTGCCAGTCAATTTGGTCTTTCGCCAGAGCAGGCGCAGGCGGCCGTAAAAGCACTGATGCCTGGTATGTCCATGGGTCTGCAGAACCAGGCAACCAGCACTGATGGTTTCTCATCTCTCATCAACATGATGACAGGTGGTGCACATCAAGAGGCTTTCAACAATCCAGACGCAACCGCTGCACCGCAGACGGTGAATGCTGGAACAGATGTGCTTCACCAGATTTTTGGCGGGCAGGCAGGAGCAGATGCCATTGCAAAACATGCAGCTAACCTTTCTGGCATAAGTTCCGCTGTCATGCAGTCCATGATGCCAGTCATTGCATCCATGGTCATGGGTGGATTGTTTAAAGGCGCATCCAATAATGGACTTGGCGGATTTTTAAGTACAATAACAGGTGGCAGCGCTGGAAACATGCTGACCAACATGCTGACCCAGGCCATGAGTGGTAATTTTGCGGCGGCTCAAACGACAGGCGCTCCAGTTGCTGCTGCACATGGAGGAATGCTGGGTGGCATTCTAGGAGGAATTATGGGAAGTATGATGGGAGCGCAAGCCGCTGCATCTCAAACTTCTCAGCCAACACAGCAAGCCAACCCTGCAGGCGTAAATCCGATGACATCGGGTCTGGAGATGCTGCAATCCATGATGAACCATGGACAGCAAATTCAGGCAGGCCAGACAAATGCCTTACAGGATATATTGAATTCAATGATCAAAAAGTGATGATGTTTCCTGGTCAATACTGAAAGGCTGTTCAGTGTTACAACTTAAACTCAATTGTGAATGTTGTAACTGCGATCTGCCGCCATCATCCAAAGATGCGGTGATTTGCAGTTTTGAATGCACATTTTGTAAAAATTGCGCTGAACATCATTTTAAAGGTGTTTGCCCAAATTGCGAAGGAAATTTTACATCTCGACCCACACGCCCAGCTGCAAAATTAGATAAGTTTCCAGCATCAAGTGAGCGTGTAACCAGGGCGCATAAAGTATGTTGATTATTTCTCTACAAATGCCTTTTCAATCACAAAATGCCCCTGTGTGGTATGACTGCCCTCAATGCATTTCATATTCTCAAAAATTTCACGCATGTCTGTCAGAAACTGTGGTGAGCCACACAGCATAAACCTGTCATCATCAAGATTTGCAGGCGGCAATCCCAGATCAGAAAACAGTTTTCCAGATGTGATCAGGTCAGTGATACGCCCCTGATTGCGAAAAGCCTCGCGTGTAACAGTCGGGTAGTACAGAAGTTTTTCCCTAATCTGATCACCAAAAAATTCATTGTTTGGCCAGTCATTGGTAATGAAATCTGCATAGGCAAGCTCAGATACATCGCGGCAGCCATGAACAAGTATGATTTTCTCATAGCGCTCATAAGCGTCTGGATCTTTGATAACACTCATGAAAGGCGCAAGGCCTGTGCCAGTGCCAAGGAGATATAAATGCTTTGCAGGTAACAGGCTATCTTGAAGTAAAGTGCCAACAGATTTGCGCCCAACAAGAATTTGGTCATCCACTTTTATATACTGTAAACGTGATGTGAGCGGCCCGTCTGGTACTTTAATGCTCAAAAATTCTAATGTTTCGTCATAATCTGCGCTCACCATGCTGTAAGCCCGCATGAGTGGCCTACCATCTACTTCCAGCCCAATCATGGCAAACTGCCCGTTCTTGAACCTGAAGGATTTATCGCGTGTTGTGGTGAAGCTAAAAAGACGGTCTGTCCAGTGATGTACAGAAAGGACAGTTTCAGAGTTGAAATTGCTCATGGTTGATTGATCTGGCCTTATCCACATATTTTGTTTGTATAATTTAGCTATATACATACACATATTGTGTAAAAACGCAAACAGCGCTGTCACTTTCTTAAGCTGATTTGTGTTAATATCAACGCTGAAGCTAACGTCAAGGGTGTGACTTATGCGTCGCTCAAACAATGAGCTTGCAAAACAACTGGCCAGCATTTGCCTGGATGCAGGCAGTGCGATTATGCGCATTTACAATCAAGAGTGCTGTAGTCCACTTCTAGCAAGTGCGAAAACAGATGGTTCACCTTTGTCTACAGCGGATCGGGCAGCAGAAAATGTTGTTATTGAAGCACTTAGTCTGCATTTCCCTGGCGTACAGGTTGTAGCAGAGGAATCCCATTATTTAAGGTCCTCACCCCTCGCAAATAAACGTTTTTTTCTGGTTGACGCGCTGGATGGTACGCGGGAATTTATTGAACGGCGGCCTGAATTTACTGTCAACATTGCATTGATAGAAAATGGCAATCCTGTTACGGGCGCTATTTACTCACCAGCATCTGGCGAGCTTTATTTGGGTGGCACGAACGCATATGCCGGCAACGTTGATTTTAAATGTGTAGAGGAGCTGGCATTTCCAGAACTCAGACCTATACAGGCTAGACTCCGTCATACACCCCTCAAAGCCACTATCAGCCGAACTCATATGGACGATAAAACAGCTAGTTTTTTGGAAGAATACAAAGTGATGGAAACATTGAGCGTAGGCTCATCCATTAAATTTTGTCGTATAGCTGAAGGTTTGGCCGATATTTATCCACGCTTTAGTCCAACTATGGAGTGGGACACTGCTGCTGGACATGCAATTGTCAATGCAGCAAAAGGTACAGTTCTAACACCAGATGGTACGCCTTTGGTATATGGAAAAGAAAGCTACAAGAATGGGCCTTTTGTAGCTTGGGGAAAATGAAAAATTAGATGAAATTCTTTCAATAAAAATAGTTCATATATAATCTTTATTCTTAAATCTCCCCTTGACGGAAATCATTAACAGTTCGACACTCTTGTTAATAATAGATTTTAACGGGAGGCGACCACATGAAAAAACTCATGGCATCTTTGTCACTAAGTGTCTGTACTTTAGCATTATCTTATCTGCCAACCTCAGCTCAGACAGTCTCCACAACGCCTGTTAAAATTGGTGTCTTGAACGATCAATCTGGTGTCTATGCAGATTATGGGGGCAAGTGGTCAGTCGAGGCTGCCAGAATGGCAGTGGAGGACTTTGGCGGCGAGGTTTTAGGTAAAAAAATCGAGATTGTTTTTGCGGACCATCAAAACAAGGCCGATATAGGCTCCAACATTGCCCGCCAATGGTACGACGTTGATGGCGTGGATATGATTACTGAACTTACCAATTCAGGTGTTGCGCTTGCCGTTCATGATATTTCCAAACAGAAGAAAAAAATTGATATGGTTGTTGGAGGTGCCTCTTCCCGTTTAACGGGCGATGCCTGTCATTCAACTGGCTTCCACTGGACATATGACACCCGAGCGCTTGGCGTTGGTACAGGTGGTGCACTGACAAAAGCTGGTGGCACAAGCTGGTATTTCCTGACAGCAGATTATGCCTTTGGGTATGCTTTGGAAAAAGACACATCTGCTATCGTTACATCAAATGGTGGCAAGGTTTTGGGCGCAGTCAAGCACCCTCTGAATTCTGCTGATTTTTCATCTTTTCTGCTTCAGGCCCAAGCTTCAAAAGCCAAGGTTATTGGACTTGCAAATGCTGGTCTGGACACCACCAACGCCATTAAACAGGCGGCTGAATTTGGCATAGTGGCAGGTGGACAAAAACTGGCAGGTCTGCTGTTTACACTGTCTGAGGCGCATGGTTTGGGCCTGCAGGCAGCGCAGGGCGTTGTGGCAACAGAAGGCTATTACTCAGATGTGAATGCAGATACAAGAGCCTTTGCAGACAGGTTTTTCAAACGCACAAACCGTATGCCAAACATGGTGCAGGCCGGAACATATTCGTCTGTACTGGCCTATTTGAAAGCCGTGAAAGCGGTAGGCAGCAAGGATGCAGATGCTGTTGCAGCCAAAATCCGCTCAGAGCCGGTCAATGATCTGACTGTCAAAGGTGGCAAGGTTCTGGCCAATGGTCGTATGGTACATGATATGTATTTGCTGGAGGTCAAAAAACCGTCTGAAAGTAAAGGCGCATGGGATTATTATAAATTGCTTGCGACAATTCCAGGCGAGGAAGCTTTTTTCAAGCTGGAGGAAAGTGGCTGTAACTTGAAATAGATTCACATGACTGTGGAAATCATTCTGGAATGCAAAGAGCTAACCAAGACGTTTTTAGGCTTCACCGCTGTTAAAAACGTGAGCCTGCAAGTGCGTCAAGGATCTATCCATGCTCTTATTGGGCCAAATGGTGCAGGAAAAACCACGGTTTTTAACCTGCTCACAAAATTCCTCACCCCAAGTTCAGGTACTATCCTGTTTTGTGGTGAGGATGTCAGTCATGAAAAACCTGCTCAGATTGCTCGCAAGGGACTTGTCCGCTCATTCCAGATCTCAGCAACATTTCCACATTTGACTGTGCTTGAAAACGTGCGCGTGGCCTTGCAGCGAAAAGCTGGTCTTGCCACGCAGTTCTGGCAGTCAGACAAGGTGCTCAACAAGCTCAATATACGCGCAGCGGAGCTGGTGGAGGCGGTGAATTTGGCCCAGTATATGAACACAAAAGCTGTTGATTTATCTTATGGGCGCAAACGTGCGCTGGAGATTGCTACCACGCTTGCGCTTGATCCAAAAGTTATCTTGCTGGATGAACCAATGGCAGGCATGGGACATGAAGAAATTGACCGCGTTGTTGCCCTTATTCGTCAGGCTGCGATTGGGCGCACAGTTTTAATGGTGGAGCATAATCTGTCGGTGGTGTCCAACCTTTGTGATACGATTACAGTGCTGCAGCGAGGTGAAATTATAGCAGAGGGTGATTACAGAACCGTCTCTAGCGACTTGCGTGTGCGTGAAGCCTATATGGGATCGGAAGCGGCTCATGCTTGATAATGCGCAACCTTTGCTGAAAGTGGAAAATCTCCATAGCTGGTACGGTGAATCTCATATTCTCCAGGGCATAAACATAGAAGTTGCGAAAGGCGAGACCATAACCCTTTTAGGGCGAAACGGAGCAGGTAAAACCACAACCTTGCGCTCGATTATGGGGGTTGTCCGTAAGCGCACTGGCAAAATCCAGTTTCAGAACACGGATTTGATAAAACTGCCGCAGCACCGTGTGGCGCATCAGGGCATCGGGTATGTGCCGGAGGAGCGCGGCATTTTTGCAAGTCTGAGCGTGGATGAAAATCTTATGCTGCCGCCTTCTGTTGCAAAAAACGGTACATCGGTTCAGGAAATCTACCAACTGTTTCCCAATCTGCTGGAGCGTAAGAACAGCCCTGGCACAAAGCTCTCTGGTGGGGAGCAGCAGATGCTGGCAATTGCCCGTATCCTGCGCACTGGCGCAAGGTTTATTCTGCTGGACGAGCCAACCGAAGGCCTGGCACCTGTTATTGTTGAACGTATTGGCGAGATTATCTTAAAGCTAAAATCCAAAGGCTACACAATTTTGCTTGTGGAGCAGAATTTTCGCTTTGCTGCAAAGCTCGCAGATCGCCACTATGTGATGGAGGATGGCAAGGTGGTCGATCATATCAATGCCAATGAACTGACAGAAAAATCCGCCGCACTTCACAAGTTTCTGGGAGTTTGAGGTATGTTTGAAGCTCTTGGTATTTCTCCTTATCAGCTTTACGGACAGCTTGTACTTGGACTGATTAATGGATCATTCTATGCGCTGCTGTCATTGGGGCTTGCAGTAATTTTTGGTCTGTTGAATGTCATTAATTTTGCTCATGGGGCGCTCTATATGCTGGGCGCATTCGGGGCGTATTTTGCGCTGACACTATTTGGTATCAATTATTGGGGTGCTTTAATTTTAGTACCCATTGGCATGGCGTTGATTGGAGTGTTTATTGAACGTACAATGCTCAAACGACTTTATCAGCTTGATCATCTGTATGGATTGCTACTTACATTTGGCTTGGCTCTAATTTTAGAAGGCGCATTTCGTCATTACTATGGATCATCAGGCATGCCGTATGCCGCGCCAAAAGAGCTTCAGGGACCTTTGAATTTAGGATTCATGGTGCTGCCGCTCTATCGCGCCTGGGTTATTATCGTGTCACTCGTGCTCTGCTTTTCCACATGGTTTTTGATTGAGCGCACAAGGCTTGGCGCAGTGCTGCGGGCATCCACTGAAAATCCCATACTTGCTCAGGCTTTTGGTATTAATGTACCATTACTGCTAACACTTACCTATGCGGGCGGCGTGGCTTTGGCTGGTATTGCAGGCGTGTTGGCGGCCCCAATCTATCAGGTTAATCCTGCGATGGGATCAAATCTTATCATTGTGATTTTTGCAGTTGTGGTTGTGGGTGGCATGGGCTCAATCCTTGGTGCGATTGTAACAGGCTATGCACTTGGGATTTTGGAAGGGCTGACAAAGGTGTTTTATCCACCAGCTTCAGCCATTGTAATTTTCGCAGTCATGGCAATTGTGCTTTTGGTGCGCCCCGCTGGCCTGTTTGGACGTGGGGAATAAAATGAAAACCAGCTCCTACACGTCAACATGGGTAAAAATGGCCATTATTATAGGCATTATCCTGCTTTTTGCTGCACCTTTTTTGAAAATATATCCTGTATTTTTGATGAGTATGATGTGCTTTGCCCTCTTTGCGGCCTCATTTAATTTATTGCTTGGCTATGTTGGCCTGTTATCTTTTGGTCATGCGGCGTTTTTTGGTGGTGGTGCCTATATCGCAGGCTATGCAACAAAGACCTGGGGCTTTAGTCCAGAAATCAGTGTTATTCTGGGTGGGCTTGCAGGCGCATTGTTGGGCGTTGGGATGGGCTATCTGGCAATTCAGCGTAAAGGTATCTATTTTTCAATGATAACGCTGGCACTCTCGCAAATGGTGTTTTTCATTGCAGTACAGGCTCCCTTCACTGGCGGGGAGGATGGATTGCAGCCAATTCCACGCGGTAAACTTTTTGGTATTGTCAGTTTAGAGAGTAATAATGCCATTTATTTCTTTGTACTGGCTGTGTTTATCACAGGCATCTTTGCTCTTTGGCGTGTAGTGAACTCACCTTTTGGACAGGTGTTGAAAGCCATACGTGAGCATGAACCTCGCGCCATATCCTTGGGATATGATGTACATCGCTACAAGCTTATTGCCTTTACTATGTCTGCTGCCATGACAGGTGTCGCAGGCGGGTTGAAAGCCCTGGTAACACAGATTGCGTCTCTCACAGACATAACATGGCAAACCTCAGGCGAGGTTATTCTCATGACGATTCTGGGCGGGATTGGCACCGTGTTTGGCCCAATATTGGGGGCTGGTCTGGTTAAATCCCTGGAGGATCATTTAGCCTCCATCGGCTTTCCGGTACCTGTGCTGATCGGCATTATTTTCGTGGCCTGCGTTTTGCTGTTCAGACGCGGGATTATTGGAGAGCTGGAGCATTTTTTGAGCAGGAAAAAGACTTAGCTTTCCTCATAAACCGCAGAGTTACCCGCATGTTCGTAAACTTCAACCGATTTTAAATGAACAGTTTCCGGTATTCTGTACTTTGAAGCATACTCAACATCTCCGACAGCAACAGTTTTGCCTGCCTGAAAACACGCTAAAATCCCACTCACTTTTTCATAGGTCATTTTTGCAAACATCTCACAGCCAACACTGTTCACTTCCCTTAAATCACACAGGCCTTTGGCGCTTAAACTCCTGAACATTAAAATCTCAGGATCATTTTCTGCAACCAGCAATGTATGGTCAAACATATAAGTCAGCCAGGCTTTGATGGCACCATAATTGCCAAAATCAAACACCCAGTTATTGTGATCAAGTGTTTCAGATTGAAATACAAATTTAAATCCAAGCGAGTACCCATGCAGTTTTGAGCAATGCGAGTGGGTTGCCTTCCACTGTCTGAAACAGCAAGAAAAACCTCTGTCAGCTCCGTAATTTTTAGTAGAATAAAACATATAGTGTGAAGTTCTTTCTTTAGGCAATTCCTGCATACAGATGTGTCTGTAAACTTAAAATGAAATTATGCTCAAGGCAGTATTTTGCCGCATATTCGTGATTCTTTTGGTTCTGTGACATATTTAGAAGGCCTGGCTCCCAGAAACTTACAACTTCGTCCAGGGTTGAACGTTTTTGAATGGAAGAGGCACCAGCTTCTGATCGCAGCATTTTAGCATCTTTTGGCACATCATTATATATGTTCATAGGGCTTATATAGATGTCTTTTGCAAATTCAAAAGCCCAGTCTGGCACTGCGTTGTAAGGACTGCCCACCTTGTCTTCCATGACAAACTTTAAACAGTCAGCCCGCGCCAGAATTTTTGAATTGGGTTTTAGATAATTCAGAACGACCCCATTTTTCAGGGCACATTTTGGTGAAACCACCAGCGTTACAGCATCGGGAAAAACCTGATAGACAGTACCATTTGTCTCAATCTGCACAAAGGCGTGTTTGCCAAGCAGAGCTTCGCATAGCACCACCACATTCTGCTGCAACATGGGTTCACCACCTGTTATCACAATGCCGATCCTGCGCCTGTCTGCTCCATCTAGTACAAGCTCTATGCGTGCATCAATTTCATCCACGCTCAACCAGTCACCATCATCAAAAAAAGTATCGCAGAAGCTGCATGCAAGATTGCATTTTGCCAGCCGTATGAAAACAGCAGGACGACCTGTATAGGGGCCTTCACCCTGCAATGTATGAAATACGGACGTTACAAACAGCTTGTCCTTGGCATCTGCAAAATACCTTTGTCCGATGATTTCATTTTTGCCAAACATAAAGATCTTTTCCCAAATGATGATGCTGTCCTATTTCAACAGACTTTGTTGAAAATCCTGAGATTGCCCTTGCAAAACCAGCATCAACAATGGCTAATGCTCAGCTTGAACATACCACTGTCCATAGCATCATAACTCACTATTATAGGCTCTAAATAATGACAACTGATCAAAAAAGCACGGCCGATCTTAAAACAAGTGCGCTTGCATATCATCGTCTGCCAACCCCAGGTAAACTGGAGATAGTGCCAACCAAACCTTTGGGCAATCAGCGCGATCTGGCACTGGCGTATTCGCCAGGTGTGGCCTCTGCCTGTGAGGCTATCCGCGATAATCCGCTAGAGGCTGCAAACCTTACAATCCGCTCAAATCTAGTCGCTGTTATTACCAACGGAACAGCGGTGCTTGGCCTTGGCAATATTGGCCCCTTGGCCTCTAAACCCGTTATGGAGGGTAAAGCGGTTCTGTTCAAGAAATTTGCCGGTATTGATGTTTTTGATATTGAGGTGGATGAAAATAATATTGAAAAACTGGTTGATGTTATCTGCGCTTTGGAGCCAACTTTTGGCGGTATAAATCTGGAGGACATCAAGGCACCAGAATGTTTTGAGGTAGAGCGTCTTTGCCGTGAACGCATGAAAATTCCTGTCTTTCACGATGATCAGCATGGCACAGCGATTATTGTTGGGGCTGCTGTGCGCAACGCTCTTCAGCTCTCAGGCAAAAACATTGCAAATGTCAAAATTGTTGCTTCTGGTGCAGGCGCTGCTGCACTTGCCTGTCTCAACATGCTCGTGCTTTTGGGCGCAAATGTACGTAATATATGGGTCACGGATCTGGAAGGCCTGGTGTATAAAGGCCGTGAAAAATTGATGGATCGCTGGAAATCAGTTTATGAGCAGGAAACAGACCTGCGCACATTGGCAGATGTGATCGAAGGCGCGGATATTTTCCTGGGGCTGTCTGCATCTGGCGTTCTTAAACCGGAAATGGTTGAAAAAATGGGCAAAAGGCCATTAATCATGGCCCTTGCCAATCCAAATCCTGAGATCATGCCTGATGAGGCACTTAAAGTCCGTCCAGATGCCATCATGTGCACAGGGCGTTCGGATTATCCAAATCAGGTCAATAATGTTCTTTGTTTCCCCTATATTTTCCGTGGTGCGCTGGATTGCGGCGCCACTGCCATTAATGAGGAAATGAAGATAGCGGCCGTTGAGGCAATTGCAGCGCTTGCGCGTGAGGCTCCCTCAGATGTCGTTGCAAAAGCCTACAGTGGGGAAACACAGCTGTTTGGGCCAAAATCCCTTATTCCATCACCATTTGATCCACGTCTGATTTTACGCATAGCGCCTGCTGTTGCAAGGGCTGCCAGCGAAACAGGGGTTGCTGCACGTCCTATTGAAGACCTTGCAGCCTATGAGGAGAGCCTGCACCGTTTTGTGTTTCGCTCGGGCTATCTCATGAAGCCACTTTTTACTGCTGCAAAAGCTGCACCAAAACGTGTCATTTATGCAGACGGGGAAGATGAGCGCGTGCTTCGTGCAGCCCAGATTGCCCTGGAGGAGGGGCTGGCAAAGCCCATTCTCGTAGGGCGACCCTCTGTTATTGAAAGCCGCCTCCAAAGGTTTGGCTTATCTATAAAGCCAGGTCAGGATTTTGAACTGGTCAACCCCGAAGAGGACCCACGCTATCGCGATTATGTTTCAGAATATGTGAATGTTGCGGGTCGCCGTGGAATTACACCAGAAATAGCCAGAACACTCGTGCGCACATCCACAACGGTTATTGCCGCATTGGCACTACGCAGAGGCGATGCGGATGCAATGATCTGTGGGCTGGAGGGACGCTTTCGCTCCAAACTACGTCATATTCGCGATATTATTGGTATGGCAACTGGCGTTAGAGAACTTGCCGCAATGAGCCTGCTGATTACAAACAAAGGCGCATATTTTTTAAGCGATACCCATGTGCAGTCTGAGCCAACCGCTGAAGCTTTGGCGGAAACCATCATTTTATGCGCCAACCATATTTCACGCTTTGGTATTGTGCCAAAAATTGCGGCCCTTTCGCATTCAGACTTTGGTGAGTATGATACTGGGTCTTCACTTAAAATGCGCCGCGCTGTGCAGCTTGTGCGTGAACGCGATCCATCCCTTGAGATAGATGGTGAAATGCAGGTGTCCACCGCCTTGCAGGAGGCAACACGCGAACGCTTTTTGCCAATATCCCATTTGAAAGGCGAGGCTAACCTGCTGGTTATGCCAGGCCTCTCATCGGCCAACATTGCCTACCAGTTTGTAAAAGTGCTTTCAGATGCGCTGCCAATTGGTCCAATTTTGTTGGGTGCTGCCAAACCTGCGCATATCCTCACAGATTCTGTAACGGCACGTGGCGTGGTCAATATGACAGCAATCGCCGTTGTTGAAGCGCAGGGATAGGCTTAACAGCTTTTGCACAGGCACGTTTTCGTCACTGCGCGGAGCAGAGCGACAAAGCAATCCAGTTCTTGAAATTAATTTTCTGGATTGCTTGCGTCCTCGCAATGACGACGATCTGACTTGCTGACCAGTTTCAGTCCATCGTTTTGCAATTTCTGATTTGAAGATCAGGTTCAGAAGATCAGGTTCAAACGTGGCCACCATCGTCAAGCGCTGGCAGGACAACAGAAACAAGTACATGGTACAAGCTACATTTTAGTTGCCATGTTTACAGTTCTTTGTTTATGCAGCGATATATCAATGTCAGTGCGTTTAATAACTGCAGGAACGCCTGCAATCAAACACCCAGCAGGCATATCAGAGAGAACCACGGCATTTGCAGCAATGACTGACCCTTCACCAATTGTAATTGACCCAATGATTTTTGCACCAGCATGTACAACAACGTTCTTTTTAAGATGACAAGCACCACTGCCTAAAACAACATGTACACCAATTTCACATCCATCCTCAATAATCACTTTTTTATTGAACACAACACCGATACCGCCATGATGAAAAAACACATTTTTCCCAATGGTGGCAGCTCCAGGAATAGCAGCAGAAAAGCCAATCCGGATAAACACATCAACTAAACGAGAAAAATTGACAAAACCACGTCTGTGCAAGCTATGGGATATACTATGTAATTTTAAGATAGCCTGCAAACTAAAATCCTTTAATGTTACTTTCCAGCATCTCAAATAATGGATTACGGTCGGTAAACACATAATCCAGTGCCTGTACGCTTACATGGCTTGCACCTTGTTGCACAAGCCATTCAGCAAGGTTAGCGGCTTTATCTTTGGCGCAGTGAAACGCAACAGCAGAGTGGGCCGCTCCATAAGGCGCCTCTGCGCCAAAAAGCTCTGCTATCTGCTGGGCAACAAGCGCTGAGCCTGTTGCCATATGGGCTCGCACTTCGCGCGTCGTTCGAGCCGTTTCCTCTGCTGCTATGCGGCCTAGAATAGTTTTTGCGGCGTTTAAGGTTTCCGACGTCCAATCAGCCTCTCGCGCTGCAACCAGATTGGCCTCGGATTTTAAAATCACGCCATCATCAATAATTTTGAGTGCGTTTGCAGCAAGTGTTGCACCTGTTGTGGTAATGTCCACTACCATTTCAGCCGCCCCTGCCGCAGGCGCACCCTCGGTTGCACCAAGGCTTTCCACAATACGGTAGTCGCTCACGCCATGTTCACTAAAATGCTGGCGGGTTAGATTGATGTATTTGGTCGCAACACGCATTCTATTGCCAGTTTGCGCTCTAAAACTGGCGGCAACGTCTTCAATATCGCTCATATTGCGCACATCAATCCAGGCCTGGGGCACAGCAACAACCACATTGGCATTGCCAAAACCAAGCGGCGTGAGCAGTGTAACGCGCGTATCAGCATCACTGATACTTTCGCGTATCAGGTCTTCGCCCGTAATCCCTAAATGAATACCACCACGCGCCAGCTCGCCCGCAATATCACTTGCGGACAAATAATGCACTTCTACTTGGGCAAACCCTGCCAGCCCACCACGATAATCGCGCTCTCCGCGTTCACGCACCAGTTTTAGCCCAGCGCGCGCAAAAAAAGCATGGGTGTTTTCCTGCAAACGGCCTTTGGAGGGCACACCAATAATCAGCTTGTGACTCATGCTGCACTCCGATCCAGCCAGCTCGAAAACCCTATAGCAGGAATGTCCTGCCGCGCACCAAGGCGCCCAAGCAGCCTGTCATAGCGCCCACCGGCAATTAAAGGCTTTTGAGCAGATAATCCAGTAATCTCAAACACAAAACCAGAATAATAATCAAGATTCCGTACAAAACCTGTTTGCATGACAAGGCTTGCAACATCCACACCAGAAGCAGCAATAAAGCCAGTTCGTGCATCAAATTCATCCAGAACCTGATTGAGGTCCAGGTCAGCAGCAAAAGCAAGTTTGCGTAAATTCACAGAAACCAGATCAGGATTGCCCTCAAGCAATAAAAACTGGTCAAGAATTTGGTAATTGGTCTCACTAAGGGTTAGAGCAGCTGTATCAGACTGGGCCAGAAACCGCGTGGCAATATCAGCTGTGGAGCGTCCACCCACTGAGTTTATGCCTGCAATGGAGAGCAAATCTTTGACAAATGCCCGCGCCTCTGTTGGATCTGTACCCTTGAGGGCAGTCAGCACTCCTTGATAGATAGAAAGCCCTGTTTGTACAGGCTGGATCTGGGTGGGTGCAAAAACTTCTTTATGGGAACGGTTTGCAGCCAAGGCCCGCATGAGCCTGCGATAAAACGCAGCCGGCAGATTAAGAGCTTTGGAAAAAGCCTCAATTAACGATATGTCACCAGTTTTTACAACTGGATTGGCAATACCCATCAGTTTTGCAGTTTCAAGTGCTAAAGCCATGACTTCGCCATCGGTTGCAGATATGTCGCT
>JANYHN010000054.1 GCA_025359045.1 Hyphomicrobiales bacterium | reverse complement strand
GACGGCTGCCACCACTTCCGCTTTACGGCGGATCACCCAGCGGTGTTGGCCGGGTGGGGGCAAATCGGCAATCGTCAAAGGGCTGCCATCAGGACCGATGACGTAATTGACGCGTGGACGCAACTGACCGTTCATTAACGCTTACTCACACAAACTGACTTGTAAGGGCTGCAACAGGCGGCTCTCACACGCCTACATGTTTGCCATGATGACATTAAAATTCAGCTAAGCGAAAATGAACAAATTACAAATTGCTCGGAAGATTTGCGCCAATTCGGAACAGAATAGGGCTGATCTTGCACTTCTTGCCATTTCCGCCCATTTAGGCATTATGAAAATCGCTTCCGCCATTATTGACCGCGTTCATGCCGCCATGAATTTGCCGGGTAACCCAAAAGACCACCGGGTTGTGGCGGCGATGTCTGGCGGGGTTGACTCGTCAGTCGTGGCCGGGCTTTTGAAAATTGCCGGCTATGATGTGGTGGGCATCACACTTCAGCTTTATGATCATGGTGAAGCGATCCGCCGTAAAGGTGCTTGTTGCGCAGGCCAGGATATTCATGATGCGCGGCGCGTGGCAGCAGCCCTTGATATTCCGCATTATGTTCTGGATTTTGAATCGCGCTTTAAAGAAGCGGTGATTGATGATTTTGTTGAAAGCTATTTGCAGGGGTCAACGCCCATTCCTTGTGTGAAGTGCAATCAGACTGTGAAATTTGCTGATCTGCTGGCGCGGGCGAAAGATTTGGATGCTTCCTGTTTGGCCACAGGCCACTATATTGAAAGCCGCATGCGAGATGATGGTGGCCGCGATTTATTTACACCAGCTGATATGGCGCGCGACCAAAGCTATTTCCTGTTTGCAACAACACAAAAGCAAATTGACTATTTGCGCTTTCCACTGGGACAATTGCCAAAGAGCGAAGTGCGCGTTGTGGCGAGTGAGCTTGGGTTGATCGTCGCCGATAAGCCCGACAGCCAAGATATCTGCTTTGTGCCAGAAGGGCGCTATGCTGATGTGATTTTGAAAATCAGGCCTGATGCCGCAGAGGCTGGCGACATTGTCCATATGGATGGCCGCGTGCTCGGGCGGCACGAGGGGATTATCCATTACACAATCGGCCAGCGCAAAGGTTTGGGGATCGGCGGTGGTGATCCGCTTTATGTTGTGAAACTCAACGCAGCCAAACGCCAAGTGATTGTTGGGCCACACGAGGCGCTTATGCAGCGAGATATTCCTTTGCAGTCGGTCAATTGGTTGGGGGCTGCTCCACTTTCTGAACTGCCCCAGCCTGTATTTGTGAAAATTCGCTCAACACGGCCAGCGGTGGAAGCCACCTTACGGCAGAGTGGCGATGGTGTTGTTGTGACAATTCCGAACGGTGAATATGGTGTCTCGCCCGGTCAAGCTTCAGTTTTTTATGAAAGCGCCGGAGCGGGGGCGCGTGTTCTTGGTGGCGGATTTATTGCTCTGATGCCTAACAATCAAAACAAGCCGGCCCGAAACTTCTTGTATTAGCGACTATTCTTAGCGTAATTGCGACGCTCCAATGGAGATGTCTCATTTTGAAGTTTGAAACTTTACAGCGCATGGACGAAGATGATGTGCGCAAAGCCTATAAGCGTTGGGCGCCTGTTTATGATGCAACGTTTGGAAAGTTGGTGCGAGCTGGGATGCGCAGCACTGTTAAAGAAGCCAATCTGTTTTCTGGCCGTTTGCTCGATGTTGGTGTTGGCACTGGACTGGCTCTGCCACATTATGAACCGCATTTGCGCGTGACGGGCATTGATTTATCGGCAGAAATGTTGAAGCGTGCGAAGGCTCGTATTGTAAAAGCAAAATGTACGAATATTGAACTACTTCTTGAAATGGATGCGGGGAAATTAGATTTTCCAGATGAAAGCTTTGATATCGCTGTTGCGATGTATGTTTTAACGGTTGTGCCTGAACCGCAGAAAGTGATTGAAGAACTTGCGAGAGTAACCAAAGTCGGTGGCACTGTGATCATCGTCAATCATTTTAGTGTTGAGAATGGATTGCGTGGTGCCATTGAGAAAGGTTTCGCCAAACACGCAACCAAATTGGGTTGGCGTCCAGAATTTCCAATTGAGACAGTTCTGTCTAGCGAAAAACTCCGATTGCGACGCATTCATGCCGTAAAACCGCTTGGCTTTTTCTCGTTCCTCGAGTTTGTAAGGCAGGCCTGATGGCGTTTGCCATTCTCCCATGGGTTTCCTATAGTCGGTTTGGGGATTTGAAAGATCGTATCAGTGGCAAAGCTAAATCTGCATCCAAACGTTGATAAAGAAATCAAGAAGGGTATCGCGTGGTCGGTCCATGCCTTTACCACCAGTGGCATTGTGCTGGGTTTTTTAGCTCTGGTGGCGGTTCTAAAAGGCGATGCTATTTTGGCGTTCGTGATGCTGGGCTTGGCTCTGTTTGTTGATGGAATTGATGGCACATTGGCGCGCAAAGCCCGCGTTACCGAATATACCCCCAATTTTGACGGCGCTTCACTTGATTTAGTGATTGATTTTTTCACTTATGTGGCTGTGCCAGCCTTAATGATCTACTGGTTTAAAATGGTTCCGGTGCCGTTTTACTTCGACGCTAGCACGTGGAGTTTGGTTGCAGGTGCGTTGATCATGGCTGTCTCATGTTATACATTTGCCAATGTTGGAATGAAGTCATCTGATTATTATTTTGTCGGCTTTCCAGCAATTTGGAATGTTGTTGTGCTTTACTTTTATCTGTTCAACACCGGATGGCTGATCAATCTCATTACAGTTATAGCACTTAGCGTTCTTACTTTCGTGCCAGTTAAATTTGTTCATCCTTTGCGCGTTACGCATTGGCGCAGCATTACAATTCCGATGACAGTGGTTTGGGCAGCCATGACTTTAAGTTTGGTTATCAGTGGGCGGAACCCAGGCTATGACGATTGGATTTATAAACTACAGCTCGGAATTTTTGGACTGTGTTCACTTTATTTTGCTTGGATTTCTCTCTGGCGCACCTTTGTGCTGGGGGATCAAGGCGACGAACAGGAAACCGAAACACCTGCCGCTTGACTTTCGGGTTAGCTTTTCCCTATATGCCGCCCACGTGGCGAGGTAGCTCAGTTGGTTAGAGCACGGGAATCATAATCCTGGGGTCGGGGGTTCAACTCCCTCTCTCGCCACCATCAGACCCCCCGACGCAGCGATACGCATGTTGGGGAATAGGTCGGTTG
>JANYHN010000049.1 GCA_025359045.1 Hyphomicrobiales bacterium | reverse complement strand
TTTGCCTTGGGTCATGAGGTTGTTCATGAACTTGGACAGAATGAGATCACCAAACTTAGGGTCTGGATTGATGACGCGTTTTTCGGCGCGGTGGCGACGTGACATATCTTGATCCCCTTACTTCGGACGCTTCGCGCCATACAGCGAACGGCGCTGACGACGCTTTGGCAGGCCTTGGGTATCCAAGACACCGCGAATGATGTGATAACGAACGCCTGGCAAATCCTTCACACGGCCGCCACGGATCATGACAACGCTGTGCTCTTGAAGATTGTGGCCTTCACCTGGAATATAGCTCACCACTTCGAAACCATTGGTCAAACGAACCTTGGCCACCTTACGGAGAGCAGAGTTCGGCTTCTTTGGCGTTGTCGTATAAACACGTGTGCAAACGCCGCGTTTTTGCGGGCAAGCTTGCATAGCCGGAACCTTGTTCCGGTATGTTGGCGCAAGTCGTGGCTTGCGGATCAACTGGTTGATAGTAGGCATTCGGCCCATCACCCTTTAAATTTGTTGGACTGGTTCAAACAAAAACGAGCACTACAATGATCCAGTCCGGACCCACCGTAGCGCCAAAACCAGAGGCCCAACGAAACCGGCCAGGTTTCAGGGGGCATGACCTTGAATTTAATAACTTTTTACTTCCCAGTCAGCGTTTTGAAATGCGAAACTTCAACGGCCTGCCTCTCGGAAGTGCCCGTCTCTTAGGGGGAGAGTCGCGGGCCGTCAACAGGAAAGTGATGCCGAAATTGGGTGATTTTCGCGGTTTGATCTGCAAAAGCTGGAAAACGACATATTGCAGTGCAAAAAAACTCTTCGCAGATGCAATTTCTAACCTCTTTTATCCAAACCGTCATGCAAATTTTGCATTTCCGAGTTCCGATTCTCGCCAAGCCCTTGTTAAATAACCCTCCCCTTTTTTGCCGCATTTGAGCCACCCTTGCGCCACAAGGCTCACTCAAATTCCGATTCGGACGGCGACATGATGATCGACAAACCCAAACGAGAGGGGAACTCAACGATGACCATGCCGCAACGACACTGGTGGCACGAACTGAACACCTGGGAGCCTGAGGCAGCACTTGCCTTTTACGGTCGAACCTTGGGGTGGGAGTTTGAGCCTTCACCATTACCAGATGGTGCAGCCTACTGGATCGCCAAGAAAGACGGCAAACCTGTGGGCGGTGTATTTGAACTTACGGCACCTGAATATGACGGCATCCCTTCTCATTGGATGACCTATCTATCGGTGGCAGATATGCTGAAAGCGGAACAAAACACATCCAATGCGGGCGGAGAAGTCATGCGATCACCTGTGCGCATTCCAGGTGTCGGCAAACTTGCCGTGGTCACCGATGCTACGGGTGCAATGATTGGACTGATCGAGCCTGATCACGCCCATGCACTGGCAGTTACCCATTAGGCCATAAACCGGGGGCCTAAAGCTCTCCCAAGGAGCAACCTCCTTCAGCTTTGCTGAGGGAGGTTTTTTTGTTTGGCGATAGCTAGACTTAAATCGCCAAAAAGAAAACGGCTTTTGGTCAATAGAAATGCACATGCATGAGATCGAAAATTTTCCTTGTCATAGAAAAAATTATGTCTCAATTGGATTTGAACGCTCGGCGTCTAAGGGTTTTGCGACATTGTACATGCACCAGAATATCCGGGTGATCTAACAGTAAGGAATGGTTGAAGTGATAATTTCACCGAATGAATATCCGCAGGAAAAAGGTTCTCTTGATCTACTTAAATTACGCAAGCTACTCAACAAGGATAATCCACTGATATTGGAAGTTGGTGCCAATGTTGGTTCATCTACGCTCGAGTTTCTGCAGGTGTTTCCAGAAGCGCGGGTCTATTGTTTTGAACCCGAGCCACGCGCTATCGCCTTATTTAAACAATACGTCCAAAGCAACAACGTGACGTTAGTTGAAACTGCGATAGGCCAACATAATGGGAATATTACCTTTCATCAATCAGACGGAGTTGCTGAATTAAAAGACTGGCACATGTCAGGTTCCATCAGAGCACCTAAGACAGTGACCGACATTTGGCCTTCCTTGAGGTTTGAAAAACAAATTGAAGTGCCTATTATGCGTTTGGATGATTGGGCAGCTTTGAGTGGTGTTGAAGCAGTTGATTTCATCTGGGCTGATGTGCAAGGCGCTGAAGGAGATTTAATTGCCGGCGCAACGAATGTGCTCGGCAACACTAAATATTTCTACACCGAGTATGGGACGTCTGAGTGGTACGAAGGCCAAGCACCTCTGGGAGAGATATGTAACTCCCTTTTCGATCTTGGTCACGTGATGCTCCAAAAATTTGGGATCGATGCACTTTTTGTGAACAAGAATTTAGTAGACATCAGCACGCTGCGTTTCCCGATAAAGCAACAATCACCCTGCCCTTGCGGCTCAGGAAAAATATATAAAAAATGCCACGGCTAAGAGACAGCCTGTAAAACCCATGCTCCTCACCCTCTCCTGCATCATCATCTTCCTCGCTGCTATTGTGCGGGGGTTTTCGGGGTTTGGGTTTTCGCTGCTCACAATTACGGCGCTGTCGCTGTTTTATCCGCCAGCGGAAATTATCCCCTCTATCTTCATGTTGGAATTGGCCGCGAGTGCCAATCTGTTGCCCAGCATATGGAAAGATATTCACTGGAAATCTCTAGGGCCCCTCACGCTTGGATGCTTGATCGCTACACCTATCGGTGTCTGGGCATTGGCTAACTTTCCGGCGGCTCCCATGCAGATTGCTTTGAGTATATTTGTTTTGGTTGCAACGTTTCTGATGTGGCGAGGCTATGCACTCAAAACTATGCCAGGGCCATTCGCTTCGACACTGGCCGGCGCTGCTTCTGGTCTTTCGAATGGTGCGTTCGGCATAGGCGGGCCACCAGTGATCTTGTTTTACTTTGCGTCACCTGCCGGCAACTTGGCGGGGCGCGCTTCTTTGGTAGCTTTCTTTTTGGCAACTGACGTGATTGGCTTGGCTAACCAATCTGTACACGGATTAATCACATGGGCCACTGTAATTCAAGCTGCGGTCTATCTCCCTGCCTTGCTTGCGGGAGTTTGGATTGGGGCGCGTAGTTTTAAGGGTACATATCCGGAGACATTTCGCAAATATGTGTTAGGGATTTTAGCATTACTGGCGATGATAATTTTGGTGAAAGCCGTGGTGCAGATTACCTAAAAAAGGCCCAGATCACTCCGGGCCTTTCACTTACTCTATCGTTTAAATCTCACTCTGCTGCCGCAGCTGGCAATTGCGACTTGGTTTGCTCATCAATGATCAGCTTGTCGCGCTTATCCGCAATAGCGCGGAAGCGGGCTAGCATGCCACCGGTGCCGGCTGGGATCAGACGACCCACGATCACGTTTTCTTTCAAACCATCGAGTGTATCGATCTTGCCTTGAACGGCAGCATCGGTGAGCACGCGTGTGGTTTCCTGGAACGAGGCCGCAGAGATGAACGAACGTGTCTGGAGCGAAGCTTTGGTGATGCCCAACAAGACAGGTTGGCCAGAAGCAGGCTTCAAACCTTCAGCGATGAGCTTGGCGTTTTCACGGTCAAGTTCTTCACGGTCTAGTTGTTCGCCAACCAACAAAGTTGATTCACCATTGTCGGTGATTTCAACCTTTTGCAACATCTGACGCACAATCACTTCAATGTGCTTGTCGTTAATGCCCACACCTTGCAAGCGGTAAACTTCCTGAATTTCGTTCACAAGGAACGCAGCCAGTTCTTCAACGCCCTTAATGGCCAAGATGTCATGCGGCGCTGGATTGCCGTCCATGATGTATTCACCCTTTTCGATCATATCACCTTCCTGAACTGGCAAATGCTTGCCCTTCGGGATCAGATATTCAACGGCTTCCAACGTGTCATCCAAAGGCACGATGCGAATGCGGCGCTTGTTCTTATAGTCGCGGCCGAATTCAATCTTACCTGAGATTTCAGCGATAACCGCTGCATCCTTCGGACGACGCGCTTCAAACAACTCAGCTACACGTGGCAGACCGCCCGTGATGTCGCGTGTCTTAGCGCTTTCAAGTGGGTTACGTGCCAGCACGTCACCAGCACCAACTTTGGAACCAGGCTCAACTGACAAAATCGCATCAACTGAAAGCAGGTAACGCGCTTCACCGCCGCGAGGCAGCTTCTTCACTTCGCCATCTGCGCCCTTGATCACAATCGCTGGCTTCAACGTGGAACCACGTTGATTGTTACGCCAATCGATGATCACACGGTTGGTGATGCCGGTTGCTTCGTCTTGCACTTCGTTCACGGATACACCGTCAACAACGTCTTCAAACGCAACAATACCGTCGACTTCTGTAAGGGCTGGACGTGTGTAAGGATCCCATTCCGCAATACGGATGCCACGTTTTACCGTGTCGCCCGTGTTAACGAACAGCTTTGAACCATAGCCAACCTTGTGGGTGGCGCGGTCATTGCCCTTGGCATCCTTGATCACGATGGAAACGTTACGTCCCATCACAACCAGCTTGCCTGATGTATCGGTGGCCAAGTTTGCGTTGCGGATTTCGACGAGACCTTCGTGGTTTGATTCAACGAAGGAGTTATCGAGAACCTGAGCAGCGCCGCCAATGTGGAAGGTCCGCATAGTGAGCTGAGTTCCAGGTTCACCGATTGACTGCGCAGCAATAACGCCCACAGCTTCACCCATGTTCACAGGTGTGCCGCGTGCAAGGTCGCGTCCATAACAAGTTGCGCACACGCCAAACTTGGTTTCGCATGTGAGAACTGAACGGATACGCACTTCGGTAATGCCAGCCTTTTCAATCTTATCGACATCAAGTTCCAACATTTCCTTGCCAGCTTGCGCAAGCACGGCACCTGACACTGGATCAAGCACATCCTCAGCCGCAGTACGGCCCAGAATACGAACACCCAGTGGAACAATCACTTCGCCTGAATCAATGATCGGACGTGTGGTGATGTATGATTTCGAACCGCAATCCACTTCAGAGATGATGGCGTCTTGTGCAACGTCAACCAGACGGCGTGTAAGATAACCAGAGTTGGCAGTCTTAAGCGCCGTATCGGCAAGACCCTTACGAGCACCATGGGTGGAGTTGAAGTATTCAAGAACCGACAAACCTTCTTTGAAGTTCGAGATGATCGGTGTTTCAATGATTTCGCCCGAAGGCTTAGCCATCAAACCACGCATCGCAGCAAGCTGACGCATTTGCGTTGGCGAACCACGCGCACCCGAATGGCTCATCATATAGACAGAGTTGATCGGCTTGGTGCGGCCTGCATCATCCTTTTTAACGGACGAAATTTCGCGCATCATTTCTTCAGCAACTTTATCGGTGCACTTAGACCAAGCATCAACAACTTTGTTATATTTTTCGCCCTGAGTGATCAGACCGTCAATATATTGTTGTTCAAATTCCTTGGCGAGTTCACGGGTGTTGGCCACCAGCTTCACCTTGGAAGCCGGAATAACCATGTCATCCTTACCGAATGAAATGCCTGCTTTGTAAGCGTTCAAGAAACCAAGCGCCATGATGCGGTCGCAGAATACCACAGCCTCTTTCTGGCCGCAGTAACGATAAACCGAGTCAATCATTTTAGAGATGTCGCGCTTGGTCATTAGCTTGTTACAAACGTCGAAGGACATTTTTTCAGCAATAGGTAAAAGCTCACCAATCTTCATGCGGCCTGGTGTTGTGTCAACGATGCGGTTACGCGCAACGCCATCTGGCCCCATGTCACGAACACGGCCTTTGATCTTGGCGTGCAACGTCACAGCGCCGTTAGCAAGTGCATGTTCAACTTCTGCCATGTTGCCGAAAATCATGCCTTCACCCGGCTCGCCATCATTAATGATGGAAAGATAGTAGAGGCCCAGCACGATATCTTGCGATGGAACGATGATCGGTTGACCGTTGGCCGGATGCAGAACGTTATTCGTCGACATCATCAACACGCGGGTTTCAAGCTGCGCTTCGAGTGACAATGGTACGTGGACAGCCATTTGGTCGCCGTCGAAGTCAGCATTGAACGCGGTGCAAACCAGCGGATGAAGCTGAATGGCCTTACCTTCAATCAACACCGGCTCGAACGCTTGGATGCCCAAACGGTGGAGTGTTGGTGCGCGGTTGAGCATAATCGGATGCTCGCGGATCACCTCGTCGAGGATATCCCAAACTTCCGGCTTTTCTTTTTCAACCAATTTCTTGGCTTGCTTCACGGTGGAAGAAAGACCCTTGGCTTCAAGACGCGAATAGATGAATGGCTTAAACAATTCCAACGCCATCTTCTTTGGCAAACCGCATTGATGGAGCTTAAGTTCCGGGCCTACCACGATAACCGACCGGCCTGAATAATCCACGCGCTTACCGAGCAAGTTTTGACGGAAGCGGCCCTGCTTGCCTTTTAGCATGTCAGAAAGCGACTTCAGCGGACGCTTGTTGGCGCCAGTGATCACACGACCACGACGACCGTTATCAAACAGCGCGTCCACAGATTCTTGCAACATGCGCTTTTCGTTGCGCACGATAATATCTGGAGCCTTGAGTTCGATCAGACGCTTCAAACGGTTGTTACGGTTGATCACGCGGCGATAAAGATCGTTCAGATCTGACGTCGCAAAACGACCACCATCCAATGGCACCAATGGACGAAGTTCTGGTGGGATCACCGGAACAACAGTGAGGATCATCCAATCTGGACGGTTGCCAGATTCGAGGAAGTTCTCAACCAACTTCAAACGCTTGGCTAATTTCTTTGGCTTCAATTCGCCGGTAGCCACTTTGAGTTCTTCACGCAAAGTGATTTTCAATTGGTTAAGATTGATTGCAGCAAGCATATCACGAATGGCTTCAGCGCCAATGCTGGCTGTGAAGCTGTCTTCGCCATATTCTTCTTGGGCTTTCAAATATTCTGTTTCGCCCAAAAGCTGATGCATCTTCATCGGCGTGAGGCCAGGCTCAAGCACAATGTAATTTTCAAAATAGAGAACGCGTTCCACATCCTTCAGCGTCATATCTAGCAAATTCGAAATGCGGGATGGCACTGATTTCAAGAACCAGATATGTGCAACTGGAGCGGCCAATTCAATATGACCCATACGTTCGCGACGCACCTTTGACAAAGTAACTTCAACACCGCATTTTTCGCAGATGATGCCCTTATACTTCATGCGCTTATATTTGCCGCACAAGCATTCGTAATCCTTCACAGGTCCGAAAATGCGCGCGCAGAACAAACCATCGCGTTCAGGCTTGAACGTGCGATAGTTAATGGTTTCCGGCTTCTTGATTTCGCCGAATGACCACGAAAGGATTTTCTCTGGGCTGGCGACCGAGATACGAATCTGATCGAAAGCTTGAACCGGGGCTACCGGATTGAAGACGTTCATGACCTCTTGGTTCATGGTGTGCTCTTCTCCTTATGTGCAGGGGGAATGCCCTGCGAAATTAAACTACGAATAGGTGACGGCGGAAGCTTTCGCTCCCGCCAATTTCAACTTTATACAGCTGTCGGTGTCCGACCGTTCTGCAGCTCAACGTTAAGGCCGAGCGAACGCATTTCTTTGACCAGCACGTTGAAGCTTTCTGGAATGCCGGTTTCAAATCCGTCATCACCACGAACAATGGCTTCATAAACTTTGGTACGACCCGCAACGTCGTCTGACTTCACAGTCAGCATTTCTTGCAATGTATAGGCAGCACCATAAGCTTCCAGCGCCCAAACTTCCATTTCACCAAAGCGCTGACCACCAAACTGCGCCTTACCACCCAGCGGCTGCTGCGTGACAAGCGAGTATGGACCGATCGAACGGGCATGGATCTTGTCATCCACCAAATGGTGAAGCTTCAAGATATAGATGTAGCCGACAGTAACAGGACGATCAAATACTTCGCCTGTCTTGCCATCATAAAGCTTGATCTGACCAGAAGTGTTGAGGCCTGCGTCTTTCAGCATCGCAGCAATATCTTCTTCGCGCGCGCCATCGAACACTGGCGTTGCAATCGAAATACCTTTGCGCACTGACTGTGCAAACTCAATCACGTCTTGATCTTCAAGCGCATCAATCGCGGCATTTTTGCCGTAAATGCGTTGCAGTTCGTCCTTAACCGGCTTCACTTTTTGGCCAGCCGTATAAGCATCCAAAACGTCACCAATCTTCTTGCCCATGCCAGCACAGGCCCAACCCAAATGGGTCTCGAGGATCTGACCAACGTTCATGCGTGAAGGAACGCCGAGTGGATTAAGCACAACATCAACCGGTGTGCCGTCTTCCAAATAAGGCATATCTTCTTGCGGAACGATGCGCGAAACCACGCCCTTGTTACCGTGGCGACCGGCCATCTTATCGCCGGGTTGAATCTTACGCTTCACGGCAACGAAGACTTTGACCATCTTCATAACGCCGGGAGGCAATTCATCACCACGTTGCAGCTTTTCAACTTTGTCCATGAAGCGGTTTTCGAGGCCCTTCTTAGACTCGTCATATTGCAACTTCATGGCTTCAAGTTCGCTCATTGGCTTTTCAGCACCCAGAGCAATATTCCACCATTGCGAACGCGGAATATCTTCCATGTTCTTTTCGGTGATCTTGCCATCAAGCTTATGACCACGTGGGCCACCAGTTGCTGTTTTACCGAGCAAGAAGTCATGCAAACGACCATAAGAGTTACGGTCAAGGATCGCCAACTCGTCGTCTCTATCTTTCGCCAAGCGTTCAATTTCTTCGCGTTCAATCGCAAGAGCGCGCTCATCCTTATCCACACCGTGGCGGTTGAACACACGCACTTCTACAACCGTACCCGAAACGCCGGGTGGCAGACGAAGCGAGGTATCGCGAACGTCAGAAGCTTTTTCACCGAAAATGGCGCGCAGAAGTTTTTCTTCTGGCGTCATGGGTGACTCGCCCTTTGGCGTAATCTTGCCGCACAGAATGTCGCCCGGCTTCACTTCAGCACCGATATAAACAATGCCAGCTTCGTCGAGGTTCTTGAGAGACTCTTCACCCACATTTGGAATATCGCGGGTAATTTCTTCAGGCCCAAGCTTTGTATCACGCGCCATCACATCAAATTCTTCAATGTGGATCGACGTGAACACGTCATCTTTTACGATGCGCTCAGAAAGAAGAATGGAATCTTCGAAGTTGTAACCATTCCAAGGCATAAATGCCACGAGGCAGTTTTGACCCAAGGCCAAATCACCAAGCTCAGTTGATGGGCCGTCGGCAATAATGTCGCCAGCCTTTATAATATCGCCAGTGCGAACCAGTGGACGCTGATTGATGCAGGTTGATTGGTTCGAACGTTGGAACTTCGCTAATGTATAGATGTCTACACCAGGCTTGGATGGATCGGTTTCTTCCGTCGCGCGAATAACAATTCGCTTCGCATCAACTTGGTCCACAATACCAGAACGGCGTGCGGTAAAGGCTGCACCAGAGTCACGGGCAACAATTGCTTCCATACCAGTGCCAACGAATGGCGCAGCAGAACGCACCAACGGCACAGCTTGGCGCTGCATGTTTGAACCCATGAGAGCACGGTTGGCGTCGTCGTTTTCCAAGAACGGAATAAGAGCAGCAGCAACCGAAACCATTTGCTTTGGTGACACGTCAACATAGTCAATCTTATCTGGTGTAACCTGCAACACGTCGCCTGAAAGACGAGCGATCACCAAATCATCGGTGAACTTCATGTTCTTATCAAGCGCAACGTTAGCCTGCGCAATGTGATGCTTGGCTTCTTCAATGGCCGAGAGATACTTCACCTCATTTGTCACCTTACCATCAATAACCTTGCGGTAAGGCGTTTCAATAAAGCCGTATTTGTTTACGCGGGCATAAGTGGCGAGCGAGTTGATCAGACCAATATTCGGACCTTCCGGTGTTTCAATTGGGCAGATACGACCATAGTGAGTCGGATGGACGTCGCGCACTTCAAAGCCCGCGCGTTCACGTGTCAAACCACCAGGTCCCAAAGCTGAAAGACGACGCTTATGCGTGATTTCAGAGAGGGGATTGGTTTGATCCATAAACTGCGAAAGTTGCGAAGAACCAAAGAATTCTCGCACGGCGGCAGCAGCAGGCTTCGCGTTGATCAAATCATGCGGCATTACTGTGTCAACATCGACCGATGACAAGCGCTCCTTGATCGCGCGTTCCATACGAACGAGACCCAAGCGATATTGATTTTCCATCAACTCACCAACCGAGCGAACGCGGCGGTTACCCAAGTTGTCGATGTCGTCAACTTCGCCCTTTGAATCACGCAGATCATGCAAGGTCTTGATGACTTGCAATATATCTTCCTTGCGCAAAACACGCATCGTGTCTTCCACAGTTTGCTCAAGACGCATATTCATCTTCACGCGACCAACAGCCGAGAGGTCATAACGTTCTTGATCAAAGAACAAGCCTTTGAACAACAGTTCAGCACCCTCACGCGTTGGTGGTTCGCCAGGGCGCATCACGCGGTAGATTTCGACCAGCGCTTGCTCATAGCTTTCAACCTTGTCAGCCTTGAGCGTGTTGCGGATGTAACCGCCTGTGTTGATATGATCGATGTCGAGCAGGTTCAAAGATTTAAAACCAGCTTCCTTCAATTGGCCAAGCAGCTTTTCGGTGATCTCTTCGCCTGCTTCAGCAAAGATCATACCGTTTTCTTCATTCACCAATTCATCGGCGATGTAATGACCAAACAAGTCTTCATCACGTACCAACAATTCCTTGGTGCCATCTTCAGAAATCTTGCGGGCCAAACGCGGCGTAATCTTCTTACCGGCTTCAACAACAACTTGGCCAGTCTTTGCGTCAATCAAATCAACCGTTGGCTTGATGCCTTTAAAGCGATCAGCCGTGAAAGGCATTTTCCAGCCATCCTTGGTTTGTGTGTAGGCAACCGACTTATAGAACTCGTGCAAAATCTCTTCTGACTGCATGCCAAGTGCATAGAGCAGTGTTGTCACTGGCAACTTACGACGACGATCGATACGTGCGAAAATCAAATCCTTGGCGTCAAATTCAAAGTCGAGCCATGAGCCGCGATAAGGAATAACACGGGCAGCAAACAAGATTTTTCCTGAAGAATGACTTTTGCCCTTGTCGTGATCAAAGAACACGCCAGGCGAACGATGCATTTGTGAAACAATAACGCGCTCGGTGCCGTTCACAACGAACGTGCCGTTCTTCGTCATGAGCGGAATGTCGCCCATATATACGTCTTGTTCCTTGATATCTTTGACCGACTTGGCTTGTGTATCAGGATCAATTTCAAACACGATCAAGCGCAGCGTCACCTTCAACGGTGCAGCAAATGTCATGCCGCGTTGTTGGCATTCTTCAACGTCAAATTTTGGTTGTTCAAATTCATAGCGCACGAATTCGAGCACAGCTTGGCCAGAGAAATCCGAAATCGGAAACACAGATTTAAATACCGATTGCAAACCCTCAGTGGCGCGGCCGCCAGTGGGTTCCTTCATTTGGAGGAATTGGTCGTAAGACTCGCGCTGAACCTCAATAAGGTTCGGCATCTCAGCAACTTCGATTCCTTTGCCAAAAAGTTTGCGGATGCGTTTTGCGCCTGCAACGGTACGTGTGTCAGCCATGTGTTTTCCTGTCACTTTCGTTTTTGTGGGGTGAATACCCCAATAAAAAGCCTCTAAAACGGCTTGCATCAGACCCCATTTTCTGGAGTCTCATACAAGCCGTTCACTCATACTCATCACAATTCACCACGAGGAACAGGACGCAATGCCCTGCCCTCATGGCAAAATTGTGTTACTTCAACTCGACCTTTGCGCCAGCTGCTTGCAGCTTCTTCATCATGTCTTCAGC
>JANYHN010000028.1 GCA_025359045.1 Hyphomicrobiales bacterium | reverse complement strand
CTTGTGGTGGAATGGTAGACGCGGCGGACTCAAAATCCGCTTCCGAGAGGAGTGGGGGTTCAAGTCCCTCCAAGGGCACCAATTCTTAAATTATGGTCGTAAAGTGGCATTAATCTGCGGCGCATTCGCTGTTGATTGCTTGAAGCGTTTGGATTAGTCCAATAGGCGTTCGTTAGCTTGGAGTATTGGTCGTTTGAGTTTGATGTTGCGAATGCTTCTGGTGTGCGTGTTTGGCATTTCTGCCATAGCTTCCGCATGGGCCGAAGACAAAACAGTCAGCAACACCGGCCCATCGCTTTTGTTTGACGCGTTTACGGGCGAGGTGATCAGCCAAGAGCGCGCCGGTGAACCGTGGTATCCGGCATCGCTCACCAAATTGATGACAGGCTATGTGGTCTTTCGCAAAATTCGTTCAGGTGTTTTAAAGCTCGACCAAAAAATTCCAATATCGGCTTTGGCCCATTCCCAACCGGCCAGTCACACGGGTCTGCCCACTGGCACGATGGTGACAGTTGATTTTGCGTTGCAAGCCATGCTGGTTTATTCCGCAAATGATATGGCTTACGTGCTAGCCGAGGGGACCAGCGGCACGATCAAAAACTTTGCCAAGGAAATGAATGATGTGGCCAAAGATATGGGCCTGTCTGCCACCCATTTTGAAAACCCGAACGGTCTTTTTGATCCACGCCAAATCACCAGTGCGCGGGATATTGGCATCATCGCCGCTTTGATCATCAATCAATTTCCTGAACATTCGCATTATTTTGCCCAAGAAGCGGTCGTGGTGGGCAAGCGCCGTCTGCCAAATCACAACAGCCTCATTCGCCTTATGCCCGAAGCCGTAGGTATGAAGACAGGCTTTGTGTGTAACTCCGGATACAACCTTGTGGGATCAGCCATTAAAGGCGGCCGCCAATTGATCTCAGTGGTTCTTGGCGCACGCAATGGCGGCCAACGCGCGCAGCTTTCGCAATTTCTTTTGCAGTCTGGTTTTGAGCGTCCTTCCGACCCACAGCACCCCAAGGTCGCTGAAATTGTCGACCAAATCTATGGTGCCATTGTGCCCGCTGACATGACCAAAGCCGTCTGCAAAACAAAGGCGCCGGTCACTCCTGCTAACGCACATAACATGTCTGGATGGGCAGTTTCATTTGGTATTTATCCCGATGCAATTAAAGCCGATATGGCGCTTCGCGGTCGTCTGATCAGCCCTGCTGGCATTGAAGCAGGCGGCACAGGTGGTGTAATCAAGATGCCAAACAAAGCAGGCTATGCTGCTATGCTGTGGAATCTCGAAATGGCCAACAGCCTTTCTCTCTGCAATCAATATAAGCAAGATGGCGCGCCCTGTGATGTGATGCCAGAAACCATGATCCAACAAATGGCAGCGGCATCGCCGCCCGACCCAAATGAAAATCAGCCCGCCACAGACGAAGGTTCTGATAATGATAACCTGGGCTTCCGGTCTCCTCCGAAAAATTTGAAATCTAAAAAACCTTAAATGAGGGTTGTTGTTGTTTCATTTGGAAGTGGCGGTGGCGCATTGGTTCTTGCCGCGCTTGTGCTAGCGGGTTTTGTTGAGAGTAAGAAAATCACCACATGGTAGACCGCACCCCCATCCCCACCGCTATCCTCACTGGTTTTTTAGGTGCTGGCAAAACTTCGCTGCTCAATACGCTTCTCAAAGACCCCATGATGGTGAATGCATGTGTCATCATCAACGAATTCGGCGAGATAGGCATTGATCATCTGCTCGTTGAAAAATCCGATGATAATATTGTTGAGCTGGCCTCGGGCTGTCTATGCTGCACCATTCGCGGTGATCTCATCAATACCATCGGTGAACTTCTTTCAAAACGCGATGCAGGTGAGATCAAAGCCTTTGACCGTATCCTGATCGAAACTACAGGCCTTGCTGATCCAGCCCCGGTTTTACATGCGTTGATGCGCGATGATTTACTGTTGCAACGCTTGCGGCTCGAAGGGGTGATCACTGTTGTCGATGGCGTCAATGGTTGGGACACGCTCGATGCCCATCCAGAAGCTGTCAAACAAGTGGCAGTGGCTGATCGGATTGTGCTTACCAAATTGGACTTGCTGAACGGCCTTGCGGGCGAAGAAAAAATGTTCGCCATTATCGGCCGCTTACGCAAATTAAATCCAAGTGCGCGCCTGCTCACCACGCACCGTGGCGAAGCCAATGCAGAGCGATTGTTCACAATGGGACTTTATGATCCCAAAACCAAAACACCCAATGTTCAAGCCTGGCTGAATGATGAAGCTGTGATCAAGGCCGAGCATCATCACCACCATGATAAATCCCGTCATGATGCCCACATTCGCTCTTTTGCTTTCAAAGAACCACGCGCCATTTCTCCGCAAGGCTTGGAGTTATTTTTGGAACTGCTCACCTCTTATCACGGCGCCAATCTGTTGCGCATGAAGGGCCTCATTAAAACCTCTGATGATCCGAAGCACCCCTTGGCCGTACATGGCGTGCAGCATGTGTTTCATCCCCCCGTCCGAATGCCTGTATGGCCGGACGGTGTGGAGGAAACGCGGTTGGTGTTTATCGTGAAGGATGTTGAAAAAGCCGAAATCGAAGGCCTGTTCAAAGCTTTCACCGATCAAATCACTGGCGGTGCTGATGCGTTCACGGATAAAACTTTGTCATTAAACAGGTGACCTCAAATGAAGATCAAAGCCTACGGATTAAAGAAATGTTCCACCTGCCAAAAGGCCTTGGAATTTCTCGCCGAAAAAAAGGTTGGCGTAGAATTCTCTGATTACTCAGTTGAAAAACCCACCAAAGACCAAGTTACCAAATGGTCGAAATCCGTTGGTGGCTGGGAGAAAATGATCAACCGCGCAGGCTATACATGGCGCGGATTACCAGCATCAGAAACCGAAGGCCTAACCGAAGCCAAAGCCGTCAAACTCGCCATGGAGCATACCTCTCTAATCCGCCGCCCCCTGATTGAATACGAAGACGGCAGAGTGACAGTTGGGTTTACGACGAAGGTTAAAGAGTTGTTTTAACTGTCCTCTACCGCAAAGTGGGAGAGGAAAGGGGCCCATTGCTTTAGCAATTGGATAGGTGAGGGCGGATATATCCCCTTGACGTATGCTAGAGCAATCCCTATATTAAGATTATAGGAGATTGAGACGATGGCTAAATCAATGACATTAAAGCAATTTCAAGCGAAATTCGCCACGGATGACGTATGTCTAGATCACCTATTTAAGACGCGTTATGGAATTGTGACTATATGCCCAAAATGCGGCCAATACGATACGTTTCATAAATTGGCAAAAATGCCAGCATATACATGCAATTGCGGCCATCATATCCATCCAATGGCAGGAACACCCTTCCAGTCCACTAGAACGCCTCTTACAACGTGGTTTCAAGTCATGTACTTGTTCACACCGTCTCGGAATGGGGTGAGCGCTAAAGAGGTGCAAAGACTTACGGGCGTGACCTATAAAACGGCGTGGCGCATGTGCAATCTTATTCGCCAATACATGGGATGGGTTGACGGTGATGCGCCTGTAGGTGGTTCAGGGCCGGAAGCTCCCATCGTTGAAGCCGATCAAATGTTCTTTGGTGGTCGTGATAAACTTGGCCATGATGACAAGGCCGTGGTGTTTGGTGCTGTCGAACGGCAAGGCAAGGCTATTACTCGTGTTGCTCAAAGCCGTGGCACGTTTACCGCTTCAAAGCACGTTGCTGAAACCATTCAAGAGGGCAGTCATGTGATGACTGATAGCGCTAAGATATTCCGCAATCTCCCTACACAAGGCTATAAACACGAAACTGTAAATCACGATGCTAAAGAATATGTGCGCGGTCTCGTTCACACCAACTCAATCGAGTCGTTTTGGTCTCATATCCAGCGTTCAATCAAGGGGACGCATATTTGGGTTTCGAAGAAACACTTGCAGACTTATCTGCATGAGTTTGAGTATCGTCATAACTTACGTCATCAGCCACAATCAATGTTTGACGTTTTGATGCGGTCTTTCCCAAAGGCTTAGGAGGCTTGGTGAGCATAGCGTGGAGAAGGGTGTTGAATTTACTCATTGTGGAAACATCGAAATTAAAGCTGATTTGTTTATTTTTATTTGCCCAAAGGCCTCTCTATCAGAGGTGTCGAATGCATATTTGCCATCTTCGAAAGTCTGCGGCAATTGTGCCATGTCTTCTTTTATGGCTTCTAAATTAAGAGTATTTTTCTCCCAAAACCCCGGCGGTATGGGCTGTTCTATAGCGTGAAAATTTCCTCTGCTAATGAATTTATGGCCCGTTAAATGACATGGGTTATTCCAGCCGATAGACCTAAACTTTGCAACAGCCATTAAATCGATATTTTTGTCCGTCAAAGTGGCTTCTTCGTGCCGACGTATGCTATTCGATATAAGCACCAATGCTTCCTTTAGCGGGATCGTGTATTTTCCAGTTCTATCCCACGCTTGTTTAAACTGTTCTAATTGCAGATTCTGGTCATCTATTACTTGCCGTTCTTTTCGCCATAAGGAATATGCACATACGAAAAAACATAATATGGCAAGTGCGCCAGTAGCAACTCTAACGTAGAGGTCGCTCCAAAACACAAAAAATAATGCGAATGGGACGCTGAAACCTCCGCTCATACGTGCAAGCCAGTTCGAAACGAACGAATTAAGGAATGCTCCAATACTTTTAAGGCCTTTAAACATCTCCTATTCATGACACTAATTCCTTGATTCCGCAAGCATACGTCAAGGGGATATATCCGGGTGAGGGGCAGTGAATTTCATTCAGATTTAAAGAAAAAAATCCGAACCCTACGCCTCCCTCATCTATCCCATCTCACTTCGTTCGACGGGCCCCTTTCTTCCCCCGCAAGCGGTGGAAGACGAAAATTATCCGCAAATTACCGCGGCTGATTTATTTGAGTGAAACGTGGCAAGAGTTGCTGGCGGCGCTCCTCTGCCGCCCTGTAGTTATGCATCGAGCCAACAATTATTGAAGCCATTGATTTATATTTCGATTTTGCTTCCTGGCGAACACATTTCATAGTTTCAGGGGTTAACTTGATCGCCATGCGAACTTTGGTCATCGGAACTTTAACCTCAATTCAAGCTGTTTATTTTCTGTGCTCCTCAATTGATACAGTATACATCAAAGTTGGTTTCAATTTTTCACGGTGGTATTCACTTTTCGTCGACAGGTCATTCAAGAGAAAAGTAGCTATTCTTGGTGCAACAGATATTCCAATTGAAAAATTCCAATAACATTCAAAAACGTGATCAATGGATCGCTTTGGTATAATTGTATACTTTGACCAAAATAAAATAGTAACAAGTGCATACCAAAAAGCAGAATAGTCCCGCATGCAGAAAGAACTTAAATATTTGATTGGCCGTTCTTAATTTCACGTATTTCTCACTCGCAACAAATTGCTCGCGCTGCCACCTGTCAAATTACGCCTATATCCTCCAACGTCGTCTTCGTACACCTTGCAAGACTTGTTGGAAGTTCGGGCCTAATTGTGGAGTATGACGACATATAGCCCCTCCACCGTACGGTGTCAAGCTTTATTCCTGTTTAGATAAAAACAATTCTATCCTCTAACTAAAGGCCTGGTCATGCAGGTTGGCCCGCCTTCGCCTTTTCGGCAAATATCCATGCCCTGAATCACATCCACCCGAACGCCCGCCGCTTTCATTCGCGTCTCGGTAATCGGGTTGCCAGCCACCATCATGGCGTGGCGTGGCCCTAAGGCCAGTACGTTGCAGCCCATGGTATCAAACTCGGATTCCGGCACTTCGACGAATTTGATGCCGCGCGATTCCAGAAACTCAATCAACCGCCCGGCCATTAAAGGCAGATAAACCACGGCCAAATCCTTATCGAGCGGGCTTAAGCAGCTCATCAGATGGAACACATCAGAGCGGCCCTTATAATGCGGCATGTCAAACCACATCACGTTTACATCGGGGCCACATATAGCTTGCAATTGCCGCACACCCTCTAGATTGGTGCGGTAGCCGATGCCAGCCAGAAGGGTCTGACGATCAATCCAAACCAGATCGCCACCTTCAATTTTACCCTCACCCGAAATTTCACCGGCAATTGGAAATCCCAATTTCTCCAATTGCGCACCATTGATTGCGGCCTCATTGCGCCGTTGCGGTTTGCCCATGCGTGGGCGCACAAGACCTTTGGGGGTCACGATTAAAGCATCATGAGTGTAGAGGCTATCAAGCGTTAAACCCTCAGCCGCACCAAGCTCGATCACCTCAGCATCAGTGCCTTTCAAAATTTTTTCGACAGCCTCAAATTCATGAAGCGCATTTTTAAAGTCGGGCCGGGAATGGAAATTCAAATCTTTCCATTCAGCATCAATCTTGGCATCTGACACAAAAGCATCAATGGGTTTGCGAACCGCAACCTTTTTCAAAGAGCCCCAATTATTAAAAGCACCGAAATCATAAGTCATTTTCTTTTTATCCTGAATCGCAAAGTCTCACCCGCTTTTGATTGCTCCAAAAGCTGGTGACCTTGCTCGTTGCAAAAATGTGGCATGTCGATGGCCGCCATAGGGTCTGTCGCCAGAATGATCAGTTCGGAACCAGAAGGCAAAGCCAATAGCGCCTTCCGCGCCTTCAAAACCGGCAAAGGGCAAAGAAGCCCCGATAAATCCAACACAGTTTCCGGGTGGTCAACATCCATGAGCTTGCTATAGAGTGGAAATTCAAATCGGAAAAGTGCCATGCCTCTGCAAACCAAATTATCATTTATGGGAAAAGTCGAACAGCTTCTCGCCCGCCTATCCCGCAATGATGGTTTTGATAAACAACAACGTCAAAGCCTGTCGCTCAAACTCTCCGGCCCGGAAGGTGATTGCCATACGGGCCTCACACGTTTGTCGGATAGCCGCACACTGCTTACCTATAAGCGCAACACAGTGATCCGCAATGTGCGCCAGCTCACGATTATTTCTGTTGAAGAAATGGCCGATGTGGCAAAGGCAATGGGGCTTGCCAGCATCAATGCTTCTTGGCTTGGTGCGAACATGGTGACATCGGGCATTCCCGATCTCACCATGCTGCCGCCCTCAACACGCTTGCAATTTCCCTCGGGTGCTACTGTGGTTGTCGACATGGAAAATGCGCCGTGCCGTCAGGTGAATGATGAAATCTCTAAAACCCATCCAGAGCAAGGGCCAAGTTTTGTAAAAGCCGCAACACATAAGCGCGGGCTTACGGTTTGGGTTGAATGCGAAGGTGACATTAAAATTGGTGACGAGATAAAAATCTTCATTCCACCCCAAAGGATTTATAAGCATTCATGAACATTCTCGGAGCCATCATTGCAGGCGGCAAATCAAAACGCATGGGGTCAGAAAAGTCCTTTGCCAAGCTAGGGCCCAAAACCCTTATTGTTCGGGTGATCGACCGCTTCAGCCCGCAAGTTGAAGACATTGTGATCAATGCCAATGGTGACACAAAGCGTTTTCAGTTTTTGGAATTCGATATTATTCCCGACATTGAAACTGAGATCGATACCCCATTGGCTGGAATTCACGCTGCCTTATCCTATGCCGATGAAGAGGGCTATGACGCTGTGGTTACTGTTCCTTCGGACTCACCGTTCCTTCCGTATGATCTCGTCAAGAAATTGGCGGGCACCAAAGCCGCCTTTGCAAATTCCAAAGGGCAAGATCATTTCCTTACTGGATTTTGGCCCGTAAAGCTTTTGGCCAATTTGGAAAAAGAAATGCACAAATCAAACCGCGTGCAAGATTGGGTTTTTAAAATTGACGCGGCAAAGGTCAATTGGCGCGCAGATGACTATGATCCTTTTATGAACATCAATACGCCCGCAGACATAACGGCTGCATTAAAAATTTTACCAAAAGTTCGTTGAATGCAGAAAGTGATTGGCGTTTGTGGATTTAAAAATTCTGGCAAAACCACACTGGTTGAAAAGCTAGTACGGTATCTCACAGAGCAGGGCTATAAAATCTCGACCGTCAAACACGCCCATCATGATTTTGATATTGATCATGAGGGCCGCGATAGTTTTCGGCACCGCAAAGCGGGGGCCACCGAAGTTGCAATCATTTCGCAACATCGCTTTGCGATTATGAATGAGCTCCGCGGCACCGAACCGCCAACTCTGGATGAAATTTTGGAGAAGCTTTCACCTTGTGATCTGGTGATCGTCGAAGGTTACAAGCGTGACACCCATGACAAGATCGAAGTTCGCAACTTGGAGCTTGATCATCCGATTTTGGCAGGCGATGACCCTACCATTGTTGCCATCGCCGCAAATGGCGAAATCGTCAATTGCGCCGTTCCGGTGTTCAACCGTGATGACGTGTCCAATTTGGCGCATTTCATAATCAGGCACACGGGGCTAGCGGTGTCGTAATCAGCTTTGCCGCTGTCGCTGAATTCTCACCTCTGTTGAATTTTGCTCACTATTGTATACTCAATCAATTCTCCGAGCCAGAAGGGCGTTCCCATGAAATCCAAAGCTAAAGTCGTTGTCATCGGTGGTGGTGTGGTGGGTGTTTCAACACTTTATCATTTGGCCAAAAAGGGCTGGTCGGACGTGGTTTTGGTTGAGCGCAAGGAACTGACATCAGGCTCCACATGGCATGCTGCTGGTTTGCTGCCGCTGTTCAATATGTCTTATTCCGTTGGACAAATTCATAAATATTCGGTCAAATTCTATCAAGAATTGGAAATTGAAACCGGCCAGAATGTTGGCTTCAAGAAAGTTTCAAACATTCGTCTCGCCCGCACCAAGGATCGCTGGGATGAATTTATGTATTATGCCGGCATTGCTGAAACCATCGGCATCAAGGTGAACTTGCTTACCCCTGAACAAGTCAAAGAAATTTGGCCGTTGTGCAACGTCGAAGGGATTTTAGGCGCAATCCAACATCCTGATGATGGCTATATTCAACCTGCCGATTTGACCCAAGCCTTGGCTAAGGGTGCGCGTGCGCGGGGTGCTGAAATTTACCGCAACACATCGGTTTCGGCGATTGAACAATTGCCATCGGGCGAATGGTTGGTGAAGACCGATCAAGGTGACATCACTTGTGAACACATCGTTTCATGCTCTGGCAATTTTGCGCGCAAGACTGGCGCCATGGTTGGCCTTGATATTCCTGTTATTCCGGTTGAGCACCAATATATCGTCACTGAACCACATCCCTTAATCAAAGAGCGCCAAGCCAACGGCCTTCCCGAAATGGGTGTTCTGCGCGAGGCAGACTCGAGCTGGTATATGCGCGAAGAAAATGGCGGGCTTCTTCTCGGGCCATATGAGAAGGGCGCACCCGTTTGTTATGTTGACGGGCCGTCAGATCAATCCGAATATGAATTGTTCCAAGAGGACTTGGACCGTTTGGGGCCATACATAGAGACCGCCATCACACGTGTTCCAGCGTTTGGCGAAGTGGGCATCAAAAAAGTTTATAATGGTGCGATTGCCTACACTCCAGATGGTTCACCCATCATTGGCCCAGCTTGGGATAAAAAGAATTTCTGGCTCAATGAAGGCCATTCATTTGGCGTGACGGCAGCCGGAGGTGCTGGTTGGCAACTCGCAGAATGGATTATTGATGGCGAACCGACGATTGATATGATGGGTGTCGATCCTCGGCGCTTTGGGCCTTATGCCACGAAGGGCTATTTAAAAACCAAAAACGAGGAAGCTTACTCCAACGTCTTCACACCGCATTATCCCGAAGAAGAGCGCTCTGCTGCACGTCCTCTAAAGCGAACTGCAATCTATGACCGCATGAAAGATTTAGGGGCCGTGTTTGGTTCAGTCTATGGTTGGGAGCGCCCGGGTTGGTTTGCGCCAAAGGGCTATGCGCTTTCAAAAGAAGAACTCAATTCGGATGATACTTTAACCAATCACAATCATGCGCCAGCAACAGATGATGGCCGCATAGTTGAGAAATGGTCGTTCCGTCGCTCGAATTCTTTCAAGTTTGTCGGTGAAGAATGTTTGAACGTCATGAACAATATTGGCATTCAAGACATGTCAGCTTTCGCCAAGATGGAAGTTTCAGGCCTTAAAGCGCGCGAATGGCTCGAATCTATTCTTGCCAATAAAATTCCAAAAAAGCAGGGCCGCATTGCGCTGTGCCATTTGCTTTCACCTAACGGCGGCGTGCGCGCAGAATTCACGGTTTATGAATGGGCGCCAGGCCGTTTCTATTTGGTGTCGGCTGGAGCTTATGAACGTCATGATCAAGATTGCCTGCGTAAGCTCGCGCCGACTGATGGTTCAGTGCGACTCAATTCAATCACCGCGCGTTTGGGTGTGATCGTTCTGGCAGGCCCAAAGTCCCAAAAACTTCTGGCTAAACTCACCGATGCAAATTTAAGTAATGAAGCCTTTCCATGGCTATCAGGAAAAGAACTTACAGTTGGCACTGCCACGGCACATGTATTGCGCGTAAATTTCGTGGGAGAATTAGGTTATGAGTTCCACGTTCCCGTCGAACAGCAGGTCGCCTTGTTTGATCAATTGATGGAAGCAGGAAAAGAATTTGGTATCAAGCCTTACGGCATTAAAGCAATGTCTTCGCTCTCCATTGAAAAATCATACCGTCTGATTCCGCGCGAATTGTCGATTGAGTATTCTGCCTACGAGTCTGGTTTGGATCGTTTCGTGCATCCGAGCAAAGGCCCCTTCATTGGCCGTGACGCTCTGGTGGCAGGTAAAGAAAAGGGCCTCAACTGGAATTTTGTAACTATGGAAGTTCATGGCGTCACGGACGCGGACTCCGATGCGCGCGGTTCTGAACCGATTTATTCGAACGGCAAACTCATCGGCCGTGCCACCAATGGTGGTTTTGGCTGGCGTTGTCACAAATCGCTTGCACTTGCCATGGTCAAGCCAGAATTTGCCAAGGTGGGAACAGAGCTCGAAATCAAAATTTTCGGAAAAATCTTCAAAACCACTATCCTCGTCGAAAGTCCATTTGACCCTGATAATGTTAGACTGCGAAATTAATTCGTTAAAAATCTATTTAAGGTTGAATATGATGCGTAACTCACCTTGCAGGAAATTTTGCTTTAGATAGAGTTACGACGATTCGGAGCAGGCATGACGACAGGTAAACAAGGATTTGGGGTTGGCGTTTTATATGTGCTGATCGCCAATTTCGGATGGAGCCTGTCTGGCCTATTTGTGCGCTTGATGCCGGGTCTTTCAGGCTGGCAGATTAATTGTTGGCGCGGCTTTTGGATGGCCGTGGCACTGCTGTGTTATTCTGTATTTCGATATGGTCCTGAGACCGGAAAGGTTTTTGGTAGCATCCCAGGATGGGCGATGTTCTGGTCGGCCTTGTGCTTTGCGGCTGGCACAACATTTTATGTGACCTCACTCACACTCGTGCCTACCGCAACGGTTTCAGTCATTGGGGCCACTTCGCCACTTTTTGCGGGTCTTCTCTCAAAGGCAATTACAGGTGAAAAACCAAATGTGTTTGCTTGGCTTGCTGCGATTATTGCGATTGCGGGAACTGTGGTGATCGGCTGGAATGGTTTTCAATCCGGTCATTTCGGAGGCTTGGCGCTCTGCTTTGGCGTGCCCCTTACTTTTGCAGCGCAAACACTATTGCTTCGGCGTTACCGCGACTATGACATAATGCCGGCTATTTGCGTGGGTGGGGTGTTGTCCTTCATTGTGGCAGGCTTCGTCAGCCATTGGCAGGGAGGAACAGCAAGTGCTTTCACAATCGACTTTAGATCATTCGGTTTATTGATGCTTATGGGCCCCATCCAATTGGCCATTCCTTTGGTGTTTTATGGTCTTGGAGCTAAAACCGTTCAGGGTGTGACGCTGGCGCTACTCGCGATGATGGATGCAATTATAAATCCATTTTGGTCTTGGCTTTTCGTTGGCGAAGTTCCTGATCGCCCCTCAATTATGGGGGGAACCATCATTTTGTTGGCTGTTCTGCTCAGTGTCGGCGGGCAAACATGGCTGAATGGCCGTGAGACAAGGCTTGAATAAACCCCAAGCCACACTCATAGGCTTTACTGCGGTCCTCATGTGGGGATTTCTGGCGTATTTATCAAAGAGCGCTGAAGCCATCCCGCCTCTACAATTAAATGCTATGGGTTTTTTCGTCGGAGGTCTCGTTGGCGTTTCTAGTTGGCCGTTCCGACGCCAAGCTTATTTGGTTTTGTTTGGGCAAAAATGGCAGGTGTGGGCGCTCAATGTGGGGGCGCTGTTTGGTTGCCATCTTCTATACTTTATTGCCATTCGCAATGCGCCTGCGGTCGAAGTAAGTCTTATTGCTTATACTTGGCCCTAGTTGATCGTGTTGTTTTCAGCCTTTGCACCGGACGAAAAATTGAAGTGGTATCATGTATTTGGCGTTGCCCTTGGCGTTGCCGGAGCCTTTATCGTGATCAGCAAGGGGCAACTCAGTTTGCTTTCTGGTGGATTGCAACTTGGTCATATCATTGCCATTCCTTATGCAATCATGTGGGCAGGATTTTCGGTACTCATCCGAAAATATGGAAGTATACCAAGCGACATTGTGGCAGGCTTTTGTTTTGCCTGCGCCGTACTTTCAGGAATTGCACATTTTGCATTGGAGCCCACACTTTGGAGCTTAAGTTCAGCCCAGTGGTTTGCAGTTGTCAGCCTTGGCCTATTGCCGATGGGCTTTGCTTTCTACGCTTGGGATTTTGGCATGAAGCATGGCGACCGCATGATACTGGGAGTGAGTTCTTATGCGGCGCCATTGCTTTCAACATTGGTGCTTATTGGATCAGGCCTTGCTGTCTATCATTGGTCAATTGCCATTGGTTGCCTGCTGATCACAGCAGGCGCCATTATTGCTGCCAAAGACATGATCTTCAAAAAGCCTATTTAAAATTGTTTTTGCGGGTGCGAATTTCAGCGAAAACTTCTGCGTCAGTCGCTGTTTCCATGCCCAAGTTTTTACGAATTTCGGGACTGTCGCACCGCAAATAGGGGTTGGTTTTGAGTTCTTCACCAATGGTGGTGGGACACGTCATTTCGCCTCTTGCGCGCATCGCAGCGACCGCATGGAAGCGATTTTGCAATGCTTTGTTTTCTGGCTCGATGGTCAACGCAAATTTCACGTTGGCTTCCGTGTACTCATGGCCGCAATAAACATAAGTGCTGGTTGAAAGCGTTTTGAATTGGTTTACTGATTTATACATCTGCTCCAATGTGCCTTCAATCACACGCCCGCATCCCACAGAAAACAATGTGTCTCCTGCAAAGAGCGAGAACTCACCCGGAATGCTGAAGGCAATGTGGCCTGAGGTGTGGCCAGGGCAGTCATGCACAAAGACCTCTCGGTTTGACCAAATAAATTTTTCACCACCTGAAACTTGAATGTCGATTCCCGGAATTTTCTCAGCTTCAGCTTTAGGGCCAATGATCTTGCAACCATAATGTTCTTTCAACTGTGCATTGCCCTGCACATGGTCGGCATGGTGATGGGTTGTAAATATGTGAGTGAGTTGGCGGCCAAATTTCTTCAGTTGCTTTTCAACGGCGTCCGCATCGGGCGCATCAATTGAAGCGGTCGCCCCTGTCACACTGTCATGTATGATCACGCCATAATTATCTTCTAAACACATAAACTGACGCATATCGATATGAGACATTTAGAAACCCTATTTAAAGCTTTGCGTGACTAGAGCATTTTGACCTTTCAATGAAAAGTCAAAAGCGCCCTAACTTATTATTTTCAATCAACTTATCAAACTTTTGACGATTCCTTCAAAAGTCAGGTTGAGCTATAAACGCATTTAGCGCTAAAGACTTCACTTATGGATGTTGTTGATCTTCGTGAATACTATGCCACTGCGCTTGGAAAAGCTACCCAGCGTTTAATTGCGGCCAAGCTTTCGGGACATTTGCCACAGGACCCGCAAGCCACGCTTTTGGGCTTGGGCTATGCAACTCCTTTTTTTAAACCGTTTACCGAAAATTTAACTCGCCAGATTGCTTTGATGCCGGCAAGGCGCGGGGTGATTCACTGGCCAGAGCAAGGTTCGGTGGCATCGGCTTTGGTGGACGAGCTTGATTTGCCTCTGGGCGACAACGCAGTTGATGTCGCTCTGCTCATCCATTGTCTTGAGTTTACAGATAGTCCTGGAGAATTGCTGCAAGAGGTATGGCGGGTTTTAACACCGCAAGGAAAGTTGCTTTTGGTTGTGCCAAACCGCAGCAGTCTTTGGGCAATGCGCGATGTTTCGCCTTTTGGTCATGGCCAACCGTTTTCGCGGATGCAATTGCAGGGGCTGCTCCGAACAGCCCAGTTTTCAATCACACGGTTTGAATATGCTTTGGTGATGCCGCCATCCAAAAGATTTGCTGGTTCTGCATTTGCAAGGGGTGTTGAAAAACTTGGTGGGGCCGCGGCTTTGCGCGGCATTTCTGGTGCATTGATTATCGAGGCGCAGAAGCAGGTGTATGCCTATGCGCCAGGTCGCAAAGTGAGGCGGGTTTTGCCAAGGTTCAAGCCTGCCTTTTTGCCTGCCCCACAGCATTCGCATCGTCAGCGCGAAATTTCATAGCGCTTTGCATTTCTACCATCTATTCCTTATGAAGCTTTATGACAGCCCGATAAAAGCTTTGGACCTACCTTATGAACACTAACGACCCCATTTTTACACCGAACCCCAGTTTGGGTGAGGCCCGCAAGGCGCTTGATGAGATTGATGACCAAATTCTTGATCTTTTGGCCAAGCGCGTTGACACAACAGGGCAAGTCAAAAGGGCCAAACAAAGTGAAATTCAGGTTTATGCATCGCCTCTGCGGCCAACGCGCGAAGTTGCCATTATGCGCCGGCTCCTCGCTCGTGCTCGAGAAAACGATGTTTCGCCTGATCTGATTTTGCGCATTTGGCGGGCCATCATTAGTGATTCGAGTTTGCGGCAGGCGTCAATCACTTTGCATGTCAGTAAGCATTTGAATGCCAATATTGCGCATCGTCTGCGCCTTCGAGATTATTTTGGCTCTATCAATGTGGAAGAATATCGTGATGAAGCGCAAGCGCTGATGCAAATTGATTCCGCGCCCGGAGATATCTGTGTTGTTGAAACAGAGCAGCCATGGGTTGAGGCTTTTATGTCGGGTCATGGCGGCAAGGCGCAGGTGATCGCCAGTTTGCCAGTTTTGAAGGAAGATGAATTGCCGAAACTTCTCCTCATTGGTCATGCGCCAGTCGAGGTAAGCGGCGAAGATGAGACATTGGTTATTTCTGAAGGAAAACTACCGCGTGATTTTACGCCACAACCGATTTGGCAAAGTAAGATTGGCAATTTGAGGCTTTCATGCCTGCCTGGATTTTTGACTGAGCATGAAGGGCCGCTGGTTGGTTTAATGCGCTCGAATGCGTCGCTCAAACTGAAGATCGCTGGTCATTACAGCAGTGCTATTCAGGTGGGCGCATGATGTCGGTTGTTGCTGGGCCGGAACCAAAGCCAGGCATTCTCGGTATCCAAGCTTATGTGCCCGGCAAGTCCGGGCCGAAGACGGGTAATGTCTACAAACTTTCATCGAATGAATCCCCCATGGGCCCGAGCCCAAAGGCGGTTGCCGCTTATCAAGATGCAGTCGCTCAAAATTTGGCGTTGTATCCTGATCCAAGTGCCACAAAGCTGCGCGACGCAATAGCCAAACGTTATGGTTTGAATGCCGCCAATATTGTTTGCGGGGGCACCGGTTCAGATGAGCTGTTGCAAATGCTGGCTCATGCCTATTTAGGAGTGGGCGATGAAGCGATCTATTCGCAATTTGGTTTTCTGGTTTATCCAATTGCCATTGCGACCAATGGTGCCACGCCTGTGGTGGCACCTGAGAAAAACTTTGTTGCAGATGTGGGCGAAATTTTATCACGCGTTACACCTGCAACAAAGATTGTGTTTTTGGCCAATCCCAACAATCCGACGGGAACGTATCTGTCTTATACCGAAGTGAAGCGCTTGCATGCTGGATTGCCTTCCACTGTATTGCTTATTCTTGATGCGGCCTATGCCGAATATGTTTTGAACAATGATTATGATGCGGGCATCGAATTGGTTGAGAATAATATCAATGTTGTGATGACGCGAACATTTTCCAAGATATTTGGGCTTGCTGGTGTGCGTATTGGTTGGGCTTATTGCCCCCCAAATGTTGCGGATGTGCTCAACCGAATTCGTGGGCCCTTCAACGTCAGCACGCCGGCGATTGCGGCGGGCACGGCTGCTATGGAAGATGTTGGGTTTATTGAACAGGCTGTTGCGCATAATACGAAATGGTTGGAATGGGTTTCAGTTGAATTGCGAAAGTTGGGACTTGTGGTCACGCCCAGCGTTGGCAATTTTGTTTTGATCCATTTTGCTTCGGCTGAAAAGGTTGTGGCTGCGGACGCGTATTTGATGGCGCGGGGCATCATTGTGCGGCGGGTTGATTCTTATGGTCTGCCAAAAGCCTTGCGGGTCTCAATTGGCTCTGAAGAGGCCAATCACGCTTTTATTGCTGCTCTGGCGGAATTTATGAAATGAGTTTTATGTTTGAAAAAGTGGCGATTTTAGGCATTGGCCTTATCGGTTCGTCATTATGTCATGTGATGCGCCAAAAGGGTTTGGCCAAAACTATTGTTGGCCATGCCAAGAGTGAAGAGACGCGGAAAACTTCGCTCGAAATTGGCTTGGTTGATCATGTTTATGAACGGGCGGCTGATGCGGTTCAAGGTGCTGATCTGATCATCATGTGCGTTCCTGTTGGGATCTGTGGAACTCTTGCTGCCGAGATCGGCTATCACCTGAAACAAGGTGCTATCCTGACTGATGTGGGTTCCGTCAAGGGCACTATTGTTCGAGATTGCGCACCACATGTTCCCAAAGGTGTTCATTTCATTCCCGGTCATCCGATTGCGGGAACGGAACAATCTGGCCCGCGTGCTGGATTTGCAGAATTGTTTGAAAATCGTTGGTGTATTTTAACACCTGTTGAAGGTGGAGATCCCTTTGCTACTGCAAAGCTCGAGGCCTTTTGGCAGGCTTGTGGTTCAAACACAGAATTGATGACAGCTGATCACCATGACTTGGTCTTGGCTATCACCAGCCATTTGCCGCATCTCATCGCTTATACGACCGTTGCTACTGCGTCTGATCTTGAAAGTGTGACAGATACCGAAGTGATTAAATATTCAGCGAGCGGCTTTCGTGATTTTACGCGTATTGCAGCATCTGATCCAACTATGTGGCGCGACGTATTTTTGAATAACAAAGATGCGGTTCTCGAAATGTTGGGACGTTTCACAGAGGAGCTTGCCGTATTGCAGCGTGCGGTGCGCTGGGGCGATGGTGAGACATTGTTCAATTTGTTTACGCGGGCCAGAGAGGCGCGGCGGAACATTATTGCTGCAGGGCAAGATACTGCTGCGCCTAATTTTGGTCGTGTACCAACAAAGAAATGAAGCCGGAAGATTGCCACCATATTTTTGCCTATGGCTCATTAATGTGGCGGCCTGATTTTGAATATGAAAGTTCGGCTCACGCAACGATCACGGGTTATCATCGTCGCTTAAGCATTCTGTCGCATCATTATCGCGGCACAGTTGAAAAGCCTGGTTTGGTGTTGGGGTTAGATCTCGGCGGATCCTGCGAAGGCGTTGTTTACGAAGTATCGCCCGCAAAGTGGGCTGAAGTTTTGGCGTATATCCGTAAGCGCGAATTGGTCAGCGAGGCATACCGTGAAGTTGTGAAATCTGTTCAACTGGTTGCCCAATCGCAAACAGTTGATGCCCTCACCTATGTCGTCAATCACGGTCATCCGCAATTTTTTGCACCTCAACCTATGGCGCAAACATTGGCCATGGTGATGCAGGGTCACGGGCAGGCTGGCAGCTGTGTCGATTATATTTTAAACACCGTCAATCATTTGCGCGGGCTTGGCATTTATGAGGCTGAGCTTGAAGATATTATTGAGCATCTGCCAATTCAGGCAGCGTGAACCCATGAGGAAGCGCTTTCGTTTAATTCTTGCGGTACACGAGTTTCACCCAAAGCCGAACTCAAATCTTTCATAATGCAATCTGCTGCATCAGAGCCACGCGCTAAAAGATGCACATGAACTTCATCAACGCCTAAGCGCTGCAAACGGGCCGAATCTTTTTCCGGTAAAGTCTTATCCCAGAAAGGTGCAAAGCGCCCCACCGTGACGGCGATGCGCAAGTGGCCTGCGCGTTTAACGCCCACATAAACCGCACCCGGAAGAGGCGGGCAACAATCCAGGTCATAAACGGAGTGGATGTATTTTCGCCCCGATGTGCCTTGCCAATACCAGAAACGGTCGGCCATATCAGCGTCTTGCGGGGAGGTGAGGGTGATCGGGGTGCCATGTATTTGCATGAGAACAAATATGGAACAAAACTGAAATTAAGTCAAGCCCTATTTCAGCCGCATAATGCAAATCCGCAATTGGTACAGGATTTGCAGCCTTCTTTGGCTGCTAAATTATCGCTTCCACATGAAGGGCACAGCTCTTTCTGCGGGCTTGATTTCAGAATTGATCCGGTAATTTCATTGGGCCTGAAAGTGGTGCAGCCCTTCAAACCTAACGCATAAGCCTCTTCATAAACCGAAGTGAAACTTTGAAAGTCAATCATCTCCGGCACATTAACGGTTTTGGAAATCGAGCTGTCGACAAAAGGCTGAACAGCTGAGGCCATGTTCAAATGATCCACTGGTTTTAAATCATCGACGGTTACAAAAGCAGGTGGCAAGCCTTCATACTGTGAGCGCCACAAAGCCACGGCAAAATCTTCCAACAGCTCCGTGCGGTGGCTACCATCGGGATTTGTGATGTTGCGTTCATAGCCAGCGTTAAAAATCGGCTCGATGCCGCTCGAGACATTTCCGGCCAAGAGCGAAATTGTTCCAGTTGGCGCAATCGAGGTCAACAAGCCATTGCGCAATCCATTGGTTTTGATCGCGTCACGTTGGTAAGTGCTCAAACTGAGCGCATATTCGGTCGCCAAATAATCATCCACATTGAATAGAGGAAAGCTTCCCTTTTCTTTGGCCAGTGCTGTGCTCGACTCTAGAGCCGCATTACGAATTGTCTTCATGCATAAAGCAGCAAGTTCAGCAGACTCATTTGAACCATAACGCAACCCGCACATCAAAATTGCATCGGCCAAACCAGTTACGCCTAACCCCAAGCGCCGCTTGTTTAAGGCCTCCCGTTTCTGTTGTGGCAAAGGATAGTTTGAAACATCAATCACATTATCGAGAAAGCGAATTGCCAGCAGCGTTGCGTTGTGCAGAGCTTCGAAATTGATCGAGGCATTATCGTCAAATGGCGCGTTCACGAACCTCGTCAAATTGAGAGAGCCTAACAAACATGCGCCATAGGCAGGCAAAGGTTGTTCACCACAGGGGTTGGTGCAAGAAATAGTCTCGCAATAAGCCAATGGATTTTTGGCGTTGATGCGGTCAATAAAAATTACACCAGGTTCGGCGCAGTCATAAGTGGCCTTCATGATTTTCTGCCACAGGCCGCGCGCTGAAACCGTTTTGAAAACCGCGCCATCAAAAATCAACGGCCAGTCGGCATCGCCTTTTACCGCCGCCATAAACGCATCCGTCACCAATACTGAAAGATTGAAATTGCGCAATTTGCTTTTGTCGCGTTTGGCTTCCACGAAGGCTTCAATATCAGGATGATCGCAGCGCAATGTGCCCATCATGGCACCGCGTCTGGCCCCTGCGGACATAATAGTGCGGCACATCGCATCCCACACATCCATAAAGCTCAAAGGCCCCGAGGCATCAGCGCCGACCCCATGCACCAACGCACCCTTGGGTCTGAGCGTTGAAAAATCATGACCAATGCCGCCGCCTTGTTGCAAGGTTTGGGCAGCTTCATTGAGGCCATTGAAAATGCCGGGGATCGAGTCGGCAATTCCATCCATCACGAAGCAGTTGAAAAGTGTCACGGCCCGGCCTGTGCCAGCACCAGCCAAAATCCGGCCTGCGGGGAGAAAGCGCAGATCGGCCATTAATTGAAAAAACTGGTATGCATAGGTTTCGCGGAGTTCAGGTTTTTCAGCGGCAGCCACAGCATTTGCCACACGATGAAAGCTTGATTCTAAAGAAACCTCAGCAACGCCCAAGCGATATTTCATCTCCCAAATTTGCCGGGAAATGGCAGGCAACTGGCCTTTCAAAGATGGAAAAATCGCATTCATGTTGGAAACCGATACAAACGAGATAAGAAACATAACACGAACGGAGATGAGAGTCCAGATATCGTTCTATTTTTGTACTGATGTGGCCCGTGCTTCCGTTATAAGTTGCGTCGAGCTGGTTTCAATCGCTGTTTCCAAACGTTTCTGAAATTCCTTGCGCGGCAGGCCAGCGGGGATGGCAGGTAGAAACTCCACAATAATCGTTCCGGGGCTTCGTAAAAACTTACGCCTCGGCCAAAACAGGCCGGAGTTCAAACCAAAAGGCACGCAAGGCACATCAAGCGCAGTATAAAGTGCTGCGGCACCCGGCTTATAGTCCGGCGGATCTTCAGGACCACGTCTTGTGCCCTCAGGCATAATGATGATAGCGCGACCACGGACAATCTCTTCTTTGCCGCGCGCAACGAGTTTACGCAAAGCCATACTTCCAGCGCTGCGTTCCACGGCAATCATTTTGAATTTCAAACAAAACCAACCGAAGAGTGGAATTAAAGTGAGTTCGCGTTTCAGCACCATGCATGGATCATCAAATAGTGGCAGCACGGCAAAAGTTTCCCAAAATGATTGGTGCTTGCCTGCCACTAAACATGGCCCTGCCAAAATATTTTCACGCCCGCGCACTTCCGTCTCAATGTTGCAAATGAATTTCAACAACCAGAGTGATGATCTCGCCCAAATTTGTAGAGCACGAATAGCCCAAATGCGCGGGCATAAAAAAAGCCATGAGCCCACAGTTAAAAACAGCGTCAGGTTCAGATAAAAAATAATATTGAAAATGATGGAGCGCAAAACAATCATGGCGCTATTCTCAACATATGGTTCAATGTCATGTTGGCTGTGACGAGTGCGATGAGCGTTGCAATCAGTGGCACGGCAAGAACGATCACCAGTGTCGATAAGAGATCACTATGTGGTGCAAACAGAAGCGTAAAGCTTGCCGCCGCAACGCCATTCCCAGCTGCTTGTCCAGTTGAACCCAGTCCTATAAAGGTTATGCCAGCCAAAATAATTCCAGCGCAGCCCGCAAACAAGCCTGTGATCAAAAAGCGCTGTGAAATCTGGCGCGCGATGAAACTGTTTTTGGCCCCCACCAAGCGCAACACGGCTACCACTTCACGGTTGGCATCAAGGGCGGCACGTGCCGCAAAGATTACCATGGCAATGGCTGATCCGCAGATCAGTACTAATATACACCATGATAAAAGTGTCAGGCTATGAGCCGTACGGGCGAGTTCTGTTTCCCAGCGCCTGTGTGTATCGAGGCTTGCGCCTCTGATATTGGCCACAAGATTTTTTTCGAGCGCCTCAAAATCCGGCGGATTTGCTTCATCAATTGTTACTCGGATTAAACGCGGCACGGGGAGTTCATCGAGATTAGTGCTGCCTAACCATGGTTCTAACAGTTTCAAACTCGCTTTGCGGTCTAGGGCGTCAACCGAAGTCACGCCCGCAGCACCTTGTAAAAGTACGGTGGCTTTTTGAAGTTCTGCTTCAGTATCGACATTGCTGATCTGGCGAAGCTGAACCGTCACTTCGCGCGAAATGCCATGTGTCCAATCCTCAACCGCACGGTTGATTAAGATCAATGCACCGATTGCCAGACATGCCAGATAGCACATTACAGTCATTGTCACGGTCATGGTGCGCAGCGATGCCACACCCTTGGGTATAATCGCTGATGGCTTGGCGCTGATCTCTTCTATCACAGCGTCTCATCCTTTAATGTGCCGTGTTCCAGACGCAGCACTTGGCCCTTGGCTTGCTTAATCAAACTCAAATCATGGGTGGCCAGAAATACTGTTGTGCCAAGACGGTTTAATTCCAAAAACAAATGCAAAAGACGTTTTGCCAAAACTGGATCGACGTTTCCGGTCGGTTCATCAGCCAATAGAATTTCAGGTTTTGATACAACAGCTCTGGCAATGGCTGCGCGCTGCTTTTCACCACCCGATAAAATTTCAGGTCGCGCGTTGGCTTGATCTCTCAATCCCACCCAATCCAGTAAATCCATGACATCGCGGTGATAGTCATCAGGCTTCTGGCCAATCACGCGCAAGGGCAATGCCACGTTTTCAAATGTGGTTAAATGATTGAGCAACCTGAAGTCCTGAAACACCACGCCAATACGGCGACGCAAAAGGGGCAAATCGGAACTGCGCAGTTTGGACGTATCTTGATTGAAAATAGAAACCAGACCGTTGCTCGGTTTCAGTGCCATGAAGAGAAGGCGCAGCAACGATGATTTGCCAGCACCCGAAGGACCGGTCAAAAAGCGCATATCGCCTTGTTCCATCTTGAAGTTAACGTCCTTCAAGATCTCAGGCCCGTCGCCATAGCGTAAACCGACCCTCTGCAACTCAATCAATCAATTCTCTCCACTTCTAACGTCTGTTAGATGCAAGGGTCTTAACCGCGCATTAACCACGTTTGTAGTTAGCCTCTACCAGAACTTCTAGGCGTTTTGGAGAGTCTATGATCGTCCGCTGCCCGTCCTGTGCCACCCGATATGATATTGCCGACCATGTTCAAGGAAGCTCGTCCTTTATCGTATCTTGCCGTTCATGTGGGCATAGCTGGAAAGAACATGCAGTTGTCGATGTCGTTGAAGTGCCAAGCCGTTCCGTGGCCCGGGTGTTTGACTACCGCGAAGAGCCTGAATTTGATGTGCAGCGATTGGTTGAGGCGGCAAAGAACGCCCAAGAGGAATTTGCTCTAAAGCGAACCAAACGGTTTAAGCGTGCGGGGGGATGGGCGTCTTTGGGTCTACTTATTCTGACACCATTCATTTCAGCGGCGCTGATGCCCGAAACCATTGTGATGGCCGCTCCGGCCACCATCAAGGTATATGAGAAGTTGGGTTATAATGTGAATGTCTATGGTTTGGATATCAGGCATGTTGAGCAACAAAACACCATCGTAGATGGTGCCCATGTTTTGATGATAAAGGGCGAAATCAGCAACTCAACCGATTCCGTGCGCAAAATTCCATCAATGCGCTTTGCCTTGCATAGCGATGGGGCTCAAGAGCTTTATGCTTGGACTTTAGACACCTCGGCACGACCATTGCGACCCGGTGAAACCACAACTTTTACGACCCGGGTGGCTTCTCCGCCGGAACTTGCGAAGAACTTGAAGATTCGCTTTGCACATTTGGATGAAATAAGCTCAAAAGCCAACCCATGAGCAGCATCACCATTGACGGGCACCGTATCGATGTCCTTTTTTCCGAAGCCCAGATTGCCGAACGCATCGGGGTTTTGGCACATGAAATCGCAGCGATAAAGCCACACCGGCTTTTGGTCGTGCCCGTATTGAAAGGCAGTTTTATTTTTGCCGCGGATCTTATTCGAGCCATGCATCATGCGGGATTATCGCCTGAAGTTGATTTCATGATTTTGGCAAGTTACCGCGCCGCGCAAACATCATCGGGGCAAGTTGATGTGTTGCGTGATATTGAATCGATTGTTGAAGATCGCGATGTGTTGCTGGTTGATGATATTTTGGAATCAGGCCGTACGCTTGCCTATGCCAAGGACTTGCTTTCGGCACGTGATGCAAAATCGGTTAAGTCCGCAGTATTGCTCTTCAAGCCCGGCCACTTAGCAGCCAGCATTAAGGCCGATTTTTGCGGTTTTGATTGCCCCGATAAATTTGTTGTCGGTTACGGCATGGACATGGCGCATCAGTTTCGTGAGCTGCCCTTTGTGGGCCATATCGTGATGTAAGTTAATAGAGTCCGCGTAACAGCCGGTCGATATACGCCTTCTCGCCAGATCCTAAATTTGGATCATCATATTTCTGGCGCAGGGTTTCCAAAATCTCACGGGCGCGGCGCATCGAGAGTTCCGATGGCACCATATTTTTATTAGGGCCATTGTCAGGATTACGTGTGGCGCGGGGGCGGCCAAGTGGATCGTTGTTGTCGCCGGCGGATTCACCGTCTTTACCTTGCTGGCCCGTTTTACCTTTGCCTTGTTCAGCCAGTTTCTTGCCAAGTTTTTGAGCGCCCTCGCGCATTTGTTGCATGGCATCGCCTTGTTGGCGCAGCGCGTCATCTTTTGATCCGTCTTTCAAAGCGCCCTTGGCACCCTTCATGCTTTTGCTGGCATCGCCTAATGCACCTTGGCTGTCAGGACCAAGCTGGCGGTTAAGGCGGTCAAGCATGTCTGAAAGATTGCCTTGTCGATCGGCCAGGCCGCCTGAGCCTTCGTCAGGCTTATCGGCAGGTTCATCACCTTCACCTTTCTGTGGAAGCTTTTGGGTTTGATCCATTAATTTTTGTTGCTTGCGCATCATTTCAGAAAGCTCATCAAGCTTTTGTTGAAGGCCAGGGTCACCCTCTTTGCCTGCTTGATCTGAAAGCCCCGGCTGCAAGTTTTGCAGCAATTGGTCGAGCTGCGAAAGCATATCTTGGGCCGCGTCTTTCGACCCACTTTTATTTAGCTTGTCAATGTCGTCCAGCATTTTTTGTAAGTCGTCGCGGTTAATGGATTTGCCGTTCGGGTCTTTTTTCATGCTACCATCAGCGAGGCGTTTTTCGGCCTCTTTGCGCATCTGATCCATCAGCTTATCCATGCCTTTGCGCATCTTATCCATGAGTTCGGCAATGCGTTCAGGTGGTGCACCTTCTTTCAGGGCTTGTTCAAGTTGTTGTTTCAGTTCACGCAGCTGTGCCCGAATGTCTGAAAGTTCTCCATCTTCGATGGCCAGCGCAAGCGGCCAGAGATTCGTGACGGCGGTTTTTACATCTTCGGTTTCGCTGGCATGAGCCAAGGCTGATTTGATCACAGCTAATTGCAAGATCAGTTTGCTTTGATCGCGGATTGAATAGGGATAGGCCGACATAGCATCAAGCATGGTGGCGATATCTGGCGCATCATCAGGCACCATAATCAGCTTCTTACGTTGCTCAACTAAGGCCTTTGCGAGGAAACGGAAAAAGCTGCGCTCTGGCAATTTGAAGCGTTTTGACGATGCTGTCGATGTGTGACCTGCGCTGTCTTTTGCGGTCAACTCCATGGTTACGTAAAGTCCCGCCCAAGGATGAGAACTTAAATCCTGCTTTGATGTGGTTTCTTCCGACTTAGCATTTGCCTTTTGCATGCCGACTTTGAAAGTCGGGGCCTCATATAAAAACACCCCGTTGCTATCAAAGCCGGTTCCATTTTCCTGGTCATCTGCGAGTGAGATTTCAGCCGTAATGGACTTAACACCATAATCGTCAGATGTCTTCCAATGCACATTGAGCGCACTGTTGTCGCCAGCTTTTGGTTCCTCAACAAAACTGATCTTAGGCGCTTCGTCGGGAATTAAAGTAATTGGCCATGACGCTAGTTCTTTGGTGTCGTCGAGTAGTTTTACGGTGACTGGCCGATCAAGTTTTATTTCGGCTGCGAAGCCTTTTTCAGTGTTGGTGATTTGTGCTGAGATAGATTTGATTTCAGTTTCAGGGGAGGGTGTTGTGCCCGGAGAATAAAACACAAGCCTTGGCTTGGTGGAGCCAACAGCACGAATACTTAAACTTGAATTTTCCGGAACCAGAATTTCAGGCGAAGTACTGAGTTTATTACGCATTGCGGCGCTGGTCAGCAGGATTGGTTGTTTGCCCGTGTAGGCTGGTGGTTTGAGCCAAGCATCGAGCGTTGGTGGGAGTGCTGCAATAGTTGGTGTAAAATTCAGGGCATTACGGGTGTTGGAAATGAGGTCACCTGAACCCAGCAGAAATGCGGCGAGGGCTGCAAGGCCTACAGGCACCCGCAAGGCTGTCGGATCAAACAAACGCCATGCTGACTTTGGGGGCGACAGTTTTACATTTTCTAACGCCTGTAATTGGCGGCGCTTGTGTTCTTCCCACAATGCTTGGGCTGTATCGTCCTTACTTTCGGAAACGAGATCATCATCATGACTTGAAAGGTCGCGATGGTTGATGATAGAGTGTTGCTCAATGCGGCGCATGGCGGCGCGGCGGCTGGCGGATTTTACGTGAATCAAGTCTTTGAGACTGTATAAAAACGAGGCAACTAATAAACCCAAAACAATCAGGTCAAGCCATTTTGGAAACCAGTCAAGTGCGCCAGAAGCTAGAACTATAATTGCCAAACCAATCACAATCAGAGGCTTTTGAATGCGGTTCCAAAGCTGTTCCCACAGCAAGGCGGCGCGCTGCAGGGTGATTTTTCTTTCAAGTTGATTTGGCGATTCAGAATTCATCAGCTGTAACTATAACACGATTCCACCAAAATCATGGCATTATTGCCAAGGCGCAAGCTTGTCTAAACCAATCAATTCTTCGTAAGTTTGGCGCGGGCGGACGATGGCAAACTGATCATCTTTAACTAATATTTCCGGGATCAGAGGCCTTGTGTTGTAAGTTCCAGATTGCACCGCACCGTAAGCACCGGCCGTCATAATAGCGATCAAATCGCCCTGTTGCAATTTAGGCAGACGTCGCGATTTGGCGAAATAATCACCTGTTTCGCAAACTGGTCCAACAACATCGGCTTCTTGGGTTGTTTCGTTGCGACTTTCTTCGACTGCCAAGATTTCATGATAGGCGTCATAAAGTGTGGGGCGAATGAGGTCATTCATTGCGGCATCTTGCACCACAAAAGTCTTCCCCTCATTTTCCTTCACATATATCACGCGAGATACCATGATCCCCGCATTGCCGACGATCATGCGGCCAGGTTCCATCATGTATTTAAGACCAAGATGACCCAGCGTGCGTTTCACCATCGCAGCGTATTCATCTGGATGTGGTGGAATATCATTGTCACCCCGGTAAGGTACGCCCAGCCCTCCTCCTAAATCGAGGTGGCGAATATTATGGCCTTCGGATTTTAACCGCCCTACCAATTCACCCATCAGTTTGAACGCTTGTTCGAAGGGCGCGAGTTCAGTGATCTGACTGCCGATATGCATATCCACGCCCGTCACATCAATATTAGGCAATGCCGCCGCACGAGCATAAACTTCCGACGCACGCAAATACGTAATTCCAAATTTATTGTCGGCCTTGCCCGTTGAAATTTTAGCGTGGGTTTTCGCGTCAACATCAGGATTGACCCGAATGGAAACTGATGCCCGCTGCCCCACACGCTGGGCCACCGTTGAAAGCTGCTCTAATTCTGGTTCGGACTCGACATTAAAACAGGCAATACCTTCGCGCAAAGCGTAAGCCATTTCCTTTGCAGTTTTGCCTACACCTGAAAAAACGATTTTACGTGCGGGCACACCAACAGCAAGTGCGCGGCGGAGTTCGCCTTCCGACACCACATCCATGCCAGCCCCTAAAGCGGCCATGGTTTTGAGGACGGCTTGATTGGAATTGGCCTTCATGGCGTAGCAGAGCAGATGGTCGGTATCTTTAAACGCGCCGTCCATCACGCGGAAATGGCGCTCTAAAGTGGCCGCTGAATAACAATAAAACGGTGTTCCTACTTCTTCAGCAAGCGCCTGCAAATTTACGTCTTCGGCATGCAGCACGCCATCTTTAAAGGCAAAGTGGTGCATTTATTTTGTCACGGTCTTGGGGGCAGTATAAACAGGATCATTGCGGATGCCGCAGCCCGTAAGGGTGGAGACGATGATGGCCAAAAATATGGCGTTTCTTAAGTAATACACCATCGCTCACTTTCCTTTCGGGAACTTTAGCCAAGCCTTGGCCGCACGACGCACATTAACCGGTGCAGTGCCACCAAAACTGGTTCTGGAGGCCACCGAAGCTTCAACAGTTAAAACTTTGAAAACTGCTTTGGTGATACCAGAAGATATAGATTGCATGTCTTCTAGCGAAAGTTCTGACAAAAGACATGACTTTTTTTCAGCGAGAGCCACGATGCGGCCTGTGACATGATGCGCATCCCGGAACGGCATTTTCAGGTTCTGTACTAACCAATCGGCCAAGTCTGTTGCCGTGGCATATCCGCTATTGGCGGCGGCTTTCAGAACGTCTTTATTCGGCTCCATATCACGCACCATGCCTGCCATGGCGGCAATTGCTAAAGCAAGGTTGTCTAGCGCATCGAAAGTCTGCTCTTTGTCCTCCTGCATGTCCTTGGAGTAAGTCAGCGGCAGGCCCTTCATTACCACGGCGAGTGCTGTGAAAGCGCCGAGAATCCGACCCGGTTTTGCACGCACCAACTCCGCTGCATCGGGGTTGCGCTTTTGTGGCATGATTGATGAGCCAGTGGTGAATTTATCGCTTAAACTCACAAAACGGAATTGCGCTGAACACCAAATTACGATTTCCTCAGCAAGGCGCGATAAATGAATGGCGCAGATACTGGCGGCAGCCAAAGTTTCCAGCGCATAATCACGCGCCGCCACTGAATCCATGGAATTGCGCGTAGGCCGATCAAAACCCAAAGCTTTTGATGTCATATTCCGGTCAATCGGGAACGAGGTTCCAGCAAGGGCCGCGGCACCCAATGGATTTTCATTCATGCGTTTTCTGGAATCGGCAAAACGCCCACGATCCCTGCTCAGCATTTCGACATAGGCCAGCAGATGATGCCCGAAGGTGACAGGTTGGGCAGATTGCAAATGCGTGAAACCGGGCATGATCGTTCCGGCATGAGCCTCGGCCTTTTGCGCCAAAGCCAATTGCAAGTCAGCCAAGCCAGCATCAAGCTGATCAATGTAATCACGCACATAAAGCCTGAAATCTGTTGCAACTTGGTCATTGCGGCTTCTGGCGGTGTGAAGCCTCCCAGCAGGTTCGCCGATCAATTCTTTCAGGCGGCTTTCGATATTCAGATGAATATCTTCTAGCGCTTGGCTAAATTTGAATTTGCCAGTCTCAATCTCGGTTTTGATTTGGTCGAGACCAGCGTGGATGGCTTTGAGATCTGCCTTCGAAATAATACTTTGCTTGGCCAGCATAGTGGCATGGGCTTTTGAACCCGCAATATCTTGGGCATACAAGCGCCGATCAAAATCAATTGATGCATTTATCTCTGCCATTATGGCAGAAGGGCCTTGCGCGAACCTGCCACCCCACATTTTATTGGTCATTAAATATCCTTTTTCGAACTGGAAACTCTGTTTATGAAAACCAAATTCCTGCCCGTCTTGCTTGCCGCACTTATTGTCGCTGTTGCCGTTTACTTGTTTCAGGGTGCTGGACGCAAGGTGGCTGATGTCCCCGCTGCCGAAACCGCTTCAACTTTGGCAGCATTTGTCAAACATCCAGCGCCAAAAGATATTGCGGCCTTTTCTTTTGCCGATGGCAAGGGTGCGCCTTTGGATCTGAGCCATTGGAAGGGCAAGGTAGTTTTGCTCAATCTCTGGGCTACATGGTGCGCGCCTTGCCGCAAGGAAATGCCCGAACTTGCTCAGTTGCAAAAATTGCTGGGTTCGGCTGATTTTGAGGTTGTGGCGATTAGCGAAGACTTGAAGGGCGCGGAAGCTTCTGCTGCTTTTTTGAAGGATTCAGGCGCTGAAAATCTAGCTTTATATGTCGATCAGAAGATGGCTGGATTGGCAGCAGTGCAATCACTGGGATTGCCCACAACATTGTTGATTGGTCGCGATGGCAAAGAAATTGGCCGCTTGTTAGGGCCAGCCGATTGGGCTTCGAAGGATGCACAGGATTTGGTAAAGGCGGCTTTGGCTGTTAAATAGTTACCGCGTCGGAACCGGCGTTTCCCCACGATAGTCATAAAACCCGCGTTTGACCTTGCGGCCCAGCCATCCAGCTTCGACATATTTAACCAGCAACGGACAAGGGCGATATTTTGAATCGGCCAATCCATCATGCAACACTTGCATCACTGATAAACACGTATCGAGTCCGATAAAGTCTGCGAGTTCTAATGGCCCCATCGGGTGGTGCGCACCCAGTTTCATGGCGGTATCGATGGCGGTGACGCTGCCTACACCCTCATACAGTGTGTAGATCGCCTCATTGATCATGGGCAGTAAAATACGGTTGACGATAAAGGCCGGATAATCTTCCGAGATTGCGGTGGTTTTGCCTAATGTCAGCGTGAAGGCTTGAATGGTTTTGAAAACGGTTTCATCGGTGGCAATGCCCCTGATGAGTTCAACGAGTTCCATCACCGGAACCGGGTTCATAAAATGAATGCCCATAAATTTTTCAGGCCGGCCCGTGGCGGCGGCAAGGCGCGTGATCGAAATTGAGGAAGTATTGGAAGCAATGATGCAATCTGCTTTCAAATGCGGTGTAACGGCTTCAAAAATTTGCCGTTTTATCGCTTCGTTTTCGGTGGCTGATTCAATCACCAAATCAAAATCGCTAAAACCTTCAAAACCATTCACTGGTACAATATGGGCTAGCAATGCTTTCTTGGCCTCTTCACTCAGTTTGCCAGACTTCACGCGCCGCGAAAGGCCTGCATCAATATTGCTGATTCCCACTGCAATGCGGTCGACTGCTGCATCATATATGCCGACGTGATAGCCCGCCGCCGCGCAGACTTGGGCAATGCCGCAACCCATCTGGCCCGCGCCAATGATACCCACCTTTGCAATTTTCATATTGGACATTCGCTTTCGTTCAATTCATGATTTGCGCTTAGCCTATTACGCTGTTGCAGTGCGGGCAAGAACATTTCGCAGTTGCGAAAAGGGTAAAAATGACGGAACCACGGGTTAATCTGGCCTTATGGGCCATGGTGTTTGGCAATTTTGTGATCGGCACTGGGGTGCTTTTACCTGCGGGGATGCTTAATCAGCTTTCAACCGAGCTTCATGTGGATACAGCTACGGCTGGTTTACTCTTGCTTGTTGGAGGTGTTGTTGTTGGGATTGGCGCGCCAGTACTTGCGATGCTGACCACGCGGGTCGATCGGCGGTTATTGCTCACGCTTTCAATGTTGCTCTATGCAGTGGGCCATTTGTTTTCGGCATTCACCAATGATTTTTGGTCGCTCCTTATTGTGCGGGCTCTGATGATCAGTGCGGCAGGCCTTTTTTCACCCCAAGCTGCGGCCACTGTGGGTTTGCTGGTGTCCAATGAACGTCGCGCCTCGGCAATCTCATTCATTTTCATTGGCTGGTCGGTGGCATCTGTTGGCGGCATTCCAATCGGCGCTTTACTTGGTGATTGGGTTGGCTGGCGCATGGTATTTGCGCTGATGGCAGGGCTTTCACTCTTCAGTGCTATGGCCGTTTGGTTCACTGTACCGCCAAAGCTTTTCGGTGTTCCGCTTAATCTCAAAGCTTGGGTTTCTGTTTTCACCTCTCCTGCATTGATTTGTGTTTTGTCGGTTACGTTGCTCAGCATGTCCGGGCAAATTTCGGTGTTGGGTTATCTCGGGCCTATTTTGAAGCAGGTTACCTCGGCAACGACTCTGCAAATTTCTTTAGCATTCGCCATTGCCGGTGCAGCAGGAGTGGTTGGCAACACACTTGGATCAAATATGGTGCGGCACATGGCGGTTCACAAAGTGATTGCGTGGGCGTTGGTGAGCCTGTGCATCGGATTTGCCGTTTTCACACTTATGTTTGGCAGTTATTGGGGCATGATTTTGGGTATGGCGCTTTGGGGCTTGGCACATTCTCCTCCAATTCATTGCAACAAAGCCGCTTGGTGCAGCTGGCGCCACCTTTGGCTTCCGCTACCGTGGCGCTCAATACGTCTGCGGTTTATTTGGGCCAGGCCATTGGCTCAGGTGTGGGCGGCCAACTTTTGAAAGGCGGTGCTTCATCCCTATCGGGTTGGACGGCATTGGGATTTTTGATATTAGCTTTATTTGCGTCACTTTATGCAAATCGACAAAAGGTCTAATAAAGACAAAAAAATGACTTGGCCAGTCGGGGGAGGAGCAGGCCAAGTCATCTAAGAACACATCAGGATGTGTTTGTGCTCACTGCGCGGCATTCCGGGGGGAACTATGCTTTGCGCATTGATTACAACGTGAAAACGCTCGTATTTCGGGAATAGTTCCGCTTGAAAGTGAATATTTTTAATTATTTTCCGAGCTTGCCGAGTTCAGACTCAAGTTCAGGTACAGCCGTAAACAAATCTGCCACCAAGCCATAATCAGCCACTTGGAAAATTGGTGCTTCATCGTCTTTATTGATGGCGACGATGATCTTGGAATCTTTCATGCCGGCCAAATGTTGAATGGCGCCTGAGATGCCCACGGCGATATAGAGGTTTGGGGCAACTACTTTGCCGGTTTGGCCCACTTGATAATCATTGGGCACATAGCCTGCATCTACGGCCGCGCGTGAAGCGCCCACGGCAGCGTTGAGCTTTTTGGCTACAGCTTCCAGCATCTTGAAGTTTTCGCCCGATTGCATACCACGACCACCTGATACGATGATCTTGGCCGAGGTGAGTTCAGGACGATCTGATTGCGTTAAATTTTCACTCACATAAGACGACAATGCTGGATCAGCGGCAGCGTTAGCGCTTTCAACTGCGGCTGAACCTGTCTCACCAGCAGCGGTAAAAGAAGCTGTACGCACAGTAATGATCTTTTTGGCATCCAGTGACTGAACGGTTTGCACGGCGTTGCCTGCATAGATCAAGCGCACAAATGTATCGGCAGTTTTCACCTCAGAAATATCAGAGATTTGCATCATATCCAAAAGTGCTGCCACGCGCGGCATAAAATTTTTGCCGTTGGTTGTGGCAGGGGCCACAATGTGATCATAGGCTGTCGAAAGCGCTACAATGGTTGCAGCCATGGGTTCAGCTAAGGGGCGTTCCAAGGCCTTGGATTCGACATGAAGCACTTTCTTCACGCCAGCTAATTTTGCGGCATGTTTGACCGCAGCGCCCGCATTATTGCCAGCAACCAGCACATGAACATCGCCGCCCATTTGCGCAGCCGCTGTCAGTGCTTTGTGTGTTGCATCTTTCACAGAATGATTGTCGTGCTCAGCAATCAGAAGAACGGCCATGATTAGATTGCTCCCGCAGTTTTGAGCGCGCCGACAAGTTCAGCAACGGATTTCACTTTAATGCCAGCCAAACGTTTTGGCGGCTCTTCGGTTTTAATCATCTTCAAACGCGGTTTCACGTCTGCGCCATAGTCAGCCGGGATTTTTTCATCGAGCGGCTTTTTCTTGGCCTTCATGATGTTGGGCAGGGATGCATAGCGTGGTTGGTTCAAGCGCAAATCAGTGGTGATGATCAGCGGCATCTTCACTTTCAGCGTCTGCAAGCCGCCATCAATTTCGCGGGTAATGGTGGCTTCGCCCTGACCAGGCTCGAACTTTGAACACGCGGTGGCTTGAGGCCAGCCCAGAAGTGCTGCCAGCATTTGGCCCGTCTGATTGCAATCATCGTCAATGGCTTGTTTACCTAAAATCACCAGTTCAGGTTTTTCGGCTTCGATGATGCCTTTAAGAATTTTGGCCACACCCAGCGGTTCCACATAGTCATCATGCTTCACCAGAATGGCGCGGTCGGCACCCATGGCAAGCGCAGTGCGTAAAGTTTCTTGAGATTGGGCAGGGCCAATTGAAACTACGATAATTTCAGAAGCGATGCCTTTTTCTTTTAAACGAATGGCCTCTTCAACGCCAATTTCGTCAAACGGATTCATCGACATTTTAACGTTCGCCAATTCAACGCCCGAACCATCCGCTTTGACGCGAATTTTCACGTTGTAATCAACCACGCGCTTTACAGCGACAACAACTTTCATGAGAACCTCATAGGGAAATTTGGCCGGACACTAGTGTTGGGGGCCGTGATAGTCAATTCTGGGAACGGCGTGGACTATTCAAATGCGACCATTTGGCGTGAACACCAGTCTGCTCCGCATGATCAAAGTTATCACCAATCCAAAGGTAAATCCGCCGATATGGGCCCACCAGGCCACGTCTTCACCCGGCCGGGCGGCGGCTACATGGTAAACTTGGAGCAGAAACCAGAAACCTAGAACCAAAACCGCAGGAAGTGGAATGGGCACCAGAAAGAACGGTAAGACCCAAATGCGAGCCCGTGGAAATAAAACGATGTAAGCCGCAAGAACGCCGGATACGGCACCTGACGCGCCAATCAGCGGACTGTCGGAGTTAGGCATCATGACAACATGGGTAAGGCCACCAATCACGCCACAGAGAAGGAAGAAGATCGTAAACCCCACATAGCCATAGGCGTCTTCGATATTGTCGGCAAAGACCCACATGAACAGCATATTACCGATCAAATGCAGCCATCCGCCATGCAGGAATAGGTATGTTATGAGCGTGAAGGGTTCGGCTATAGGATCGCTTGTAGCCAGTGGATGGAGCAGCTGCAGCGGAATGAGGCCGAAGTTACCTTCCGCGCTCGCTAGAATATGATTGGTGCCTAATGGCCCTGTGTAGAGAAAAATCAAAACATTTAAGATGATTATGGCCATAGTGACAAATTGAAAGCGGATCACTCTCAGCGGCGTATCATCATGGAGCGGCAGGAACATTCATGCTGTTTAGCCGATAAGCAATTTATATGCGAGATAGAACATGATCAGGGCGATGATCAGATCGATCCCGCGCCAAACGATGGGTTTTGACAAAGGCCCGCGCAAGGCTTTGGCACCATAGCCGATGGCGAAGAACCAAACGAATGATGCCAAGGATGCGCCGAGAGCAAAGGGCGCTTGCTCGCCTACGGGTCTCGCATTGGCGATAGATCCTATCAACACAACTGTGTCCAAATAGACATGCGGATTAAGCCAAGAGACGGCAGCACAAGAGGCCAGCGCCATGAAAAGGCTGGTTGTGGTTTTTCCTTCTTGGTTCATTGCTTCCGGCTTGAGAACGCGGCGCGTCGCCTTAATGCCATACCAAAGCAAAAAGGCAGCGCCTCCATAAGTAATGACTGGTATCAACAAGGGGAATTGTTGCAAGATCACGCCCAGACCATAAATGCCGCCCCAAATGAAAGTCGCGTCGCTTAGCGAACAAAACAAGCATATCCAAAACACGTGTTGATTGAGTACACCTTGGCGAATGACAAAAGCATTCTGCGCGCCAATCGCTACGATCAGCCCGAAGCTCAAGGCGAAGCCGGAAAGTATCGCATTCAGCATCTAGCGCGTCTTACCTGGCACCCAGAGCACGTCACCACTGCCCGACTTAAAATTCACCCAGCGGCTGGCGACGAAGAAGAAATCAGACAGACGGTTGATATAGGCGATGGCCCCTTCACTCACATGCTCGCTCTCGATTGCGGCAAGCTCGACAACCAATCGCTCAGCGCGGCGACATACTGTGCGGCACATGTGAAGCTGGGCTGCGGCGGCATGGCCCGCAGGTAAAACGAATGAACGCAGAGGTGATAGTTCGGCGTTCAGTTCATCAATCTCAGCTTCAATGCGTTCATATTGTTTTGGCAATATGCGCAAAGGTTCGAATTCCAATTTCTCGCCGCGATCAGGCACACACAGATCAGCGCCCAGATCAAAAAGTTCATTTTGGATACGAGCCAGCATTGCATCGAGTTTTGACATTTCAGCCAGATGCAAACGCGCAACACCAATCGTGGTGTTGGTTTCATCAACCGTGCCATAAGCGGCAATGCGAATATGGGCTTTGGACAGGCGCTCGCCTGTGCCTAATGCAGTTTCACCAGCATCGCCGGTTCTTGTGTAGATTCGATTTAAAATAACCATGGGGCCTTATTACTCATTTCTCAAATAGAAGGAAGGCTTGGCAGAAAGGGCGCGCGCTGTGACGCTGAGGCCCGCAGCGATGGTCAGCACCATCGCAACGAGAGCTGTAATAATGGCCGTAGAGGCTGAGAAACTCCACTCCATTTCCAAGATGTAGTAGGCGAGGAACCATGAGCCGAGCGAGCCAACGACAATGCCAAATATCGCAGCCACTAAACCCAGCAACGCATATTCAATTGTGAAAGCTCCCAGCAATTGGCGGCGGGTCGCACCATAAGTTTTGAGAACCACGGCTTCATAGCTCCGTGATGAAAGGCCCGCCGCGAGTGCACCTGCCAAGACCAGAATGCCCGTCAGCAAGGTGATAATGTTTGCACCGCGCACGGCCGTTAGCATTTTACCCAAAAGATCACCTACAGTGGCCAATGCGTCTTTCACCCGAATGGCGGTCACGGCGGGGTAGGCGGCGGCCATCGTGTTCAACAGTTTGCCCTCATCGCCCCCTTTCATTTCAACAGTCACGATTTCTGCATGGGGTGCCGACTTCAAAGTGTCAGGGGTAAATACCAATACGAAATTGATCCCCATGGCCCGCCAATTAACTGTGCGCAAGTTTGCGATCTGCGCCTCGACTTCACGGCCCAAAATATTTACCGTTATCTTATCGCCGATTTTGAGATCTAAGCCCAGCGCAATGTCTTGGGTTATTGAAACAAGATTGGGGCCTGTATAGTCTTTTGCCCACCACTGGCCTTCAACAAGTGTTGAGCCCTTGGGCAGTTCATCGGCATATGTGAGGCCGCGATCACCCTTCAAGGCCCAGGATGCATCAGAATTGGGTTTCACCTGCTCAGCTGGAACACCCTTCACTTTCGTGATGCGCCCTCTCAGCATGGGCGCGTTGGTGATGTTGATGACACCATCCTGGGTTTTGAGCTTCGCCGTGAATTCATCTAGTGATGTGTTGGGCACATCGATGAAAAAGAATGCGGGTGCGCGATCAGGAATGCTGGATTTCAGTTCATTGCTGAGGGTTTGGTCGGTGAGTGCGAGTGTCACGAATAATGTGAGGCCTAAACCTAAGGCCATGATTACCGAACGTGATGTAGCGCCCGGCTTATAAAGGCTGAGCACAGCTTGGCGCAGCAATAGGTTTTTAGGGCGTGGCAGAAGGCTTGCACCTTTCACGATCAAGGAAGCTAATATCGCAAGAATGACAAAACTTGCTGCCAAGCCAGCCAGATACCCCGCAGTCACTTTCGGGTCTTCGAAGCTAAACAGAATGAGAGCAGCGGCAATTGCAAGAATTGCGATTGAAGCTAAGGCATAGCGCCAATTAATTTTACCAGCTTGTTCCATACTGTGCGAGCGAAACAGTGCGGCGCCTTGAATATTTGCGATGCGTGCGAGTGGCCAGAGCGAAAAGGCCAAGGTGATGAGCAGGCCCAACACTGCCGCAAAACCAAGCGGAATCCACATGATGTGGGTTGAGATTGGGAGAGGTAAAATCTTTCCAAATGCCCAATGCACTGCAAAGGGCGTTGCGGCTCCAGCGCATAAGGCAATGGCAATGCCCAGCAGACTGACGGCGATTATTTCGGTAAGGCTGATGCCCACCACGTCTCGGTTTGGTAGTCCTAAACATTTGAGCGTAGCGATGGCGTCACGCCTGCGATTGACAAAAGCTGATACGGCATTGGCAATGCCTGCACCACCGATGACGAGAGCAGCCACGCTGACTAATGTCATGAAATATCCAAGCTTGCCCACAAATTCATCTGCACCTTGCGCTGCTTTATCCGTGGTGCGGGTGCGCCAGCCTGCTTCAGGGAATATGGTTTTGGCTTCTTCAGTGACGGCTTTGCCAGCACTCAGATTACCTTCGCCGTTTAGTTTTACGTGATAATTGTAAGTGACCAATGATCCCGGTTGGACCAGGCCTGTCGATTGCAGTGCTGTTTGGCTCATGATCAAACGTGGTCCGAAGATGATGCCATTGGCGAGACGGTCTGGCTCCTCATCAATTGTGGCCCGGACTGTCACGGTGGCTTGGCCGAGTTTCAGTGTATCGCCGAGTTCCAAATTTAAGCGTTGCAATAGAAGTGGATCAACTGCCACGCCGAATGATCCGTTCACAGATGCAAATGTATCAGGCGTGGTTGGCAAAAGTTTCAACGTGCCGTATAGCGGATAAGCTTGATCAACTGCTTTGATTTCCACCAATGTTGACGAGCCGTTGCTTTGCGCCATAGCGCGCATGGAGGAGAGAGCGCTGACAGCACCTTTTGATTTCATATAGGCAAGTTCATCAGCTTTGACTTCCCGCTGCACGATGGAAAATTCAACATCGCCACCTAAAATAATTTGGCCTTGTTCATCTAAGCCTTGCTGAACAGCGCTCGCTAATGAACCGATCATTGCAATGGCGGCGACACCGAGCGTCAAGCATGACAGGAATATCCAAAAGCCTTTCAGCCCTGATCGTAAATTGCGAAAAGCATATTTAGTCCATAGATCTATTCTCATTTACCTTCGCTCACCTTGCCATCGCGCACTTCTAAAATGCGATTGCAACGTTTGGCCAAGCCCTTATCGTGAGTGACCAAAAGCAAAGTAGCGTTTTCTTTTTCTTTCAACTCAAACAACAGATCAATGATTGTCGAACCGGTTTCTTGGTCAAGATTTCCTGTCGGCTCATCTGCAAGTAAAATTTTAGCCCCCGATGTGACGGCGCGGGCAATGGCCACACGTTGTTGTTCACCTCCAGAAAGTTGCCCGGGGTAATGATCGAGACGATGACCTAGCCCAACTTTTTCAAGGCCCGCGCGTGCGCGAACAAATGCGTCCTTGGCACCCTTAAACTCTAAAGGCACCGCCACATTTTCAAGGGCAGTCATGGTGGGGATCAAATGAAAGGATTGAAAGATGATGCCAATATTATCGCGGCGGAATTTTGCAAGTTGTTCTTCTGAGCGATTGTTGAGGCTTATGTCGTTGACCGAAATCGTTCCTGAAGTGACCGTTTCTAATCCGGCAATCACCATCAGCAGAGAAGTTTTGCCCGAACCTGATGGCCCCACAATGCCGATGGCCTCGCCAGCCTTGGCGTTCACATCAACGCCCCTTAGAATTTTAACCTCACCAGCTCTGCTTGATAAAGTAAGATGAACGTCTTTTAGATTAAGGGCTGAGGTCATGAAGGATCCAGATTGAGGCTTGCCAGAACAGGCGAGGCTTTCCATATTAGGCAAATGAGAATTCTTATTACAGTTTTTTGTGCACTTTGGTTCATGTGGGGGCAGGCATTAGCTGGCACAACCACTATTTTGGCGTTGGGTGATAGCTTAACCGCTGGCCTTGGATTGGACGCTGGCAAAAGTTTTCCCGATAAACTGCAAGACGCGCTGAAAGCCAAGGGCCATGATGTAACCATTATAAATGGAGGTGTTTCGGGCGACACGGCGGCGCAAGGGGCAGCACGGCTGGACTGGGCGCTGACCGATAATGTGAAAGCGGTGATCATTGAGCTTGGGGCAAATGATGCGCTTCGCGGGCTTGAACCTGCGCAAACTGAAGCGTCGCTTCGGCAGATTTTGGACATGCTGAAACAGAAAAAATTGCCCGTTTTAATTTTGGGCATGCGCGCGCCACCCAATCTGGGTGCTGATTATCAAGCCAAGTTTGACGGCATTTATGCCAAGCTTGCAGCAGAATATGGTGCGGCACTTTATCCGTTTTATTTGGACGGCGTGGCGGCCAATCCCGATCTTAACCAAGCTGACGGTATTCACCCCAACGAAAAAGGCTTGGCCATTATTGTGCCAAAAATCCTGCCCTATGCTGAGGCTCTTGTTGCCAAGTTGCCATAATCGGCCTGTCATATAAGATGGGCGAATCAAATTACGGGGGTAACTCAACATGTTGCGCTTATTTACCGGAATTGAACTTCCTACACTGGTCACCGAAGATTTGGCCATGATGCAGGGTGGCATTATGGGGGCCACATGGATTGACCCTGAATCTTTCCACATCACGCTGCGATTTATTGGCGATATTCAAGTTGGGCTTGGCCGCGAAGTTGCGCTGGCTTTGGACCGGATGGAGCTCAAACCGTTCACAATCTCTCTCAAAGGCATTGATGTGTTTGGTGGCAAGAAGCCACATTCGATCATTGCACATGTTGAAGAAAGTGCGGAACTTCGCCGACTGCAACAATCTCAAGAGCGCATTTGCCAAACTTTGGGCTTAGAGCCAGAACCGCGCAGATTTATTCCACATGTCACCCTCGCGCGGCTTCGCGATGCTGATCCGATCGCGTTGCAGCGCTTTATTGAATCGCACGCACTTTATCGCAGTGGCACAATCAGGGTTGAGAGATTTGTTCTATTTTCCTCGCGCCCCTCGCGTGGCGGCGGGCCCTATGCGGTGGAGGAAATTTACGGCATGGTGGGTGCATGAGCAAAGTCCTTACAGATACGGAAGTGATGACACAATTGTCTGGCTGGAGCATTGTTGAAGGCCGATCGGCCATCATGAAAAGCTTTAAATTCAAAAACTTCGGCAGAGCTTTTGGCTTTATGACTGAGGCTGCTTTGATTGCTGAGAAAATGGATCATCATCCCGAATGGTTCAACGTCTATTCCCGTGTTGACGTCACGCTGACGACACACTCAGCGGGTGGTATAACCGAACTTGATGTGAAGCTGGCGCAAGCCATGGACGGCATCGCCAAATCTTAACTATTCTGGTCTTGACGCAAGTCAAACCCATCCCCATATTCCAGTCTCGTTCTCAGGAGGAACATTATGGCAGATCTTCGTAATTTCCCACAAGCAGGTGCCGGCAGCGGCGTTGCGGTGGATCAGGGGCTCCGGAGCTATATGCTCCGGGTTTATAATTATATGTCCGTCGGTTTGGTGCTGACGGCGGTTGCTGCTTATGCAACGTTTCACATGGCCGTGGTCAATGGTGCTTTAACGCCATTTGGCGAAACCATATTTATGGGCCCGGCAAAATGGCTGATCATCTTGGCACCTTTGGCCTTGGTGTTCTTTATGTCATTCCGTTTGCACACTTTAAGTTTGCACGCGGCCCAAGCCACGTTCTGGATTTATGCTGCATTGGTGGGCGTTAGTTTTGGCTCACTTGGTCTGATCTACACAGGCGCCAGCATTGCGCGCGTGTTCTTGATCACGGCGGTCACCTTTGGTTCGATGAGTATTTATGGCTATACAACCAAGCGTGATCTCACAGGCATGGGCTCATTCTTGTTTATGGGCTTGATCGGCTTGATCGTGGCTTCACTGGTGAATATTTTCTTTGCAAGTTCGGCGATGAGTTTTGCACTGTCAGTGATCAGCGTTTTGATCTTCACAGGCTTTACTGCCTATGACACGCAAGCGATCAAGGAAACTTATTATGAAGGTGATGGTTCAACCGTCATGGGCCACAAGGCGATTATGGGTGCGTTGAGATTATATCTCGACTTCATCAATCTGTTCTTGTCGTTGCTGCGTTTGTTCGGCAATCGCAATTAGGTTCTCGAAATTGAATTACAGCGCCACGGATGGAAACATCCGTGGCGTTTTTTATTTTACAGGGATGTATATCTCTATTTTATCGTCGCCGTTGTTGAAGTCCTCGTCATAAACTTCAAACTGCGGGCCTTGCGCCACTTCCAGTTTGGTGGCAGGCAGCCATTCATCAAAAATCCGCCCCCATGTTTTGGGAAGCCCCGCAATATCGCCCTCATGCAGAAACACTGCGGTTTTGCGTTTGGGGATAGTGAGCGTATACATATAGCCCGACACTTGGCCCGCGTCTTTCACTTCAACCCCCACCAGATAATCCATCAGCCCACCACCAAATGAATGGCACACGCCATAGGCGGAAAAACCCACTTGGCCCTCAATCTTGCCAAAGTCGCTCATAAAACTCGCCCATTGGTCTTTCATGGCAGGATCAGGGCCAACTTTGTAAGTCTTGTTTCGGCCCGCGATGGTGAGCGCAGGGGTTGTGACAATCTTGTGATTCATTGTAGGTTAATCCTACAGGATCGCCAAAAAGCCAACAAGACTTGGTCGGTGGAGCAACGCAATGAGTGATTCAGACAATCGATTTCGCAAGCAGCCGCGCGGCCTGAGCCAGATGCAAAGGCACCTGATTATAGGCGCAATCGCCGCAGCGTTTGCTGGTTATGCTGCCTTCAGCGTTTGGCGTGATGATTTTGAGGTGCCCATTCACACAAGGCACCTGCAAAAATTGGCTGATCTGCATTTTCATGGCGTTTCTGCGTGGGTGATGGCCGCTGCATTGATCTGCTCGGCAATTGCCCTGATTATTTTGATTGTCAAACAGCAACAAACTCCACAGGGCAAAAAAGTGGATTTGGGTTTGGTTAATGCGATCAGCTGGACCGCTCTTGCAGTCATGGTTTTGATGATGATCTTGAACGGGCTGGGCGTGATTTAAACTTTGCAACCCAGTTGGCCGGGGATGTGATGAAGCGGAGGGGTTGGGGCATGGTAGGATTTGCAACCAATTCCCTTCCACCCGTCATTCCCGCGTAGGCGGGAATCCAGCTACTTATTACAAGCTGGTGAAGAAGAAGCTGGGCCACTGCCTTCGCAGGGGTGACGTTTCAGGAGAGGTGTGATATGCTCTACCTATGAACATTACTTTTGAAACCGAGCAAGAGATTGACGGACGCTGGATCGCTGAAGTGCCAGAGCTTGCAGGTGTGATGGCCTATGGTGCCACCGAAATGGAAGCTGTAGGCAAAGCTGAAGCGCTGGCTTTGCGTGTTCTAGCTGAACGCATTGAACATGGTGAATCACGTCCGATGGACGTTCGGATTGTTGTCGCTGCTGCATGAGCAGGTTTCCGGCAACCAAGGCAAAGCGCGTTTTGGCAGCATTGTTGAAATTGGGCTGGGTTGTTAAACGTCAGACAGGCTCGCACCGGACATTAGCGCGTGAAAGTTGGCAGGATGTTGTTTTTGCTTTTCATGATGGCGAAGAAATTGGACCTTCGATGCTTGCACGCATAGCGAAGACGACAGGGCTGAAACCGAGTGATCTTTGAACATAAGCAAAGACTTGCCTGCTACAAATCGTAAAAATAAAAACTCAAAACGGAGCTGATTTTCTTTGCTAATGTATCTTTGTTAGCTGGGAAAGGAAAACCATAGTGCTCATGATTAAAGCTTATGCTAAAAAAGTACCTCACGGATTTTATTTGTCTTTCGGCCATGAAACCCATCATAGAAATTATGTTGATGTCCAATTTGATCTTGACAGCGACATAGTTAGCGACGTTTCCAAAGCGCGGAGCTGGTTCAAAAAGAAAATTGCTGATTTCTATCACACGAGTGAAAATGACCTCAGTCCACTTTGGTGGTACAGCTTGCCAGAAATACTGAGGTAATGATTCCTCAGAGTTTTGATGGGATGACGGTTCAGCGATGCTACGTGATAATAGGCGAGGTATTTGACTTCTCCCCCCAGTTCCCCTATGTCACCCACATCCTAAGACGCTTTTCAGACGTCTCGAGGCTTTTTGCACATGGGGCAATTGTTCCCGGGAGGCACTAAGCCCACATCCGGCGGCGAGTTTCGCTCCCGGGTGATTTTTCGTTTGGAGTGCGGCTTGGCAACGCAAGAGACCTGAATGTTTGAAACTTTAAGCGACCGCCTCTCTGGCATATTCGATAAGATCACCGGCCGCGGTGCGCTTTCGGCTGAGGATGTGGATGTGGCGATGCGCGAAGTGCGCCGCGCGCTGCTTGAGGCTGATGTTGCTTTAGAAGTCGTCAAAACCTTCACCGAAAAAGTGCGCGAACGCGCGGTTGGGCAAGATGTTGTAAAATCGATCAAGCCCGGCCAGATGGTGGTCAAGATTGTGCATGATACGCTAGTGGAAACACTGGGGTCTGATCAATCGGCACTCAATCTGCGCGCCTCGCCACCTGTGGCTATTTTAATGGTGGGCCTGCAAGGCTCTGGCAAAACCACCACTACGGCGAAAATCGCCAAGCGTTTGACGGAGCGTGAGAAGCGCAAAGTCTTGATGGCCTCGCTCGACACGCGCCGCCCTGCTGCTCAAGAACAGCTGGCTATTCTGGGCCAACAAGTGAAGGTCGACACACTCGCCATCGTTAGAGGCGAAACACCGGTTCAGATCGCCAAGCGCGCCATGAGCCAAGCGCGCATTGGAGCTTATGATGTGGTGTTGTTGGATACCGCAGGCCGACTGCATATTGATGAAGAGCTTTTGGCCGAAGCCGCCATGGTGCGCGATATTGCCAAGCCAAAGGAAACACTTTTGGTTGTCGATGCGCTGACAGGTCAAGACGCTGTGAACCTTGCGAGAAGCTTCGATGAGAAGATCGGCATCACGGGCATAGTGCTCACGCGTATTGATGGCGATGGCCGTGGTGGTGCTGCGCTTTCAATGCGGGCGGTTACTGGTAAACCCATCAAGTTATTGGGTACTGGCGAAAAGCTTGATGGCCTCGAAGATTTCCATCCAGACCGGATTGCTGGCCGCATTCTGGGCATGGGCGATGTGGTTTCGCTGGTTGAACGCGCGGCCCTTGATATTGACCATGACAAGGCCAAGAAAATTGCTGAGCGGATGCGCAAAGGTGCATTTGATCTGAATGATCTGGCCGATCAACTCCGCCAGATTGAAAAGCTTGGCGGCATGGGCGGCGTCATGAACATGTTGCCCGGCATGGGCAAGATGAAGAAACAAATTGAAGGCATGGACCTTCAGAAAAAAGTGTTCAACCAACAGCTCGCCATTATTGGATCGATGACCAAGGCTGAGCGCCGCAATCCGAAAATTTTAGATGGCAAGCGCAAGAAGCGCGTGGCCGCAGGGTCTGGCACCAAGGTTGAAGAGATCAATAAGCTGCTCAAAATGCATTTGCAGATGGCCACAATGATGAAGCAGATGGGCCAAGGCAAAGGCATGCTGGGCAAGTTGATGGGCGGGCAAGGTGCGCCTGATGCCGCCGAGATGGAAAAGATGCAGGCAGAGCTTGCAGGTATGGACCCCAATTCATTGCCGCCAGAGCTGCGCGATATGATGGATAGCGGCGGCATTCCAACCCCGCCAAGTCTGCCCGGTTTAGGCGCACCGAAATTACCAGGCCTTGGCGGTTTGCCAGGGCTTGGTGGCAATCCCTTCAAAGGTTTTCCCGGTTTGGGGAAGAAGAAATAAATTTAATCGTAATCAAATAGGAGACTAAAATATGTCAGTTAAAATCCGCCTCGCACGTGCAGGCTCTAAGAAGCGCCCTTATTATCATATCGTGGTTGCTGCAGCGACCAGCCCACGCGATGGCAAGTTCATCGACATCATTGGTGCGTTCAATCCAATGTTGGCCAAGGATGCGCCAGACCGTGTGAAGCTTGATGGTGCAAAGGCTGCAGAGTGGCTGAAGAAGGGTGCGCAACCCACAGACCGTGTTCTGCGTTTCCTTGATAAAGCCGGTGTTGCAAAGCGCCCTGTACGCAACAATCCAAACAAGGCACTTCCTGGCAAGAAGCGCATGGAGCGTGAAAAGCTGGCGGCTGATGCCGTGGCCAAAGTTGCCGCCGCTGCTGAAGCTGCAAAGGCCGCAGAAGCTGCCGCAATTGAAGCCGCAAAAGCTGCTGCCATTGCTGAAGCTGAAGCCGCAAAAGCTGCTGCTGCAGCACCTGCTGAAACACCAGCTGCTTAAAATTTAAATGGCGCCGCGCGATCTCATATCGGTCGGCGTTATTATTGGGGCACATGGAATTCGCGGTGAGGTGAAGTTGAAAAGCTTCACCGCTGATCCAAAAACGGTAGCCAATTATGGCGCGTTACAATCGCCCACGGGCGAGATATTCGAAATCACCAAACTGAAACCAGCGACAACTGATTTTATCGCAACGTTGAAAAACGTGACCGATCGCAATCGTTCTGAGGCGTTAAAAGGCACGGAGCTTTTTATCTCGCGCGCGCAATTGCCAAAACCATCTGACGATGAAATCTATATGCATGACCTCATCGGAACCTCCGTGTACGGAGCAAATGATACGTTGCTGGGTATGATTGTAGGTTTTGAAAATTTTGGTGCGGGTGATTTGATGGATGTGAAAGTGGAAGGGCGCGTCGAGACTGTGCTTATTCCTTACACGAAGAAATTCATTGTCTCTGCAACCGCCGCGAAAGTGATCGTGGATTTGCCGGAGGATTATTTGGAGGAGGGCAAGCGCGACGATGTTTAACGCTCAAATCCTAACTCTCTTCCCCGACATGTTCCCGGGCACACTTGGACAATCATTAGCTGGCAAAGCTTTGAATGATGGCAAGTGGTCTTATGCAGCACAAGATATCAGAAGCTTTACGACCGACCGTCACCGCACCGTCGATGATCATCCCGCAGGGGGCGGGGCTGGCATGGTGTTGAAGCCTGATATTCTGGCGCGCGCTATTGATGCCACGCCGCACAAGGGCCCGCGCTTGCTGATGAGCCCGCGTGGCATGCCACTCACGCAAAATTTCGTGCGCGAACTTGCAAGTGGCGAGGGCTGCATGATTATTTGCGGGCGGTTTGAAGGTATTGATGAGCGTGTGATTGAAAACCGCCAGCTTCAAGAAATCTCAATTGGAGATTACATTTTGTCAGGCGGCGAACCCGCAGCGTTGGTTTTGCTCGATGCAGTCATCCGCCTGTTGCCAGGTGTGATGGGGCATGATCAATCTCATGCGGAGGAAAGCTTTGAGGATGGGCTGCTGGAACACCCGCATTACACCAAGCCCAGAATCTGGGAAGGCAAAGATACGCCAGACATCTTGCAATCAGGTGATCATGCCAAAATTGCCGCTTGGAAATGCGAAAAACGTGAAGAATTAACGAAAAAACGCCGTCTCGACCTCTGGGACAAATATATCAAGCCCAAAGGTTGATTTATCCAAATTTACAGGTTAAAGGCCCCCAACTTCGAAAATAGGATTGAGTATCATGAATATCATTGCGCAGCTTGAAAAAGAGCAAATGGCCATTGTTTCTGCCAAGCGCCAGGTTCCCGATTTCGCCCCCGGCGATACGGTGATTGTAAATGTTAAGGTTGTGGAAGGCGAACGCAGCCGTATCCAGGCCTATGAAGGTTTGGTAATCGGTCGCTCCGGCGGCGGCATCAACGAAAACTTCACGGTTCGCAAAATGTCTTATGGCGAAGGTGTGGAGCGTATTTTCCCGGTCTATTCACCGATGATTGATTCAATCAAGGTGATCCGCCGTGGTAAGGTGCGTCGTGCCAAGCTGTATTACCTCAAGGGTCTCACAGGCAAGCGCGCACGTATCACTGAAAAGCTGACCAAGTTTGCAGGCGCCGTTTTGCCAAAATCTTCGCCAGCTGAAGTGAAAGATTTGGCTCCGGTTGCACATGATGATGTGTCGTTGATCGCGGGCGTCGGCCCAAAGATCAAGGATCAACTGATCGCCGAAGGCATCACATCCTTGAACCAAATTGCAGAAATGAACGACGAGCAAATTTTCGCCCTTGACGAAAAGTTGGGCCTCAAAGGCAAGTCCAAGCGCGAAGAATGGGTTACTCAAGCCAAGGAATTGGTTGCTGGCAAAGCCCCACGGGCGAAGATCGATCAAAAGGCTGCTGAAGCCGCTAAGGCTTGAAGCTTTAGATATTGAATTGAAGAAGGCCAGCTCGCGAGACTGGCCTTTTTTATTTCAGACATTGCCAGCTTTGAATGCGTTGCAAATGCCTCTTGGCGAACCAACATTTGACACCAGCGCTCCACGCGCTAAATACCGCTCCAAGCTACATCACCGCGAGAAATACCATGGCAAAAGCACGCACTTTATATGATAAAATCTGGGATGATCACGTCGCCCATCAGGCTGATGATGGCACGTGCCTTCTTTATATTGATCGGCATTTGGTGCATGAAGTAACCTCCCCACAGGCTTTTGAAGGTTTGCGCATGACGGGGCGCGAGGTGCGTCATCCGGAAAAGACGCTGGCTGTGGTTGACCATAATGTGCCGACTACTGATCGCTCAAAAGGGATTGCTGAAACTGAAAGCCGTTTGCAGGTTGAAGCGCTTGCCAATAATGCGAAAGAATTCGGCATCACTTATTTCGATGAAATGGATAAGCGCCAAGGCATTGTGCATGTGGTTGGGCCTGAGCAAGGTTTCACACTGCCCGGCACCACGATTGTCTGCGGCGACAGCCACACTTCGACGCATGGTGCATTCGGCGCATTGGCCCACGGCATCGGCACATCAGAAGTGGAACATGTTTTGGCCACGCAAACGCTGATCCAGAAAAAAGCCAAGAACATGAAAGTGGAAGTGAATGGCAAGCTGGCCAAGCATTCCACAGCAAAAGACATTATCCTTGCCATCATCGGCGAAATTGGAACCGCAGGCGGCACCGGTTCAGTCATTGAATTTTGTGGTGAAGCCATCCGCGACCTTTCGATGGAAGGCCGCATGACGGTTTGCAATATGACGATTGAGGGTGGCGCGCGCGCTGGTCTGATTGCACCAGATGCTAAGGCGTTTGAATATCTAAAAGGCAAGCCTCGCGCACCAAAAGGTGCCGATTGGGATAAGGCCATGGCTTATTGGGCCACGTTGCATTCCGACGAGGGTGCACATTTTGACCGCATCGTAACATTGGACGCTGCCAATCTGCCGCCGATCGTTTCATGGGGCACATCGCCTGAAGACGTGGTATCAGTGGCAGGGGCGGTTCCTGATCCATCGCTAATTGAAGATGAAGGCAAGCGCCAATCCAAGTTTCGCGCACTTGAATATATGGGCCTGAAAGCGGGCCAAAAGATTATTGATATTCCGCTTGATGTCATCTGGATTGGATCGTGCACCAATGGCCGCATTGAGGATATGCGCGCTGTGGCTGATGTGGTGAAGGGCAAGAAAATTGCGGCCTCGCTGGATTATGCAATGATTGTTCCAGGTTCGGGCTTGGTCAAGGAAATGGCCGAAGCTGAAGGTTTGGACAAGATTTTTCTGGATGCGGGCTTTGAGTGGCGCGAACCAGGCTGCTCCATGTGCTTGGCTATGAACCCTGACCAGTTAAAACCGGGCCAACGCGCGGCTTCCACGTCGAACCGTAATTTTGAGGGAAGACAGGGCTATAAGGGCCGCACCCATCTGGTTTCACCGCAAATGGCGGCTGCGGCTGCACTTGCGGGTCGTTTTGTGGACATTCGGCAACAGAATTAAGCTTAAATTTTTTTGGAATTGATTCACGTCTCGTTTACGTTATTGAAACGATCACGCAGTTAAGCTGATTCTGGAAATTGGTCAGTTGGCGCGTTTAAGCCGGGGGAGTTAATATGAGTTCTGCTGTTGTTGCTGATGCAAAGTTTTTGCGCCGCGTGTTTTTTGGTCTTGTTGGCCTGACAGTTATGGCGGGTGTGCTTACGGGCTTCACCACTGTCCAAGCGATGAATGCAAATCCTGCTACTTGCTTATATAACTGCCAATAAATAAATCCGGCCACGTGAGATCACGCAGCCGGACTGAATTTATTTTAGGCCGACGGACTTAGTAGCAAGTCCAAACTTTCTTCGCGACCCAGATTTTGTGGGTGTGCCAAGCGTTCCAAACTTTCTTTTGTATGATCTGATAGCCACAATCGCCATCATCATAGCCAGCATCATAATAGCCATGACCATAACCGTGGCCATATCCATAACCATGGCCGTAGCCGCCATAGCCTGAATGGATGCCGAAGCTACCGGAGGTAATGCCTCCCGAGCCAAAGCCCAGGCCAATGTCAAAGCTGTCGGCCTTGGCCGAAGATGCGCCAAAGCCAACGGCCAAGGCTGATACAGTTGCGAGAGCGATAAGTGACTTGCGGATCATGGTTTAATTCCTTTTGTTAGCGTTTCATCTGTTTTGCGGTGTTCATCACCGTTGATGTGACCCTTATGAAGCATGGGTGCTGAACCCGATCTGAGGAAGCCATTAATCTGCCGTTCATATTGAAATGGCCGCTGACAGCCTGTAGAAGCCCGTTCATGAACACCAAACCCACTATATTTATTGACGGCGAAGCGGGCACCACAGGATTGCAGATCCGGGATCGTTTGAAAAACCGCAGTGATATCGAGCTGGTTTCAATTGCTGCTGATAAGCGGAAAGATCCGGAAGCGCGGCGAGCTTTGCTCAATTCAGTTGATGTGGCAATCCTGTGCTTGCCAGATGATGCAGCCATTGAAGCGGTTTCGCTGATTGATAAAAAATCCAAAACACGCGTGATTGATGCTTCAACCGCTTACCGTGTTGACCCCAAATGGGCTTATGGCTTTGCCGAGCTGGATTCCAAGCAGCGCGCTCGCATTGCTAAGGCCAAATTTGTGTCGAACCCCGGTTGTTATCCGCAAGGGTTGATTGCCTCCATCAAACCTCTGCTTGACAAAGGTTTGATGCCTGCAAATTACCCTGTCACTTATAATGCGATTTCTGGATACACGGGTGGTGGTCGGAAAATGGTTGAAGAGTATGTGGCCCGGGGTGCTGCGGCCTCACCCTTTATGCCTTATGGTCTGACGTTTAATCACAAGCATTTGCCTGAAATGAAATATTATACAGGCCTAAAACGCGATGTGATCTTTCAACCGGCCGTTGGCAATTATGCGCAAGGCATGATGGGCTGTGTGCCACTGTTCCTCAAAGGCATGACGAAGGGAACGACAGCAGCGAAGATTCACAAAACGCTCAGCAACTATTTTGCTAAATCAAAATTTGTTTCGGTTGCACCGCTTGAATCAATTGAACGTTCGCCAATGCTTGATCCTCAAGGCTTGAACAACACAAATCAAATGCGCCTTCATGTTTTGGCCAATGAAGTGCGTGGTCAGGTTTTGATCATGTCGATCTACGATAATCTTGGCAAAGGCGCATCAGGTGCCGCAGTACAAAATCTCAATTTGATGATCGGTGCTGACGAAGCACTGGCTGTCGATCTTATTTAAGGAACCATCATGCAAAAATTTGATACGTTGACCGGTGTTGCAGCGCCTATGAACATTACGAATATCGATACCGATATGATCATTCCGAAGCAGTTCCTCAAAACCATCAAGCGCACAGGTCTTGGCAAATCGCTGTTTTATGAAATGCGCTACACCCAAGAAGGTAAGGAACTGCCAGATTTTGTTTTGAACCAACCAGCTTATCGCAAGGCGGAAATTTTGGTTGCTGGTGATAATTTTGGTTGTGGCTCATCTCGGGAGCATGCCCCATGGGCGCTGCTTGATTTTGGTATACGCTGCGTGATTGCCACAAGCTTTGCTGATATTTTTTACAACAACTGTTTCAAGAACGGCATTTTGCCAATCGTGGTTTCGGCAGAAGATCAGAAGAAACTTCTCGATGATGCTCAGCGCGGTTCCAACGCCACGATGACCATTGATCTTCCAAATCAGGAAATCCGCGGCCCCGATGGAGGAACCATCAAGTTTAACGTTGATGCTTTCCGCAAACATTGCATGTTGAACGGCCTTGATGACATTGGCCTTACCATGGAGAAGGCAGATTCAATTTCCACTTTCGAGAAGAAGAACACCGCTTCTCATCCTTGGCTTTAATTCTTGGACACCATTTTCATCACGGTTCTTCCCGTCTTTGGGATGATTGTGCTGGGTTATGGGTTTGCCAAAGCCAATATCATTGATGGCGCGGCAAGCCGTGGTCTTAGCCTGTTTGTTTTTAACGTTGCTATTCCGGCTCTGCTTTTTAAAACCATGGCCACACTTAATTCTGCTGATGCGGCGCCATGGAATTTATGGGCTGTCTATTATGGCGGCATCGCCTGTACATGGTTAGCAGCAGCCATAACCTCGCGTTTTATACCCAGTTTAAATTACAGCGGTGGTGCTACATCTTCGATGGCCGCCAGCTTTGGCAATTTGGCCATGTTGGGGACTCCCCTGGCCTTGGCCCATTTTGGCCAATCAGTTGCAGTGCCTCTGGGTTTGATCCTTTCCATCCACGCACCAATCTTATGGTTCTCAGCCACCATGCACCGCGAATTAGCCCGCCATTCGGGGGATTTCTCGTTTCAAAAAACCGGGCGCGAATTGGTGATCAATCTTGCACAGAATGCAATTGTTATGGCGCTGATTGCGGGAAGCCTTTGGCGCATCACAAATCTTGGTCTTCATCCTGTCGCTGATAAAATGCTGAGTATGCTGGCTGATGCTTCAATCCCCACAGCTCTTTTTGCCCTTGGTTGCTCGCTTTCGGCTTATTCCTTGCGCGGGTCTGGTTCTGGCATGTTTGCGCTCATCGGCCTTAAAATGATCTTCATGCCGATTGTTGTGTTCGTGCTCAGTCATAATGTCTTTGTATTAGCGCCACTCTGGTCAAAAATTGCGGTATTGTTTGCGGCTATGCCTTCGGGTGCCAATGCCTTTTTGTTTGCACAGAAAAACGATGAGGGCGTGCCCGCCATATCGGGTGCCATCGCCTTTGGAACTGGCCTTGCGGCCATCACCGCTTCTGTGCTGCTCTATCTCATGGATATCGGAGTAATTTAAACATGGCGCGCGTGCTTGCGATCTCGTCACAAGTGGTTTACGGCCCCGTCGGTCTCAATTGCATTGTGCCCGCCTTGCAAAGCGGAGGCCATGAAGTTTTAGCCCTCCCAACAATCCTGCTCTCAAATCATCCTGGCCACGGTAAGCCGGAGGGCAGAGCTACTGCTGCTTCAGAATTGGCAGCACTGATTTCTGCGCTCGAAAAGTTAGGCGCCTTCGAAAATCTTGATGCGGTGATCACCGGTTATTTCGCAAGTGCTGAACAAATTCAAATCTTTGCGGCACTCATCGCGCGGCTGAAGTGCAAAATTGTATTGGTTGATCCCGTACTGGGTGATCACGGCAAACTTTATGTGGGGCAAGTTGTTGCGGAAGCTATTCGAGATCAACTGGTGCCACTGGCCACGATCTTAACACCCAATGCTTTTGAGCTTTCATGGCTTACAGGGCTTCCAACTGAAAATCGTGAACAAGCTATTCGAGCCGCGCAGAGTCTTAAGGTTGTGGACCTGATTGCAACATCAGTGGTGAAATCCGCTTCTGAGCTTTCAACGCTTCGTATTTCTCGGGAACAGGTCGAAACAATTACAGCGCCAATTGAAGCAAAGGTTCCCAACGGCACAGGGGACTTTCTATCGGGGCTTTATCTATCGGGTCTTTTAAGCGAATCGCCGCAGTCGGCCTTCGCTAATGCAATGCGCCTTCTGCAAAAGGCAATTGCGCGCAGCAAAGGCACGAGTGTCTTGGATATTGCTCCTGACGTCAGCCGAAAGCCGTAATCATGACTTTAGCAAGGCGCTTAGCGAAATCATTGGGTTCGGCCACGACTTCACCTTCCAGCATGAAAGCTTGATCGAGCAGTAAATGCGCCGCGTCGTCAACTGACGAAGCACCTTTATTCTGAGCTAGTTTGGCCAATGCCTTGATCAAATCATGACCCGCATTGATCTCCAAAACGGGTGCACTTACCGCAACACCTGAATCGGCTTGGCGTGAAAGAAGTTTTTCTAAAGTCCGATCCATTTGGCCATCATTGACCAAGCATACAGCGCTATCAGTCAAACGCTTGGAAATGCGTACATCAGAAACGCGGGCGCCCAAAACTTCTTTGAATGCTGAAACCAAATTTGCAGCAGCAGGTTCATCAGCTTTGCTGGCATCTGGTTGATCTTTTGCCTCAATCAAATCAAGATCAGCTGTACCCTGAGCCACTGACTTAAACGGTTTGCCATCAAAGCCCAAAGCCGTGCGTACCCAAAAGCTGTCTACTGGATCGGTTAGCAAGAGCACCTCAACATCACGCGACTTATAACCTTCAAGCTGCGGGCTCGATTTGGCTTTATTGGGATCTTCAGCGGTGAGGTAGTATATTGCGGTCTGATTTTCTTTGAGATCAGCAATGTAATCTTTTAACGTAATATTTTCGCGCGTTGTTGTGCTAAAGCGTGCCACCTCAAACAATTGATCGCGGCGCTCATAGTCCTCATAAAGTCCTTCCTTGATCACGGGCCCAAATACAGTCCAGATTTTTTTGAAGGTCTCAGGTTCTGTTTCGGCGCATTTTTTGAACTCACTTAAAACCCGGTTGGTCACAGCCTTGCGGATGACGGCCACATCAGGATTATTCTGCAGCATTTCACGTGACAGATTGAGCGGCATATCGGCGCTGTCAATCACCCCGCGCACAAAGCGCAAATAGGGCGGCAAGAGCGCTGCATCATCAGCAATAAATACGCGCTTCACATAAAGTTTCTGTTTGCCCTTCCGCTCTGGATCATAAAGATCAAAAGGCCTTTCACCCGGCACATAAAGCAACACGTTGTATTCTTGACGACCCTCAGCGCGGTAATGGATTGTTAGAGCTGGCGCTTCCGCTGAGTGACTGAGAATGCCAAAGAATTCTTTGTGTTGTTCAGCGGTTACTTCACTCTTAGAGCGCATCCAAATTGCACTTGCTGAATTGATCTGACGCGCATCGCCCTCACCTTGCAACATGATCGGGTGGGCGATGTGATCGGAATAAGAGCGCACAACCTCTTCAAGTTTCCAATCCTCAAGATAATCACTCGCATCATCGCGAAGATGCAAAACGATTTTCGTGCCACGTGAAAGATCAGCGGCAGGGGCCACGGTGAAAGTGCCTTCACCATCGGACGTCCACACATGACCGTCATTCGAACCTGCCTTGCGGGAGAACACTTCAACTTTTGATGCCACCATAAAGGCTGCATAAAAACCAACACCGAACTGTCCAATTAAGCTTGGTGCATCCTTGATTTTTTCCACGAAGGCTTGCGTGCCAGATTTGGCAATGATTCCGAGATTGTCGCTGAGCTCATCAGCGGACATGCCAACTCCACCGTCGCTGATTGTTAGAGTCTTGGCCGCCTTGTCAGGCATCAGGGTGATCTCGAGCTTGGCGTCATTTTCCAAAAGCCCGGGATTGGCTATCGCTTCATAGCGAAGTTTATCTAAGGCATCAGATGCATTTGAAATTAATTCGCGTAAAAACACATCCCGGTCAGAATAAACCGAATGTACCATCATATGCAGCAGCTTGCCCACCTCTGCTTGGAAGGCTTGTGGTTTTGCCGATTGTTCAGATTTTTTTGTCGCCGATTTTGCCATGGTGGTTCCCAGTTTGCTGGACGTGGATATTGGAAATCACCGCCGCTTCGTCAAGTCTCTATCGAACAAAAAAAGGGCGACTGCAACGGCAGCCGCCTTAAAACTTAACAAACACACAGACTAACTCTCGTCTTATAAAACAGGGGGCCCGGCCGGTTATTAGCAGCTTCGGGGGGCTGGGGGGCTTAAACCAAAGCAAACCAGCCGGGCTGTCGAGGCAACATCTAAACTATCCCCCTGTATCATGTCGAAGACTTGGTGCAATTGCGGCAAAACTGGGGAATTTTGCCTGCTTGCAAAATTGATGCTGCGGCGGCAATATTACAGCGTGATGACAAGCTTTTCAGTTGGTGTCCGATGAGCGGCACGAATCAAGTGGGTGAAACCGCAGTTTTGCTTCGGTTTGCTGGAACTTTGCCGAAAGAAATCCGGTTCGACCGCGCTGAGTTGTGCATGATTCTCGGTCTTTATGGTCGTCACGTCGCTAATGGCGAGTGGCGCGACTATGCGGTCGACTTTGGGCGTGAAACGGCAGGATTTAGTGTGTTCCGGCGCAGCAGCGAGCAGCCGCTATACAAGATTGTCAAAACCCCCGGACTGATTCGCAAAAATGGTCTTTATTCGGTAGTTGCCCAAGGTGGCCTCATCTTGAAGCGCGGCAATGAATTGGCTCAAGTTTTAAGGGTTCTGGAAAAGCGGCCAAAGCTAGCTGATGCATAAAGACATTTCAGATTGAGATTGGACGGTTTTCCCCCCATATAGCGCCTTATGACTTTGGCAACCCCAATCCCCTTCCGTAAAATGAACGGACTAGGCAATGATTTTGTCGTGCTCGATGCGCGCGCCCGGGCTTTGGTTATTTCGGAAATTGCAGCCAAAGCCATTGCAGATCGAAGAACCGGAATTGGATGCGACCAATTGATTGTTCTCGAAAAATCGGCTGGTTACGATGTGCGCATGCGCATTTGGAATGCAGAAGGCGGAGAAGTGCAATCCTGCGGTAACGCCTCGCGCTGTATTGCTGATTTGCTGTTTGACGAGAATAAAACAAACACGGCCACGATAAGCACCAAAGGTGGTGTTTTGATTGCCTCCAAAGCTGGCGATAAAATGATCACGATAGATCAAGGTGTGCCGAAATTTGGCTGGAAAGACATTCCGTTATCCGAACCCTTTGCCGATACACGCCACATTGAAATGCAATATGGCCCGATTGATCACCCACTCATCCACTCGCCATCAGTGGTCAATGTTGGAAACCCGCATTGTATCTTTTGGGTCGATGATTTGGATGTGGTGGATTTAAGTCGCGCGGGGTCGATGCTCGAAAATCATCCGTTGTTTCCAGAACGTGCCAATATTTCCTTTGCCAAGGTTGTGGCACGTGATCACGTTATCTTGCGCGTATGGGAGCGCGGCGCGGGATTGACCAAAGCCTGTGGCACCGCAGCCTGCGCAACTATGGCCGCGGGACACCGTATTAAAATTATCGATGCCAAATGTAAAATCACTTTGCCTGGTGGCGACTTGTTTATGGCGGTTCGTGAAAGCGATGGCCATATTTTGATGACAGGGCCTGTGGCTTATGAATTTGATGGGGTTTTGCCCGAGGGACTTTTGTGACAACGGTGGAACATATAAGTTTTGGTTGCAGGCTCAATACATTTGAGACCGAAGTGATGCGTGGTCATGCTGAAAATGCAGGCCTGCAGAATGCCATGGTGTTCAATACCTGTGCGGTTACAGCAGAAGCCACAAGGCAGGCGAGGCAAGCCATTCGTAAGGCACACAAAAAGAATCCTGAGCGCCAAATTATAGTCACCGGCTGTGCCGCCCAGACTGATCCAGAAATGTTTGCTGCGATGCCCGAAGTTTCGCGTGTATTGGGTAACGAAGAGAAGTTACAGTCATCAAGCTGGGCCCTCGGCAGTAATCGTCCGCGCGTAGACGTATCTGATATTATGGCCGTGAAAGAAACGCGACCACCGATCATCGAGCAACTCACAGGCCGCACGCGGGCTTTTGTTCAAGTGCAGAATGGCTGTGATCATCGCTGCACGTTTTGCATCATCCCTTATGGGCGCGGCAATTCGCGTTCTGTGCCGATCAAGGATGCCGTCGAACAAGTGCGTCGCCTCGTAGCATCGGGTCACGCTGAAGTGGTTTTATCGGGCGTTGATTTGACTTCATGGGGCGCTGATCTTGACGGCAGTCCGAGGCTTGGGGCTCTGCTTTCTCAAATTTTAGAACAAGTGCCTGATCTTAGACGCTTACGTCTGTCTTCAATCGATTCCATCGAAGTCGATGATCAATTGGTTGAAGTGCTGACGGGAGAAGCCCGTGTGATGCCACACCTGCATCTTTCACTCCAATCTGGCGATAACATGATATTAAAACGCATGAAGCGCAGGCACAGTCGTGAACATACAATTGAGTTTTGTGATATGTTGCGTGCAAAACGGCCTGATATGGTTTTTGGAGCGGATATTATTGCAGGTTTTCCCACTGAGACCGATGAGATGTTCGAAAACTCAATGCGGATTGTTGATGAATGCGGCCTCACTTATCTTCATGTATTTCCTTATTCACAGCGCCCGGGAACACCGGCGGCAAAGATGCCAACTGTCGAACAAAGCATAATTAAACGCCGTGCCGCGCTGCTCCGCGCCAAAGGCGAAGCGCGGCAGAGTGCTTTCATGACCTCGCAAATGGGAGCCACGCGCGATGTATTAATTGAAACACCAAACCAAGGCCGCACTGAGCATTTTGCTTTAGCGAAGTTTGAAACAGTGATGGTTCCAGGTGCGTTGATTAAGGCTCAAGTCAGGAGCGTTGCCGCTTCGCATCTCGTGATGGGAATTTGAGTAATGGCTGGTTTTTTCAAAAAGCTATTTAACCGGATTACAGGCAAACCTGCTGAAGATGCAGCTCCAGTGGAAGTTGAGCAAGTCGCTTTGCCAGCACCTGAGCCGGAACCCGAAATAAAAATTGAAGTTGAAAAGCCGCAAAAGGCTGATAGGGCCAAGGCCCAGCCGTTTGCAAAGACACCCGCGAAATCAAAAGCTCCAGCGGCCCAGCCCCCAAAGAAAGTAGTTTCAAAAAAAGAAACATCAAAGCCTATCGTAAAAAAAGCAACTAAGGCTGCGCCAGCCCCACCACTGCCAAAGGCAGCAAAGCCAAAGCCCGCTCCAACTAAAAAAGTTGCTCCGCCGCCTCGACCCGTGACGGTAACGAAGGCAAAACTTGCACCTGTCGCAAAGACCGTACCGCCGCTCAAGCCTCTCAAACACGTTCCGCAACCAAGGCCAATCCCTGAACCTCAGCCAGAGCCAGAAATCATTGCGCCGATGGCTGTAGTGCTTCCTCCAACTCCGCCGCCCCCTTTAGCGCCTGCGCCCGTTGTTGTCGAAGAGCCACCGCTCCAAAAAACGGGTTGGTTTTCGCGTCTCAAGGAAGGGCTTTCTAAATCTTCCAAGACGATTTCGGGCTCCATTACCGCAATCTTCACCAAACGCAAACTTGATAAGGAAACGCTGCAAGAGCTTGAAGATACTCTCATACAAGCTGACTTAGGTATTACCGTCGCAGAACGCATCATCAAGGCTGTTTCATATGGGCGCTACGACAAGGAAATTGATCCCGAAGAAGTAAAGCAGATTTTAGCCGATGAAGTGGCCAAAGTTCTAAAGCCAGTCGAGGTGCCATTTAATTTTGGTTCAGAAAAACCATATGTGATTTTGGTGGTTGGTGTGAATGGTTCAGGCAAGACTACAACAATCGGTAAGCTCGGTTCAATCGCGGCTTCTGAAGGTTACAAAGTGATGTTTGCTGCCTGTGATACATTCCGTGCTGCAGCTATTGAGCAATTGACAATTTGGGGAAACCGCATTGGTGCGGTGACCAGAAGCGCACCAACCGGAGCGGACTCAGCAGGTCTCGCCTTTGATGCGTTGAAGCAAGCGCGCGAAGATGGAACGGATATATTGTTTATCGACACGGCAGGCCGCCTTCAAAATAAGGCCTATCTGATGGATGAATTGGATAAAGTGGTGCGGGTTATCAAAAAACAGGATGAAGCAGCGCCCCATGCGGTTTTGTTGGTGCTTGATGCTACGACCGGACAAAATGCATTGGCGCAGGCTGAGATTTTTACAAAAGTTGCAGGTGTGACTGGTTTGATTATGACCAAACTTGATGGCACGGCTCGCGGCGGCATTCTCGTAGCGATTGCAGAAAAATTTAAATTGCCGATCCATGCCATTGGTGTTGGTGAAAGTATTGATGATTTACAGCCTTTCGACGCGCTAGCGTTTTCGCGGGCTATTGCAGGATTTGAAGACGAATGAGCCAGAATAAAAAAATGTTGTTAGACTTAGGGCCGCTGTTGGTATTCTTTGCGGTCTATCTCAAATTTGATTTGATTTATGCATCGGCTGCACTTGTGGTGGCGACGCTTGTTGCTTTGGCTATTGGTTATTTTATCACAAAGAAAATTTCATACGTGCAATTGGTCACCGCTGCTTTAGTCGTGGTGTTTGGTGGATTGACATTCTATTTTAAAGACCCAATTTATCTTAAAATCAAGGTGTCGATTATCAATGTTTTGTTTGGATCCGCTCTGTTGGGCGGCTTGTGGCTCAAAAAACTTTTTTTAAAAACAATGTTGGGTGAGGCATTAAACATGCCAGATGATGCATGGCGAATGTTGACGCTGCGCTGGGCGTTTTTCTTTTTCGGACTTGCGATATTGAACATCCTGATTTGGTTTTACTCAGAACCCCTTTGGGTGGATTTCAAAGTGTTTGGCATTTTGGGCCTAACTGCGCTTTTCGCAGTTGCGAATGCGCCATATATGGCCAAGCATATGATCGACGAACAGCCAGAAAAATAAGCTCCGCCTGCTGATCATCCGTGTACTGTTGAATAAGAATCTTGATTGTCAAGACTTGTGTTCTTTGTTTTTCTGTTTCTAGTTACATCTTCAGAAAGGGTTCTCGTCAAGTTTTGCTTGCTGCTCTTGCAATGACTCGCTAGGACTCGACAGCTTTTCGGAAATAAAATTGTCTTTCACCATGCAACGTGGTGAGATGAGGTCGGTGGGGAACAGGGAATAAGTATGTCGGGCAACAAAGACACAAAACAATTTACGCGTTCTTTTTCGCATTTGTTGAAGCGTGCTGTTCAGTATTCTGTTCATCTTTATATGGATGAAGTTGGCAAGACTGGTTTGACCCACCGTCAATTCACGGTCTTATCGGCTGTAGATAGCAATGATGGCAAAAGCCAAACCGAGTTGGTTAAGATAACTGGAATTGATCGCTCTACTCTGGCTGATTTGGTTGCCCGTTTAATGGCGCAAGGTTATTTGCAGCGCCGCCGAACGAAGGAAGATGCGCGTGCTAACGCCATTCGCCTCACTCCTGTTGGTAAGAAGATTCTGAAATCTACCCAGAATGGCGCTGAAGAAATTGACAAGCAACTGCTCTCTTTATTCAACGCTAGCGACCGCCGTATTGTGATGGAATGCCTCGGCACTTTGGCTTCCGAAATGGATATGATTGATGAAGGACCTTCTGCGGAAGAGCCTGTAAAAATAAAACTAAAGAAAAGAATAGTTACTGCTTAAGCGGCAACGCAGCTTTCTGAACTTCTTTGAAGAAACTGCCATCGGCCATGCTGGCGCCTAATCCGCCAATGACTTTGTATCTGATTGTGCCCTTGCCATCCACGACAAAGGTTTCTGGTACGCCATAGCTTCCAAAATTAATTGTTGTGCGGCCATCGATATCGGAACCAATGGCGGTAAATGGATTGCCATAGGTGCCAAGAAAATTCCGCGCGTCTGCTGGTGCATCTTTATTGTTGATGCCGACGAGATGAATATCTTTGTTGGCGCTGAGCGACATGAGCAGTGGTTGTTCTTCGCGGCAGGGAACGCACCAAGATGCAAAGATATTGACGATTGTCACATTACCTTTTTTGAGATCAGCATGCGAAAGACCTGGAATTTGCAACCCTTCTACAGCGCTCAAATTGAATTCGGGCACTGGTTTGTTAATGAGCACGGACGGGATAAATTTTGGATCATTGGAAAGGCTGCGCCAAAAAATGATGGCCAATGCGCCGAACACTATGAAGGGGATCAACGCAGCTAGGCCACGACCGCGTGTCATCGCTTATCTTTTTCTACAATGTGTTTCAGTTTTGTGGCCAGCGCGCGATCCCGCAAAAGCACGTATAAAAATAACCCAATCACGCAGATGCCACTAATGGCATAGGAGGCAATAACGTATGAAACATGTGCTGCGGAAAAATCCATTACCGATTTCCAATTTCGACAAGACGGGCTTGGCGCAACTTGCGTGCGGCAATTTCACTGCGCATGGAAACAAGATGCAGCGCTAGAAATAACATCGTATAGGCAACGGCCATGGTCAGCAGCGCCCAGAGCATCGATTTATCGATTGCAGGGCCGCCCATTTTTATGACGCTTGGACCTTGGTGCAGAGAGTTCCACCAATTCACTGAAAATTTGACGACGAATACATTGAGAACACCCACCAGCGCCACGATTCGAGCAATTGCCGCGGCGCGAGTTGGTTCATCGATGCTGCTCCAAACGGCCATGTAGCCCAAATAGAAAAGAAGCAGGATGAACATTGATGTCAATCTGGCATCACCCCATGCCCACCAAGTGCCCCACATGGGCTTGCCCCAGAACGATCCGGTTACGAGTGCGAGAAAGCAGAACACAGCTCCAAGTGGGGCGGCAGTTTTCGCTGCGGCATCAGCCAATGGGTGACGATAAACAAAAGCGACAGCACTGAAAAAGCCCATGAGACAATAAACAAAGAGTCCAAGCCAAGCTGCGGGCACATGCACATACATAATGCGCACGGTCTCGCCTTGCTGATAATCTGGGGGTGTGATCACGAGCGCGCCATAGAGGCCGATGGCAAATAGGATTGCGGTGATAGCCCAAATATAGGGCAGAGTAACATTGGCAATTTTTAGAAATCTTGCGGGGTTTGCGAATTGTTGCATGATCTATTTTTATCTCAAATAGGCTTTAAGGGCTGCGGCACACGCCCAAGGGCTGATGACAAGACTCATTAGGGTGATGGCACATAGCACGGTTAGTGCCGGTGTTGAACTGGATGGGCTTAGATTAGCCGAACTGGCCGCCACGCCAAAAATCAAAACGGGAATATAAAGCGGCAATACAAGCAATGACACCAATAATCCTCCTCGGCGCAGGCCAGCTGTAACCGCGCCGCCGACTGCCGCCAGCAATGAAAGTGCTAATGAACCAATGACCATAGATACGAGCAAGATTGGCAATTGGCCGACATCAATTGACATTAATAGACCCAATGGTGGGGTGATAATGGCCAGAGGTAGGCTGACGGTGAACCAGTGCGCGAGCACTTTGGCTAGTGTTACTATCTCTAAAGGTAATTTGGCCATGGCCATGACATCAAGAGAGCCGTCTTCAAAGTCTTGTTGAAACATACGGTCGGCTGTCAGCAATACGGATAATAAAAGTGCCAGCCACATTAGTCCGGGGGCGAGTTTTGATAAAAGAATTTGGTCGGGACCAATAGCCAAAGGAATCAGAACCATCACTGATAGGATAAATCCGAATGCTGCGCCTAAGCCGCCGCCTTGCCTGCGGGCCAGGGCAACGTCGCGTGTGGTGAGGGCCAAAGCTTGTTGGAACATTATGCGGCTTTTCCCAATTGAATATTTATCGCCGACTTCACGCCAAGCTCGGCATGAGTTGCAGCAATCACGATGCCACCATTTTTCAAGTGATCATGAATGTGGTTTTGCAAGATGATAAGTGACGCCGTATCAAGGCCCACTGTCGGCTCGTCAAGCAGCCACAAAGGGCGATGGGCCACGACGAGCCGCGTCAGGGCCAGCCTGCGCTTCTGGCCAGCTGATAAGAGTAGTACTTGATCATCAGCGAGAGCCTCTAATTTGAATGCAGAAAACGAATTTGCATTTTCACTGCCACCTAAGAACTTTTGCCAGAAAACCAGATTTTCACGCACCGTCAAAGCAGGCTTGTTAGCTTCGGCATGACCGATGTAATGGGATTGCTCAGCCAAATTTGTATCTGGTGCGCCTCCCTCCAAACTCAAGCGGCCGCTTGACGAAGTGTTCAGTCCGGCGAGTAAGCGCAACAAGGAGGATTTTCCAACGCCGTTAGGGCCGCGCAATTCAGCGAATTCACCTGCCACCAGATCAAAGCTCAAATCCTTGAAGACCAATCTGCCGCCGCGTTCACAGCTCAAATTTTCGGCTTTGAGCCGTAGTGGTATCACCATATGTGTCAGACCATATATTGCCCGCCATTGGCGGTGATGGTAGAGCCTGTAATGAAACTAGCCTCGTCGGCGGCTAAGAATGCCACACAGCGTGCGATCTCGGACACTTCACCCAAGCGACCCACTGGGATTAATGGCAGGATGCGCTTTTCGCGGACTTCTTGCGGCACAGCCATGACCATTTCGGTTGCGATATAGCCCGGGCAAATGGCGTTGACTGTAATGCCTTTTGAAGCACCTTCTTGAGCGAGAGATTTTACAAATCCGATATCACCAGCTTTGGCAGCTGAATAGTTGGCTTGGCCCATTTGACCTTTTTGGCCGTTGATCGACGAGATGCAGATAATGCGACCAAAGCTACGGTCTCTCATCCCACCCCAAATCGGTTGGGTCATATTGAAAAGTGAATTAAGATTGGTGTTCATGACCTCTTGCCATTGTTGCAGAGTCATTTTGTGGAACATGGCGTCACGGGTGATGCCTGCATTGTTGACGAGAATATCAACTGGCCCAAGGTCGGTTTCGATCTGCTTTAAGGTTGAAACGCAAATATCGTAATTTGAAACATCGCATTTATAAATTGCTATGCCAGTTCCATCTTTAAAGGCAGCCGCGGCTGCGTCATTGCCGGCATAGATCGCAGCAACTTTGCAGCCATTTGCTTTTAATGTTTTAGAAATTTCTGCACCAATGCCTCTGGTGCCTCCGGTTACGACTGCTACTCTCGACATTTATCTCTCCCGTTTCGCTTCTTATCTTTCTAGACACATAGCAACACCCATGCCGCCGCCGATGCAGAGTGTTGCTAATCCCTTTTTCGCATTTCTACGACCCATTTCAAACAGCAACGTGTTGAGAACGCGAGCCCCTGATGCACCAACAGGATGGCCTATTGCGATGGCACCCCCGTTCACATTGACCTTTGCTGTATCCCAGCCCATATCTTTGTTGACGGCGCAAGCTTGTGCTGCAAAAGCCTCGTTTGCTTCGATCAAATCTAAATCTGCAGCTTTCCAGCCTGCCTTGGCCAAAGCGGCACGCGATGCTGGGATTGGGCCAGAACCCATGATCGCTGGATCAACACCCACACTGGCCCAAGAAGCGATGCGAGCGAGCGGTGTGAGACTGCGCTTAGATGCTTCAGCAGCACTCATGAGAATAACCACAGCGGCGCCGTCGTTTATGCCAGATGCATTTGCAGCGGTCACAGTGCCATCTTTCATGAAGGCGGATTTCAATTTTGCAATTGCGTCTAGGGTCACGCCCTTCTTGATATACTCATCTTCTGAAACGATCACATCGCCTTTGCGCGATGTAATGGTGACGGGAGCGATTTCGTCTTTGAATTTGCCTGCCGCTTGAGCAGCTTCAGCTTTGTTTTGTGATGCGACGGCAAAAACATCTTGCATGTCACGGGTGATTTGCCATTGGGCGGCCACGTTTTCAGCCGTGTTACCCATATGATAGCCATTAAACGCATCCCATAATCCGTCACGGATCATGGTGTCGATCATTTGGTAATCGCCCATTTTGACACCGTCTCGCAAATGCTGGGCGTGGGGTGCCTTGCTCATCGATTCTTGCCCACCTGCGGCTACAATCTTTGCATCACCCGATGCGATTTGTTGCATGCCTAATGCCACAGCCCGTAAACCTGAACCGCAAAGCTGATTCATTCCCCAAGCTGGTGATGTTACTGGTATACCTGCATGAACGGCCGCTTGGCGTGCAGGGTTTTGGCCTTGAGCGGCTGTCAAGATTTGCCCCAAAATGACTTCATCAATTTCAGCAGCTTCTACTTTTGCCCGAGCAATGGCTGCTTTGAGAGCAATTGTTCCCAATTGAGCTCCGGTTAAACTGGAAAGCGCTCCGTTGAACGAACCAACAGGGGTTCGTGCGGCTGAAACGATGACGATATCATTGGTAGAGGTGGCCATTTAGGTGCTCCTGAGTGGAAAATTTCTGCTTATGTGAAAATGACAATAGCATCCCTTTAGGCATTTCACAGTGTTGAATTGCGTGCAACTGCGAGATTTTTTGCACTTGCAATTGTGCGGTGCACGGAGCAAGTTTTACTCTCGTTGGGTATCGGGAGAATGCCAGCGAAGTGAGGGAGAGTTATTTTGGGTGAAGATCAAGGGCAGGCTAAATCTGCAACTGTCATAAAAAAATATGCCAATCGTCGCTTATACAATACGGCCACCAGTACTTACGTAACGCTCGATGATTTGGCGTTAATGGTCAAGAGCGGTTCAGACTTTCTGGTCTATGATGCAAAGACTGGTGAAGATATAACGCGTTCAGTTTTGACGCAGATCATTTTTGAAGAAGAAAATAAGGGTGGCGCACAAACCATGCTCCCTGTCAATTTTTTGCGCCAACTCATTAAAGCTTATGGTGATTCTATGCAGGGCTTAGTGCCGGGTTATCTTGAATTTTCACTTGATAATCTCATGAAAGATCAAGAAAAATACCGTAAGCAGATGATGGATGCTGCAGGTGTGGGGGAAGCATTCAAAGGTATGGAGGATCAGGCTAAAAAAAATATGGCGCTGTTTAATGATGCCATGAAAATGTTTAATCCATTTGCAGCCATGATAAATAGTGGCGCTCCAAATACAACGGGATCAGGCCAGGAAGCCAATAAACCTGCTTCTACTGCAGCAGCGAGTAGAGATGATCTCGATGCTCTGAAAAATCAACTCGCGGCGATGCAACAGAAACTTGATAATATTACCCGCTAGAGCGTTTTGACTTTTCTGACCTTATTCGATCCCATAAAACTTATTAAAGTTCAGGCCGATCTAAATTAAAGCGATAATTCAAGCGGCATTTTGGGCTTCGATATCGTCGTGATTGGGGAAATAGTTTTTTAATTCGATCAGTGTTTGCCGTAATGTCGAAATGCTATCGTCGATTTCTGAAAACTGGAGTTCGATAAGATCTGGTTGAGGTTCTTCAACCCCGGTTTCTAGTTCCCGAACTTTTTCTTCTGGCTCCAAAGTTTCACTCGAAGCTTCCAAAGCAGCGTCGTCGACTTCAAATTGTTCAAACGGCTCGGGTTGGTTGCATAAATCCGAATTTATCGGGTCAAAAGCGATTATATGGGCCTCTTCTGGACGTACAGAGACGATCTGAGGCTTTACTGCAGGAACGGAGTTAAAATTGAGCGAAAAAACCGAGGATTGGTTGGCTGCCCAAGGCAATACTATACTTGCCTGCCCAATCAAATTACCTTGAAGATAGTCTACACCCCAACTGCGTAAAGCATCGGCGTCTTCTTCATGTTGAACCCATTCGGCGACAGTTTTGATTTTGAACTTGCCAGCAAGATCGATGAGGCTGCGCACAATATATTCATTTTCGTGATTGTTGCGCAGGTCTTGGCAGAAACTTCCGTCCAGCTTGATCATGTTTACAGGCAAATCCCGTAGATTGCGAAATGATGTAAAGCCAGCTCCAAAATCGTCGATTGCAACACTGGTTCCGAGTTTGCGGAGGCTCTCCACAAATTGCCTTGTAGAGGGCACATTGCTTAATGCTACTGTCTCGGTCACTTCAACTGTCAGTCTCTCGGCAACATCCGCGTTTGCGGTAAGAATTTCGAGCAATTGAGAATGCCACCTCGGATCCATTGCCGTGGTTCCAGAAACATTCATTGAAAGCCTTGAATCGGGGTAAGTGTTCAAGGTTTTCATAATCATCTGCATAACGGCGCGATCAATAAGACGTACCAGTCCTAAATTTTCCGCTATAGGAACCAGATGCGACGCCGCAATCAATTCGCCGCTTGCATTATCTTCCATTCGTAATAGCGCTTCATGCATCGCAACTTCGCCTGATGCCGCGTTGACGATCGGTTGGAAAGCAAGTTTGAAACGCTCTTCCTTAAGACACTGAACTATTTCCGTTGCACACCGTGCATTGAGGGCGCGTTCATTACTCCGTAGATCAGATGGTTTGAAAACAACGTAACCGTCTGAGGGCTGACGCGTTGCCTCACTGAGTGCTTCCTCGGCTTTGGCGGTTGCCGCGTTGGCGTCGGAAGCGTGATCCGGCAAGCTGACGGCCCCTATGGAAAGCATAGCCCACACAGGCCCATGTTTTGTTTCAATAACGCTGTCGCGAACTATTGACATAAATCTTTCTAATGCAATGCGAAGTTCTGCCTGATCGCATTCATTTAGAATAATTCCAAACTTTCCGCCTGAAAATCGTGCTATGCCATCACCAGCGCGCATCACTTGGCGAAGTCTGCGGCCAAGGGCAACGATCACCTCATCGGCGACATCAAAGCCATAAGCCTCATTCATAACTGACAAATTATTGACTGCAGCAATGGCGAATGCGCAATTTCGTTTGTCTTTGACTGCCACTGAAATCGCTTCGCCCAGCGCTTCTGTCATGCGACCTCGGTTCATCATACCGGTCAGTGGATCACAGTTTCCGAGAAAATTGAGATGCTGATCGCGGCGGTGACGCTCATCTATGGGGCGGATTGTTCCATAGGCTTCTGCAGGGTTGCCATCTGAACCTGCAAACCATCGCCCTTGATCTTCGACCCAGACTGATTTTTCGCGGCCTCGTCCTTCACTGCGAAACATATACTCGATGTGATAGGGAACACCTGTGCCATCGTCGCGAGACTTTGAATTCATTACAGTTTCATAGCGCGTGGTAAAGTTATCTGCGTCCAGAAGACTGGCAAAAAGCTTGCCAGATCTCACCGCTGAAATAGGGCAGCCCAAAATCTCTGATGTATTTTCACTCCAGCTAATTTCGTCTGATACAATTATCCATTTATAAGTCGCTTCACTAGCCGACTTAATGGCTCGTTGGATGTCGTCTGGGCTTGGCAACTTTGCTGTTTCAGCAACAGGATTTTGATCTGCCTGTGCTAATTGTTCAAATGAAAAAAGCTCACCCAAAGCTACTGTCAAGAAATGCCTCCCCAAGGTGAGCGGAGGAAGGCCTTTGAGCCTTACCTTTGAAAACGCCACACAACTACTGTTAACTTAGAGCTGAATGGTAAATAATCGCGCAAGGATCATGGTTAACGACTGTCAACTAAAGATGATCACTTTTTTGTCTGGAATTTGTGGCGTTGCTTAAAGTGGTTGCATTTGACGCACTTTGACCTCTGAAATAAAGCAGAAACTGCCCCTTTATGTGGCAACATGGTGGCCAAGTAATCACTGTTAAGATTGTGTAAACGATTGAAACTCAATTGGTATTAGGAGCCATGCAAAATTTGCAATGGTAATTTTGCTGCAATGCACTATGTATGTTGCGTAAGCGAAGAAGATGATCCAATAGAAAGGAACATATATCATGTTTGAAGTTCTTAAGACCCGTATCAATACTTGGAAGCGTTACAGCCGTACCGTTTCTGAATTGCAATCCTTATCGAACCGCGAATTGGCCGATTTAGGCATTGCGCGCACCGATATTAGCCGCGTTGCCAGAGACGCAGTGCGCTCATAATGAATATCGCCAAGCTTTTCCAACGCCAAAAGCTTCGGAAAACTGAGGCCCAACTGAGGAATCAGTTGAAGTGTCTGAGTGAAGCCGACTTGGCTGATATGGGTATCAAGCGTTATCAGCTTGAGACGAGATTGCTGGGCTAATACCCCAGTTCAAAACGAAAGTTGGGCCCGGATGGCACTTTGTCCGGGCTTTTTTATTGTTCAAAATTCATATTGCGGCAATCCGCCTCAACTGGCTGGTTGCGAGTCTCATTACACTGTGATAGCGAACGCCCGCGATCAATGTTTGGCCTCAAGTCGAACACTCTCAATTTGAAGGTATTTCAGTGGCGGCAAATCAAATTATTTCGGGTGTGGCGGGGCGATATGCAAATGCTTTGTTTGACCTTGCATCGGAAGAAAACGCAGTGCCTGCAACAGCCAAGGGATTGGAAGCGTTTCAAAAGCTCATTGATAATTCAGAAGATTTGAAGCGTTTGTTGCAATCGCCTGTGTTTAAGGCCGAAGATCAGATGAGCGCTGTGTCGGCACTTGCTGATAAGTCTGGTGTTGGTGGACTTGCACTTAATTTTATCAAGCTTATGAGTGCAAAACGCCGCCTCTCAGCCTTGCCTGATGCGATTCGCGGGTTTCAAGGATTGGTGGCTGATGCCAAGGGCGAAACAGTTGCAGATGTAACATCTGCTGAAAAGTTATCACCTGCACAGATTACAGATTTAAAAGCTGTACTCAAAGCCAAACTCGGCAAAGACGTTTTGCTCACGACCACTGTCGATTCCTCAATTCTCGGCGGCCTGATCGTAAAAGTGGGCACGACCATGATTGATAACTCACTTAAAACAAAACTCTCCAATCTCAAGACTGCTATGAAGGGAACCGGCTGATTATGGATATCCGCGCCGCTGAAATTTCGACAATTCTAAAAAAGCAAATTAAGGACTTTGGCAAAGACGCTGAAGTTGCTGAAATTGGACAAGTACTTTCCGTCGGCGACGGTATTGCCCGCGTTTATGGCTTGGATAATGTTCAGGCTGGCGAAATGGTTGAATTCCCTGGTGGCATTCGCGGCATGGCGCTCAACCTCGAGACCGACAATGTCGGTGTCGTTATTTTTGGTAATGACCGCGACATTAAAGAAGGCGACACTGTTAAGCGAACCGGTGCAATCGTTGAAGTTCCAATCGGCCCAGAATTGCTTGGCCGCGTTGTCGACGCTCTTGGAAATCCGATTGACGGCAAAGGCCCGATAAAGGCCAAGAAGTTCTCACGCGTAGACGTTAAGGCCCCAGGCATTATTCCGCGCAAATCAGTGCATGAACCAATGTCCACTGGTCTTAAAGCTGTGGACGCTTTGATCCCCGTTGGTCGTGGCCAACGCGAATTGATCATTGGCGATCGTCAGACGGGTAAGACTGCGATTATTCTTGATACTATCCTCAACCAAAAAGCTATTCACGTGAATGGCCCTGATAAAGAAAAGCTTTATTGCGTTTATGTTGCTTGCGGCCAAAAGCGTTCGACAGTTGCTCAATTCGTAAAGATTTTGGAAGATGCAGGCGCTATGGAATATTCTATCGTGGTGGCCGCTACTGCTTCTGAATCAGCGCCGATGCAATATCTGGCACCGTTCACTGGCTGCACTATGGGCGAATATTTCCGTGACAATGGCATGCATGCTTTGATTGCTTATGACGATTTGTCCAAGCAAGCCGTGGCCTATCGTCAGATGTCTCTGCTCCTCCGCCGTCCACCCGGCCGCGAAGCTTATCCTGGCGACGTGTTTTATCTCCACTCGCGTTTGCTTGAGCGTTCTGCCAAATTGAATGATGCTTTGGGCGCTGGTTCACTCACCGCTTTGCCAGTTATTGAAACCCAAGCCAACGACGTGTCAGCTTACATTCCAACCAACGTGATTTCGATTACTGATGGTCAGATCTTCTTGGAAACTGATTTGTTCTATCAGGGTATCCGCCCAGCTGTGAACGTTGGTCTTTCAGTGTCACGCGTGGGTTCAGCCGCCCAGGTGAAAGCCATGAAGCAGGTTGCTGGTAAGATTAAGGGCGAGCTTGCTCAGTACCGCGAAATGGCGGCCTTCGCGCAGTTCGGTTCTGATCTTGATGCATCGACACAAAAACTTTTGAACCGTGGCGCGCGCTTGACTGAATTGCTCAAGCAACCACAGTTCTCACCGCTCAAAACTGAAGAGCAAGTTGTGGCGATCTATGCAGGTGTGAACGGCTATCTCGACGGCATCGCTGTCAACCGTATCCGCGATTATGAAGATGGCTTGCTGCGCAACTTCAAAGACAAGCACATGGATATTCTGGATTCGATCCGCACTGAAAAACAAATCACTGATGCAATGGGTGTAAAGCTCAAAGCCGCAGTGGATGCTTTCACCAAGGCATTTGCATAAGAGCGCGTAATGGCAAGTCTTAAAGACCTCCGCAACCGTATCGCCTCGGTCAAGGCAACCAGAAAAATCACCAAGGCCATGCAAATGGTGGCTGCTGCAAAGCTGCGCCGTGCGCAAGAAGCAGCTGTGGCCGCGCGTCCATACTCGGAACGCATGGCTGTGGTTCTGGCCAATCTGGCTGGTGCTGTAGCTGGGCAATCGGGCGCTCCGGCCCTTCTTGCTGGGACGGGCAAAGACCAAACGCATCTGCTGGTGATCTGCACTGCTGAGCGTGGGCTTTGTGGTGGTTTCAACTCGTCCATCGCGCGTCTGGCACGTGAGCATGCCGAGAGGCTGATAGCACAAGGCAAGACCGTAAAGATGATGACGGTTGGCAAAAAGGGTAATGATGCGCTCAAACGGGTCTACGGCAAACACATCGTTGAAGCCGTTGATTTCCGTGGCCAGAAAGCTGTGCGTTATGACAATGCAACAGGTGTTGGCGCCACCATCATCCGTATGTTCAATGAAGGCGCATTTGATGTTTGCACGATTTTCTTTGCTGAATTTAAATCCGTAATCAGCCAAAAACCAACTGCTTTGCAAATGATCCCTGCTGCTGTCGCTGGTGGCGTTGCTGCTGACCTCGGTGGTGCGGTTTATGAAGCAGAACCAGATGAAGGCGAAATTCTAACAGATTTGTTGCCGCGTAACATTTCGATCCAAGTGTTCCGCGCACTTCTCGAAAATGCTGCCTCCGAACAAGGTGCGCGCATGAGTGCGATGGATAACGCAACGCGCAACGCAGGCGACATGATCAATAAGCTGTCGATTAAATATAACCGCCAGCGCCAAGCCCAGATTACCAAAGAACTCATCGAAATTATTTCCGGCGCAGAAGCGCTTTAAGATACGAGAAGGAACCGCAACATGGCAAAAGCAGCTGCTGCAGCAAAAACCACCAAGAAGGGCTCAGGCCTTGTTGGCCGCATCACGCAAGTCACAGGCGCTGTGATCGACGTGCAGTTTGATGGCGATTTGCCGCAAATTTTGAACGCACTCGAAACCACAAATGGCGGCAACCGCTTGGTTCTCGAAGTGGCCCAGCATCTTGGTGAAAAAACTGTGCGCACCATCGCCATGGACTCGTCTGAAGGCCTCGTTCGCGGCCAAGAAGTTTATGATACGGGCACGCCCATCATGATGCCTGTTGGCCCTGAAACATTAGGCCGCATCATGAACGTGATCGGTGAGCCTGTGGATGAAGCAGGCCCGATGAAAACCAAGCTCACCCGCGCCATCCACCAGGATGCGCCATTGTTTGTTGAGCAATCAACCGAAGCTGAAATTCTCGTCACCGGTATTAAGGTTGTTGATCTTCTCGCACCTTACGCAAAGGGCGGCAAGATTGGCCTGTTCGGCGGCGCAGGCGTAGGCAAAACTGTTTTGATCATGGAACTCATCAACAACGTGGCCAAGGCTCACGGTGGTTATTCGGTGTTTGCTGGTGTGGGTGAACGTACTCGCGAAGGCAACGATCTTTATCATGAAATGATCGAGTCTGGCGTGAACAAGAAGGGCGGCGGCGAAGGCTCCAAAGCTGCACTTGTGTATGGTCAGATGAATGAGCCTCCGGGTGCACGTGCGCGTGTGGCGCTTTCTGGTCTCACAGTGGCTGAACATTTCCGTGACGAAGGCCAAGACGTGTTGTTCTTCGTGGATAACATTTTCCGCTTCACGCAAGCGGGTTCTGAAGTGTCTGCCTTGTTGGGCCGTATTCCATCGGCCGTGGGTTATCAGCCAACACTGGCCACCGACATGGGAACGATGCAAGAGCGCATTACCACAACGCAAAAGGGTTCGATCACCTCCGTGCAGGCCATTTACGTGCCAGCCGACGATTTGACCGATCCGGCCCCTGCTACGTCCTTCGCACATTTGGACGCCACAACAACGCTATCGCGTTCGATTGCTGAAAAAGGTATTTATCCTGCTGTGGATCCACTGGATTCCACATCGCGCATGATGGATGCTCGCATTATTGGTGATGAGCATTACGGTACAGCGCGCCGTGTGCAGCAAATTCTGCAACGCTATAAGGCCTTGCAAGACATCATCGCCATTCTCGGCATGGACGAGCTTTCGGAAGACGATAAAACCGCCGTGGCCCGCGCCCGCAAGATCGAGCGCTTTATGAGCCAGCCGTTTTTTGTGGCTGAAGTGTTCACCGGTTCACCAGGCAAGCTGGTTCCGCTTGCTGATACCATCAAGGGCTTCAAAGGTCTGTGTGATGGTGCTTATGATCATCTGCCAGAAGCTGCTTTCTATATGGTGGGCACCATTGAAGAAGCTGTCGAGAAGGCCAAGAAAATGGCTGCTGAGGCGGCGTAAGCAAAATGGCCGGATTACATTTCGAACTCGTCTCTCCCGCAAAGCTCCTGTTTTCAGGAGACGTGGCATCGGTCACTTTGCCCGGCACTGAAGGCGAAATGACTATCTTGCCAATGCATGCCCCCGTGCTTGCCACGCTGCGCCCCGGCATTGTGACTGTGATGAAAGACGGCGGCGCAACCGACAAAATGTTCGTGCGCGGCGGTTTTGCTGAAGTGAACGCCAAGGGACTGACTGTGTTGGCTGAGACTGCGATTGCTATGGCTGACTTGGATGCGAGCGCGATGAACGCCCAAATCAAATCCGCCGAAGATGAGATCGCCGAAGCCAAAGACGACGAAACGAAACGTCGTGCGAATGAGAATTTGGATCATTTGAAGAGCTTGCAGGCGGCGATTTAAATCGTCAGCTAACAACTAAATTCAAAAAGCCCGCGAGAGATGATCGCGGGCTTTTTTTTACGTTCTGTGCTGCATGAATGGGTCAGGAAAGTGGCCTGCGTACGCAGTGACGTGCGATAGGTGAGGGGACGCTGGCTGCGGCGCTTGTTGTCCCTCACCTCCCCGTCGCAAAGCGACGGGTCCCTTCCTCTCCCGTTTGATAAACGGGAGAGGACTTCTTAATTACTGTGTCAAACCCACCATTGGCAGAACTTTAGTGCCTTCGGCTTTGGCGGATTGCAGCGCCATTGGATCGAGGCCAAGCGCAGCCAAAATTGTTGGGGCGATTTGCATGTTTGTTACGGGGTCGGCCACTGTTGATGCGGCCATGGCTGGGTTTGAAACCAGCAAGGCCACATGTGTGTCATCTTCGCCAAAGCCGCCATGTTCGGCAATTTTGGTCGCGGTTGGCTTGGTGTAGATCACGCCATTGTTGGGCAGGATCACAATATCAGGAATGCGGCTGTCTTTCGACGCATCGCCGAATACTTCGGTGACTTTTGCAGCGTCATAGATTTCGTTAATGGCGGCCTGGTCTTTCATGGCAGTCAAAACCTTCACGGCATCAGTGGTTTTGCTTTGGTCGGAAAGCCAGAGCAAGCCAACAGAATCGAATGTGCCTTGGGCCACTAAATCCTTGGCCACACCGTCCATGGCGTTGCCGATCATCTTTTTATCTACGATCTTCTTCATGGCAGGATCAATGGCTGATTGACCGTGCTTTGCAGCGATGATCACCATTGTATCTTTGTCCAAACCTTTGGCGGCCAGTTCAGCCACCATTTTGCCGATTGAAGCG
>JANYHN010000060.1 GCA_025359045.1 Hyphomicrobiales bacterium | reverse complement strand
GTCCTAACCGAACAGATCGGGCATCACCCACATTGCTTTCTAGCCTAGTGGCAAAAGTGGCAAGACTGGCGGATCGCTTTATGAGCTGGAGTAGCGCAACAGCTATTCGGCTTGTGCTGCCAAGCTGGCGCAAACTTCCTTCACCATTTGAGCCGGGTATTTTGGCAGAAGTTGCCAATGCCATTGCACAAAATAGTCTGGTGCATAATCCGCTTTTTAACAGTTATTTTTTTCGTGCAGCAAATCACATCGCCAAACGTTATTCTGCGCCGCCGTATCTCATTTTTGAGCACCGTGTGGATGCAGCACGGCGGCAATTGGCAGCAACCTCTGGACCAGATTTTCTCGCGCGCGCATTGATTTGCCTTGTCGAAAATGGTGCCATTGCGCGTGTCGGTGGAGCGGCCAATTCGCTGCGCGGATTCAATAACATTGAACCCAATGTTGTAGTGTTCTCAATTGCCTGTGTGGCCTTACTGTTTGCAGAAGAGGGAAAACCCAGCACCATTCAAAATGAAGACGAGTTTTTTGCCATCGTTGGTGCTTTGACTATGCCGAGCTTTGAAAAAATAGCAGCTCTCATTTCGGCTCATAAGGTTGAAGAACTGAATTCAGAATTGAATGACATAAAGTCGATGTATTGAAATCAGCGTGTCGGTGTCGTCCTCATAAAATTAAGCGTGTGTTCAAAAGATTGAACACCCGCTTGTGATCCTAAACCAGTTGCATTTAAAGCTGACGTTGCTTGAGCAAAGCGCACCCTCGTTTCTGGATCAAAATCTTTGGCCAAGCCAACCGCAAAACCAGCATTAAAAGCATCCCCGCAGCCGCAAGTGCATTTCACCTGAATATCGTAAGCTGGCACGCGGAATTTTGTGCCATCGCGATCATGATAATAGGCCCCATCGCCACCCAAAGTGAGAACGCAAGCTTTAACCCCCATATCCAAAAAGAATTTGGATGTGTCACCATAATCACTACGCCCACATAAGGCCTGTGCTTCCTCAATCGAAGGCATGAAATAATCGGTAAAGGGCAAAACTTTCGCGATAGCCGGTAAATCTTTTGGTGAACCCGCAAACACATCCACTGTTGTGATGGCACCACCTTCTTTGGCAGCTTTCATGACAACCGCATTTTGGGCTTGGTCCATGGCATTCATCAAGCCAACGCCACCAATATGAAAGACTTTTGTATCAATAACCCTTGGAATCATCGTTTCATCGACATAGAAATCCTTTGTGGCACCCAGCATATGTAAGGCAGGGCGCGAACCATCGGCACGCGTTGTTACAATTGAAGATGAAGTCTTCCAACCAGGCTTGCACTGAACCCCCCAAGTATCCACGCCAAATTCTTGCAAGCGCTGCAAAACCCACCTGCCCATCAAATCATCGCCGACGCCAGCAACGGCAAGAGTCTTCAAACCCATTTTTGCAGCGGCAATTGAGGCGGTGCCTCCAGCACCTGAAACGGCCAAAGTAAGTTCATCAATAAACACGGTGCCGCCGCCATCTGGCACTTTTGTGAAGGGCCATCCCAAACAGTCAAATGTATAAAAACCCATGGAGGTATAATCATAGCGCATTTCATTTTCTCCCTTGGAACAGAACACTAGCCAGGCGCTATGCCAGCATCAAGGCGGGTTCCTCGATAAAGCTGCGAAACGCTGCCAGAAGTTGAGCACCCACAGCTCCATCGACGGCACGGTGATCAACTGAAAGTGTGCAGATCATTTGCGTGCGCAAAGCGGGCTGGCCATTCACTGGAACAAATTTTTCAATACCGGCTCCGACAGCCAAAATGGATGCATGAGGTGGATTGATGATGGCGGTGAATTGCTCAATGCCAAACATTCCGAGATTTGAAATTGCCGTCGTTCCGCCCTGATATTCGGAAGGCTGTAATTTTCGTGCCCGTGCACGCGCCGCCAAATCTTTCATTTCATTGGAAATCGCAGACAGTGATTTTGCTTCAGCTGATCTTACCACAGGTGTGAACAAGCCACCTTCAACAGATACGGCGACACCTACGTCACTGGTGTTATGTTGAATGATATTGGTTTCATTCCATGTGACGTTGGCTAAAGGTACTTGTCGAAGCGCCATCGCCATGGCCTTGATGACAAAATCATTGATCGAGAGTTTCCACAGTGGTGTTTTGTTTTCTGCAAGTGGAGCCCGCGCATTTAAATTTGCCCGCGTTGCCAAAAGAGTTGTGAGATCACATGTGGAGGTAAGATAGAAGTGCGGAATAGTTTGTTTAGATTGAGTGAGGCGCTGCGCAATGGTGCGACGCATTCCGTCGATAGGAATGATGGTTTGCTCTGCAGTGGCAGGCGCTAATACAGGTGTTGCAACTGCAGCGGGGCGGTAGGCCTGCACATCAGCCGCAACAATGCGCCCACGTGGGCCAGAGCCTGAGACCAAATTCAGATCAATATTATTTTGCCGCGCAATGCGTTTGGCCAAAGGTGTTGCAAGAAGTTGCCCAAATGCAACTTGTACTTGGAGCACAGGAAGAGACGCTGCATTTGGACGAGTTTCCATCACCACAGGGAGTTCTGGTGCTTTTGAGATAACGGTGGAAGAAGGGGATTCACCAATTTGATAGATGTGGGCTACTGCTTGCCCTACCGGAACGACAGCACCCTTTTGCGCGGTAATATTGCCAATGATGCCATCTGCCGGGCACTCCACTTCCATTGCAGCTTTGTCAGTTTCAATATCAAACAGTGGCATACCTTTTTTGACGGTATCGCCCTCTTTCACATGCCAAACAGCAATAATGCCGGTGGCCATATCCATATCAACTTTAGGGAGAATGACTTCGATCGCCATGGCTCAAGTTCTACCTTTTACCAGACTACGCAAATGATCAGCAATCATGGCCGCCTGCGGAACGGAAGCCTTTTCCAGCACGGGGTTATAAGGCACAGGTGATTCAGCGGCACCTAACCGCATGATCGGCGCATCCAAATAATCAAATGCCTCGCTTTCAGCAATCATGGCGCTGATTTCTGCACCAATGCCGAGCGTTTTTACGCCCTCGTAAATGCAAGCGAGCCTTGTAGTCTTTTTCACGCTTTCAATAATCGTTGCCGTATCGATTGGCCGCAAACAGCGCAAATCGATAACTTCGATTTCGATGCCCTCCTGAGCCAAAACCTCTGCTGCTTCGATGGCCCGGTGCACCATGATGGCGGTTGCAACAACTGTCGCATGGCTGCCTCGGCGGCGCACAACGGCTTTGCCAATGGGAACTCTATAGGCTTCCTCCGGCACTTCGCCCTTCATTTTGTATAGGAGTTTATGCTCAAACACCATGACCGGATCAGGATCATCAATGGCGGCAAGCAGTAGGCCTTTTGCATCATAAGGTGTGGAAGGCTGCACCACTTTCAAACCGGGCACATGGGCGAGCCACGCTTCCAATGATTGGCTGTGTTGAGCAGCTGCACCCGTGC
>JANYHN010000048.1 GCA_025359045.1 Hyphomicrobiales bacterium | reverse complement strand
CACAACTGCAACATTATAACCCATGAAATTTTGTCCTTTATGTCCGCTCCCCTGAGAATTTTCATTCTGTCTGCGAGCATTTTGGGGCCATCCTCCCCCGCGGGGGATAAGGACCGGGGAAGGGGCTTTAAACGGTTTTAGTGCGTTTTGGCGAAGACTTAATCATGAGCGGCTTCTAGCAGTTTGAAAAATCGAGTCAACCAAAGCGTATTGGCTTTTTTTGAAAAAGCCAAAATCGCCACGGTAGGCAGAGATTTTGCAGGTGGTTGGAAAAAGAGGTTGGCAGCAGGCCATCGCTTCGCTATCTAGCCTCCAGCGATTCACAAACGTCGAATAAACCGGAGAGGTGGCAGAGTGGTCGATCGCACCGCACTCGAAATGCGGCATACATGCAAGTGTATCGGGGGTTCGAATCCCCCCCTCTCCGCCATTATGTTCCCCTGTATGACATTGAATTTGATAAGCAAAATTTGCCAAGCGGCGATTTAATTTGACCGTTAAAGAACTCGAACATATAGTGAACAATATGGCCCAGCACACTTTAATCCAAAAACTCGCGATCCTGAGTGACGCCGCTAAGTATGATGCGTCATGCGCTTCAAGTGGAACGACCAAGCGGAACTCTTTGGAGAGTGGCGGGCTGGGGTCAACGGAAGGCAGTGGCATTTGCCACTCTTATGCACCAGACGGGCGCTGCATTTCGCTTCTTAAAATTCTGATGACAAATTTCTGCACTTATGACTGTGCGTTCTGCATCAACCGAGTTTCCAGCAATGTTGCGCGGGCGCGCTTTACAACTGATGAAGTTGTAAAACTCACCATGGAATTTTATCGCAGAAATTATATCGAAGGATTGTTCCTCTCTTCGGGGATTATCAAAACGCCCGATTATACGATGGAACAGATGACCGACATTGTTAAAAAGCTGCGGTTGGAACATCAATTTCAAGGCTATATTCACCTCAAAACAATTCCGAACGCATCGCAGGATTTGGTCCATGAGGCCGGACTATTTGCAGACCGCCTATCGGTAAATATTGAATTACCTACTGATATTGGCCTGAGTAAAATTGCACCAGAAAAAGATGTTTTGCAGATAAAAAAATCAATGTCGTCAATCGGTGAAAAGATACTGTCATCTCGTGAGCCAACTTTGATCAACAAACGGGTCAAGAAATTTGTTCCAGCAGGACAAAGCACGCAAATGATTATCGGCGTTGATCAGTCCTCGGATGCAATCATCCTAAATCGCAGTTCGTCTCTCTACAGTGGTTATAAATTAAAACGTGTTTATTATTCTGCGTTCAGTCCCATTCCAGATACGTCGGCTAACCTGCCATTGGTCAAGCCACCTATGATACGTGAGCATCGTTTGTATCAAGCTGATTGGTTATTGCGGTTTTATGGTTTTAATGTGGATGAGATAACGGCGTCCGGCGAAGGGATGTTGGATCTTGATATTGATCCAAAACTATCCTGGGCATTGGCCAACCGGGGGGCGTTTCCAGTTGATGTCAATGTTGCACCTTATGAAACGCTGCTGCGTGTTCCCGGCTTTGGCGTTAAAACTGTAAACAAGATTGTGAGTTCGCGGCGGCATTCTAAGTTGCGCTATGGCGACCTGTTGAAATTAGGCGCAAATATGAAAAACGCTCAGTCTTTTATTGCCACGATTGATTGGCACCCGGGTGCTGCAATTGATGCACCCAATTTACGCCAACGATTTGCCCCTAAAGTACGACAACTTGAGTTGTTCTAATGTTTCATAAAATCGTTGCTGCGACGGGCACATTTTTATCATGGAGAAACATCGCACGTGATTGTTTGCGCGAGGGACTAAAGCCATCCGATATTATTTGGTCGTTAGAAGGCGCGTTGAGCAATGACTTGTTTGGCTCCCCCGAAGAGACAAGAGAAGCTGTTTCAGCAGACTCTCACAAAGTGTCGAGGCGTTTCGTGGAATTGGCCCGCAATTGTGTTTGCCATAGTGATGGCGAACGATTTTCAATTTTGTATGAATTGCTTTTTGAATGCATGAAAGAACCACTGATCCTTGAAAATGCGTTGCACCCATTGGTTCACAAGGCCATGGCAATGTCGAAATCAGTCTCACGCGACAAGCATAAAATGAAAGCATTTGTGCGGTTCAAGGAAGATTTACAGCATGATACAGTGCGCCGAAAATTTATCGCCTGGTTTGAACCAGAACATTATATCGTGGAGGAAACAGCAGCTTTTTTTGTCCGCAGGTTCAATGATTTGGATTGGTGTATTGCAACGCCAAAGGGAACAGCATTTTTTGTAGATTCCAAGCTGACTTTTGATCCGTCACCCGCAAAGCGCATAAAGGCAAATGACGACATCGAAAATCTATGGAAAACATATTATGCAAATATATTTAATCCGGCGCGATTAAAGTTAAATGCGATGCGTTCTGAGATGCCCAAAAAATATTGGCATAATTTGCCGGAAGCTGAGTTGATCAAAGAACTCATTTCAAATTCTGGCCGCCGCGTTGACGACATGCAAAATTCTCAACCAACCAAACCATCCTCGTTTGCAGTTGCAGCACGGGCACCTGCCGTATCAACGCATAAGCTTCCTCAACAGTATTTCTCATCGATCACCGAGTTGAACAATGCGGCCCAAAAATGTCAACGATGCCCCCTGCATTGCAATGCCACCCAAACTGTTGTGGGAGAAGGTCCTGCCAATGCAAAACTGATGATCGTAGGCGAGCAGCCAGGCGATGAAGAAGATCTTTCCGGCAGGCCGTTTGTGGGGCCTTCAGGAAAGTTATTAGACAAAGCTCTGGCAGCGGCGGGAGTTTTGCGAGATTCAATTTATATTTCCAACGCGGTGAAACATTTCAAGTTTGAGCCACGTGGCAAAAGACGCATCCACATGCGCCCGAACTCTGGTGAAATTCAGCATTGCAAATATTGGCTTATTAATGAAATCGGACTGATACGACCAAAATTAGTCCTTGCGATGGGAGCAACAGCAGCTGGTGTTTTAACAGGCTCGGACCAAAACATTGGAGCGAGACGGGGATCGATAGAACATTCAAATGATAATTATGCAGTGATGACCACTTTTCATCCGTCTGCCATTTTACGTGCCGTCAATGCGGATACCGCAGGGCAAATGAAAGCTCACTTTTTTTCCGATATTGTAAAAGCGATGGGATTTGCGACATCCATTTCACCGACGGACTGATTTTTATTTACTGTTAAATTCATCAGGTCGAAACGAGGTGGCGGCTTTGAAGTATTTCGAATCTGAATGACATCTTCAAAAAAATTCATTTTTATCAAGGAACCTTATTTCAGCTGGGTAGTTCATGGTCGATAGACACAGATTGAAAAAGGAGATCGCCATGGGTCGAGGTATTTTATTGTGGATGTTGGGCGTTCCAATTCCGATCATCATCTTACTGGCATTATTTTTCCACCGCTGACGATTGTCACGTGTGATCTACAAAAAGTTGCAACACATAAAAAGACAGAATTGGAGTTTTTGAAAATGAACGGAATAATTTACTTGGTTGGTTTGGTCGTTGTCGTTTTGGCGATACTTTCTTTCTTGGGTCTTCATTGAGGTGTAATGATGACTTATGAATCGCAAAATTTGTCTTCTTCCGAAAGATTGACTTCAGAAATATCTGGTTCTTACCTTGATTGGGGTTCAATCATTGGCGGTATTGTTTTGGCTTCGGCGCTTTCGGTTGTCATGCTGGCTTTTGGCTCGTCTATCGGCCTTTCGTTTTCCACTGCTACGGTTTCGGCGAAAGGCTTTGCTGTCGGTGCCGGGATTGGGGCGGCCCTTTGGTTTATATGGGTACAGGTGTCAAGCTTTATGGCTGGTGCTTATTTGACAGGCCGTTTGAGAAAAAGAAAAAACGACTCGACAGAGCACGAGGTTGAAGTACGCGATGGATCGCACGGACTGCTCGTTTGGGCAGGTGGCGTTTTAATTGGATCGTATCTAGCGTTGAGTGGCGTGTCATCCGTTGTCAGCTCAGTGGGAAGTATTACCAAAACAGCGACGATGGCCGCCTCTACGATGACAAATCCATCAACGACTGGAGCGATGCAATATTATACTGATGTACTTCTGCGAACTCCGGCAACTGCTGGCACCGCTCCCGTGCGCGCCGACCGCGCTATGGTCTCCAATGAGATCAATACAATCTTGGCGAAAGCGGCACTGCCATCCACAGATGCAGTTCCAAATGCAAACGACAGAGCATATTTGGCACAAATGGTTGCCCAGCAGACAGGTGTAACTGCCGATGTCGCGACCACCCGAGTTGATGAAACATTTGCAAGCATTGAAACCACAAAAACTGAAGTTGCAAAAGCTGCTGACACAGCACGGCGTATAGGTATTATCGCAGCATTTCTGCTTGCTGCTTCCATGCTCGTGAGTGCTGCAGCGGCTTACTGGGCAGCTACCTTGGGAGGCAGCCACCGCGACCAAGCAGTTGTATTTACTGGATTTTTCAGACGATCCTAACTTTGAATAAAAGTCGACTCGATGGCAAGGGCCGGTTTTCTTTTGACTTTAGCCAAGCGAGAATGTTCTATCTTTCGCTAGGTGTAATGGAGCAAGCCCATATCGCGTCCGCAATCGTCTTTGATTTATCCATGGTTTCTTTGGCTCATGTGCAAAAGCGGGTGGTTGGACAAATTCGAAATATCGGTGATGATCTTGTCAAACGAATTGCGTCAGGAATTGGTATTGCTCTGCCAAAAGCTGTCGATCCAGCCAAGCCGATGCTAAACAAGGCCGGAGTGATCGAAGATGCTGGCGTTACGCCTCTCGGAAAAGCATTTCTGACTGCGGCAGCCAAGCGTTTCTTTGACCGTGAACCCAATGTGCGAAGTTTGGCATAAATCTATTGCCTGAGGATATTCACATCGGCCCATCCTTAAGCTGCGGCTATTTCCACTAAAGCGGCAAGCATGCGCAATGAATCTTGCCACCCCAAATAGCACATCTCTAGGGGAATGACGTCTGGAATACCTGATTGCGTTATACTGATTTCAGTTCCGCACGACACCGACTTAAGCAGCACAGTAACCATCATCTCGCCCGGCAAATTTGGATTGTCAAAAACATCTGTATAACGCAGCTTTTCGTTGAGGATTAGCTCTTTATATTCGCCACCAAATGAATGAGAGTTCCCCGACGCAAAGCTGGTGAAGGACATTTTGAACTTGCCTCCAACTTTCGCATCCATATGCGACACGTGCCCTGTGAATCCATCAGGCGGCAACCATTTGGCCATGGCATCGGGATTGAGGAACGCGCGGTAGATGCGCTCTGCCGGAGCTTTCAAGACGCGGTGAAAGTTGACAGTTCCTGACATAACATCCTCCTCTATTGAGTTGCTGAGATAAGACAGAAAAATCCACCTTGTGGATCCATTGCCATGACGATCCATTGTCCACCTGGAACTTGGGGGGCCCCATCACAGTTTTTCCGCCGTTTTTTGTAATGCGCACCACTGCCGCATCAATACCATCCACCATAATATAGTAAGCCCAAGTGGCCATAGGCATTGTCGGGGCCTTCTTCATCATGCCGCCAATGTCTTTACCATTGATTTGAAACAGCAGGTAATTGCCCATTGGCCCCATATCCATGATGTTGCCATTGGTCCAACCAAAAAGCTTTGAATAGAATTCAAAGGCTTCATCTAGATTGCCAGCGTGAAGCTCATTCCAACCGACTGTGCCAACAGTTCCGGGTTTTGGCTGAGGTTGTTGCTCCGTCGAAAACGGCTGCATCACCATAAGGCCTGCTCCCGTTGGGTCGCCAATCACAGCTATACGTCCAACATCTGGAACATCCCATGCTTGACGCAAAATTTTACCACCAATCTTAACCACCTCTTGGCAACATGCATCAACATCTGGCGTGTAAACATATCCCGACCAGATGGGTGGCATGGTTTTCATTTCAGGTGGCGTTTCCATAATGCCGCCCATGCCAATGCCGTCTGCCATCGTGACAGTATAGGCGGGCATCTGCTCGCTGAAAGTCCATCCCACAACAGCGGCGTAAAACGTCTTTGCTGCCTCAACGTCAGGGGTCATTAAATCGAGCCATATAAATGGATTCTGCATTTTAATCCTCCGTTGCTTGTTGAAATAGAAGTTCAATAGAACGACGCTGATGCAGGATTATGTCATCAGCAAGTTAGTCCGTCCCCGCCCATGGCCCATGGAACGCACCGTCTTCGCCGATGCGCTCAAACCCATGTGCACCAAAGAAATCGCGCTGCGCTTGGATAAGATTGGCCGTACCTCGAGCCTGGCGATAAGTATCAAAATAACTCAGCGCATTTGAGAGTGCAGGGGCAGGCGCACCAACCAAAGCGGCTTGTGCAACAACCGCGCGAAGTGAACCATGTGACTCCTTCATCATTTTCATAAACGCAGGAGCCATTAATAAGTTTCCTTTGCCGCCAGATTTTACGAAAGCCTGTGTGATCAACCCCAAGAATTGCGAACGGATGATACAACCTGCACGCCAAATTTTGGCAACTGTGCCTAGTGGCAGATTCCATTTAAATTCATTTGAAGCCTGCTCCATCACCGCAAAACCTTGTGCATAAGCTGCAATCTTGCCTGCATAAAGTGCTGCCTCCAATTGCCGCAAGAATGCCGCCTTGGATTTTGGCGAGATTTTTTTGCGCGGCAACTTATAAGCTTTCTCAGCAACACCGCGTTCCAGTTTCATCGAAGACAATACGCGCGCGTCCACTGCCGCCTCAATTGTTGACGCTGAAACGCCCATGGTCTGCGCTTCAATCACCGCCCATTTTCCCGTGCCCTTTTGGCCGGCGCGATCTAAGATCACATCTACAATTGGCTTTTTAGCTTTTGCATCAATGACCGATAAAACTTCAGCAGTGATTTCGATCAGATAAGAATTAAGACGACCCGTATTCCATTTTTTGAACACAGCTGCAATCTCAGCGGCCTTCATGCCAAGTCCATCACGCATCAGTCCGTAAATTTCCGAGATCATTTGCATATCGGCATATTCAATGCCGTTATGGATCGTCTTCACAAAATGGCCCGCACCATTTTCTCCAAGCCAAGCAGAGCAGGGTTCCTTTTTATATTTGGCAGACACCGCATCAAGAATTTTTTCGATGCGCTTATAAGATTCTTCTTTTCCACCAACCATAATGGCTGGCCCATGACGCGCCCCTTCTTCACCACCCGATATACCCATGCCGATATAGGTGAGACCTGAATTTTCCAATTCTTTAAAGCGGCGCATCGTGTCGCGGAAATTTGCATTGCCGGAATCAATGATGATATCGTTCTTGGATAACTTTTCGCGCAGCAGCCGGATTTCGTTATCGACGGGTTCACCTGCTTTGATCAGAATAATAATAGGCCGCGGCGGGCGAATGGCGGCGACAAGTTCATCGAGATTATCGCATGGAACAATATTTTCGGCCAGCTTGCGAGCGTTGTTAAAAAACTTGTGGGTCACTTCACGGGTGCGATTATAAACAGCGACTTTAAATCCATGCTCGGCAATGTTTAAAGCGAGGTTCGATCCCATCACGCCCAGACCAATCAAACCAATTTCAGCATCTGCCATGTCACATTTTCCCAAAAAAAGAGTGCGGTGTGATCTTGCACACCGCACTCGCACAGATCAAGGCAGATTACGCTTTGCCCCAGATTTTCTTGTATTCGTTTTGATAGCTGTTACCGGGATCAAATCCGTTCTTCGGGCCGCCGTCGAATTCGACGTTGGCTTTAGTTACAACATGAAGCGGCGACACATAGCCTGACCAGGCTTCACCAGCCATGGCGCGGTTGAGTTCATCCACCAATTGCCAACCTTGCAAGTTCAGTGGCTCAGCCACTGTTGCTGCCTGATATTGGCCAGAGCGAATGCGCTGATAGGCAGATTCAGAACCGTCACCTGCAGATACGTTTGATGGCGCTTGGCCCGAACCAGCAATGCCTGCGGCTTGCAATGATGGGCCCATGAAATCAAAATAGAGATCATTGATTGCCATTGAATGCGTCCACTTATCGCCGTGTTTTTGCAACAACGAAGTGGTGAGCTGTGGCATGCGCTGTGAGGTTTCAGCGATAGGGGTATCTACCCATTCAACAGTGGTGCCGCCGAGTTTTTCAATAACTTCTTGCATCTTCTTTGCCTTGGCAATGGCGATGGCATAAGTTGAGTCAGTGAAATAGATGCAGCCGGGTTTGCCCTTGGCATCAATGTAAGCCCACATCGCTGCAGCGGTTGAAACTTGCATAGGGTCAGTTGTCACGTTGGCATAAATTCCAAGATCAGGTGATGGGCCTGTGGTCGGCGAGGAATGCCAAGTGACCACCGGAATATTTGCAGCTTTCGCAGCAGCCATGCCCGTTGCTTGTTCAGTTGTATCAAAGCCTGAAACGATGATGCCATTTGGCTTTAAAGCAAGCGCTTGACCAAAGGCAGCAGCGCGGCCATCGACTGAACCGGCACCATCAATGGTTTTTACAGTCCAGCCAATCGCAGCGCAGGCTTCTTCAGCACCCTTGGATGAACCCAAGATGCCGCCGTTTTTCATGTCGCCCGCGAGGATTACAATTGATTTGCCTTCTTGGGCTTTTGGGCCAGTAGTCGGTCCATCCCACTTGTCTGCTTTCATTGCATATTTATCAACGATAGCTTGTGCGTCTGACATCGAGTCAGCAAACACAACTTCGGTCAGCATGGGCACAGTAAAACCCAGTGCTATGCCGCGCTTTAGTAACTCTCTACGATCCATAACTTTCTCCCAATTTATTCTATTTCGATACCTTCTGGGCGGCACCGCGTTTGCGTTGGGCGTAACCTGCTATGCCAATGGCAATAAGCAGTGTTGCACCGTTGAACATCGGTTCCACCCAAAAGGAACCGCCGAATTGCTGAATGCCAGAAATGCCGACAGCAAGAATTGCCACCCCAATCAAAGTGCCCCAAACGTTTACACGTCCAGGTTTGATTGTGGTGGAACCTAAGAATGCGCCCACAAGAGCAGGCAGCAAATATTCCAAACCAACACTGGCTTGCCCAATGCGAAGTTTTGACGCGAGCAACACGCCCGCCAGTGCGGTGAGCAGGCCGGATGCGATAAATGAGCCCATGACAAATTTGCGCACAGGAATTCCATTGAGTGCCGCAGCCTTTGGACTTGCACCAATGGCATAAAGATAGCGGCCCAGCGGCGTGTATTCAAAAATCACCCACATGGCCATGGCCAAAGCGAGCACATAATAGCCTGCAATTGGCAGACCTAAGACGAACGTGGCGTTGAGCGCGTAAAAGCCATCGGGAACCACGCCCACAATTTGTCTTCCACCAGAGTGCCAAAGCGCAATCGCATAAAGAATTGTGCCAGTGCCGAGTGTTGCAATAAACGAATCAATTTTGGCCACTTCTACAAGCAAGCCGTTAAGAACACCCATTAAAGCACCAAGGCAAAGCACGATCATAACGGCCAAAGGCCATGGCACATGGAACATGGTCTGCAAACTGAGCGCTAAGATATGCCACAGCACAATGCCGTAACCTACCGTCAGATCAATGCGACCCGCAGCCATGGGGATCATGGCGGCAAGTGAAAGAATGGCGATGATCGACTTATCAAAAATAATCGAACGCAAGTTCAATAATGTGGGAAAAGTGTTTGGAAGCAGGATTGAAAACAGAATAATGAGAAAAAGCGTAAGCAGCACGAGACCATAAACCGGAATCCAACGTCCAAGTTTTTGCGTCGTGCTAAGTTTCTGTAACTCATAGCGTGTGGGTTCCAAAGCAGTCGATTGGATGGAATTCATTATGCGGCCTCAGATGCTGAAGCGGCGTGGATAAGAGATTCAGTGTTCAAATTTTTCCCCATAATTTCTGCTGTAATAGAACCACGCGAAAAGACCAATGCTCGGTGACAGATATTTGCGACTTCCTCGAAATCAGTTGAGACCACAATGACAGTCAGTCCACTTTCCAAAGCCTTGGCGATGAGCCTGTAAATCTCAGCTTTAGCGCCTACATCCACACCTGCCGTTGGATCTTCGGCGATTAACACTTTACGGCCTGTCGCCAGCCACCGCCCCACAACTACTTTTTGTTGATTTCCGCCTGATAAAGCCTCAACAGGCAAATGCGGATCATTGGGGCGCAATCCCACCGTGTTACCAATTTCGCGTGCGGCCTCAGCCTCAGAGAACGGTGTCATGAAAGACATCAGCGTCCGGCCAATTGTCCATGGATTAAGAAAAGTATTTTCGCGGATAGAAAGCGAAAGTGCCACACTTTCCTCAGTGCGGTCCCGCGCCACAAGGCCAATGCCTTGGTTGAGTGCAGCCTCGGGCGATGTAAGATCAAGTTGTTTGCCGTCAAGCATGACTGTTCCTTCATGCTCAATCGCACCAAACAATGCTCTGCCCACAGCTTCTTGACCCGCACCACGCAAACCGACAAGTCCCAACACTTCGCCCTTACGCGCCGTGAAAGAAATTGGCCCCGCATCAAATGTGCTGAGTGCTGAAACCTTCAGTGTCTCCGCGCCATCACTCTTGACTCCACGGTAATATAGTTCCTTCACCTCGCGGCCTACGATCATGCTTACAAGATCGGTGGGCGAAGTGGATTTTACTGGTGTATCGCCAACCAGCTTGCCATCCCGCAACACTGCAACACGGTCTGCGAGTTTAAAAATCTCATCCAATCTGTGCGACACATAAATCATGCCCACGCCACGCGCCTTTAATCCCCGCAACACTTCAAACAGGCGCTCCACCTCATCAGCAGGCAGACTCGCGGTGGGCTCATCCAATACCAGCACGTCAGCATCTGTCGCCAATGCCCGCGCAATCGCCACGAGTGATTTTTCTGTACGGCTCAAATCTTGAATGCGTCGTGAAGGATCAAAATCACAGCCCACCAGTTTTAAACATTCAGCAGCGCGGGCCTCTGTGGCACGCCAATTGATAAGTTTGCCGCTCATCGAAAAGCCTTGTGCCAAACCAACATTCTCGCCCACACTCATCCATTCAACCAGGCCCAAATCTTGATGAATAAAGGCTACGGATTGTTTTTGGTTGGGTTGCGGCGGGCGGTGCGCATAAGGCTGCCCCTTGAACAAAATGCGCCCTTCTTCTGGCTTGTGAATGCCTGCAAGCGATTTGATGAGTGTCGATTTGCCTGCACCATTTTCGCCAAGTAGCGCTAAAATTTCACCAGCTGCAAGATGCAAAGACACATTGTTCAATGCAGTCGTACCACCAAACCGCTTGGTCACACCTTCAAATGCAACAAGCACTTGGCTCACAAATAAACGCTCCCATTAGATGGCTGCGGCGTTCCACAGCTCAAAGAATTAGAATGAATGTATTGCACGCGAGATTTTATGCAAGTGCTTAAATTTTGTCTCGGGACAATAGCCAAGCTTTGGCCCTTTCCGCCAAAACTTCCACGGGCTCGGCAATGTCCAACTTCAAAGCCAACTCATCCGAGGCGGGCTCTTCCAGCGTGTGCAACTGGCTGTCCAAAAGTGAAGGCGGCATAAAATGCCCCTGCCGCGCATTAATCCGCTCCTGCAACAAAAGACGCGAACCACTCAAATAAATAAAATAGACCTTGCGCTGCGCCGCCTTGGCAATAGCCTCGCGGTAAACCCGCTTCAAAGCCGAACACGAACCAACCGCCCCTTCACGCCCTGCGAGCGATGCTCCCACCGCCGCCAACCATGGCCAGCGGTCGTCATCAGTCAGCGGATGACCAGCTGACATCTTCGCGACATTGGTGGCCGGATGTAACCGATCCCCCTCAACAAAATGTGCTGATAACTTCTCTGCCAATAATTCTCCAACAGAAGTCTTGCCGCAGGAAGCAACGCCCATCACGACGCAAGCGCCTTTAAAGAACCGAAGTGATTCCGCCATCGACATAAAGAATGTGTCCATTGATAAAGGATGATGCATCCGATGCTAAGAATATAGCAGCACCGACGAGTTCATCCGTGTTGCCCCAGCGGCCAGCAGGCGTGCGCTTTTCGAGCCAACTTGAAAATTCAGGATTATCGACCAATGCTTGGTTCAGCGGCGTTTTGAAATAGCCTGGTCCAATTGCATTGACTTGAATGCCATGCTTGGCCCAATCTGCGCACATGCCCTTGGTGAGCATTTTAACAGCACCCTTGGTGGCAGTGTAGGGCGCTATCGAAGGCCTGCCCAATTCGCTTTGCACCGAGCATATATTGATGATCTTGCCACGCCCGCGCTTGATCATAGGACGCGCCACGGCTTGCCCCACCAAAAACACGCTTTCAACATTCACACGAAATAGTTCTTGAAATTTTTCAAGCGGATAATCTTCCAATGTTGTTCGAAATTGCATGCCAGCATTGTTAAATAAAATATCAATCGGTCCCTCAGCCTCAATTTTTTCAACTGCTATTGTAACAGAAGCGTGAGACGTCACATCAAACGCCGCCTCATGCACCTTGTGCCCAGCCTTGCGCAACTCTGTAGCCGCCACCGCAAGCTTGCCCGCGTCGCGCCCATTCAAAATCACTGCGGCGCCAGCCTCAGCCAAGCCTTGCGCTATGCCGTAACCAATGCCTTGGCTGGAGCCCGTGATCAAAGCGCGTTTTCCGCTCAGACTAAATAATGTGTGAGACATGTATTCCACTCAAAAGCTTGACCAATCAATGGCCACATGGTGAGTATTGAGAAGCGCCCCAACAATTGCAAGAGTGTAAGATGGAAAAACCCACCCTGTTGATGACCGGTCCCTATCCAGAATGGGAGCTGCCGTTGCTCGAAACGCAATATCATGTGCTCAAGCTGTGGGAGCAAACAGATAAACCAGTCTTCATCGCCAAGCACGCGAATGAAATCCGCGCTATGGCCACAAGAGGTGATCTTGGCGCGTCGAATGACTTAATCAACGCGCTTCCCAAACTTGAAATCATCAGCTTTTTTGGCGTAGGCCTCGATGCAATTGATTTGAATTATGCCAAGTCCAAAAATATCCGCGTCACGATCACCCCGGACGTCTTGACATCAGATGTGGCCGATATCGCCATGGGCCTCTGCCTCGCCGTGGCGCGTAACATTCCACAAGGTGATACGCATGTTCGCTCAGCCGCATGGGGATCAGCCATGCTGCCTCTGGCTACGCGGATGACTGGCAAACGCATGGGTATCATCGGCCTTGGCAATATCGGCATGGCGGTAGCCAAACGCGCCACCGCATTCGATATGCCAATCTCCTATCACAACCGCAAGAAACGCGACGACGTGCCTTATGCATATTGCGAAACCATTGAAGCGTTGGCGGCTCAATCTGATTTCCTCGTGGCCGTCATCCCCGGCGGGCCTGCAACGCAAGGCATGATCAGCTCCGCTGCATTTATAGCCCTTGGTAAAAATGGCTATTTCATCAACGTGGCGCGCGGTTCTGTCGTCGATGAAGATGCGCTGCTCTACGCTCTTGAAAACGGCGTGATCAAAGGCGCTGGCCTCGATGTTTTTTTGAATGAACCAAAGCCCGACGCACGCTTTACCAAACTGAGCAATGTTGTCCTCCAGCCCCATGTCGGCAGCGCTACTTATGAAACACGCCGCGGCATGGGCCAATTGGTGCGAGATAATCTGGCCGCGCATTTTGCTGGCAGGCCCTTGATCTCGGCGGTGGTGTAATGAAAGCTGTTGTTATCCACCATGCCATGGATTTGCGCGTTGAAGACCGTGATACCCAAACACCAGGGCAGGGCCAAATTGAAGTTGCCATCAAGCGCGGCGGCATTTGCGGCTCGGATTTACATTATTATAAGCATGGCGGCTTTGGCACCATTCGTTTGAAAGAACCGATGGTGCTGGGCCACGAGGTAGCAGGCGAAGTTACCGCACTCGGTAGCGGAGTGACCAATGTCAAGGTCGGAGACATTGTCGCGTTAAGCCCCTCGCGCCCTTGTGGCCAATGTTTGTATTGCCAGAAAGGCCAACAAAACCATTGCCTCGAAATGTTGTTTTACGGAAGCGCAATGCGCTTTCCCCATATTCAAGGCGCATTCCAGCAATCGCTGGTCGCTGAAGCAAGCCAAGCCCACGTCATCGCTTTTGGCGTATCAATCGAAGAAGCCGCCTTTGCTGAGCCATTGGCTGTCACACTTCATGCAATAGTGCGCGCCGGGTCACTCGCTAACAAACGTGTGTTGGTGACAGGCTGCGGCCCCATCGGAGCACTCGCCATTATCGCCGCCCGCACCCACGGAGCGCAAGAGATCGTTGCAACTGATGTGTCCGATTTCACCCTAGGTCTTGCCAGAAAAATCGGCGCAGATCACACCATCAACGTCGCCACCCACGCGGATGCCACCACCCCTTTCAAAGCCAACAAAGGCTATTTTGATATCATGGTCGAAGCCAGCGGCAACGAAGCAGCGCTTCATATGGGCCTCGAAGTTCTAAAGCCGCGCAGCACACTTATCCAACTAGGGCTCGGCGGAAACATCGCGCTACCCCAAAATATGATCGTCTCCAAAGAAATCGAAATCAAAGGCTCCTTCCGCTTCCATGAAGAGTTCGCACTGGCTGTTGATCTCATCAACAAAAAACGCGTCGACCTCAAACCACTCCTCACCGAAGTCATGCCACTGGTCAAAGCAAAGGAAGCTTTCGATTTGGCCAGTGATCGGAGCAGGGCGATGAAGGTGCAGATTGCGTTTTAAAGTTTTGGAAAAATTGTAGAAACGGTAAGACCGGATTGATTGTCTTCAAGTTTCAATGTTGCCCCATGAACATCGCTGATCGCCTTGACAGTCGCAAGGCCAAGCCCAGTGCCTGGCACTTCGTGGCTGCGCTGCGGGCGGTGAAATGGTTTCAGCACTTCGCCGCGCTCAGCTTCGCTTAAGCCTTGCCCATTATCGCCAACGGTCAAGTGAACACCGTCCACATCTCGAAATACTTTCACCGCAATGAGACTCCCACGCGGCGTATGCTTGACGGCGTTGTCAATCAAGTTTGATATCAACTGCTTCAAAAGCATAGAATCCCCCGCGATGTTTGTGTCAGGCTCAATTAGAAACGAAAGATTTTGCTGTCGTTCCTCCGCCACGGGCTGGTGCAGCCCCACAACTTCCGGCACCAATGCACCCAGATCAACAGTCTCAAATTTCCCCCGCCGTTCACCAGCCTCAATCTGGGTAATCCGCAATAGACCATTAAACAGCGCAATCACTTGATCCATTTCGCTCACAGCATCAATCAATCCTTCGCGCGTGGGCCTCGCGTTCGTCGTCATGCCCTCAAGCTTCTGCCGAAGCCTAGTCAGCGGAGACTTCAACTCATGCGCCAAACTTCCGCTCATGCGCTTCATTGCGCCCATGAGATCTGTCGTTTGCCCCAACATGCGGTTCACGTTTTCGGCAAGTTGTTCAATGTCGTCACCCTTGCCTTTGATCGGAAGCCTAGTTGATAGATCACCATTAGCAAACCGTTTTGTCGCCAAAACCATATCGTCCAATCGACGCAAAGAAGTGCGGCTCATCACCCAGCCTAACCCCAGCGCCATGAGACAAATGATACCAAGACCAATGCTCAGTACACGGATGAAAACCTCTTGCGCTTCACCCAGTCCCAAAAGCTTTCGCCCAGTGATAATCGTTACATCATCAATCTTCGCACCCAACGCTAGAATTGGAAACGCGTCAGCCTGATCTGCATCCGCGCTCTGCTCGGCGCCGCCGGGTGTCCACTCACGCCATCCGACAAACGCTGGCGAAATCTGCTTATCACCACTCAACAAATGTCCGTCTTTATCGATCACCGCGTAAACAATCTCATGCCGCAAACTCGCATTGCCATCAACACTTTCAGACATGATGGTTTCAAACCCTGTATCATAATTTTTCCCGCCATTGCGTTTCCACTCTTTCAGCAAATCAGCTGACTGCTGCTCGATTTCAACACGGATAGGGCGCAACATTTCCAAAGTGAGTTCATAATAGAGCAGGGCCAACAACAGCGCGCCTGCTAAGGCAAACAAGCTTGCAGCCAATGCAGCGGTGCGAAAAGCCGTGCCTTTGAATAGCCTAGGCCACATCAAATCGGTATCCAGCGCCGCGTATGGTTTTGATCAGCACTCTGGCAAACGGTTTATCAATCTTGGCGCGCAGTCGGCTCATATGCGATTCAACCACATTGGTACCCGGATCAAAATCAAGCTCCCACACTTGTTCGAGCAACATAGTACGCGTCACAATGCGACCACGGTTGCGCACCAGATAGTCCAGCAGCTGATATTCCTTCGCTACCAGATCAATCGACTGACCGCTGCGTGTCACAGTTCGTTCCAGATGATTGATCACCAGATCATCAAGCTGTGTGGCGGTCTGCGCGCCATCATCCAATGTGCGCCGTGAAAGGGCCGCCACCCGCGCGCGCAATTCGGAAAACGCAAAAGGCTTTTGCAAGTAATCATCGCCACCTGCCTCAAGGCCCTCCACTCGGTCATCAAGCCCGCCAAGTGCGGTCAAAAATATCACCCGCGCCTTGCACCCCTCGCGCCGTAACTGTTTAACAAATGAAAGCCCATCAAGCCCCGGCAACATGCGGTCAACAATGAGAATATCATAAGTTGAAACATGGATCATGTCAGCGGCCACTGCAGCGTTCCCCGCCACATCAACAACATGCCCTTCTTCGCCCAACCCCCGCGCCACATAGCGTGAGGCTTGTTTATCATCTTCAAGAAGTAAAATTTTCATTTGGCGTTCAAAAACTCGTTTCTACAAGATCAATACTAACCAGTTGCAACTTAGATGCAAACAGCACGCCAGCGGCATCATGCCGTTTCACGGCATTCACTGTGCCCTCATCGAGAGTGTGCGCCAAATCGACCAAATCCTCATCTTTAAATTTCGGCACAAGCCTTTCCCAAACCACATGCGCCTCTGCCGCAGTTTTTTCTGCGGTGGCCCAATCGGGATTTGCATCAGAAGCAAGAGTACTCAACTTAAATCCGGTATAATCCAACATCGAAACATCTTTTGGAATTTTCACATTATGCCAATCTGAGGCATCTACAATTTCCTTAAAGGTCTCAATCGCCGCCAGAGAAAGCGCCGTTTTCGAACTGCCCTTGGCCAAGGCCGCCATGGCGTCAGCGCGACGTTCCAACTGCGCCGCCACATCCGCTTTCAAAAAACCATACGCTTTTTTGAGAGCCGCCCTTAAATCTAAAAGCTTCGGCTGCGCCGCCGCCATGCCGTCCACCGCCACCGCATCCACCATATCTTCGCAAGCCGAAGCCGCAGCCTCCATAATATCTTTTTGGGCTTGAGTTGTGGCAAAGGCGGGGGCAACCAAACTTGCAGAAACCAAGACAGTTACAAAAAATAATTTACGATAATTCATTCGGGTCATCCTTTCAAAATGAATAACCCCAAATTCTCAGCCCAACTTCGCACCTTCATGCCACGAATATTGAATCGGTGTAATGTGGGAAAGTGAAAAGCTTTGCTTTTTAGGCGTGGTTCTCGTTTTCGCAGGAAAGGCGAATTTTTTGAGCGTGATGGTTGTATCGACCCATTAAAAAACCCCGGGCTCGCACCCGGGGTTCCATATCTTCACACAAACAGCTTGGGACTTAGAAATCCATACCGCCCATGCCGCCGCCGTCCATGCCACCACGCCTTCTTGCCATGCGAACATTCGATTGACTGAACGCGTCATTTTTGACACAATTCAAAGATAATGAAAACAAAGAAGATTCAAGCGCGCTTCTATGAGTTGCCCTCCGGCAGAAAACCTGTTCGGGATTGGCTGTTGGAGCAAACATTGGAAGACAGACGTATTTCTGGATTTGACATTCAGACAGTTGAATTCGGTTGGCCGATTGGAATGCCAGTGTGCAAGCCGCTTGGGAGTGGTCTTTATGAGGTGCGGAGCAATTTGTCAGACGGACGAATTGGACGAGTGCTATTCTATATTACCAACAATGAAATGGTGTTGCTGCATGGCTTCATCAAGAAAACGCAAAAGACACCGTCGCCAGATATTGCGCTGGCGCGAAAGCGAATGAAGGAGATTTTATGATGGCAAAAAATACTAAGGGTCGCATCAGCGAAGAAACATTTGACGATTTCCTCGAAGAGCAAGGGTTGCTTGCCGAAGCAGAAGACGTGGCGATCAAGCGCGTGCTGGCGTGGCAAATCGCCGAAGGCATGAAAGCCAAAGGCATCACCAAAACCGCCATGGCCAGCGCCATGAAAACCGATCGCCGCCAGCTAGATCGCCTGCTTGATCCAGAAAATAAATCGGTAACGCTGAGCACATTGCGAAGAGCTGCGACAGCGCTCGGGCGTAAGCTTTATGTGGAGATTGCTTAGCGAGTTTATTTAAAGGGAAGCGTCCCCTTTTCCACCCTTTCGGTTTAAAGCAGCAGAAGCTTCGATAAATACAAGCAGATGGCCATTTTGTTTGGTAGTGGAGTCAATGCGGATTATGACGAGTGGGCTTTAGGGGAGAGTAGGTGAGATTCAAAGCGAGGCGCGGTTAACCGCTAACTGGATGCAAAATCAATCAATTTTTGTTGGCTAAAACGAGATTCTAGTTCAATTTGCATAAAGTATTCAAATCGAGGACTCCAATGAAAGACGCACAAAAACCGGATCATATAAGCCTTGGTAATTTGATTACATACCTTCGTGACGGCCGGTACGTAATACCCGATTTCCAGCGCGAATTCGAATGGAAGCCTTTGGATGTAAGAGATCTAATGCGTTCCATTTTCCTTGACTACTACATTGGCAGCTTGCTTCTATGGAAGGGAAAATCGGAAAATTTTGCAGCGCTCTCCTGCGAGCCGATTTACGGATACGAAGGTAAAGAACGTCCGGAATACATTGTGCTGGACGGCCAACAACGTCTCACAGCAATTCACTACGCGTTCATGTCTCCCGAGAAGCCGCTGCAAAACCGCGCTAGCCGCTTTTTCTACTTCATTCATGTAGATAAATTTATGGCTGAGGAGCATGATGAGGCATTTGGCTATGATCGCGTGACAAAGCATTGGTTGAGAATCCTGCAAAATAAAATCACGCAGTTCGACTTGCATATTTTTCCACTTTCAGTCGTTGGCGCCAAGGATGGGAACTTCCGAACTGGATTCAGGGTTACGAAACGCATTGGATTGACAAGAAGGAAGCTGCTGAAGAAGATGGCGATGAAGTAACTGCAAAGACAGCCAAGCTTCACATAGCGAACGCTAAAGGGTTTGGAGCCTATCTTCAAACGCTAATAGGTCAGTACCAAATCTCTTACATTGAACTAGACAAAGACTTGGCTGTTGATAAAGTTTGCGACATATTTACCCAAATTAACAGTCGCGGCGTTCGTCTGGATATCTTTGACCTCGTAAATGCAATGTTAAAGCCAAGAGGACTTCAACTGAAGTTAATGTGGCGAGAAGCCAAAGCGCGACTTGATGATTTTGATGTTGAAAAATTAAACGTCTACATTCTTCAAGTAATGAGCATATTACGGCAGAACTATTGTTCTCCAAAATATCTCTACTTCATGTTGCCTGGCCAGCAAAAGCCAGTTCGCGATTCAGATGGCACAATACGCAAGGAAATTCTCGTCCCCGATATTGCGGATTTTGAGGCTCGATGGAAGGCTTCAGTAAATTCACTGGAGGACGCATTTAAGGTGCTTAAGCATCCACAAGAATATGGAGTGATAAATTCGGCGTTCTTACCCTATGTGTCAATTTTGCCCGTTTTTGCAGCCTTGCGTGCCCAATCAAGAAATTTGCCACCTACAAAGCAGCTGGATGCGCGCAGGAAGCTTCGTCATTGGTATTGGGGCTCGGTCTTTACAAATCGGTATTCCGGTTCAGTTGAATCGACTAGTGCACGCGATTTTTTGGATGTCAGTGCGTGGTTCGCAGACGATGCTGCCGAACCAGCATTGATTGCTGAATTTGCTCAGCGGTTCAGAAATGTTGATTTGCGTAAGGAAACCAAGAAAGGGACGTCCATCTATAACGGTGTTTTTAATTTGCTCATCCTCCAGGGAGCGCGTGATTGGATGACGGGCGACGTGCCCCGACATGATGACCTCGATGACCATCACATTGTGCCAGATACGTGGGGGAAGAAAAATCTGGAAAATGGAATTCATGGTTCGATCTTGAATCGTACTCCATTGTCGCTTGATACAAACCGTAACGTCATTGGTGCAAAACTACCTAACCAATACTTGCCCAAATTGATAAGCGACAACGGAGAAGAAACGGTTCGTTCGATCCTAGAGTCGCATTTTATTTCCTCTGCTGCATTGAAAATACTTTTGCGGGATCCGTTCGAACCCAATGATTTTGAAGAATTCATCTCCGAGCGGCAGCGTACAATATTGGACGCAATTGAGAACTTGCTTATTAAAGAACGCTTGGACTTGTCTCCACAGCTTCGAGAATTGGACTCTAAGACTGAGCGAATTGAGTTGAATTTGCGCAAATGCATTGATCTGACCCTTAGTAGCGATGCCGCAGAGGTTCCTTCACACGTCATTCAAAAAGTCGATGAGCGGATTTCTCGAGCGCTGAAAAAGAATGCAGCACTTGATGCAGACAATTACCAAAAGCTGGCTGGAAAGCTGGAATATTTCGACTTACGGGAATTGGCGGAGACGATCACTAGCAAAGTATGTTGGGATAAATTTGAATCGCGCTTTCAAAATAAAGATGCGCTGAATACAAAGTTCGACCAACTCGCTGAATTGCGCAATGGAATTCGCCACAGTCGTTCAGTTAGTGAAATTGCAAAAAAAGAAGGGGAGGCCGCCATATTGTGGTTCAATCGCGTGTTGAATGAACTCCCTGCCTGATTGTTGCAAAAACCCCGGTGTTTCCACCGGGGTTCTTTTTGATCCGTGGTTCGGCGGGTCGAGCCCGCCGATGGATAGGGTTGGGATTTCTTAGAAATCCATGCCGCCCATGCCGCCGCCGCCCATGCCGCCGCCTGGCATTGATGGTGCTGCATTCTTTGGCTTTTCAGCAATCATCGCTTCGGTGGTGATCAGCAATGATGCAACTGATGCTGCATCCTGCAAGGCCACGCGCACAACCTTGGTTGGATCGATGATGCCAGCGGCGATCATATCCACATATTCTTCGGTTTGTGCGTTGAAGCCGTAATTGCCTGTCTTCTCAAGCAACTTGCCCACAACGATCGAGCCTTCAACACCAGCATTTTCAACGATCTGACGGATTGGAGATTCCAATGCCTTCGATACGATCTTGATGCCGGCCATTGTGTCTGGATTGTCAGAATGCAGCGCATCCACAGCCTTCTTGGCGCGCAGCAAAGCCACACCACCACCAGGCACCACGCCTTCTTCAACAGCAGCGCGAGTGGCGTTCAGAGCGTCGTCAACGCGGTCTTTGCGTTCCTTCACTTCGATTTCAGTTGAACCACCAACCTTGATCACCGCAACACCGCCAGCCAATTTGGCCAAACGCTCTTGCAGCTTTTCTTTATCATAGTCTGACGTTGTTTCTTCAATCTGCGCCTTGATCTGAGCGCAACGGCCCGTGATGTCGGCCTTCTTGCCAGCACCATCAACAATGGTGGTGTTTTCCTTTTCAATGCGGCAACGCTTTGCACGGCCAAGCATATCAAGGGTTACATTTTCCAGCTTAATGCCAAGGTCTTCCGAAATCACCTGACCACCGGTCAATGTGGCGATATCTTCCAGCATGGCCTTGCGACGATCGCCAAAACCAGGAGCCTTAACAGCAGCAATTTTCAGGCCGCCGCGCAGCTTGTTCACAACCAGAGTTGCGAGTGCTTCGCCTTCAATGTCTTCAGCAATGATCAACAATGGCTTGGATGTTTGAACCACAGCTTCAAGAATTGGCAGCATGGCTTGCAAGCTCGAAAGCTTCTTCTCGTGCAACAAGATGTAAACATCTTCCAGTTCAGCAACCATCTTATCAGCATTGGTGATGAAGTAAGGTGAGAGGTACCCACGGTCAAACTGCATGCCTTCAACAACTTCAAGCTCAGTTTCTGCAGTTTTGGCTTCTTCGACGGTGATTACACCTTCATTGCCAACTTTTTGCATCGCTTGAGCAATCATGTCGCCGATGGACTTTTCGCCATTGGCAGAAATCGTACCAACTTGGCCGATTTCTTCGGTGGACTTGATCTTCTTCGAACGCTTCTTGAGGTCTTCAATGGCGCAAGCCACAGCCATATCAATGCCGCGCTTCAAATCCATTGGGTTCATGCCAGCAGCAACATTCTTTGCGCCTTCGCGAACAATCGCTTGGGTCAAAACTGTTGCAGTGGTTGTGCCGTCGCCAGCGATGTCATTGGTCTTGGAGGCAACCTCACGCACCATTTGTGCGCCCATGTTTTCGAACTTGTCTTCCAGTTCGATTTCCTTGGCAACAGTCACACCGTCTTTGGTTGTGCGTGGTGCGCCAAATGACTTGTCGATCACAACGTTGCGGCCCTTAGGACCCAAAGTCACTTTCACAGCATTGGCAAGAATGTCGACACCGCGGAGCATTTTCTCACGTGCTTCGGCACCAAATTTTACTTCTTTAGCAGCCATAATTTTATTCCTTAATTTAAATTGTTAGAAAGAAAGAAACGGAGATTATTTCTCCATCACGCCCATGACGTCAGATTCCTTCATGATCAAAAGCTCTTCGCCGTCGATCTTCACTTCGGTGCCGGACCATTTGCCAAAGAGCACAACATCGCCCTTCTTCAAATCGATCGGGATCAATTTGCCGGCTTCATCGCGGCCACCAGGGCCCACAGCGATAACTTTGCCTTGCATTGGCTTTTCTTGAGCCGTTTCTGGAATGATGATGCCACCCTTGGTCTTGGTGTCTTCCTCAACCCGCTTCACGACAACACGGTCGTGCAAAGGACGGAATTTCATGATAATACTCCTGTAAACTATTGTTTTGTTTAGGAAATGGTCAGTTCGGCTAAGGGCCAAACACAACCCTGTTAGCGCTCAATAGCAGAGAGTGCTAACAGTTGTGTGTCAGATAGGACGGGAGAGAGGGAAGGTCAAGGCTATTGATTGAAAATCATTCCCTCACACCCGCCGCACAATGAAGTTTCTGCTTTTTCTAACCTCTAATCAAGCTTTCTAACAACAAACCACTTCCCAGCAACTGAGTGTCCCGGCCATGCGCTGCAGATAACATTACACTTGTCGGCAGGCCATCGTGGTCAACACCTGAAGGGATCGCAAGTCCGCACCAATCCAGAAAATTTCCAATTCTCGTGCAGTGTAGGGTTTTGTTGTTGGCTTGGAAAAACACGTCCATGTCAGCTTCCAGCGGTTTTATATCCATGGCCACATGGGGCGTGGTGGGGCAAATAATGATGGCGGTGCCGATAAATTCATTGCATGCCGCAATCATCGCTTTACGTTGCAGCAATATCTCGACCAAATCCACCGCCATCATTTTTTCAGCTGATAAAATGCGCTTTACCACACGGGGATCCATGCACGAGACATCTGGCCCCTTCACCCGGTTCCAATGCAGATGCAACACCTCGGCGCCTGAGACATTGCCGTGGCTTTTTTGCAGTTCAAAAAACTGGTCAAACGTTGGAATAGCTTTGTGCCTGATCTTACCACCTGCTTTTGAAATGCGCCCAAGCGCCTCTTCAAAATTAGACTGCACAGCATCTTCAATGTGATCAAACATAATGTTTGTTGGCACAATAAATTCCATGCCCTTAAGAGGACACTTCGATATGGCTTTATTTGAACCACGCAAAACACGGTCAACCAAGACACAATCTTCAACCGTCTGAGCGATTGGCCCGAGTGAATCCAAGCTGCGCGACAGTGGAAACACCCCGCTCATATCATAATACCCAGTCGAACTTTTATAACCCACCAAGCCATTGAAGGCGGCAGGCACCCGCACTGATCCGCCAGTGTCTGTGCCTATCGCTATTGGAAGCAATCCTTTAGCTACAGCAACGGCAGAGCCAGATGATGAACCGCCCGGTGAGCGATGAAGTCTGGTATCATGGGGGTTGCGTGGCGTGCCATAATGCGGATTAAGGCCAATGCCAGAATACGCAAACTCGGTCATATTCAATGTACCGATGCTAACTAATCCCGCCGATCTGCCAGCGGCTACCAATGCTGCATCAGCTTTGGCGGGCGGGTCTGATTTTAAAATGACCGATCCGGCAGTCGTCACCCGGTCTTTGATATCAAACAGATCTTTCCAACCAATCGGCACACCGTCTAAAATGCTCGCAGGCTTTCCTGCCCGCAAACGACGCCGCGCCGCCTTGGCCTCGGTTAGAGCCCGATCTGCCAAGACATCAATGAAGATAGCCTGATCATCACAGGGCCGTATTTCCTCTAAAACCTGCTCGGTTAATTCTACAGCATCAAGTTTGCCGCTGCGCAGTTTTTTAGAAATTTGGGCGATGGTTTCCATGTTTGGCCTTTCATTCGAGTGACTTAGTATAAAATCCCATAGAAAAATATAAACCTAAATTCTATTAACCATCATTAACACTTTACTAACGACCTGTGCCATTCCAAGATAACCCTAGATGCTGCGCTAATGAAATGGGTGATCAGATGGGTAAGTTGAATTTGAGTGTTTGGGCCTTTTCCATGCTGGCCCTATCAGCCACGGCGAATGCCGAAGATGTTAGGCCATTAAACGATACCCCTCAGTTCAATGCCTGTCGCGATGAAGCAAAGCTAAAAGCTAATAATTTTGTGGGCGACTACATTGCCCCCGCCACCGATGAAGACACGGCACCAGCAGGCACTTATGTGGCAATTGTTTATGGCCGCAAATTTGTGGCGCCACTGCATCCACCTGCGAACGGTGATAAACAGCTGCATGGTTTGGGCGAAGTTTTGGCCAAGCGCCACCAAGTTTACCGTGAAGAGCTGCGCCGGTGCTTGGGCTATGTTGAATTTAACCTTGCACTAAAGCAGCGCATATTTGTTTTAGAATAGGTGAACTGGCCCCGCGCACTGTGCCGCGCTGGCTCATTTCCTTAACTGGTTCAGATCTGCTAAGGTCGCGAAAATTCGCATAGTAGAGGTGATGCCCCATGAACATTCATGCCCCCAAGAACGACTATTCCCACATCGTCGAAGCCGATAAGGCCCATGTGTGGCACCACCTTCAACAACACAAAAAATTCGAAACCATTGATCCACTGATCATCATCGAAGGCAAGGGATTGCGGGTTTGGAACCAAGCAGGCCGCGAGCATTTGGATGCCGTATCCGGCGGTGTGTGGACGGTCAATGTTGGCTATGGCCGCGTGAAAATTGCCGATGCGGTGCGTGACCAGTTGGTGAAGATGAATTATTTCGCTGGCGCCATGGGATCGATCCCCGGCGCAACATTTGCCAAAAACCTGATTGAAAAAATGCCAGGTCTCACCCGCGTTTATTATTCAAACTCAGGTTCTGAAGCCAACGAGAAGGCCTATAAAATTGTCCGCCAAATTGCTCATAACAAGTATGATGGCAAAAAACATAAGATCCTCTACCGTGACCGCGATTATCACGGCACGACGATTACGGCCCTTTCATCAGGTGGACAAGAAGAACGCCGCACAAATTATGGCCCATACACACCGGGCTTTGTTTCAGTGCCACACAATCTCGAATATCGTTCGCAATGGGGCGATGTTGAGGATTACGGCATCCGCGCTGCCAACGCTATTGAAGAAGTGATCTTGCGCGAAGGTGCAGACACAGTTGGCGGCTTGATCCTCGAACCCATCGTCGCCGGAGGCGGCGTTATTGTGCCACCAAAAGGTTATTGGGAGCGCGTTCAAGAAATTTGCAAAAAATACAATGTGCTGTTGATCATCGATGAAGTGGTTTGCGGCATGGGCCGCACTGGAACATGGTTTGGCTATCAACAATTCGGCATTGAGCCAGATATTGTGACGATGGCCAAAGGTGTGGCCTCTGGTTACGCCGCAATTTCTTGCACGGTCACAACCGAAGCCGTGTTCAACGAATTCAAAGCCAACCCTTCGGATCCCATGAGTCACTTCCGCGATATTTCCACATTCGGCGGTTGCACCGGCGGCCCAGCGGCGGCCATTGCCAATATGGAGATCCTCGAAGAGGAAAACTTGCTCGATAACGTCAAGAACATGGGCGAATATCTGATGGACAAGCTGCAAGGCCTTAAGGCCAAGCACCAAATCATCGGAGATGTGCGCGGTCTAGGCCTGTTCCAAGGATTAGAATTGGTGTCAAACCGCGAAACCAAAGAACCGCTGCCTGAAGCAATGGTGCAAGCCATTGTGGGTGATTGCATGGCCAACTCTGCCGTCATCATCGGTGCCACCAACCGCTCGTTGCCGGGCCTCAATAACACGCTGTGTCTCAGCCCAGCCTATATCGCCACAAAGAGCGATCTGGATGAAGTGGTTGCAGCAATCGATGGCGCAATCACCAGAAAGACTGCCTAAAAACTGCGCAATTTAAAAGCGTATATCTAACCCAATCGGGATTCACATCAGGCCTCAGACTGTTTAGTCTGGGGCCTGAATGATTCGGACGGGGCGCAGAATCAATCACGCACTTGGGGTAAGGAATGCAAAAACAAGATTGGCCATATATCAGTGTCGTGGTGATCAGTTTGGCCACCGCAATTGGTAGCGGGTTTTATATGATTGGTGGCGGCACTGCGCCATTGCCAGCAATTGTTCTAGCCATTCTGGCACTCGGCTTTTCACAAGCTACAATCATAGCACTTGTTGCGCGGCGCTCGTCAGACTTAACGAATGATCGTCAAAACACCGAGGCCGATCTCGCAATGGCTTTACGCGAGACCAAAGACGGCAAAGGGCAGTTCGATACTTTGCGCAAATCACTCGACGAATCCAAGCTTGAAGCAAAGCGTGACCGCGAATTAGTGGCGCGTGGCTTTTCCGAATTAAAAGACAGCTACACAAGCTTGCTAAACGAAATCCACCGCACAACCTATCACCCGCAAGCCTCCGCAGAGCCCGTCTTCGTCGCGCCGCCATCACAGAATAATCAAGCAACACATGTTGAGCCACCACAAGAAATGGAACCCGCATCACCCTTTGGCGATCAGCTTTCAGTTTCGCTCGAACCCATCATCGATCTCAGCACCGGTCGCACTGCGCATTACCGCATGCATCTTGCCCTGGCAGACGGGAAGGGCGAAGAGCTGGCATCTGATACATTCCTGCATCACGCCGAAAGAATTGGTGTCAGACCAGCACTTGATGTTTTCGTAGCTCGCGAGGCAGATACGTTGTTGCGTAAACTGCGCCAACGTGACCCGCAGTTGAATATTTTCATGCCCATTGGTGCCTCCACCTTGGCTTCGCGTCATTCAATCACGCAAATTAATGCTGACCGCAAAGCGGCTGCCGATATTTCCCAAGGCCTCATATTCGAATTTCCACATGCCATGTTGGCGGGCCTTACCGAACAAGCTCTTGAGGGTCTCGCTGAGTTGGCGCGCCAAGGTGCAAGGTTTGGTTTGTCAAATGTTTCAATTGCGGGACTTGATCTTAATGCCATGAACACGCTGAATGTGCGCTTTGTCAGCCTCAACTCTTCGGCCATTGATGCCGTTCACGGCCCATCACTGGCCATGGCAAGCTTTACCCAGACGGCCAGAGCTTCACGCGTGCAAATGATTGTGTCTGGTGTTGCAGATCAACGGATCATCGGCAAACTGCCACAAATCACGCGCCTTGTTTCAGGCCCATGTTTTGCACCTCCGCGCCGCGTGAAAAAAGAAGCCATTGAAAACGCCGCTGTTGATTTCCACGCCGCCGCATAGATATGAAAAAACTTTCTGAAACCTATCCCATTTGGCTCAGCGATATTTGGGGCGTGGTGCATAATGGGGTAAGGCCATTCGCCTCAGCAGTCACCGCTCTCAAAAATCACCGCGCCAATGGCGGCACGGTTATTCTTATCACCAATGCGCCAAACACGGCTCCGAGTGTGACCCAACATTTAGAACAATTAGGCGTCGATAAAGTTGCTTACGATAATCTCGTCACCTCTGGCGATGTAACACGTAGTCTGATCATAAAACACGGCGGTGACAAAACCTACTTCATCGGCACGTCGCGTGACCATTCCATTTTCAAGGGCCTCGATATTGCGCGCGTTTCAATCGCCCAAGCCCAATCGGTTGTCTGCACAGGTCTCTTTAATGAACTGGAGGAAACCACAAATGACTACACTGAATCTCTTGCCGAAATGAAACAGCACAACCTCACCATGATTTGCGCCAACCCAGATAAGGTTGTGCAAAAGGGCAATCGCCTGATCCCATGCGCGGGTGCCCTGGCCGAAGCTTATGCAAATATTGGTGGCAAAGTTTTAATGGCCGGAAAACCGTTCACGCCAATCTATGATTTGGCCATAGCAAAAGCCGAGGAAAAACTGGGGCACACGATCAATAAAAATCAAATTCTCTGCATCGGAGATGGGCCCCAAACCGATGTAAAAGGTGCTGCTGATTTAGGTGTACCATGCGTATTTATTACCGATGGCATCAACGTAAGTGATGATATTGTGGCTGAAACTCAGATGGCTGTTCCCCACGCCAACATCATCGCCCATATGCCTGAGCTAGACTGGCATTGAAGTTTTGGCTAAGGCCAGCCGATGAAAGTGTTTTTACCAGCAAATGAATTTCCAGAAGCTCTGCGCGGCGGCGTTGTGGCCATCGGTAACTTTGACGGCTTGCACCGGGGTCATCAGGAACTCCTCAGCATCGCCCGTAAGCAATCAATCGACTCCAAAAAGTCGTGGGGCATTTTAACGTTCGAGCCACACCCCAGATCATTCTTCCGCCCAGCAGAGCCAGTGTTCCGCCTAACACCTCATCCACTGAAAATGCGTCTTGCATCTGCCTTGGGTGCGGAATTTGCAGCCAGCATCGATTTCAACGAAGCACTGGCTGGTCTTGAAGCCGATGAATTTATTCTGGAACATTTGGTCAAACGCCTCGGTGTTTCACATGTGGTCACCGGCTATGATTTCCATTTTGGCAGGGGCCGCAAAGGCGGGCCAGAAAATTTGCGTGAGATGGGTGCCAAACACGGCTTCACTGTAACCGTCGTCGATCAAGTGACCGATGACGGCGATGGCCACGCGCCATTTTCCTCGAGTTCAATTCGGACCTCGTTGCGCCGTGGCCATGTGCGCGCAGCTGCAATTGAACTCGGCTATCAATGGATCGTCATGGGTGAAGTCGTGCCCGGTGATCAGCGCGGCCGTACCATAGGTTTTCCAACGGCAAATATCGTCCTTGATCCCGGTGCAGAACCGTTTCGTGGAATCTATGCTGTCACGGCCCGAGACTCAGCTGCTCCGTTAACCACGCCACTTTGGCAAGGTGCTGCATATTTCGGCGACAGACCCACTTTTGATACCAAGCGGACGTTCTTAGAAGTCTATCTGCTTGATCAAGATATCGACCTCTATGGAAAAATTCTAACGGTCAATTTCGTCGACCTCATCCGCCCCGATAAGACTTTTAAAGGCGTTGATGATCTCGTGACCCAAATGCACGCGGACTGCGAAGAAGTGCGTAAAGTGTTGGCCGCTGATGTGCTGGATAATTTTCCACTGCGAAAATTACAGGCTGCGGGAAATATTTAATGCTTGTGATCCGTTGCCGGATCAAGCAACCGATGCATATGCACGATGAAATATCTCATCTGCGCATTATCGATCGTCTCGCGTGCCTTGCCCTGCCAAGCTTGATGGGCCGAAGCATAGTTCGGATAAAACCCAACAACATCCAACTTGGCCAAATCTTTGAATGTAACATGGCTCACATCTTGCAATTCACCACCAAATACCAGATGTAGTAGCTGTTCTTTAGGTTCCGTCATATTGCCTCCAATATCTTAAGTGCTGCACTGTGCCTCATCTGACCTGCGGCCAACAAGCCGTTTTGCTTTGGGGAAGCAAGATTGTAAATCATCTTAGCGCCAGTAACCTGAGTAATCATGCCACCAGCCTCTTGCACCAATAGATCACCCGCCGCCAAGTCCCAATCATTGCGCGGCCCAAATGACAACGCAATGTCGGCCAGACCACTTGCCACATGAGCCAATCGCAACAAAAGCGGAATTTGCGGTGAAGGCGCAGCCGACACACCGGGAAAGGTTTTCAAGGCGCGGCCAGTGCCCAATAGTTTGGCCCCGGCAAAACCGGCATCATCATGGGCCGTCATCAAAACCTTGTTACAATATGCACCATGTCCCAAAGCCGCAGCATAAAACAGATTGGCCTTTGGTTGATAGAGTGCAGCCAAAATGACTTGGCCATCCTCGATCAAAGCTGCACCGATGCACCAGCCATCAGAACCATTCACAAAACTATTGGTGCCGTCAATCGGATCAACAATCCAAAGCCGTTTGCACGCAAGGCGGTCGGCGGTGTCAGGTGTTTCTTCCGACAGCCAGCCATAATCAGGGCGTGCGCCATGCAACTGTGTTTTCAAAAAAGCATCAATTTGCAAATCAGCTTCGGTCACAGTCGAGCCATCTGGTTTGGACCAGTTACGCACATTTTGTTGCGATAGTTTTAGAGCCATTGTCCCTGCTTCTTGAACAGTGCCAAAAAGCAAAGCTGAATCGGCTTGCAAATTTTCAGGTGGTTTAACGCCCAGCAATTGTCATCCCCTCAATTAAGCAAGAAGGCGCATTAGTGGCCCCCTTAAAGATCAAATCATTAGCTGGAACCAAGCTCATGAACATATCCGTCAAATTTCCAGCCACGGTAATTTCGCTCACCGGATAAGCGATTTCGCCATTTTCAAACCAAAAGCCCGATGCACCTCGGCTATAATCGCCCGTTGATGAATTGATACTGGCCCCGATAAATTCGGTGATCAATAATCCGCTGCCTAAAGCTTTCATCATCTCCACAGGCGATTGCTCGCCTGGCTCTAAATGCACGTTGGAAGTTGAAGGGCTAGGCTGTGAGGCCATGCCACGCGAACCTTGACCCGTAGGTTGCATTCCAAGTTGCCGCGCTGAACGCAAATCCAAGACCCAGCCCGTCAATATGCCCTTATCAATCAATGCACGGCGTTGCACAGCAAGACCCTCGCCATCAAAACTCCGCGAGGCGGGGCCACGTATGCGCAGGGGATCGTCAATTATATTGATGTTCGATTTGAAAATTTGCTTTCCCAATTCGTCTTTCAAAAAGCTAACGCCGCGCGCAATCGCCGAACCATTAATAGCCCCAGCCAAATGCCCAAGCAAACTGGATGAGACACGCCGATCAAAAATCACCGGAGATGAACGCGAGGTGAGTTTTTGAGGATTGATCTTGGCAATCACGCGTTCACCCGCAGTGCGCCCAATTTTTTCAGGGCTTTCCAAATCGACAAAATGATTGGCCGATGTGCCATCATAATCGCGCACCATATCTGTACCTTCGCCAGAAATCACCGAAGCGCTAAGCCCAAAGCCAGTGCGCCGATAACTCCGCGAAAATCCGTTGCTTGAGGCCAGTGCCACAAAATAATTTGAAGCTGATGCACCAGAGCCAATGCTCTTGGAAACACCTTTTACATCGAGTGCAAATTTTTCAGCATCGATCGCCATCGACTTCAAAAGTTCAACGGAAGGCTCGTCAGCCGAAACCAAATCAAGATCAATGCTGCCTTTGGCCAATTGCGACGGATCAGCAAGCCCACAAAATTCATCCGGTGGTGCAGCTTTAGCCATGGCCACTGCACGCTCTGCCAATTTCTGCAAAGACTCTGATGTGAGCACACTGCCCGAAATAATCGCTGATGACTTGCCTGCAAAAACCCGAAGCCCCACACCAGTGGCTTCCGATCTTTCTAAATCTTCAACTGCACCTTCGCGGATCGAAACACTCACATTGCTTTGCTCGACGGCCATAGCATCTGCATCTGTGGCTCCTAACCTGCGTGCGCGTGCAACCAGATCGGCAGCAATATCTAACAATTTTTCCGTCATAAAATGAAGTTTCCTGTCAAGAAGCCAAAAAGAATGATTACACCAAACACGCGGTTGGCGCGAAACAGCCTCAAACATAAGGCTGAATCATCGCCATCAAATAGGGAAATTTGCCAGGCCGCATGGATGGCCGCTCCCGCCACTCCAACATGGGCAAGCAGCGGCGCTGATACAAGCCACAGGCTGGTGTCGATGAAAGCGAGCGCTAATCCAAAAAACAACATCAGCCAATAGATCGTTGCGTCACCGAACCTGAGAGCTGTGGATTTGACGCCAATCAATGCATCATCATCCTTATCTTGATGCGCATAAATCGTGTCATAAGCCAGCGTCCAAGAAATGCCGCCGATGTAAAGCAGGATTGGGGCAACAGTGATGGCGCTTTGGACAGAAGTCCAACCCACCAACGCTCCCCAATTAAATGCCAAACCCAAAACCACTTGGGGCCAATAGGTAATGCGTTTCATAAATGGATAAACCGCAACGATGGCCAATGAGGCAATTGCAGTGATGATGGTAAGCAAGTTGAATTGCAGCAAAATCACCAAGCCCAACAAAAGCTGAGCAGCTAAAAATATGAAAGCGCCGCGCAAACTAATCAAACCAGCGGGCAGGGGCCGCATGCGCGTGCGCTCTACTTTGTTATCAATATCGCGGTCAACAATATCATTTAATGTGCAGCCAGCACCGCGCATGATTATAGCACCAGCCAAAAACAAAAACGCTTTCCATAAATCGGGCCAGCCACCACCAACGGCAATTTGAGCCAAAGTTAATCCCCACCAACACGGCAGCAGCAAAAGCCACCACCCAATTGGCCGGTCCAGTCGCATCAATTGCGCATAGGGGATCAATGCGGCAGGTAAATTCTCAACCCAACTGGCATTGACCGCATCTGCAATCTTTGTTGTTTCGCTCATATCGGACGCCGTGATACACAAAGCCTATGGCAAAAACCACACCCCGCTTGCACCTTGATGCCGCATTGGCTGCGAACGCTGAAATCACTTTGGAGAGAGAGCAAGGGCACTATTTGGTGAACGTGTTACGCAATGGCGCAGGTGATCCGGTGCATGTGTTCAACAGAACCGACGGCGAGTGGTTGGCTTATATCACTGAGGCCGGCAAAAAATCACTTCGCATCCGAATCGAAAACAAATTGAGTGAAGCAACGCCGCCTCCCGACGTTGATTATCTTTTTGCCCCCATCAAACATCAGCGCCTTGATTACCTCGTGCAGAAAGCAACCGAACTGGGTGCAAGACGTCTCCGCCCTATTATCACGGCCCGCACAATTGCCGAACGTGTAAACCTTGATAGAATGCGTGCAAATGTGATTGAGGCGGCAGAACAGTGTAATCTTGTGTTTTTGCCTGAAGTTCTTGAACCACAAAAATTTGATGCAGTATTAAAGGCTTGGGACCCCTCTCGAACCCTAATTTTTTGCGACGAAACAGCCACCGTTTCGGATCCGTTACAAGCCCTTGAAGGCCTTAAACTTCCACTTGCGGTTTGCGTTGGCCCCGAGGGAGGCTTTACAGAAGATGAGCGTAAACATTTAAAATCATTGCCTTTTGTAGTAGCAATCAAGCTCGGCCCACGGATTATGCGGGCCGATACTGTGGCAATTGCAGCCCTTGGCTTGGTGCAAGCTAAACTGGGGGACTGGGGCAGCCCGCACAAATCGTAATAGCACATGGTACAGAATGATACTTGCCGCTGTCACAGCAAATGCCTACATGGAGAAAAGGCAACAATGGGAAAGAATAAAAAGTGAGCGGACCAACGCCCGATACTGCGCAAGCGCGTGCACCAATCGACAACAAGGATCAGCTGATCGCTTATTTCGTTGACGGATTTAAACCAAAATCAGAATGGCGCATCGGCACAGAGCATGAGAAATTTCCGTTCCTCAAGGATATGCTTCGCCCCGTTCCCTATGAAGGCAAAAGCTCGATTCGCGCATTGCTCGAAGGCCTCCGCGATTCCTTTGGCTGGCAAGGTGTGTATGAGGGTGAGCACATCATTGCCCTGTCTGATCCAAATTCTTTGGCCAACATCTCACTCGAACCCGGTGGACAGTTTGAACTTTCAGGCGCGCCGCTTGAAACGGTTAGTGAAACCTGCATCGAAATTTCTGAACATCTTAAACAGGTCCGCGAGATTGGCGACAAACTTGGCATAGGGTTTTTAGGCTTAGGTGCCAGCCCCGTTTGGACGCGTGATGGAACCCCTGTCATGCCCAAGGGCCGCTATAAAATAATGGCACCCTATATGGATAAGGTTGGCACCATGGGCCGCGATATGATGTTCCGCACCTGCACAGTGCAAGTCAACCTAGACTATGCGGACGAAGCCGACATGGTAAAAAAACTGCGCACTTCAATCGCACTTCAACCTTTAGCTACAGCCCTGTTTGCCAACTCGCCATTCCTCGAAGGCAAACCCAATGGCTATCAATCTTTCCGCAGTCATGTGTGGACTGATACCGACAATGCCCGCGCAGGCATGACACCTTTCGTGTTTGAAAATGGTATGGGCATCGAGCGCTATGTGGAATTTGCATTAGATGTGCCGATGTATTTCGTGATGCGGGATGGCAAATACTTAAATACCGCTGGCGAAAGTTTCCGTAAGTTTTTAGATGGCAAACTTCCCCAGTTGCCCGGTGAAAAGCCCAATATGAAAGATTGGGCCGATCACCTCACCACTATTTTCCCCGAAGTGCGTTTAAAGAAATATCTGGAAATGCGTGGCGCTGACTCAGGACTGCAAGACAAACTTTGCGCGTTGCCCGCCTTCTGGGTGGGTCTGCTCTATGATCAATCGGCGCTCGACGCGGCATATGATTTGATCAAACCTTCAACCGAAACTCAGCGTCAATCCATGCGCGATGAGGTGGCAATCAAAGGCCTTCACGCCCAATTCAGGGGCCGCTCATTGCTTGATCTGGGTCGCGAAGTATTGAAAATCGCCCGCGCTGGACTAGACGCACGCGGCATGGAAGAGGCCACATTCCTCAATGTGCTAGACGACGAAGTCGCTCGCGACAAAACCAAGGCACAGGAGCTGCTTGATCTATATAATAATGTCTGGGGCCAAGATATCGCTCCCGTTTTTAAAGCGGCGGCTTATTAAAGCACTATAGGTGTTGCGATAATTGATTTTCCCGTGCACTCGCCTATGGTTTGCTCGTATCAAGGCAATCATCTTCGAAGCTTGAAAACTGAGATGTATGAGCAGCTGCAAGAGAACAAGTCTTCACCTGCACGGGTGGATTTTTCTGTGTGCAACTATTCTACAAATCATCATTGAAAGTCGCAGACAGCGCGACAACTGGCAAAGCCGAACAAATCATCGAAGCTGCGCTGAACAGGCTCTTTCACAAATCCGTTTGATAACGACCTAGTCAAGCAGGAATTGAGTATCCTTGTTTTAATGCGTTTGGCCTTATTCAGCAGCCATCCGTGCGCCCTGTACAGCAAAGCTGTCTCGAATATGATTGGCCAAAGCAAGTGCACTCTGCGTCGCTTGGCCCTGTTTTGATACAAGCCCAATATTGAAACGGTGAAAGGCAGGAAAACCTTCAGCTTCAGTCAGAACCCGCATGCCCGGGCGAACACAGATTTCGGGCATCGTGGCGATTGCTAAACCTTGCAAAACAGCGGCATCAATCGCTGCGCGATTAGAACTTGAATAGGCAATGCGGTAAGGGCGCATTGATCGGTTTAAAGTTTCCTCTGAAAACCTGCGCCAATCGCAGCCGTTATCTGCCACCGCCAACGGAAGCACCGGCAACAAATGCGTATTATGCTTGGCAGACGTAACCCAGCGTAACTGTTCTCTACGCATTACTTCGCTCGCATCATCATTCTGGCGCAGTGTCACCAACGCCAAATCCATTTCACCACGCTTTATGCGTTCAAACAAAATAGCACTGCCAACACATTCCACTTCAACTGTTACGAGCGGATGCGAGCGTGCAAATTTTCCGAGAACCTCAGGCAAAAAGAAATCTGTATAATCATCAGAGGTGCCAAACCTCACTGTGCCTTTCAAATCGGGCTTCGTGTAAGCCGACACCAACTCATCATTCAAATCCACCATGCGCCTTGCATGATCAATAAACCGCGCACCGTCTTCGGATAATTTACTGCCGCGCCCCTCGCGCTCAAATAGAGTGCGTCCCAACATTTCTTCAAGCCGCTTCATCTGCATGGAAACAGCAGATTGGGTTTTGTTCACGTCATCTGCCGCCTTGGTGAAATTGCCAGTCTCGGCAATGGCCAGAAACGTCTTCAAATGATCGACATCAAGGTTGGGTATCATTGTCGCCATCCATCACATTTTCGAATGGATACCATTTAACACATTCGTTGGATTGATCAATAGAAATCTGCGATAATGTGAACATAGAAAACAATATTAGATAATTTAATCAGTAACTTAAATACAGATTTTCACGATTCTGCGAACAAAAGGACTATGACCATGAATGATTATGCTCACCACCAAGCCCAAGTTTCTGGCAGCCTCGAAGGCGAAGGCATACTCGCGCGGCTCATACACAATTTCCAAGCTCGCCGCACTGTCAAACAGCTCACCCAGATGGATGATTATATGCTGCGCGATTTAGGCGTCACCCGTGAAGAAATTAACTGGGCCTACAGCCAACCATTTTATGTGAATGCAGCTAACGCGCTCGAAGATCGCAGCAGTACCCGCCGCCGCGCCAATTTATGCAGAGGCTAGCGTGATGAGAAGTGCATCCAGCTGCTCAAACGTTTCGGGCATGCCACCTTCCATCCCCTCGATCGAATAGTCGAGAGCTTGCTTCGTGGGATAGCGCTCGTGAATGGTCAGCAGAGTCGTTCCTTCCTTTTCTTCAAAAGTCACAGTGCTAACAGCGCCACATCACTTTCCTCACGCGTAGAATACGATATGAGACGGAGCGTTGAAGCTTCGCGTCACGACGAGTTCATGCTCAGATTTCCGCTCCACCGTTGTGTAGTTTTTCACCAGGGCAGGCTCAAATTCTTTTCTCACGTCCATTGACCCTCTCCTGTTCTTTGAGCTTTTCGACAACCTCGCGGCACGCTCTAAATATAAAACGCTCTAAGCAGCTTGGCGAATTTCCAACCGATCCACAAATCTAAAAGCCATGATAGCTGATGCTATGCCAAATAATACAGATCCCAAAGCCGTCATCGCCATAACACCTTCCGCCCCCCAATAAGCGGCGCCCACTAAAGCAAAGGGAATTGTGCCAACAGTAGCGCGACCCCAATTGAACCAAGTTGAAAGCACCGGCTTGCCCAAATTGTTGAAGGCCGCATTAGCCACAAACAACATGCCGATGAAGGCCCAGCTGATGGCAATATAAGTGGAGAAGAAGACTACCAGCTCGGTCGTGCGCGCAGTTGCGTTGAACAAACTGGCAATGTTGTTACGCAGCAAAAACAAGATTGCTGAAGTCACGAGCGTATATGCAAACGCAAACTTCATGCCATCGCCCAGCGCTCCGCGCACGCGATAAAAATTTTTGGCGCCAAAGTTTTGCCCGATGATAGGGCCAACTGCGCCTGAGAGCGAAAATACAACTCCAAAAGCCACGGGCACCAATCGCCCCACGATGGTTGAAGCTGTAACAACATCACTGCCATAACCAGCCACGACATAAGTGGTGTAAGCGGTGGCAAATGGTGTTGCGAGTTGCGTGAGAATGGAGGGGAACGCAATGGCCCATATAGGAGAAAAATCGCGCTTTAAACCTGCAAGTGAAAATCTTCCAATAAATTTGTGCACATAAACCAATCCATGCAGACCCAAACCCAAAGCAACCACAGCGGAAATTGCATTAGCCGCGGCAGCGCCTTGAATGCCCCACCCAAAATAAAAAATAAAAATAGGATCAAGAATCAATGTTGTAATCGCCGCCGACAGCGTGATGAACATCGCCCGCCTAGCTTCACCTATGCCGCGCAGGCTGAATGAACAACTTAAAGCACCAGCCAGACAAATAAATCCTGGTGTCAGGATATAGATAAACGATTTGGCTTGGTTCAGCGCTTCACCTCGCGCACCTAACAAAGTTAAAATGGGATCGAGAAAAATCACGATGAGCAGCGTGTAAATCGCCGAAGCCAATAGTGTCAGATAAAATACGCTTGTCGCAAATTCGCGCGCTCGTTCCGGTTTGCGCATGCCCAAATTCTTTGCCACCAACGCAGCAGCAGCAATGCCGATACCAATGCTAAGTGATAGATTTATGAAATCCAAAGTACCAGCAAATCCAATGGCCGCCGTAATATCGGTGTTACCCAAACGGCTGAGAAAATAAAGATCAGCTAAATCGACAGCAAAAACCGCCATCAAGCCCAGCGCACCCGTCAGCGTCATGATCACCACATGGCGCATGATTGAACCCTCAAGGAATTTTGCCTGTAATGGGAGGGTCGTTGCTGTCATTTATCAAATCCGATCTGTTTTGCCTCTGCGGCCAAGCTTTCATAATTCACAAAATGATGGCCGCGAAGGCCTGCCATGCGCGCGCCCTGCACATTTGATTTTTTGTCATCAATAAACCAGCAATCGGCTGGCTCGCGTCCCACAAGATTGACAAGCCGCGTGAAGGCCTCAGGGTCGGGCTTCTTGGTACCAAACTGATAAGAGCAAAACCGATCCTTAAAAACCTCAGCCGCCTCAGGAAAAAGCGAACCCAGATTGTCTTTCACGATAGGGCCGTTATTCGTGTAAATTGCAATACCAGTCTGCGTACCGATTTTTTTTGCTAACGCCAACACATCACGCGACGGCGTCATCGCAATGCGTCGCGCTTCAATCCACTGCTCTCGCGTGATGGGATAACCTAAACGTTGTCCAAATTCTTTGAGATAAACTTCGGGGTCAGCATATCCACCAGCATCAGCCAGTTCTTCAAAGCCTGAATCCCAAACGGCAGCTCGCACATCGCGCGCGGATACATCAGCAAGGGCCGCTAGCGCCCGCAAACGCCTGCCCAAATCATAGTGACACAGCACATCATCCATATCAAAGATAACAAGCTGCGGCAGAGGCATAATTAAGTGGCCGTGCCACCAACGGTCAGGTTATTTATCCGCAGAGATGGTTGTCCCACACCCACTGGAACGCCTTGACCAGCTTTACCGCAAGTGCCGATGCCGGGATCGAGCGCCATGTCATTGCCCACCATCGAGATTTGCTTCAAGGCTTCAGCACCAGCCCCAATTAAAATTGCGCCCTTTACGGGCTGCATCAATTTTCCGTCTTCAACGATATAAGCCTCAGTGCAAGTAAACACGAATTTGCCAGAGGTGATGTCAACTTGGCCGCCGCCAAACGATTTCGCAAACAAGCCTTTTTTCATCGAAGCTAAAATTTCTTCAGGGCTGCGCTTGCCGTTCATCATATAGGTATTGGTCATGCGCGGCAGCGGTGCATGGGCATAAGATTCGCGGCGCCCATTGCCCGTTGGTGCCACACCTGAAAGACGTGCATTCATCCGGTCTTGCATAAACCCAACCAGAATGCCGTTCTCAATCAGCGTTGTACAATTGGGCGAAGTGCCCTCATCATCAATGCTGATTGAACCACGGCGATCAACAATTGTACCATCGTCAACCACCGTCACATCTTCCGAAGCAATGCGTTGGCCCATCAATCCGGCAAAGGCCGAGGTGCCCTTGCGGTTGAAATCACCTTCAAGCCCATGGCCAATCGCTTCATGGAGTAGAATGCCGGGCCAGCCTGGCCCAAGCAAAACATCCATTTCGCCTGCAGGCGCTGGGGCTGCGTCAAGCCCGACCAAAGCTTGCCTCACGGCTTCACGCGCCGCGGCCTGCCAATTTTCTTCTGACAAATATGAAAGCGGTTGCGCCCGTCCACCAAAACCATGGCTACCTTGGCCTGATGTTTTATTATCTCGCGTCACTGCCGAAACACCAAAGCGCGTGAGGGGGCGAATGTCGTTATAGATTTGCCCATCTGCACGAACAATCGTTACCTTCTGCCAACTGGTTCCCATCGAAACTGAAACTTGCTTCACGCGTGGGTCAAGGCCACGGGTAAACTTATCAACCGTTTCCAGCAGATTGACCTTTGTGGCAAATCCTTGCGCTTCAACAGGATTGGTTTCACCATAAAGCTTTGTTTTGGTGTGAGTAGGTGAAACATCGACATGCGCAGGTCTTTCAGCGGTCATTGCAGTTTTGACAGTGGCCGCTGCGCGCTTCAGCGCTTCGATGCTTAAATCAGAAGAATGCGCATACGCCGCCATTTCGCCCGAAACCGCGCGAAGGCCAAAGCCTTCAGATTCATCAAAACTGGCAGACCTCAAGCGACCATCATCAAACACCAAGTTTTCGCTTTGCTGGCGCTCGATAAAAATTTCGCCGTCATCAGCATGCGCCAATGCGTTTGAGATGATGGACTGCGCAGCATCTGCGCCAAAAACGGAAAGATCGGATTGTTTGCTCATGCCTCTACATAAGCAAACAACGCGCAACCTTCCAGTGAGTGCGGCATTTTATTTTTACAGTTACATTTTATCCAAATCTGCGATGCCCTGAGCAAAACCCTCAAGTGCCACTTTCAGAGGATAGCCATTGCCTGGGCGATCATAAATATAAAATGTCGCAAATTGCCCCTTCATGAATTTCTTCATGGTGGTGTCAGAAGCCTCGCCAAAGCCTTCGCAAGCCCGTGGGTTGCAGCGGGTAAAGCTCATGCGGCCTTCAAGGGCAGCGCCATCAATTTCCATCGCCACGCCAGTTGGCAGATAAACCCCAATGGGAACAAGGGCGCGCATCATCGTCTGTTTCTTAGCCCCTTGCTTCACACGGTTGATGATGAGCGACATTCCAATATTCTCATTCTTGTCGCTTTTCACCACTTGCGTCATACCGCAAGACTTGCCTGGTGAAGGCTGACCAGCTGCGGGCGGCGGAAGCTCAGAACATTGTATCTGCCATAAGCCATGGGTTGCAACCGTCTCAACTTGAGGCGCAGCTGGCTGTGCACCTGCATCAGGCGCAGCTTGTGGCTTAAGGTCTTTCCGTGGCCCTAGGCCTTTGGGCGGCACGGGCGGCTGGGCAGCATCCTCAGCAAATGCCGAGACAGAAATAAAACCAGATAATGTTGCGACCAATGCCAATTGGCAAACCGAAGTGAGTTTCACGATTCGCATTTTCCTTTGAGTTAAATTTGATTTGGCTCATAAACTGCTGCAAAACCGAAAACAACCGGATTTTTCACAGTCACAAAGCAAGTGTTATATGCCAAATCACAATGAAATGAGGCAGAATTCAGGTTTGGCGTCTTCGCATAATACAATGACGTTTTGCCGCGCAGCTTCCTGTTGCGACTGGACGTAGAATGTGGTGAACCAGCCCGCAATAAGAGTCCCTTGAAAAAGGGATGACATACGCTGGGGTAAGGCCAGTGTATGATTTGAGGAAAATAGATCAATGACAAGCAAGATCAATAACATATTCGGTTCTCTGGCCGCAATTACAGCCTGGCTTTTGCCGACAGTTGTATTTGCTCAGGCAGGCAAAGCCGTTGATTGGCAGTTGGGGATGCAAGATTCAGTCACTCCGGTGATGGATGATATCGTCTCATTCCACAACATGTTGTTGGTTATCATTACTTTGATTACCGTTTTTGTGCTGGGCCTTTTGCTCACGGTGATTTTTAAATTCAATGCGAAGGCAAATCCAATTCCCTCAAAAACCACGCATAACACTTTGATCGAAGTGCTTTGGACAGTAATCCCTGTTCTCATTCTGGTGGTGATTGCTGTTCCGTCCTTCCGCTTGCTTTATAAGCAGCGCGATATTCCGGCAGCAGATATGACAATTAAGGTGATCGGCAATCCACAGTGGAATTGGACATATGAATATCCAGATCTCGGTTTGAACGACGATAAAACACCGAAAGTAACATTCACGTCTTATTTGAAAACCAAAGAAGAAGCCGAAAAAGATGGCCAGCCATATTTGCTATCAACTGACGTTCCAGTTTTAGTTCCTGTAAACAAAGTCGTGAAATTGATTGTCACATCTGACCCCGAAGGCATTATTCATGGTTGGGCAGTGCCGTCCTTTGGGATGCAAATGGATGCCATCCCTGGTCGTTTGAACGAAGATTGGTTTAAGGTGACAAAAGCTGGCATATACTATGGTGAGTGCTACACTCTGTGCGGTAAGTATCATTCACAAATGCCGATCGAGGTGTGGGCAGTGGACGATTCCACTTTGGCAAAATGGGCCGATATGGTGAAAACCTCGCCTAGCGCCGATGACATGCAGAAATTTTTGAAAACGATTAAGCCGGCCAATCCAGCCGTCGCTTCAAACTAATTTGAGAGGCTAACAATCATGGCAATGGCTTACGCAGCAAAAGACGAACACGCCCACGAAGAGCACTCACACGATCCAACGGGCTGGCGTCGTTATGTTTATTCGACGAACCACAAAGATATTGGCACCATGTATCTCTGGTTTGCTATCATGTCTGGCGTGCTCGGCGGTTTCCTTTCCGTTTTAATGCGGATGGAATTACAGCAACCTGGCATTCAGATTTTCCACGGTCTTGCCCGAATGGTTTATGGCGTGACTGGCGATGCAGCCATCGATAACGGCATGCAAATGTATAACGTCTTCGTGACGGCACACGGCCTTATTATGATCTTCTTCATGGTCATGCCCGCGATGATCGGCGGCTTTGGCAACTGGTTTGTGCCGTTGATGATTGGCGCGCCCGACATGGCTTTCCCGCGCATGAATAACATTTCTTTCTGGTTGCTGATCCCGGCATTTCTATTGCTGATGATTTCAATGTTCGTTGAAGGGCCATCGGGAATGTATGGCGTTGGCGGCGGTTGGACAATTTATCCCCCGCTGTCTTCGACAGCAGGCTCACCCGGCCCAGCGATGGATTTTGCGATTCTGTCAATCCATTTGGCAGGTGCATCTTCAATTCTCGGCGCAATCAATTTCATCACCACAATTTTCAACATGCGCGCCCCCGGCATGACACTTCACAAAATGCCATTGTTTGTTTGGTCTGTTCTCGTCACAGTGTTCTTGCTGTTGTTATCGCTGCCAGTTCTGGCTGGCGCTATCACCATGCTGTTGACTGACCGCAACTTTGGCACATCATTTTTTGTGCCATCAAAAGGCGGTGATCCATTATTGTTCCAACATCTTTTCTGGTTCTTTGGTCATCCTGAAGTTTACATCCTGATTTTGCCGGGCTTTGGCATCATCAGCCAAGTGATTTCAACTTTCTCGAAGAAGCCCGTGTTTGGTTATTTGGGCATGGCCTATGCCATGGTCGCAATCGGCGTGGTTGGCTTCGTGGTTTGGGCCCATCACATGTATACTGTGGGCCTTGACGCCGATACGCAAGCTTACTTCGTGGCCGCAACCATGATCATTGCTGTGCCAACGGGTGTTAAGATTTTCTCTTGGATTGCCACCATGTGGGGCGGTTCTATTGATTTCCGCGCACCCATGTATTGGGCCATTGGATTCATCTTCCTGTTCACCGTGGGTGGTGTAACGGGCGTGGTGTTGGCCAATGCGGGTGTTGATCGCACCTTGCACCATACTTACTACGTTGTGGCCCATTTCCACTATGTGTTGTCGCTTGGTGCCGTGTTCGCAATCTTTGCGGGCTGGTATTATTGGTTCCCCAAAATCACCGGCTATATGTATTCAGAGCGTATTGCCAAGCTGCATTTCTGGGTCACCTTCATCGGCGTGAACATCGTGTTCTTCCCACAGCACTTCTTGGGCCTCGCTGGCATGCCACGCCGCTATGCAGACTATCCCGCAGCCTATGAAGGATGGAACCGTGTATCTTCTTACGGCTCTTACATTTCAGCTGTCGGTGTGTTGATATTCCTTTACGGCATGGTCTCGGCTTATTTGAAGAAGGTAAAGGCACCTGACAATCCTTGGGGCGTTGGCGCTACAACACTGGAATGGACACTCTCATCCCCACCACCTTTCCATCAGTTCAGCACCCTGCCTGTGATTAAGTAAATCGATGACCATAGAGCAAACAGATTTCACCAACGCAACTTTGGTCTCAGGCGGTCAAGGGACGGCTGGTGACTATTTTAAATTGCTCAAACCCCGCGTCATGTCGCTGGTCATCTTCACAGCGATTGTTGGTCTGGTCGCAGCACCAGGCCATATCCATCCTTGGATGGGCTTTATAACCATCCTTTGTATTGCCATTGGCGCTGGTGCAGCTGGTGCGCTGAATATGTGGTATGAAGCTGATATTGATGCGGTGATGAAACGCACTTCAAAGCGCCCAATTCCGTCAGGCGCTATTTTGCCGGGCGAAGCCCTGGGGTTTGGCCTCACACTGGCCGTGGCTTCAGTGTTGATGATGGAACTCTTCGTCAATTGGCAATCAGCCGCGTTGCTGGCTTTCACGATCTTCTTTTACGTTGTTGTCTACACCATGGGCCTCAAGCGCTGGACGGCGCAGAACATTGTCATTGGTGGAGCAGCCGGTGCTTTTCCTCCTATGATCGCATGGGCGGCCGTCAATGGCAGCATTGATCTGGGTTCGATCAGTCTGTTCCTGTTGATCTTCATGTGGACACCACCACATTTCTGGGCATTGGCCTTGTTCAGTGAAAGTGATTACGAAAAGGCGGGCATCCCTATGTTGCCAAATGTTGCTGGTCGCTTCGAAACACGCAAACAGATTTTGATCTATTCTATACTTACAATACCAGCCGTCGCCTTGCCGTGCCTGACAGGAACAGCGGGCTTGCTTTATGCTGTGGGCGCAGGACTGCTGACTGCGTGGTTTCTGAAATGCGCTATTGATGTTTACCGTTTGGCAGAAGGCCCGTTGAATATTAAAGCGTGCAAAGCCCTGTTCAAATTTTCAATCTACTGGCTCTTTGCAGTCTTTGCATTGATTTTGATTGAACGCATCGCCCACTTGCCAACATTCGCGGCGGTGTTCTGATGGATCTGAAAAAACCCGCTGTTGCCTTTTCACCTGAAGACCTCAAACGACGTAGAGGTCGGGCTAAAGTTATGGCGTGGTGTCTTGTAGCTCTCATCATTTTATTTTTTATTACCACGATGGTGCGTCTAGGAGCGTCGGTTTGATGGCGGATGCCCCAACTAAAAATCGTCGGATCGCCATAGTCGCTGCAAGTGTTTTTGTTGGCATGATCGGTTTGTCCTATGCAGCTGTGCCACTTTACAAAGCGTTCTGCCAAACCACGGGCTTTGGTGGCACAACCCAGCGCGCGACAAAAGCGCCTGATAAGGCCACCGACCAATTCATCATGGTGCGCTTTGATGCCAACACGTCTTCCGGCCTGCCATGGGAGTTTCATCCGCGCCAAACCGTAATGAAAGTCAAAATTGGCGAGCAGAGTATGGCCTATTACGACGCCCGCAACACAGGCACCAAAACCACCACGGGTACGGCTGTATTCAACGTATCGCCCCCCAGTGCTGGCGCTTTCTTCGACAAAATCCAATGCTTCTGTTTCACAAAGCAAACTTTAAAAGCAGGTCAGGCGGAAGAGCTGCCAGTATCATTTTTTGTCGATCCAGCTTTGCTTGATGATGCTGATGCCAAGAACATTAAAGAGATTACTTTATCTTATACTTTTTACCCCGCCTCTGATCCTGCAGTTCAAAGCAAGACAGTGGCGAACACGAATTGATTTAAGGAGACGACGATGGCCGACGCGCATGGCAAACACCACGATTACCACTTGGTAGCCCCAAGCCCTTGGCCCTTTGTAGGTGCTGCTTCAGCCTTTATTTTGGCTATTGGTGCGATTAATTTTATGCATCATCAAGCGTCATCTGAAGCGCGCGCTGTGCTGAAATTACCACCTGACCCGATGCACACACCAGCTGTGATGGTGATGTCTCTTGGTTTTATTCTTGTCCTCTACACCATGTTCATGTGGTGGCGCGATGTGATCAAGGAAGCTCATGCCGGTGATCACACCCCCGTTGTTGGTCTTCATCTGCGTTATGGCATGTTGATGTTTATTGCATCCGAAGTGATGTTTTTCGTTGCTTGGTTCTGGGCGTTTTTTGATGCAAGCTTGTTTGCGGGCGAAGCTAAATTGGCCGCGCGCGTTGCTGTCACGGGCGGTGTGTGGCCACCTCAAGGAACCACGGTTTTTGACCCCTTCCATTTGCCACTCGTCAATACACTCATCTTGCTAACTTCTGGCACCACAGTCACTTGGGCCCATCATGCCTTGCTTAATAATGACCGCAAGGGTCTGATCAATGGTTTGATCCTAACCGTCATTTTGGGTCTTATCTTCACATGTGTACAAGCTTGGGAATATGCCCATGCGGCGTTTACGTTTACCGGAAACATTTATGGCTCCACATTCTTCATGGCCACAGGTTTTCACGGCTTCCATGTAATCATCGGCACGATCTTTTTGATGGTCTGCTTATACCGCGCGTGGAAAGGCGATTTCACACCAACCCAACATTTCGGCTTCGAAGCTGCCGCTTGGTATTGGCATTTCGTAGACGTGGTCTGGCTGTTCCTATTCGCTGCAATCTACATCTGGGGATCGCATGGCGGCATTATGCCAATTGAGTGAAATGTTTTAGTTTGAAATAAAGGCCGCTCGCTTTCAGCTGGCGGCCTTTAATTTTTGGAAACAACAATGACCGATAACTTCTATCCTGATCTTTCGCCCCTCAAAACAGGCCTCGCTGGAAAATGCCCGCGCTGTGGCAAGGGTAAATTGTTTTCTGGATATTTGACGGTCGCCAAATCCTGCAGCAATTGTGGACTTTCCTATTCTTTCGCTGATTCAGGCGATGCGGCAGCGTGGTTTGTGATGCTCTTTGCATGTATTTTCGGCGTGGGTTCAATCCTCGGCGTTGAAGTGGCCTATAGCCCGCCCTATTGGGTGCATGCGCTCATCGCCATCCCCACATTAATCATTTTGCCCATGATTATGCTTCGGCCATTAAAAGGCGCCTTTTTGGCGCAGCAATGGAAAACTGGAGCCCAAGAAGGCCGCGAAGTGAAATGAAACCCCGCATCTGGCCCATCTTGCTGGCGAGTGCTATTGGCATCAGTATTCTTCTGGGTCTGGGTGTGTGGCAGGTGCAACGCCTCGGGCAGAAAATGGAATTGATTGCCAGCCTCGAACAACGCATGAGTGCCGAACCGATCTCTTTGGCTGCGGCGATAACCAAGCGCGGGCAGGGCGAAGATATTGAATATCTCAAAGTCAAACTCACTGGACAATTAGACCCAGCAAATTATTTTCGCAGAGTTACATCTTTTAACGGCGATCCGGGTTGGGAAATCATCGCGCCATTCAAAATTGATGATGGCACTCTAGTGCTTGTTGATTTGGGAGCGATTGCTGAAAACCAACCATTGAAGCTGGATGATGCTCCGCAAACCATTCAGGGCCTCATTCGGTTTCATAACAAAGGTCGCGGGTATTTTGATAATGACAATGATTCCGTGGGGAACATCTGGTATTGGTGGGATGCTCCTGCGATGTTGGCAACTCTAAAGAACACCGATTTAAGCCGTGTCGCACCGTTCATTTTGCAAAAGCTACCGAGCACCATTGAACACGAAGTGCCTTCAGCAGAAATGCCAAAAGTAGAACTCGCCAATAATCACTTGGGCTATGCCATCACCTGGTTTGGACTGGCGGCGGCTCTTGCAGGGGTCGCAGGGTTTTATATATTTTCGTTGAGAAAGGCTGACGCTTGATGCGCGGCATGGCGCGCGCTAAAGGCCTGTCAAATCCGGAAAACGAATAATGAACTACATCTCCACCCGCGGCCTTGCCCCCATCCTTGATTTTGAAGGTGCCATGCTGTCAGGCCTTGCACGCGACGGCGGGCTTTATGTTCCTGAGCAGTTTCCGCAGATATCACGGGATGAATTAAAAGCGTTGCGCGGAAAGCCTTATGCTGATGTCGCCTTTGCAATTGTCAGCAGATTTACAGATGGCTCAATCCCCGATGCTGATCTTAGAAAAATGATCGACGCCGCTTATGCCACCTTCCATCACCCGGCCACCACACCACTCAAACAACTGGCCCCAAATCACTATCTGCTTGAACTTTTCCATGGCCCTACCATCGCTTTCAAAGATGTGGCGATGCAGCTTTTATCGCGCATGATGGATTGGTCGCTGGCCAAACAAAAGCGCAAAGCAGTCGTCATCGGCGCAACATCTGGCGATACAGGAGGTGCAGCCATTGATGCATTCCAACATTCCAAAAACGCCAGCATTTATATTCTACACCCATATGGCCTCGTGTCTGACGTTCAGCGCCGTCAGATGACCACCGTCACCAGCCCATCAGTACACAACCTAGCCATTGAAGGAAACTTTGATGATTGCCAAGCCATTGTAAAATCTCTGTTCAATGATTTGAAGTTCCGTGATGATGTAGGTCTCGCTGGCGTGAACTCGATTAACTGGGCCCGCATCATGGCGCAGATTGTTTATTATTTTTATGCAGCATTACAGTTGGGTGCACCTGATCGCGCAGTGAGTTTCACCGTCCCCACAGGCAATTTCGGCAATGTTTTTGCGGGCCTAGCTGCAAAACGCATGGGGCTGGATATTGATCGCTTGGGGATTGCCACCAACAGCAATGATATTCTTGATCGAACATTGAAAACTGGCAGCTACACCGTCACTGGCGTTCACGCCACCACCAGCCCATCCATGGATATACAAGTCTCCAGCAATTTTGAACGCCTCGTTTATCTCGCCAACAACAATAATCCCGCCGCAGTAAGAAATGCAATGGAATCTCTCAAGCAATCTGGCGCATTCACATTGCAATCGGACGCCATCAAATCCATCCGCGCTGAATTTGATTCCAAAGCCACATCAGATGCTGACGCAGCAAAAATTATGGCCAAAGTGTTGGCTGAAACAGGTGAATTGCTCGATCCGCACACAGCGGTGGGCTATGCCGTGGCCCAAAAAACCAGCACAATTTCGCCCATGGTCACGCTGGCCACAGCCCACGCCGCCAAATTCCCTGATGCGGTGGAAGCCGCCACCAAAGTCAGACCAAATTTACCTCATCGTTTATCTTACTTGATGAACGCGAAAGAAACCTTCAAAGTGCTTCCAAACAGCGAAGCGGACGTGAAGGCCTATATCCTTTCCCATGCTTGAAGCTGGCGCAAGATAGCGCGGTGTCGAATGGGAGAGTAAATGTCGGTCGAAATTTCAAAACTACCAAATGGCTTACATGTGCTGACGCACAACATGCCGCATTTGGAATCGGTAGCCCTAGGCATCTGGATCAAGGCAGGTGCGCGCGATGAGAACCCTGAAGAAAATGGCGTGGCACATTTTCTGGAACACATGGCGTTCAAAGGTACCAAGCGCCGCAGTGCCCAAGATATTGCCGAAGAAATTGAAAGTGCAGGCGGTGAGATCAACGCGGCCACAGGTATGGAAACCACGACTTATTATGCACGTACACTAAAGGCCGACTGGCCTCTGGCGCTTGATATACTCGCCGATATTTTCACCGAATCCACTCTTGACGCTGATGAGTTAGACCGCGAACGCGATGTGATCTTGCAAGAAATTGCAGCGTCGAAAGACCAACCCGATGATCTGGTTTTTGATTTGGCACAAGCCGCATCGTATGGTGATCATCCATTAGGTCGGTCTATTTTAGGGACGTCCGAGCTTGTCCAAAACATGACACGCGAACAAATGGTATCTTGGCGTGACCGCAATTACTGGGCATCTCGTATTGTCATTTGTGCCACGGGCAATGTAAACCACGCGGATTTTACTGCGGCGGCGACAAAACACTTTGGCCATATCCCGCAAGGTTACGCACCCCAACGCCAACCGCCCACTTTTGCGGGCACGGCCCAGACCGAACAAAAGCCGCTTGATCAAACTCATTTGGTTCTGTCTTTTCCAGCGCCGAACTACCGCGACACACGTGTTTATCAGTTGCAGGTTCTCGCCAGCATATTAGGCGGCGGCATGTCTTCCAGGCTGTTCCAGGAAGTGCGCGAAAAGCGCGGCCTTTGTTACAGCGTTTTTGCTTTCGGCACGACATACGAAGACACAGGGCAACTTGGCGTCTATGCTGCTACATCACCAGACCACACGCCTGATCTTCTCGAGGTCACGGCCAAGGTAATGTTATCGATGGTTGACGAAATCACTGAAAAAGAAATTGACCGCGCCAAAGCTCAACTCAAAACCAGCATTGTGATGAACCTCGAAAGTGCATCATCACGCGCCGACCAAATCGCCAGACAATTTTTAGCATTTGGCGAAGTACCGGAAATGGCAACGCTAATTAAAAAAATTGAAGCCGTAACCGTTGATCAAGTCCGCGCACTTGCGAAAGAGATTTTCAAATCAGCACCACCATCATTAAGTGCAGTCGGCCAACTTTCGGCGCTGGAAAACCACGCGGCATTGGCCGCAAGATTTGCCTGAAGCGCCTTGTGGTTATTTGGAACATTGCGGCGTGGGCCAGTTCTCATCGGCAATCGCATCCTTGTCCGTCCACCAGTTATGGACGATTTTAAACAATGGGCACAGCTGCGCCAAGAAAGCCGCAAATTTCTTGAACCATGGGAACCGACGTGGAACGAACAAGAGTTTACGCGGGCATCCTTTCGTAGGCGGTTGAGCATCTACCATGATTGGGCCGCTCGCGATTATGGCTATGCCTTCTTCATTTTTGAGACCACCGAAAATCAACTGGTTGGCGCGATAAGCTTAAGTCATGTGCGCAGGGGAGCTGAACAATCCGCCACGCTTGGCTATTGGATTGGTATGAAATTTGCCATGCAAGGTTATATGACCGAGGCCTTGAATTTGATTATTACACATAGTTTTGAAACGCTGGCGCTTCACCGTATTGAAGCAGCCTGTTTGCCCCGCAACGCAGCGTCAAAAAGATTGCTTGAATCGTTTGGGTTTAATCAAGAGGGCTATGCTCCAAGTTATATTAAAATTGCCGGACGCTGGGAAGATCACCTGCTATTTGCCCGATTTAAAACTTTGAACTGAGAATCGCCTTGAAGTCGTATCGCGGCTAGATTGGTTTTATGATTCGGTTGGGCACAATTCGCATTCTTAGATGGTCGATTTGCGTGGCGTTTTTTTTCGTCCTGCTTCTGCTTGTGCAGTTAAGGTCGGCGTCTGCTGATTCCATACTCGATGTTAACGCCAAAACTGTGCAGGTCGATCTTTCCAATTATCGAAGCCCCATTGCAGCGGAAAGATCCAAGATTTCGCTGCAAGGGCCGGGCGATCCCAAAGCCGTGGCACTTGAAGCAAAGGGGCCAGGCCCCACTTACTTCTGGTCGTTATTTTCGTTTCATAATACCACGGATCATCCGCTCGATTTCGTGATCGACACTGAGGTTCAACCCTTTGTTGGTTCGGGCATTCTGCCTGTTAGGCCAATCGCAAATCCAATCATCAGTGCCGTTGCGACCAACGGGCAAGAGCTGAGTGCAAATGACAGTTCAGTTTCAAAGACCTTTGGCTTTCATGTCATGCCTAAGGAGACTTTTAACATTGCTATTGAAAGCCCAACAGTTGATTTGAAAACTACCCTTTGGCAGCGGCAATTTTGGTTGGAGCGCCAAGGGCAGATTACTTTTTTTGATGGCCTGGTATTTGGTGTGGCTTTGCTCGTCGCTTTCGGCATATTAGCGATTTATGGGTTTAGGCCGCATAGCGTTTTCTTGAGTGCCTCTGCTTTTGCATTAACCTCGCTCATCTTCATCGCTTTTGAATCGGGTCACCTTTCGCCCTTGCTCTATATTTTCCCGAAGCTGGGTATTGATGAGACAATCCTCCGAGGCATCGTAGAATCTTTATTTGCGACTAGTTTGGCGATCTGCGTTCTTACCTTTACGAGAATTAGCAAATTCTCGCCGGTGACAGGCTTTTTCGTGCTTTTCATTAGCGGCTTGCTCTTGGCAAACGCGCTTTACGCGCTGGCCGAACCCATCCGCGCCTCCACAATTGCAAGGTTGGGCTTTGCATTGCTTGTTGTTTCAGGCGTTGTATTCACCTTCCTCAATCGCAAAAGAGAATCAGGGATCGTTGATCCTGATATGATTTTTTGGATCAGCCTGCTCACTTGGACAATATTTGCTTGTGTTGTTTGCAATGTATCAGATACGGTAAATCTATTGTCGCCAATCTTGCAAGGCGCATTGGCAGCGGCACTTGTGGTATTAGTGACTATCCTGCTGAAGTTCTTGTTCAGCCAAGGTCTGAACGCCAAACCGTTCATCACCGATTCAAACAGGCGAAGTCTAGCCCTCTCAAGTGCAGGCCATTCACTATGGGAATGGCAACCTTATGAAAATCAACTTAGCATCGGCGATGATTTGCCGCGCAGCTTGGGGCTGCCTGCGCAACCTTGGCAAACCAACGCCCAAAACGCTTTGATTCAAACACTGCATCCTCAAGATGTGGCCAATTATTTGACGATCATCGAAGATGCAGACAAGCGTGCAGGGCAAATGGTCGTCCGCGAATTGCGGCTGCGCACTGCTGATGGAGCTTATCGCTGGTATTTGTTGCGTGCCCGCTGGGTGCCCGGCCCCGGTCAAAAATTGGATCGTTGCATCGGTACGTTGACAGATATTACAAAAGATAAAGAAGCCGAAGAAAGACTGGTCACAGATGCTATGCATGATACGGTGACTGGCTTACCCAACCGTGTTTTGTTTATTGACCGGGTCGAGCGTGAACTCAAGAAAGCTGTGGCGTTGCCATTTCGAATTTTGCTGGTCGATATTGATCGTCTCAAAACGCTCAACGATGCATTGGGTCATGAGTTTGGTGACCAGCTTCTAAAAATTGCCGGAACTCGTATTAGCGATGTTATTGAAAGCGATGAAACGGTGGCCCGCATTTCTGGAAGCCAATTTGCAGTCTTGGCTATGGATGCAATAGCCAGAAGAAGCGGTGTCGCGTTAGCTGCGGAAATAACCAAAAGTCTCAGTAAACCAGTCACAATCCGGCAACAGGAAATAACACTCTTTGCCAGCATTGGCATGTCAGCCATCAATGCGCCCGGGGGCACAGCGCTTGCGATGATGCAGCAGGCCACAACGGCACTGTTGCAGGCGCAACAAACCGGCAGCGCCAAGATTGTCACTTTCAGTGCAAATCTTAAAGATGACCGCGCAGCCGAGCTAAGTCTAGAATCCGATTTGCGCCGTGCCATCGGTAATGATGAAATTGAAGTGCACTATCAGCCCATCTCATATCTCAATACAATGCAAGTGGCGGGCTTTGAGGCATTAGCAAGATGGCGTCACCCCACCCAAGGCCTGCTACCTCCTTTGCAATTTATCGAGCTTGCTGAAAAGGCAGACTTGATTGCTGAGATTGGCCAGTTTGTATTGGCGACCGCAGCGCGCCAGTTGGGCATTTGGCAACGCGTTTTACGCCGCGACAAATTTTTCTTTGTGGCCGTAAACGTGTCCGCAAGCCAACTGACCAACAAAGATTTCTTGAAGCAAGTTCAAGATGTGATCAATCGTGAAACTCTTTCGCTCGGCAGTTTGAAAATAGAAGTCACAGAATCTGTCATCATGCGTCAACCGCAGAAGGCCGCGAAATTACTGCAACAATTGCGCAGCATTGGTGTAGGTCTTTCATGCGATGATTTTGGAACTGGCTTTTCGAGTCTTTCAAGCTTGCGCGATTTTCCTTTTGACACATTGAAGATTGATCGCTCTTTCATTGATCCGGAAATCTATGATGATCGAAGCGCCACGATTATCACAACAATAACAGATCTGGCGCACCGGCTTAACATGGTTGTTGTTGCTGAAGGTATAGAGAACCAGGATCAAATCGATAACCTCGCATTGCTGGGGTGTGATCTTGGACAAGGCTATCTGATCGGCCAACCGATAATGGCCACAGAAGTTGCCGAGATGTTACAGGTTCTGCCGCGCAAAGTTGCCGACGATGCAGAAATTTTAGAACAGAATGTATTACCAAATCTTCCAACGCGCAGTGTTAAAAGAGACGACGTAGACATGGGCTTTGACGTGGACAAACTGCGGGCTTCATTGGCTTTACCATCGCCTTTGCGGCGCAACATGCCAATTTTCATTGGCGACGAAAGCGAGGAGGGCGATAACGTACCAGAGCTTTTGCCATCTATTTTTTCTGTGCCGCGAACTGTGATGGCAAAGCCAAAAAAAGTGGTGCGGAAGACGCTTCCTAAGACTGCAACAAAAAAAGCAAAAGCTAAACCCGCCAAGAAACGCGGGCGTTAATCTATTTCTTTATTCCCGCCAGCTTCATCATCATATCAATAATGCGCGGCACATAGCGTTCGCCGTAACCCATTGTATCAGCTAAGACAAATGTTTGGTGCACCTGCTCGGCCATGAATGAGGCAACGGGCATTTGCTCAGTCATGTTCGTGTAATAGCGCAAGTCTTTTCGGGCATTGCGAATGGCGAATTTCAATTGCGAGTCATCATCCGATAGCGGCACATTAATCAAGCGCCCAAACATCACTGATGAAGCGCCACCGCCCATAATAACCTCGCGCAACGCCTTCATATCAACGCCAGCTTTTGCGGCAACGGTGATAGCCTCTGCCGCGATAGCAGCATGGCCAAGTGACAAAAAGTTATTAAGTAACTTAACTTGGTGCCCTGTCCCCACAGCACCCGTGTGCACGATGAGTTCCGCAAAGCTACTCAACACCGGGCGGATGAGTTCCAATATGCCTGCTTCACCACCAACCATAAGTCCCAGCTTTCCAGCCTCGGCCTCATTTGGTGTGCGCGTCATCGGCGTATCCATGAATGTGATACCGTGCTCTGCAGCCTTTTTTACAATTCGCATGGTAGACGAAGGTTCAGCGGTCGAGCAATCTGCAATGATCAAACCTTCGCGGCCATGCTTCAACAGACCTTCTTCGCCGAGCACAATCTCTTCAACTTGCGGCGTGCCTGTCACAACGAGAATGACCATATCCGAAGCATGTGCGATTTCGGCAATGGTATGGGCTTCATGTGCGCCCAGTTTAACAAGGCTTTCGATGGGAGCACGATTTGTATGCGCCAACACATTCAACTTAAATCCCTTGGCCAAAATATTTTTGCCAATACCATGGCCCATTAAGCCAACGCCAATCAGCCCCACCGTTTTAATCGTCATGTCTCATTCTCCCTTGGCTAACATTGCAAATGCATCTGGCTCTAAAATAAATATCCGGTCTTCGCTCTTATGCTTAAATCCCAACCGCTCATAAAAACGTGCGGCGCTTTGATTGGTTGCATCAACTTCCATTTTGATAAAACCAGCACCAAGTTTTTGCGCCTCGCGAATGGTGCCGACCAGTAATTTCTCGCCCACCTGTTTTCCGCGTGCGAATGGCATAACATAAAGATCACTGATATAAATTCCACGGCATGCGCGCCAAGATGAATAGGTCATTGTCCATAGGCACACACCCAACATTTGGCCAGTATCTTCGATAACGGTCACCTTCGCCACGTCTTTGCAATCGCGCAGGTTTTGCCCTGTGATCAGCGGCACAACGTCAAGTCCAATATCTTTGGGCATCTGGCGGATGAGCACGGCAACCGCATCTTCCTCTCCCGCCTTCATTGGCCGCACGCGAAAACCCATTAGCCCATCCCAAAATCTAAATCCCGTGCTAGACTGTATCAGGAAACATCAACCACCACGAAGAATAAAATGAACAATCAATCGCCATTGCCCACCTCCATCCATTCCACCGGAAACATGCCTAAGGTTGCATGGGCCAAAGGTTCCTATCTTTATGACGCGGTCGGCAAGCAATATATCGACGGCTCCGGCGGCCCCGCTGTTTATTGCATTGGTCATGGCAATGAAGAAGTAAACGCGGCCATTGCTGATCAACTTGGTCGGATCGCTCACGGTTATCGTTATAATTTCACAACTGACGCTTTGGAGGAATTGACCGAGATCATCAGTGCCCGTTGTGGCGGAACGCTGAAGCATATGGTTTATGTGACGGGCGGTTCGGAAGCTGTTGAAAGCTGTTTGAAGCTGGCGCTGCAATATCATTATGCGCGGGGTGATTTAAGTCGTCGCAAATTCATCGCCCGCGAAAGATCATGGCATGGCAACACGTTGGGCGCATTATCTGTCTCAGGATTTTTGGAACGCAAGCTGGCTTTTGAAGGTTCACTGCTGGATGTGATACGCTTGTCGCCAACCAACGCCTACCGCCCCATTGAAGGCTCAACAGCGGAAACTGTGGGCGAAGCCAGTGCCACGGAATTGGAAAATGCGATTTTAAAGGCGGGTGCAAAAAACATCGCCGCCTTTATCTTTGAACCTGTAGTGGGGGCTGCTGGTGGCTGCGTGCCTGCTCCTGACGGATATGCAAAACGCGTGCGCGAAGTTTGTGATCGACACGGCGTATTGATGATTTCCGATGAAGTGATGTGTGGAGCTGGGCGCACGGGCACATGGCGCGCGCTTGAAAAAGACGGCGTGGAACCCGATATTATGTCCATCGCCAAAGGCCTTGCTGCTGGCTATTTGCCGCTGGGAGCTGCGATCTATTCCGATAAAGTCAGCGCTGCATTTAGCCACGCTCCACAAACAGGTCATACATTTACAGGCCATACCGCTTGCTGCGCTGCAGGAGTGGCCGTGCAAAAAATTGTGACGCGCGAAAAACTGGTGGAACGCGTGGCCACCAATGAAATGAAATTTAAAGCTATGTTGTCAAATGCATTCGCAGATGTTGAAGCCGTGGGCGATATTCGTGGCCGCGGTTATTTCATCGCTGCCGAACTCGTCCAAAATCGCAAAACAAAAAAACCCTTCGACGCTGTTCATAAATTAGCACTTCACATCCGCCAACAAGCTTTGGAGAACGGTCTCATCTGCTACCCCGTAGGCGGCAACGCCGACGGCGTGAATGGCGACGTGGTGATTTTGGCCCCGCCCTATAACGCAACAGATGACGAGTTGGCAGAGATTGTGGAAAAGACAGCAATGAGTGTGAAGCAGGTTTTGGAAAGGCTAGGTTTGGGGTGATGCTTTTTGTATTGAAACAATCTCAACTGCAACCGCCCTTCTTCCGAAATGTGATTGGAAAATATGCACTATTACCGTAATAACAGTTTTAAACTCTGATAGAAAGTTAGGATCAAAATGGGTGGGAAACAAATAAGTCAATTATTAATTTCACTCTTGTTAGCTTGTATGAGCTCTTCCGGAGTGCATGCGGCAACGTTCAAAGGAAACCCTTCTTCAAATTGTGCAATTTCACTTGTTGGAGAAATTGTCAGAGGTGATTTTGAAAAATTCAAACTTCTGGCTGTAAATAAAAAGCTCAACAATGGGATCGAGGGATCAGAAGTTGAGAACACCTACGATGAAGCGCTGTGTCTAAACAGCGTTGGTGGAAGTTACATTGAAGGTAGGCTGATAGCAAATTTTGTACATAAATACGCGATTGCCACTCGAATTTTGAAAAGCAGCGAATGCTACTCCGCCTGCGCTTTAATTTTTATGGCAGGTAGAGTCCACGGAGCCGAAATTGACGCTCCTGCCAAATTTCTAAGTGCGAATGGCAAGTTGGGATTCCACGCTCCATACTTTACACTTGATGACAACGCTACGTTTTCAGGGAAGGAAGTAAAGGCGTTTACAGGCTTGCAAAATGTGCTTGTTGCGGACTTGATAAGCTTTGGCTCTTTTTCTTCTGTATTCGATTTTCGACCCAGCATATCTGCTTCACTATTTGCAGAAATATATCGCTCAAAGCCCAATGAATTAAGTTTCGTTGATACAATCGACAAGGCTGCGCGATGGGGTATAGATTTAGAGGACATCAAAATAAAGTTGACCTTAACTAAAAGCCAAGAAATCCAACTTTGTTTGAATTTCCAAGCTTGGTCGAGAGATGAATCCGCAATCGATGCTGTCAAGACTAGGGATATTGATTTTTACATGTCTCAGCCCGACAACGCTGTTAGATACTCAGACAAAGTGTTTCATGTAATTGATACAGGAGGAATGGAAGTAAAAAATTGTCAAATCGAAATTCAAAGTGAAGCGAGCCTCAGCCAGAAAATCTGCTTGAAAGATGATTTCAGTGGCAGACATCTTGGCGACTGCGAGAATGGTCTGGCTTATCAGGTACCTTCGTATTACGCCTTGCCCGCAAATAGCCCCCTTTCGAAGTTGGCTGAATTCTAATTGAAAAAGCAGAATGTAGAATTCCGAATTACACCGATGTGGTGGACGTCGAATTATGGTGAAATTCAGTGAACTCCACTTTATTACGATGAGAGAAGGAGGGCGCGTCCCTTTAATTCATATTCAACATCGCGCCAAGCTTAACCAACCCCTCATCCGCCCTTCGGGCACTTTCTCCCGCAAGGGGAGAAGGGTGATTGGAAAAGAGGCGCTTTCGTCGCACTTTTCAGTCCCGTATTTAAAAAGTGATCCCTCTCTTTAAATCATGAATGGAAGTTGGCACCTTGCTTTATTGCGCAGCCGTTACCCCACCGGGCCCCACTGCACCTGATCAATACGTGTCGCTCCCGCTGCTAACATAATCAGCCTATCCAACCCAAGCGCCACGCCCGAAGCATCGGGCATCATTGCTAATGCCTCTAACAATTCTTCATCAATCGGATAGCGCTCACCGTAGAGCTTCTGCTTGATTGCCATCTCATCTTCAAACCGCCGCCGCTGTTCAACTGCGTCCGTCAATTCGCCAAAGCCATTGGCCAGTTCAACGCCGCAGGCATAGAGCTCAAAACGTTCGGCTACGCGGGAATCATGCGCACAGGTGCGGGCGAGGGCGGCTTCGCAGGATGGGTATTCGTAGAGGACAGTAATTCTGCCATTGCCGAGATTGGGTTCGACTTTTTCGACTAATATGCGGCTGAAGATATCGCTCCAACTTTCGCTTGCTTGAAACGTGACAGGAGATTGCGCGGCCAAAGCATCGCGGTTTGATTGATTATTCGTCAGCGTACTGAGCAAATCGACACCCGCAAATTTTTGAAAGGTATCAGCAACGCTTAACCATTCTGCTTCAACGAAAGGATCACATAAACGCATCCGCCAATTAAATTGGTTTTGGTGAGCCGTAGAGGCCGCCAAGCGAACGAGTGCAAGTGTATCTTCAATAATGACTCTGTAATCTTCTTGGACACGGTACCACTCAAGCATCGTAAACTCTGGCGCGTGGGTCAAGGTGCGTTCGCGGTTTCGGAATACATGACCCAGATTAAAAATACGTTTCTCGCCTGCTGCCAATAATTTTTTGCAAGCAAATTCAGGTGAGGTATGGAGATAGCGATCTGTGCCAGCGCCGTCATTGCCGATCAATGTTGTTTTGAATGCGTGAAGATGCGCTTCATTGCCGGGGGAAACTTGTAGTGCTGGCGTATCCACCTCTAGAAAATCCCGCTCAGCAAACCATGCGCGGCAAGCGGCAATTATCTTGTTGCGCGCCAATAAAAATGGTCTCCGGTCTTCATGGCGGCTGGGGTGAAACCAGCGGTTTTCGGGGTTTGGCACAGGGGTTGGCTTTCAAGGTTCAGGCTGCTATTAGCCGCGCACAACAGATTTTAAAAGTGAGAGCAGCAATTGGTTAAAGTTATCGCCTCGGGCGTCCGTAAAGGCAATGTGATTGAGCATGAAGACGGCAAATTATACATCGTTCTGAAAGCTGAATCGATGCACCCGGGCAAAGGCACGCCAACCACGACCATCGATATGCGCCGCATTTCTGACGGTGTAAAAACTGTTGTGCGCTATAAAACCACCGATGCAATGGAACGCGCTTTTGTTGAAACCATCATGCACACATATTTGTATCAGGATGGCGACAACTATGTGTTCATGAATCCTGAAAGTTTTGAGCAAGTGCCGCTGCACACCGACATGGTGGGCGACAATGCGCCTTATCTGCAAGAGGGCATGGAATGCCAGATTGCGATGTTTAATGATGGCCCGATTTCAATCGAAATTCCACCGCGCGTGACTCTGGAAATTACCGATTGCGAACCCGCGATTAAAAACCAAACTGCGTCTTCATCGTTCAAGCCAGCGATGCTGAGCAATGGTGTTCGCACTCTGGTGCCGCCGCATATTAACGTGGGCACCCGCATTGTGGTTGATACCAATGATGGGTCTTACGTGGAGCGCGCTAAGGACTAATTTAGGCGTGCCCTGCTTCGGACGATAGCATCCGAGGGTCAACACCGAGTTTGGCAAGGGCTGCGTGATGCAGCCCTTCTGCTGCGTGGCCGAACACCAGATCTGGGTCAGCATCGCAATGCAACCAGCCATTACTCAGAATCTCGCTATCAAGCTGGCCTGCGGCCCAGCCCGCATAGCCAAGCGCAATGAGTTGGCGACGCGGGCCTTTGCCAATTGCGATGGCCTTTAAAATTTCCACAGTTGTATTCAGGTTAAAGTCAGCGGTAATCCGGTGCGAACCTACTGCAATGAAGTCAGAGCTGTGCAACACGAAGCCCTGAAAAGTTTTAACAGGCCCCCCCAGCATGATGGGTTGCAGCAATATATGCTCAGGAGTAGCTCTGCCCAATTCCAATTTTTCGGCCAAATCAGCAAAATACATTTGTGGTGCAGGTTTGTTCAAAACCAAGCCCATGGCACCATCGGCACTGTGCTCGCACAAAAACACCACGGAATGGCTGAACCAATCACCCTGGATGGTTGGCATGGCGATCAGCAGTTTACCTTTAAGTGTAGGTCTTCGGCTCATAGGGGTAACATAATCGCTTTTCGGGTTAACGGGAAGGTGACTGGCAGTTGAGTAAGCAATTGAGTATGTTGAAAAGATGAATAGACGTTTTTTTATTTCGAGTTTAGCGGCACTGCCTTTTATCAGCATTGCGCGTGCGGGTGTGCCTTGGACAGCCCAATTCCTGACGGGCAATTTTGATGGCAAGGCCTATTCTGCAGGGCTTTATATCAAATTGGATCAAGACTGGAAAACCTATTGGCGCAATCCCGGCGATGCGGGTGTGCCGCCATCAATAACGGCGGAACCAAATTCGAATTTGGGCAGTATCGCAGTGGACTTTCCGTTGCCGACTCGAATCGTCGATGAGAGTGGAACAGCTTTTGGCTATCATGATGAAGTTCTATTTCCGATCACAGTGACGCCGAAAGACGTTGGACAACCTTTGAGCGTGCATTTTTCTTCGTTCTTTGGTGTTTGCCAAAAAGTGTGCACACCTGCAAAATTTGATGCGGTGTTGAATTTCTCGTCAAAGTCAGCCCCATCGGCGGATGCAGATTTGATTGCAAAGTGGCGCGATATTGTTCCAAAGGCTGGGGCAATTGCTAAAACCGCTTCAGTACGCGAAAAATATTTGCTGCTCAGTTTAGCTCGTCAGGTCAACGACGTTTTTGTTGAAGGGCCAGATAATTTCTATTTTGCCCAGCCTGAATTTGATCTTGGCGGAGAAAATGCGCATTTGAAAATCGCAGGTTTGAAAAATGATACTGAACTTAAAGGCATTGAGTTGCGTTTAACAGCCAACATAAACGGGCGAGGGGTTGAACAGCGGGTGACAGTCGCTTAAGCCTCTCCAATAATCGAGAGGACAATCATGACAATTAAAATTGGCGAAAGAATTCCAGCGGCAATATTCAAAGTGATGACCGCTGATGGCAAGGGTGAGATGACAACTGACGGCATTTTCAATGGCCGCAAAGTTGTGTTATTTGCCGTGCCAGGCGCATTTACGGGAACCTGCACAAATGCCCATATGCCGAGTTTCCTCACCCATTTTGATGCGATCAAAGCCAAAGGTGTGGATATGATTGCGTGCACATCAGTCAATGATGTTGACGTGATGCATGCTTGGGGCAAGAGCACGGGCGCTGACGGCAAGATTGTGATGTTGGCCGATGGCAACGCCACATTTGCCAAAGCTGTTGGACTGGAAAAAGATTTGACCGTGGCAGACATGGGCCTTCGCTCAAGCCGTTATTCGATGATTGTTGAAAATGGCGTTCTCACGCATCTCAACGTCGAAGGTGGGCCAGGCATGAAAGTCTCGGGTGCTGAGACAATTTTAGGGCAATTATAAAAAATCCTAAAATTTAAAAAATAGTCCTTGACACCGTACGGTGAAATGGCTAAATAGAAGTATCATCCACAATTGGGTTAGAAACCCGCTGCATTAACCTGCCGCGGGTTTTTTCATGTCGGCAATCCCCTGCCGCGCCAGTTCATCAGCGCGTTCATTTTCGGGGTGGCCAGCATGGCCTTTAACCCAATGCCACGTAATTTCATGGCGCTTGATCGCTTCGTCCAGCGCTTGCCATAGCTCAACATTTTTAACCGATTTTTTATCAGCGGTTTTCCAGCCATTGCGTTTCCAACCATGGATCCACTTGGTGATGCCGTCTTTTACATATTGCGAGTCCACATGCATCTCAACATCACAGGCACGTTTCAAAACATTCAGCGCTTCTATCGCGGCTTTCAGTTCCATGCGGTTATTGGTGCTTTGTGGTTCGCCGCCATAAATTTCTTTGCGCGTGCCGTTATAATCCAAAATCGCACCCCAGCCGCCGGGGCCAGGATTGCCAGAGCAAGCACCGTCGGTGTGAATGATAACTTTACCCTTGCTCATAGAACGGGCTGGGCAGGGCGAAGTTCACGCGGCAATTTGAACGACACATTTTCTTCGCGCAGAACAACGTTCTCAACCGACACATCATAGTGGCCACGAAACGCGTCGATGATTTCATTGACCAGAATTTCAGGAGCCGATGCACCAGCAGAAAGGCCAATGGTTGAAAGCCCTTGTAGCGTGTGCCAATCCAAATCTGTGGCGCGTTGAACCAGCAATCCGCGCGGGCAACCACTCTTTTCACCCACTTCAACAAGTCTCAGGGAGTTTGATGAATTGGGTGCACCGACAACGATCAGAAGTTCGATTTTAGGGGCGATGGATTTGACTGCATCTTGGCGGTTGGTAGTGGCGTAGCAAATGTCTTCTTTCAACGGGCCTTTTATCGCTGGGAAACGCTTTTGCAAAACCGCAATCACGTCCTTGGTGTCATCAACGGAAAGCGTTGTTTGCGTGACGTAGGCAAGCTTTGCTGGATCGCGCACCGGAACCGCTTCTGCATCTTCGGTGGTTTCAATCAGCGTGATCGCGCCTGTGGGAAGCTGGCCCATGGTGCCGATTACTTCGGGGTGGTTTTTATGGCCGATCAATATGAGTTCAAGGCCTCGCTCATGATGGCGCAGCGCTTCCATGTGAACCTTTGTGACGAGGGGGCAAGTGGCATCAATCTGAAACATGGCGCGGAGCTGGGCTTCGGCGGGCACTGATTTTGGAACACCATGCGCCGAGAATACAACGGGATGATCACCCGCAGGAATCTCATCAAGCTCATCGACAAAAATCGCACCCTTAGATTTGAGATCATCGACCACGTATTTATTGTGCACAATCTCATGGCGCACATAAACCGGTGCTCCATAAAGCTCGAGCGCGCGCTCAACAATATCAATGGCACGCACCACGCCAGCGCAAAACCCGCGCGGCGCTGTGAGGAGGATTTTGAGTGGGGGCAGGGACATGGATGAGAAATGGCGGGGGCGGGGCGGGATGTCAAGGTGGGGAATGTGGGATGGGGTCAGCTCCAAACTTGTCAGAACTTTGAGACGACATGCTTGAACAAAATTTAAATTAACTTGTTTTTCTTCGTACAGAAAACTGAGTTCAATATTCTTCTGCATCAATAATCCGAATGGATGACGACAAACTTTGATTGCGGTTTGAAATAGACTTGCTCAACGCAACAAGCGTTGTTCATTTAGCTCAACCCCGTAAGTAGGAGATAGTCATGACAATCAGAAACATTTCCGAACTGAATGCAATCTTAGAGCGTTCAAATGCAAGTTGGCGAGCAGTCGAAAATCATATGACACGCATGGCGCCTGAAGAACGCCAGCGGATGCTCGGTTTAAAAGTAGATAGAAAGCTATTAAGCGATCTAGCTGCAAGACCTCGAGCATTTTCAGTCATACTCGGCCTCCCGACCGCAGTCGATTGGAGAAACTTTAATGGTCAGAACCATGTCTCTCCCATCAAAAATCAAGCTCAGTGCGGATCATGCGTGTCTTTTTGCGTATCTGCGGCACTTGAGTCCACAACATCTATCTCCGGCGCAGGAATGGTTGATCTTAGTGAAGCAGACCTTCACTTTTGTTCAAACCACGGCGCAAACTGCGGTGGCTGGTGGCCTTCAGATGCCATTGATGAGGCAAAGCGCCGTGGTGTGACCACTGAAGACCTATTTCCCTATCCAGTCGATGCGAGCGGCAATGTAAGCGCGATATGTCAGACAAATCCAAACCGCGATAGCCAGCTTTATAGGCCGGGAAGTTTTTCGACACTACAAACAATGGGTGAACGCAAACAATGGCTCGCCACACGTGGCCCCGTCTGCGCCGCCTTCCATGTTTACGATGACTTCTTTGGATATAACGGCACCAGCATTTATCGCCATGTCACTGGCAATCATGCTGGCTATCATTGCGTTGAAGTTGTTGGCTACTCCGATACAGACAGTTGCTGGATTGTAAAAAATTCTTGGGGATCCAATTGGGGCGATGATGGATACTTCCGCATTAGTTACGGCGAATGTGGAATTGACGATACAAGCCAAGATCGCGATCCAAATGGCGCAGTAAACCAATTCCCAATGTATGGCATTGACGGCATTCAAACGCCTTCGGCTTGGCGCGCTTTTGAACTCTCAGGTGCTGGAAGTGCTGATCCAAAGACAAGAGTTGCTGCAGTCTCGCGCATTCCTGGCAGCATGGAATTATGGTGGATTGCTCCTAACGGTTCAGTTCAGGCTGCTTATTGGTATGAAGGTGGAAATTGGCAGCGCTACGAACTTGCCCCTCAAGGAAGCGCCGCGCCGGGTGGCGGAATAGATGCAGTTTCGCGCATTCCAGGCAGCATGGAAGTATGGTGGGTGGGATCCAACGGTTCCATACAGGCAGCCTTTTGGTATGAGGGAGGCAGCTGGCAGCGCTATGAGTTGGCACCCGCAGGCTCGGCCTCTCTTGGGGGTGCCTTATCTGCTGTGTCACGCATTTCGAACAGCATGGAGTTATGGTGGATTGGTTCGAACGGCTCGATACAAGCCAATTATTGGTATGAGGGCGGCAATTGGCAACGCTATGAGTTAGCACCTGCCGGAAGCGCATCGCTTTCCGGAAGCATTGCTTCTGTATCTCGCATTCCTAGTAGTATGGAATTGTGGTGGACTGGGGCCAATGGTTCAATTCAGGCGAATTTTTGGTATGAAGGCAGCAGTTGGCAACGCTATGAGTTGGCACCGGCTGGCAGTGCATCGATCAACGGGAGCATCTCTGCTGTCTCTCGGATACCAAGCAGCATGGAACTATGGTGGATTGGTGGGAACGGCTCAATCCAAGCCAAATTCTGGTATGAAGGCAATAATTGGCAAGGCTATGAACTGGCACCTCCAGGCAGCGCTTCCCTTTCCGGAGGTTTGGCGGCGGTCTCTCGCATTTCAAATAGTATGGAGTTATGGTGGGTGGGATCAAATGGATCAATCCAAGCTAATTTCTGGTATGAAGGCGGCAATTGGCAGCGATACGAACTTGATCCGGCCGGAAGTGCATCACTTAGCGGCGGCATAGCGGTAACTGCGCGTATACCCGGTAGTATGGAACTCTGGTGGGTTGGGGCAAATGGTACAATCAGGGATAACTACTGGTATGGCTAAGTGACGTTGCCAAGTTATTGATAGAAAAAACTTAACGCGGAGATCAGTGAAATGGCCGATCAAACCAACTCTACCGTCAAACTGATCTCTGCTGAGATGTTTGAAGTTGAGCTTCCGGAGATCCCTACCAGCGGCTACCGTTGGCAGCTTGCTGAAGACAGTCAAGCAGCCACTATTGTGGACGACCGTTTTGAAGATTCAGCAGGCCAAAAACTGGCTGGGGCAATCGGCAAGAGGAAGTTCAAATTGAAGGCACTTCAGCCTCCGCCATTCACATTGCGCTTTATCAAGAAAAGGGCGTGGGAAACAAAGTTTGTTGAAGAGCATCACGTTGAGGTTCCTGGTGATTGAGTTTGACGACACTGCAAATCAGTGCTGATAAATTATTGATGAACCCAATTCCGCAGCCCTAACCCACCAACCCGGGTTCTTCACGGCCAGCCTCGCCGCCGCGGCTGACGCCTGTGCCATGCTGGCCACTAAGCCAAAGCAAGTGGCCCCGGAGCCGGACATGCGTACACTTGAAAAGGCGGGTTCGGTTTTTAGGGCTGCTAGGACTTGGGTGATGATGGGTTGTGTGGCTAGCGCCGCATCCGTCATATCATTGCGCCAATCGCTGGGAGAATAGAGGTCGAGCGGCGGCAGGTGCGGTTGGCCTGGTTTAAGGGCGAGATTGGTGAAGACACTTGCTGTGGAACAGGCTGTCAGCGGATTGACCAGTACGATGGCTCGGGGAAGTTCGATTGTAAGTGGTGTTATGATTTCGCCGATGCCTTGCATCTGGCAGGCGGCCTCATAGAAACACACGGGCACATCAGCGCCAAGGCTTTTGGCGAGGGAGGTGATTTCAGTTTCGGAGAGTGTTTGACGTGTGAGGCGCAGGAGGCCGCGCAACGTGGCTGCCGCATCAGCAGAGCCACCGCCGATACCTGATGCGACGGGCAGGTTTTTTGTGAGTGCCACATGCACTTTCGGCAAGGCCATCGCTTTTCCAGCGAATAATTTATCGAGATGATGCCAAGCTTTTAATATTATGTTGTCGCCATCGTTCGGCACCTCTGTGGCGAATTTGCCACTGCAACTTAATGACAACGTATCAGAAACCGAGATGGTCAGCTCGTCCCCAATATTTGCGAAGGCCACCACGGAATCAAGCTCGTGATAACCATCCGCGCGCCTGCCCAAAACATGAAGGGCGAGATTGATTTTGGCTTTGGCTGTTTCGGTAACGCAGGTGATCATCAGCCGGAAGAGGGCTTGGGCACAATGTTTTCTGCGGGCTTCACTTTCGCAGGCTCAACCAAACCATTCTTCAACCGATCTTCAATGGCTGGAAGGTCTGCTGCTTCTGGATGATTATCTTTAGCATGTTGCCATTGGAACTGGGCTTCAAGTTTGCGGCCAGAATGCCAGTAAGCGTCTCCAAGATGTTGAGCGATTGTGGAATCTGCAGCGTTGAGATCAACAGCGCGCTCCAAATAGCTCACAGCCTGATCATAATCACCCAAGGTGAAATAGGCCCAACCTAAACTATCAACAATATAACCGTCATTGGGTTTCAGTTCGACCGCCTTTTTGACCATGGCAATAGCTTCATCAAGCTTCACACCCCGGTCAATCAACGAGTAACCCAGATAATTGAGAACCGTCGGCTGGTCTTTGGAAATTGATAGAGCTTTTCTGAAATCAGCCTCAGATTTATCGAATGCCTTCATCCGATCATATGAAATGCCGCGGTAATAATAGAGCTGCCATTTGATGTTATCATCACCTTGCAGGCCGATGGCTTGCGTATAAATATCAGCAGCTTTTTGCATTTCATTATTGTTGCGAAAAAGACCACCCAAGGCCACCAGCGCATCAAGATTTTTTGCATCTTTGGCAACCACCGACTGCAATCTGTCAATGGCATCCTTGGTTTTATCATCGCGTTGAAGATTAACCGCGATTTGTGTGTCTGCATAATTGCGCAGAGGCGATGTGGCAGGCACGCGATCAAACGCATCAATCGCGGCTTCGCTGATTTTCATATCGGTATAAATATCGCCAATCAGCGAGCGCGTCATGGGTTGGTCTGCGTTCAACGCTAGCGACAGCTGGGCATACATCAAAGCGGCATCAGCACTTTGATCGCCGTTCATGGCGGCGGCCAATGAAAACAAAACTTCAGACACGCCAGTGGCTGGCGTTTTTATGAAAGGAGCTGGTATTTTACCGGCGTTCAGGTCTGCCAAATCAGCTTCGATCAAAACATTGCGCTGTCCGCCACTTAAGAATTTCTCATAAACTTTTTGTGCTTCATCCTTATGGCCATTGCGCAACAGGAAATTTGCATAGGCTTGGGCAACGCGCAAACTATTGCCCGCAAGCTGATAGGCTTTCTTGTAGGCCACATCGGCGCGCATGTTCGAGTTGAGGAAATCAGAAATCAAAGCCGTGTGAACGACTTTATAGTTTGCAAAAGACTCTTGATTATCAAGCTTGTTTAATTCTTTCAAAGCCGCATTCAGCGAGCCCTCGCCTGCAAAGGCCCAAGCATTGAGCAATGCCGAGGTGAGTTCACCCACAGGTGTGTAGGCCGCTTCGTTAAATTGCACGCGCGCTTCAGGATAACGGCGATTACGGAATTCTTTGAGGCCCAAAACAATCCGTGCCATGCGTTGCTGGCTGTTATTAGCGATAACTTGGGGAGCAAGGGCTTCGGCCTTGGCGACATCACCCATGGCGAGCTCTGCTTGAAACAGGCGTTCAACCAAAACGGGATTACCAGTATCTTGTTTAAGTGCAGCACCCAAAAAATCTGCGGATGCGTTATTATCACGCAACCGACCAGCGGTGCGACCGGCCAAATAATTTCCTGAGAACGACGTTTCAGGTGTGACATCCGCGAGCGCCATGCCCGAAACAAGAAAACCAGCAAAAATCCAAGAAGCAGAACGCAAAAGCATGATGATCCATTCAGTTTAAGTGATGACAAAACCGCCGTCACGATTCATCTTGCTAGATTGAGGTTTTTTGGAGGTTATCGCAAGCAAAAAGGGCGGGTGCCTTTTTCAAGGAACTCGCCCCTTCTAGGATCAAGCCCGCCGGCTTTTATTGAGCGATACGCATTGCAAGAATTTGGTTGGCGATCTTGCCAAAAGCCGCGTCAAGCGACGAGCTGTCAGCATCAATGATGTGGCTCGAGTCAGTCGCACAGTTGTTGACCAAACCAACACGCCAAGGCAACGTCTTGTCGAGTTGGAATGTGATCACGTAAACTTCAACACCGGAAGCTTTGATGCCACTGCACATCGAGGCAGCCTGATTATAAACGTCACCATTGGTTGGCGAAGCGGCGGCTGCTTCATCATCGTTGCTGCTGCCATAGGATGTATAATTTGTATCACTGCTCACCACGCCATTAACATAAGCCGTATTATATTCTGCGTCTGTCATCAAGATCATGACTTTCCGGACTCTTTGGGTCAAATCCGTAGTTGTCAATTTATCATAACCCGCTGGAGCAGCAGATCCTGTAAATACACCTATGCTTGGAGAAAGCGCGTACCAACCCCAGGCCAAACCCGTTTGGCCCGCAGTCCAATTGCCCGAAGACATGGCGCCAATCGTGTTCTTCAACGCCGTAGCGTCTGTCGACAATGGTACCATTGGGGTTACTGTGCAGGGGTTGAAAGAGCTGTTTGTTACAACGTATTTACGTCCCACGGGATAAGTGCTGACCGAAGCATCGGTGTAGGCCGCAGTTCCTGTGCGTTCTGTTACGCAGTTGGTAATAGCCGCCGTTGTCAGGCAATGATGACTGGAATCATGTGTGCAATTGTTCTGCCAACTGCCGGAATAATAGGACTCCATTTTATTGGAAGAGAAAGTGTAATTTTGATAGCCTGGACTGGTGCTCGTACCTGAAGTCACAGAACCGCGCGCTTGAATTGCCAATGCAGATGTACCCAAGTTTACACTGCTGTTGTATGGAATAGCAGCGATCTTGGTGTAGAATTGTCCTTGTGTCGGCGGCATCACTTGATCAACGAACTTTGCAGCCGCTACTTTCAAATCATAAATGGCCGAGTTGCCGGTTTTGGCATTAATCGAACCCATTGATCCCGTATTATCCAAGACCAATGACACTTCGAGATTGATACCCGCCTTCTTGACGACAGAAGTGGCGCTCACCGTTGTGGTTGGCAAGCCTGCCAATTTCATGAATGCATTGTTGACAGGAATACTGGCTGTCGCAGTGATTGAATCACCGACGCTGGTTACTGCATATGTTGCCGCACCGGCAGTGCCGGGCGCAGCACTTGAGTTAAAGTTTGCATTGAAATACGGCTTTGATTTTGTGGTGAGTGCGTCGTTTGTCGTTTCGGTCAGGGACGCAGCATATAGTGCAGCAGAATCGACCGAACTTTGCAGTTCAGTATGGGTGTTGCTGGCATTTTCAAAGTCTACGGCGGCACCCATGATCAAAATCATCGGCACAGTGGCCATGCCGACCACAATTGCCATGTTGCCGCGTTCATTCGACAACATTCTCTTAAAGTTAGAGACGATTTTCGATTTCTTGATAGTCGCACGCATCGTCAAGATTCCCTTTTTTATATCTACGGGGAACTTGTCTCAAAACTTTCAACAACCCGTTGCCGCGATTGGTTGCTTTTTAATTACTCGCGTTTGAGTTGGCCTATATTTCTGATAGGCTTAACAAGGACTTAACGCAGGGCATTGATTACATATTGGGGTAATTTGGGCCTTCGCCACCTTGCGGCACAACCCACGTTATATTTTGTGATGGGTCTTTGATATCACAGGTTTTGCAATGTACGCAATTTTGGTGATTTATCTGGAATCGCGGCACTTTTCCGTCTTCTTTGACCACTTCGTAAACTCCGGCTGGGCAATAGCGCTGGGCTGGCTCATCCCACATCGGCAGGTTTGTACCGATTGGAATGGACGCATCCTTAAGTTTCAGGTGCGCTGGCTCGTCTTCTTCGTGAGAGGTGGCTGAAAAGGCCACATTCGTCAGTCGGTCGAAGCTTAAAATGCCATCTGGTTTGGGGTAGTTGATGGGCTTACTTTCTGCTGCTGGCTTCAAAGTGGCCCAATCGGCTTTGCCATGTTTCCAAGTCCCAAAACCAAAACCGAATAGTGTATTGAGCCACATATCGAGTGCGCCAAGGGCTGCACCACCGGCCAGACCGAGTTTTGACCACATAGGTTTTACGTTCTTGACCTTTTTCAAGTCCTGATAAACCCAAGAATTTTCATATGCGGTTTGGTATTCTTCCAATGTATCACCGCTGCGGCCAGCTTGAATGGCGGCAACTGCTGCTTCTGCGGCCATCATGCCGGTTTTCATGGCATTATGGCTGCCCTTGATACGCGGCACATTCACAAAGCCTGCTGAGCAACCGATCAACGCACCACCTGGGAAGGGCAGTTTTGGCACCGACTGAAACCCGCCCTCAGTGATGGCCCGTGCGCCATAAGCCACGCGGCGGCCACCTTCGAGCACATGGGCAATAAGTGGATGATGCTTGAAGCGCTGGAACTCCATGTAAGGATAGAGGTTTGGATTGGTGTAATTGAGATGCACCACGAAGCCAATTGACACCAGATTATCTTCCAAGTGATACATAAATGAACCACCGCCGGTTTTGGTGCCGAGCGGCCAACCCATGGTGTGGGTCACTTGGCCTTGTTTATGGTTTTCCGGCTTCACTTCCCACAGCTCTTTCATGCCAAGCCCGAATTTCTGAGGTTCGCGGCCTTCGGAAAGATTGTATTTGGCGATGATTTCTTTGGCCAGCGACCCGCGCACACCTTCGGCGATCAAAACATATTTACCTGTGAGTTCCATGCCCGGCTGATAGTCGGGCTTATGCGTGCCGTCTTTGGCAATACCCATGACGCCAGCAACTACGCCGCGCACTGAGCCATCTTCGCGATATAAAATTTCAGATGCCGCAAAACCCGGATAAATTTCAACACCCAATGTTTCGGCTTGCGTTGCTAGCCATCGACACACATTGCCAAGCGACACGGCATAATTGCCATGATTGCTCATCAGCGGTGGCATAAGGAAATTGGGCAGGCGCAAAGCCCCTGCGGGGCCGAGCAGGAAGAAGCGGTCTTCATTGACTTCAGTGGTGAGGGGAGCGCCCTTTTCTTTCCAGTCTGGAATGAGCTCATTGAGAGCGATGGGATCAACCACAGCGCCCGACAAAATATGCGCGCCTACTTCCGAGCCTTTTTCAAGAACGCAGACGGTGGTTTCAGGTGAAAGCTGTTTGACGCGAATGGCAGCGGATAGGCCAGCAGGGCCTGCGCCCACGATGACGACATCATATTCCATGGCCTCGCGCTGAATATCGCTCACAACTCATCTCCGTAATTTGCTTAAACATATATGGGTCTGTTATAGGCAGAGGGCTATGATTGACAAGCAGCCAGAATAGACATGGAACCGCGACCAAACGACATGACCCCCGAGCAGGCCGCCGCAGCTTTAGTATGGCTTGTGGAGATGGGGGCTGATGAGATTGTGAGCGAATTCACAATTGATCGGTTTGCGGCTTCTATTGTGGTGGAAAAGCCTAAAGCTGTGGCCCCTCTTTTTGCTGCGCCTGTGTCGCGCACGGCCACGCTGCCAGACCAAGCCGCAGCTGATGCGGCAACCCAAGCCGCTTCATGCAATTCACTCGAAGCTTTATCGCAAGCGCTGAATTACTTTGAGGCCAACCCCTTGCGCAAAGGGGCAACCAAGCTTTCATTCATCGAAGGTAATCTGCAATCATCGATATTGGTTTTATCAGACCGCCCGCGCAATGAAGAGGACAAATCAGGCCAAGTGGTTTCCGCCAAGGCGCGCGTTTTGTTGCAAGCCATGCTGGCCGCGATTGGTTTAAACATTGGCGATGAACCAGCGCCACGCAATGTGATGCTGATGAATTTCATTCCGTGGCGACCACCGGGAAATCGACAGCCGCTTGAAAATGAAATCGCTGCATGTTTGCCATTTGCGGCGAGGGCAATTGCACTGGCAGGGCCGAAATTGATATTATCATTGGGCAGTTTGGGTGGGCAGTATTTGGGCGGCGGTGATGCTTCAATCATTCGCCAGCGCGGCAAATGGTTGAAGGTGGGTGATATTCCGTTATTGGCTACGCTGCATCCCGATGAATTATTGAAAGCGCCGACTCAGAAAAAATTAGCGTGGCGGGATTTGCAAAACTTCAAAGCAAAAATGAATGAGGTGGGATTGTGAATCAGCGCGCGTTTTTGCCCATTGGTATTGTCGTCATAACGATCTCAGACACGCGAACATTGGCCGACGATAAATCTGGCCAGACTTTGGTTGACCGCTTAACTTTGGAGGGCCACCGCCTTGCTGGCCGCGCCATTGTGAAAGATGATGTGCGCGCCATCCGCGCCTGTGTGCGCAAATTTGCAAAAGATAAAACCGTTGATGTGATCATTTCAACGGGTGGCACGGGCCTGACGGGCCGTGATGTGACCATTGAAGCCATACGGCCACTGTTTGATAAAGAGATCGAAGGCTTTGGCGTTCTATTTCATATGATGAGTTTCCAGAAAATCAAAACCTCCACTGTGCAATCACGTGCGACGGCTGGCGTGGTGATGGGCAAATATGTGTTCTGTCTGCCAGGCTCCCCCGGCGCCTGCCGCGATGGCTGGGACGAGATTTTAAAACCGCAACTGGATTACCGGCACAGCCCATGTAATTTTATCGAGATCATGCCGAGGCTGGATGAGGGGTTGAAGCGGAAGTAAAATTGTTCTTGAAAAGTTCTAATGTTCTTGCTACGTTCTTTTCATGCATACACTCATCACCATGCGCCCCTCGGTGGGCTTTGAATCGGGGGCTTTTACATCGCTGCCTCAGCTGGAGCGCGGGCGGGGTGCGCGCAGCAATCCGGCGGGGCGGTTTGAAACGCTGAGTGAAGAGATGGTTGATGATGGCTGGGAGTCGCTGGCTGAAATCCCACGCTTGAAGACTGAGATTTTTACTGAAACACCAAAGACCATTATTGCCCGCAATCAATCGCCTGATATTTCTTTTGATCGCTCAATCAATCCTTACCGGGGTTGCGAGCATGGCTGTGTTTATTGTTATGCCAGACCTTCGCATTCTTACATGGGGCTTTCGCCGGGCCTCGACTTTGAATCCAAGCTTTTCATAAAGCCGAACGCGGCGGCTCTTCTTCGGGGGGAATTGACCGCGACCAATTATGAGCCGCGCACCATTGCGCTGGGCTCAAACACCGATCCTTATCAACCGATTGAGCGCACTTATAGAATCACGCGTTCCATCATTGAAGTGTTGAGCGAATTCAAACACCCTTTTGGCATCGTCACCAAATCAGCTTCGGTGTGCCGTGATATTGATCTGCTGAAACCGATGGCAGAGCAGGGCTTGGTGAAGGTGGCATTATCAATCACCTCGCTTGACCCTAAATTGGCCAGAGCCATGGAACCGCGCGCCTCAACCCCCACCAAACGCTTAGCCGCCATTGAAGCCTTATCGAAAGCTGGCATTCCGACTGTTGTGATGATGGGGCCGATTATACCGGGTCTCAATGATCATGAAATTGAATCCATTCTCAAAGCAGCTTACGCCGCTGGTGCAAGAGAGGCTGGCTACACCATGCTGCGTTTGCCTTTTGAAGTGAAAGATATTTTCAAAGATTGGCTGGTTAAAGAGTTTCCAGATCGCGCTGAGAAAGTAATGTCACTGGTAAAATCTGTTCGCGGCGGCAAAGAAAATGACCCCGAATTTGGCACGCGCATGACAGGCTCTGGGCCCTATGCGTGGACGATTGGGCGGCGGTTTCAATTGGCGGCGCAAAGGCTGGGTCTGAATGCCAAGCGCGTGAAATTGCGGACGGATTTGTTTGAACGTCCACCCCAGGTGGGCGAGCAGTTGAGTTTGATTTAAGGTTCGCGCATGAAGGGTGATGACCTCACCTTCTTTCACTTTCGAATCTAACGCGTTCGCTCTCGGCCACGCCCTCATCTGCGGGATCGACGAGGCTGGCCGTGGGCCGTGGGCGGGGCCGGTTGTGGCGAGTGCTGTCATTCTTGATCCGAGAAATATTCCGCAAGGTCTCAATGATTCCAAGAAGCTGAACGAGACCAAACGCGAGGCTTTGTATAATCCGATTATGCAATCATCGCAGGTGGGTGTGGGGATTGTGTCTGCATCAGAAATTGACGACATAAATATTCTGCAAGCGACATTCCTCGCCATGCAGCGCGCTTTTGATCACCTCAAAACCAAACCTGATCTCGCCCTGATCGACGGCAATAAATCGCCAAAGCTCATCTGCAAAACTCAAACCATTATCGGCGGTGATGCAAAATCGCTTTCGATTGCAGCAGCATCAATCATCTCCAAAGTGACCCGCGACCGCATCATGCATCAGCATGATCAAACCTATCCACTCTACGGTTTTGCAAAACACAAAGGCTATGGCACAGCCGCGCATGCAGCAGCACTTAACCTCCATGGCCCTTGCGCCGAACACCGAAAATCCTTCAAGCCCATCGCTCTTATCCTAGATCGACCTGACTTTTGGCGAAATCGTCAGAAGTCAGATAAGTTGATCGAAAATAATAGCTTAGGCGATCTTGATTTTTCTATGAAAAATCAAAACGCATACCCGTTAACCATTATTAACGTTTTGGATTCACAGCGACTCCGCAAAGATTCATAACCCCCTCGTGAGTTGCGTTGAGTTCAGGGGATTAAAAAATTGGGTTATGAATCAAAGTTAGATGTGCGTCCCCTTCACGATCAAATTCTGATGGGTGATTGCTTGGAGCAACTCAAAAAAATCCCCACGGGTTCCGTCGATCTGGTCTTTGCTGACCCACCATACAACTTGCAACTCGGTGGTGACTTGCACCGTCCCGATGAAAGCAAAGTTGATGCGGTGGATGATGATTGGGATAAGTTTGCAAACTTTGCCGAATATGACGCCTTCACCAAAGCTTGGCTTTCGGAATGCCGCCGTGCGTTGAAACCAAATGGCGCGCTTTGGGTGATTGGTTCTTATCATAATATTTTCCGCGTCGGTTCGATTCTCCAAGATTTGGGCTATTGGATTTTGAATGATGTGGTGTGGCGTAAAACTAACCCCATGCCAAATTTTCGCGGTCGTCGTTTCACAAACGCACATGAAACTTTAATCTGGGCCGGCCGCGAAGAGAAGTCCAAATATTGCTTCCATTATGAAGCGATGAAAATTTTTAATGACGATCTCCAAATGCGATCCGATTGGACGCTGCCACTCTGCACTGGTGGTGAGCGCCTGAAAAACCAAGACGGCGATAAGCTGCACCCCACGCAAAAACCTGAAGCGCTGTTGCAACGCGTGATGTTGGCCACCACCAATGTGGGCGATGTGATTCTTGATCCATTTTTCGGCACTGGCACCACAGGCGCTGTGGCCAAACAATTGGGCCGCCACTTTATCGGCTGTGAACGTGATGAAAATTATGCGCGCGCCGCATTGGCCCGCATTGAAGCGGTAGAACCATTGTCGCTGGACGCATTGAAAACCACGGTGGGCAAACGCGCCGAAGTGCGCATTCCGTTTGGCACATTGATCGAGCGCGGCTTGATTAAAGCTGGTGAAACCTTATTCGATCACACCACGCGCATCGCGGCATCGGTTCGTGCCGATGGCTCGATTGCTTCAAAGGATAATTCAGGCTCGATCCACAAAGTGGGAGCCCACGTGCAAAACGCCGAAGCGTGCAATGGCTGGACGTATTGGCATGTTCGCCGTGGATCAAATTTAGTGCCGATTGATTTGTTGCGCCAGCAAGTACGCGCCGAAATGGCCAAGGCGGCTTAACCCGTTTTCATCGCCAGAACTGCAACTTTGCGCATGAGTGACGGCAACGCCTCGGTTGCCAACACTTTTGTTTTAACGAACCGCCCCTCAAGAACTGGCTTTGCGGCCACGGCCTTCCACACCATCAGCTCCAAATGAAAATGTGTGAAGGTGTGTTCAACTAATCCGATCGCTTTCTTCCACTCCGCCTCGAAGGGGGCTGCGAACTTCACGCGCTTTCCATCAACCCATTCGCTTGACGGAAATTCTGTCATACCGCCGAGTAAACCTTTGTTCGAACGCGTGCGCACCAACACATCGCCCCTGGCATTCTCAATCCAATAGACATGGCCAAAACGTGTAGGCACTTTTTGTTTCGAGGCTTTGAGTGGTAAAGCAGTGGCAATGCCACGGATCCGCCCCGCACATTCATCCGTCCACGGACAAATTAAACAGGATGGTGATTTCGGTGTGCAGATCGTCGCCCCTAAATCCATCATGGCTTGCGCAAAATCTCCCGCGCGTTTTTGGGGAACAAGGGCTTGGGCCAATTCGCGAATGCGAGGCTTAGATGCGGGCAGGGGTTCCTCAATGGCGTAATAACGTGAAACGACACGGTCAACATTTCCGTCGACTGCCGCTACGGGCACATCAAATGCAATCGCCGCAATCGCGCCCGCAGTGTAGGGGCCAATACCAGGGAGCTTTTGCAACTCAACAATAGTTTGCGGGAAAACACCTCCCGTTGCCGCAATAACCTTTGCACAAGCGTGCAGATTGCGCGCCCGCGCATAATAGCCAAGCCCCGCCCAAGCTTTCATCACATCTTCGGCTTCAGCCGCCGCCAAATCAAAAACCGTGGGCCAAATACGGATGAACTTGATGAAATAATCTTTCACCGCCGCCACGGTGGTCTGCTGCAACATAATTTCAGAAAGCCAAACCCGGTAAGGATCAGCCCTGACGCCCGGTTTTTCCCGCCATGGCAGCACCCTGGCGTTGGCATCATACCATACGAGAAGTTTACCTGATAATTCGGCTTCCAGCCCTTGTTCTGCCATGGTTCAGTGAATATCCTGCCGCAAGGCGCAATTACAACACAGAATCATGCAAACCATCGATAAACATTTTCGCAATTTGGCCAAGGCTGCTTTCCAGCGCCATGGTTTTGCCAGCGAACAATTGTTGGCGCAATGGCGCGTGGTTGTGGGTGACCAAGTGGCGGCCATCAGCAGACCCGAAAAAATCAAATGGCCGCGTGGCAATGAGGGCAATGGCCATCAATCTGGTGGAACCTTGGTGCTGAAAGCCACCTCAGGCCGCGCCCTTGAACTGCATTATGAAACTCCACGCATTATTGAGCGGGTGAACCAATTTCTGGGCTATGGCGCCATTACTGCGCTCAAGGTGACGCCAGATAATTCTCCTCCACCTGCATTAAAAATTCCACGAAAACCAATGAAACCCGAAGCCGCCAAAGCTTGGGCCGATAGTTTCGACGACATTGCAGATCCAGACTTGAAAGCCGCGCTATCCAAGCTCGCTTCCTTTTCTGCCCCAAACGGCCCTCAGCGCGTGTTCTCCACAGGCGTAAATAGGGTTTTGTCTCCATCCCCAAACTCGAGTAGGAAAACACCATGATTATTATATCCCGCCGCAATCTAATGGTTGGTGCCGCAGCTGTTGCTTTGGCCGCCGCCACGCCCGCTTTTGCTGAAGACGCGAAAGTCGATTTGACCGACCTTCTAACTCCGCCAAAGGAAGGCGATATGATTGAAGGCGTAGATACGGCTAAGGTGACTATCGTAGAATACGCCTCGGCCAGTTGTCCGCATTGTGCGGCGTTTTATAACGACGTTTATGTGCCATTCAAAAAAGATTATGTTGATACTGGTAAAGTGAAATTCATTTTCCGCGAATTCCCACATAATGATCAGGCCATGGGCGCGTTTATGTTGGCGCGCTGTTCGGCCAAGGAAAAATACTTCCCCCTGATCGATATTTTCTTTAAAACCCAACAGAAATGGGTGCCTGATGCTTACAATCAGCTGAAAGACATTGCTAAACAAACAGGCATGTCAGCTGACGACTTTGATAAGTGTTTGAAGAATACTGATGTGGCCAAAGGCATTATGGAAACGCGCGATAAGGGCGACAAGTCTTATGGCATCAAGGGCATTCCGACAATTTTCATTAATGGTAAGCTGTGGGAAGGCGAACGCACGCTTGCTGATTTGAAGAAATATGTAGATCCGCTGCTCGCTTAAACGCGGGGGCTAAATTGGGCGACACGAAGATATGCGTTTTGCAAAACTAAAACTAACGGGATTCAAATCTTTCGTCGAACCTACTGAACTCATCATTGAGCGCGGCCTCACCGGTGTGGTGGGGCCTAATGGTTGCGGTAAATCCAATTTGTTGGAAGCACTGCGCTGGGTGATGGGTGAAAACTCTTATAAATCCATGCGCGGCTCTGGCATGGAAGACGTGATCTTTGCTGGTACAAACCAGCGCCCGGCCCGCAATCTGGCTGAAGTGCTGGTGACAATGGGCAATGAAGACCGCACTGCGCCGCCGTCATATAACGACTCTGAGATGATCGAAATCTCGCGCCAGATTGTGCGCGATCAAGGCTCGACATATCGTGTTAATGGTTCAGAAGTGCGCGCACGGGACGTGCAACTCTTGTTTGCTGATGTTTCAACCGGATCACGTTCGCCAGCTTTGGTGCGCCAAGGGCAAATTTCTGAGATCATTAATGCCAAACCACAAGCGCGGCGTTTGATTCTGGAAGAAGCGGCAGGCATCACAGGTCTGCACACGCGCCGCCATGAAGCCGAACTCAAACTCAAAGCTGCGGAAGCCAATCTTTCGCGTCTTGATGATGTGATGGCGCAGTTGGAAAGCCAGCTTTCCAGCTTGAAACGCCAAGCCCGCCAAGCCGTGAAATATAAACAAGTCTCCGGCGAGATTCGCAAGCTCGAAGCCGCAGGACTGTTCGTGGCTTGGCGCGATGCAGCTGAAGCGATGAATGCTGATACCCAGGCTCTGAATGACGCCACACGCATTTTGGGTGAACACACGGTTGGTGCATCTCAAGCGTTGCGTGGGCGTGACGAACTGGGTGAAACCCTGCCGAATTTGCGCGAACAAGAGACCATTCGCGCCGCCGTTTTGCAGCGCATGACGCTTGAACGCGCCGCTTTGGATGATGAAGAAAAGCGCGTTGAAAGCCGTATCACCGAACTGAAACAACGCCGCACCCAAGCCGCAAATGATCTGCGCCGCGAAGAAGAGTTGGTGCAAGATACCAATGGCGTAATTGTAAAGTTGCAAGACGAAGCAGCGGGCCTTGAAACATTGCTGACGCAGGATTCGGATCTGCGCTCGGAAGCAGCGATTTTATTGCAGGAATCAGCGGCTTCATTGGCCCGCGCTCAGGAAGCGGCAGATGAAGCAAATAATCGTTTATCGGAACTGTCAGCCCAACGTTCGGCGTTTGAACGCGCCATTGCCGAACACCAAAGCCGCATTGCTAAACTAGACAGAGAAGCCGCTGATATTGCCCAACGCCGTGAAGCATTGGCGGCCCGTGTCGGATCAACGGCAGATGGTGCAACTTTGGCATCAGCAGTTGCCGTTGCTGAAGCGACAATGCAGGAATCAGAACAGGCAGCCAGCCATGCTGAAGTTGGCTTGCGCGTCACGCGCCAGCTGGAAGCCGATAAGCGTCAAGCGTTTGACGAAGCACGCCGCAAATCTGACCGCCTGCAAACCGAAGTCCGTACACTGACCAATTTACTCAAAGCTGGTGGTGGCGATTTGTGGCCGCAGCTGGTTGACCAAATCACCGTGCAGCGCGGCTATGAAGCAGCTTTGGGTGCAGCACTTGGTGAAGACATTGAAGCTTCGGCTGATGAAGGTGCACCCGTATTTTGGCGCGGTCTTCCACCTTTAGCTGAGGTAGCAACACTTCCAAGCGATGCGCCAGCTCTTTCAAAATTTGTTCAAGCACCGCAGGCGTTGGCTCGTATTCTGTCGCATGTTGGCGTGGTTTCGAAATCTGTCGGTGCTGCACTTCAGGCTCAGCTGAAGCCCGGTCAACGCTTGGTTTCTGTTGAAGGTGATGTGTGGCGGTGGGATGGATTTACCGCTGCAGCTGATGCACCAAGTGCTGCTGCAAAGCGCTTGGCCGAACGTAATCGCCTCTCTTCCATTGAGGAGGATATGAAAGAGGCGATTTCCGCTGCCGAGGATTTGAAGCTTGAATTTGAAGCTGCACGCGCCTCTGTTGAAATAGGCGTGAGAGCCGAGCGCGAAAAGCGCGAAGCGGCCCGTACGACGCGTTCTGCAATGGACGTGGCCCGTCAAGCCTTACAAGCCCATGAGCGGCGCATGGCCGAAACCGCCGCGCAAACGGCATCATTGGAAGAAGCTGCCCGCAGTTCTGACGCGCGTATCACGGAAGCACGCGCTGCACATGATGCAACGCATGCTGAATTCTTGTCACTTGCCCCAGCGGACAATCTGCAGGCCGAAGTTCAAAAACTACGTGATGTTTTGAATGGCGAACGAGCCACATATGCCGAGGCCCGCGCCAAGCATGACGGATTAGAACGCGAAGCCCGCATTCGTGCTGAACGTTTGAAAGCCATTGCTGCTGAGCAAGACCAATGGAACAGCCGTGCTGCGAAGGCCAAGGAACAAACCGGTTCGCTTACCCAACGCTTGGAAGAAACCGAAGTCTCGATCAGTGAGATGAGCCAGATGCCAAAGCAATTGGCTGATCGTCGTTTAACGTTGATGAACACTTTGAGCGAAGCCGAGCAGGGTCGCAAACTGGCGGCAGATGCTTTGGCGACAGCTGAAAATGCTGTTCGTGCTGCCGATCAAGCGTTACGCGTCGCGCAGGAACTTGCGGCCACCTCGCGTGAAGATCATGCGCGTTTAGGTGCGCGCTTGGAAAATTCCTCCAGCCGCCACGAACACTGCATTGCCCGCATTTCTGAAACGCTGATGTGCGAGCCACACGAGATTTTGGCCAAGGCCGATGTCGATCCTGAAAAATTACCTGCTGCTGACGAGATCGAAAGGAAGCTGGTGAGCTTGCGTGAAGATCGCGAACGCCTCGGTGCCGTCAATTTGCGTGCCGATGAAGAGGCACAAGCAGTCGACGAACAACTCACCAAAATGAAATCCGAAAAGGATGAATTGGTGCAAGCCATCGCTAAATTACGCGGTGGTATTGGCTCACTGAATAAGGAAGGCCGCCAGCGCTTGCTTGATGCATTCGGCACGGTGAACAACAAATTCGGCGAGCTTTTCACCACTTTGTTTGGCGGCGGGAAAGCTGAATTGCAATTGATTGAGTCTGACGATCCACTGGAAGCGGGCCTCGAAATCATGGCCCATCCGCCTGGCAAAAAAGCAACGACATTGTCATTATTATCAGGCGGCGAACAAACTTTAACGGCGCTCTCGCTGATTTTTGCGGTGTTTCTCACCAACCCATCGCCAATATGTGTGCTCGACGAAGTTGACGCGCCGCTGGATGATCACAATGTAGAACGCTTCTGCAATTTGCTTGATGCCATGCTTCAGCGCACGGAAACCCGCTTCCTGATCATTACTCACCACCCCCTTACCATGGCCCGCATGCACCGGCTGTTCGGCGTGACAATGATGGAGCGCGGCGTGTCGCAATTGGTGTCAGTGAATTTGGAAGAGGCTGCTGAGCTCGTGGCAGAAGCCAGCTAAATGAACATCATTTTCGACATCGGCATGGTTCTGATTAAATGGGACCCACGAAATCTTTTTCGCAATATGTTCACCGACGAGGCCAAAATGGAATGGTTCTTGGCTAATGTTTGCACAGGCGCTTGGAACTTGGAGCAAGATCGCGGGCGCTCATTTAGCGATGCCGTCAAGCATATCACACCGCTTCACCCGGACTATGCGGCGGAGATTGATGCTTATGATACGCGGTGGCACGAGATGATCCCCGGCGCGATTGAGGGCAGTGTTGATATTCTGGAAGCGCTACATAAAAAGGCGACCCCCCTTTATGCCATCACCAATTGGAACCAGGATAAGTTCAACGAAACCAAGTTGAACTACCCGTTTTTGAATTTGTTCCGCGATATTGTCGTTTCGGGTGACGAGAAACTGATTAAACCTGATCCCGCTATTTTCGAACTCTGTTTGAAGCGCAACAAGCTCAAAGCTGCTGATTGCTTGTTCATTGATGATTCTGAGAAAAATGTAAAAGCTGCGGAAGTTATGGGTATGCATACACATCATTTTACCTCGCCTGAGAAGTTGCGGGCTGACTTAAAGGCGAGAGGTTTATTGTAGATTCGCGTGGACTTTTCGACGCAGCATCTAAATCCTTAAAATTTCCCAACTATATCAATTTGTTAAAACCCGGTTCCAGCGCTTGACACCTAAACGCTGTGTAACTATCAAGAGCGCGCTTTGAAGAGGGGGCTTTTGTGGGCTTTTTTCGCAATAGAGGGGCATGAAAAGTGGCACGTTCCGGCGACAAAAACCAACCTGAACCTAAAGATTCAAAGCTTGGCGATATTTCAAGCCGCTTAGATGAACTTTCCAGCCGTCTTGATGCTGAAAAGAAAACTCATCAAAAGGCAGAAACACCGTCGACGAACTATGGCAAAGCCCAAGATTATTCCAAGGGTTACCGATTGGTCAGCGAATTTGTCGCGGGCATTTTGGTGGGTGCCGCGGTGGGTTATGGGTTGGACCGTTTGTTCAACACACTTCCGCTGTTCATGATAATTTTTCTGATGGTTGGCTTTGGTGCTGGCATTCTGAATATGGCGCGCGCCGCCAACCGGGTTCCACCCGCTGGTGCAAGACTGAATACGCCGCCTGCGGCAGATGACGATGAAGATGAGGACGATAAATAGTGGCAACCGAAACCGTGGTTAACGATCCAATCCACCAGTTCAGACTGCATAGCCTGTTCGACCTTTTCTCAGTGGGTGGGCATCAAATCAGTTTCACGAATTCAGCTTTGTTCATGGGGCTGATTGTATTGTTCATCACAGGCTTTCTTTTGATGGCTGCAAGCAAAGCGGCCATGGTTCCAGGCCGCCTGCAATCGATTGGTGAAATGTGGTATTCCATGATCCACAATATGGTGAACAACGTGCTGGGCGAAGAAGGTAAAGCCTTTTTTCCGTTGGTGTTCTCTCTATTCTCGTTTGTGTTGATTGCCAACATGTTCGGTATGTTCCCTTATTTCTTTACGGTCACCAGCCACGTGATTGTAACAGCCTCGCTTGCACTTTTTGTGGTGGGCCTTGTTGTGGTTGTCGGCATTTATAAGCATGGCCTTGGTTGGTTTAAATTGTTTGTACCGCACGGTGTGCCGATTGTGATTTTGCCGATCATCTCGGTTATTGAAATCATCTCATTTTTGTCGCGCCCGATTTCGCTTGGCCTTCGTCTGTTTGGAAACATTCTGGCTGGTCATATTGTCTTGAAAGTGTTCGCAGGTTTCGTGGTCAGCATGATTGCGGCAGGCGGCATTATTGCTGTGTCATCGGTTCTGTCGCTCGGCATGGCCGTGGCGCTCACCGCGCTTGAATTTCTCGTGGCCTTCTTGCAGGCCTTCGTTTTCGCCATTTTGACGTGCGTTTATTTAAACGATGCACTTCATCCCAGCCACTAATCATTAAAGCCACTAACCCATCCAAACATAAACCTCGAGGAGAACTAAAATGGATCCAGTTTCAGCAAAATACATCGGTGCAGGCATTGCTTGTCTCGGCATGGGCGGCGCCGGCATCGGCGTGGGCCACATTTTCGGTAACTACTTGGCAGGCGCTTTGCGCAACCCAGCAGCGGCAGGCCAACAATTTACCAACGCGCTGATCGGCGCTGCTTTGGCCGAAGGCCTTGGCATTTTCTCGCTCGTTGTAGCGCTCGTTCTGTTGTTCGTTAAGTAAGCGAACCGAACTTTATAATCGGGCTGGCTCAACAGGGCTGGCCCACTATCCTATTTGAGGCTTCACCTATGGCAACAACCGAAACCACGGAAAGCACCGGCGCAGAAGGCGGCCACGAAAGTGGCGTTTTTCCACCGCTTGACGCGACATCATTTCCATCACAGTTATTTTGGCTCGTGATTTTCTTTGGTGCGCTTTACCTTTTGATGAGCCGCATGGTTTTACCAAAGCTCGGCGCTATTCTCACGAAGCGTAAGGCACAAATGGATGGTGACATAGCCCGCGCTCAAGCGTTGAAAGATGAAACCGAAGCCGCCGTGAAACATTATGAAAAAGCTTTAGGCGATGCAAAAGCCAACGCCAATGATATTGCGCGCGATACGAAAGCTAAAGTGACTGCGGAAATTGATGGCGAACAATCCGTTTTGGACGGTGAACTTTCCAAGAAAATTAAAGACGCTGAAGCCCGCGTAGCAAAAGCCAAAGCCAAGGCGATGGAATCAGTTGAATCAATCGCTGGTGAGTCAGCCGCTGATATCGTGGCCAGTCTTACTGGTGGCAAAACCACTAAAGTAGCCGTGGCAAAAGCCATTGCTGGCATTAAGCGCTAGGAGAATATGATGTTTGATCAAACCTTCTACGCCCTCGTCGCTCTCGTCATTTTCTTTGGCATCGTGTTTTATGCGGGTGCCCACAAGAAGGCTGGCGCTGCGCTGGATAACCGCGCCAATCTCATTGCCAAAGAATTGGCCGATGCCAAGAAGCTGCGCATGGATGCTGAAACATTGCTAGCAGACTATAAGCAAAAGCGCGTTGACGCCGAAAAAGAGGCGGCCAATATTATCGCCCAAGCCAAAACTGATGCAGCCACTTACGCGGATGAGGCCCGCAAAAAACTAACCGAAACCATCGCACGGCGCACCAAGCAAGCAGAGCAGAAAATCGCTCAAGCTGAAGCTGCGGCTGCCAAGGATGTGCGTTCCATTGCCACTGATCTGGCCGTCAATGCCGCAACAAAACTGATTGCTGAACAAAAGTCTGGTGCAAAGTTGATCGCGGAATCAATTGCTGCGGTGAAGTCTCGGTTGAACTAAACAACTCGACATTCAAATTCAAAACCCGGCTTTAGAGAGCCGGGTTTTTTTATGCTCCGTTGAAGCGCTCGCCCGTCCAGGGGTTGAAAGTCGAAACGCCGCTCAGGACAAAAGGACTTTGGTCCCTTGTTACGACAATGAGATCATTTTCTGCGGCCACTGCAGCAATCAGCATGCCTATTTCGGGAGAATAGCGATGGTTCTTTTTCATGTGGGCTGACAATATTCGCCACCGCAACAGCACACCTTCGGTAACCTTCAACGTACGACCCTGCATCCAAGGCCGGATCGTTTCAGCGATCCACTGCTTCAACAGGTGCCGTTTCGTAAGATCCTCGGTGAGTTCAGCTCCAAAGGTGAGTTCCGCCATGGTGACTTCAGAGGTGTAAAGCAGCCACACTTCTTGCTCGCTCAGCCAATTTATTACGTTTTGCGAACGATTTGATTTTCTTATCTCTGAGATGACGTTTGTGTCGAGCAAATACCCAGTCATTTCATCAATCTTCAAACCTGAAATCGCGGTCATGATTGGCAGCAGGTCGTTCAGGCAAGTCAAAATCAATTGGCGGACCAGCCGAAAGTGCTTCCACAAAATCTGCGCCCGTCTTGTCCGAAAAGTTAATTTTATTTTGAGCAATCGCTGAAACCACGACTGCGGGTGCGCCATGAATTGTAACGGTCTGCGGCCCTTCGCTTTGGGTTAAGCGTACAAGTTCACTGAACTTGGCTTTGGCATCTTGGAGAGACCAGACTCGGGTATGCTTGTTCATGGGATGAATTCCAATCCTGACTAGTCAGACTAGTCAGAATATTTAAGAAAGTCAATTCAGCCTATCAAACTTCAATTCGCTTTCTTGCCACCTGGCCCAAAAGATTTTCAGTCGAAAATGCTTCGTTCAGTTGCAACTCGGACATAAGACCTCGGTCCAACACCACGGCGCGCAAAGACTTTCCAGTTTTCAAAGCTTCCTTCGCTACTTCACTGGCCGTGGAATAACCCACGTAAGGATTAATGGCTGTGACAGCAACCAACGAATGCTCCAGCAAATGCTTGCATCGCTCAGCATCGGCTTCGATGCCCACAACACATTTCTCACGCAGCACTTTCATGCCACGCGTGAGCATGCGCATTGATTGCAAAATATTCAAGACAATCACCGGCTCCATCGCATTCAGCTGAAGCTGGCCAGCCTCTCCCGCCATTGTCACGGTCAAATCATTGCCGATCACTTGATAAGCGATCTGATTGATAACCTCTGGCATAACCGGATTTACCTTGCCCGGCATAATTGAGGAACCAGCTTGGACAGCAGGCAGCCTGATTTCACCAAAGCCAGCCCGTGGCCCACTGTTGAGCAGGCGAAGATCGTTGCAGATTTTTGAAAGCTTCACTGCCACGCGTTTCAACACACCAGAAAAAGTGATAAAAGCGCCCATGTCAGAGGTCGCCTCAATCAGATCGCCCGCGCCGATCATTCGCTCACCCGATATTTTAGATAGATGTTCGATCACGGTCTTCGTATAACCATCCGGCGTGTTGAGGCCCGTGCCAATCGCCGTGCCGCCGAGATTGACCTCGCGCAACAAATTCGCAACTTCTGTAAGACGGTCAGCATCTTCACCAATCGTTACACCAAAAGCCCTGAACTCATGGCCAAGCCGCATGGGAACGGCATCCATCAACTGTGTGCGCCCTACTTTGATCACGTCGTGAAACTCAGCAGCTTTCCCCAAAAAAGCTGCCTTGAGCGCCAGCAACTCAGCAATTAATGCAGGACAGGCGCGAACCATAGTGAGGCGCGCCGCCGTCGGATAGACGTCATTCGTTGATTGAGAAAGATTGACGTGATCGTTGGGGTTGACCACATCATATTGACCCGCTGGCTTTTGCAATTCACGTAGTGCGATGTTTGCAATCACCTCATTGGCATTCATGTTGGTCGAAGTGCCTGCACCTCCCTGCAACATATCGACAATGAATTGGTCATTGGCCTCGCCCGCAATCAATCGGTCGCAAGCTCGCAATATCGCCTGGCCAATGCGCTGATCAAGTTCACCCAGCTCGATGTTTGTGAGCGCGGCCGCTTTTTTGACCATCCCAAGCGATTGAATGAGTTCTGGATAATCGCGGAGCAGCATGCCCGTGATTGGAAAATTGGATGCTGCGCGGGCAGTGTGAACACCATAATAAACATTACTCGGAAGCTCAACACTTCCCAATGAGTCAGTTTCGATCCGAGTTGTTGCCATCTTATTCGGCTGCCTCCAGATATTCTTCAATCGGTGGGCACGTGCACATCAAGTTGCGATCACCGTAAACATTGTCGACCCGCGCAACAGTCGGCCAATATTTATCATTGGTGTAACCTTTGAGCGGGAAGAAGGCTTGCTCTTTTGAATAAGGATGCGGCCATTCACCAAACAATTCGCCATGTGTGTGCGGTGCATTTTTCAGCACGTTATCCACCTTATCGGCGCGGCCATGTTCCACATCAGAAATCTCGCCCGCAATGGCGATCATCGCATCACAATACCGATCAAGCTCTCGCTTGGCTTCGGATTCTGTAGGCTCGATCATCAATGTATCAACCACTGGGAAACTCATGGTCGGCGCGTGGAAACCATAATCAGCAAGGCGCTTGGCCACATCGTCCACTGTGATTCCCGCCCGTTCTTTCATCCAGCGTAGATCAATAATGCACTCATGCGCCACATGGCCCGAAGCGCTTGTGTAAAGCACTGGAAAATGCGGGTTTAACCGCTTGGCTATATAATTGGCGCTGAGAATGGCGATCTTTGTTGCCTGCGTTAAACCCTCTCCCCCCATCATCGCGATGTACATCCATGAGATCGGAAGAATTGAAGCCGAACCCCATGGTGCTGCGGAAACCGCGTGCTTCTTGCGTTTGTCGATCGCAATTACACTATGCCCCGGCAGATATGGAATTAAATGCGCCCGCACACCGATTGGACCCATGCCGGGCCCGCCTCCGCCATGTGGAATGCAGAAGGTCTTGTGTAAATTCATATGGCATACATCAGCGCCAAGTTCTGCAGGCCGCATCAAGCCAACTTGGGCATTAAGGTTGGCGCCATCAAGGTAAACTTGGCCACCATTGTCGTGAATGATTTTACAAATGTCGATGATCGAATTTTCAAACACGCCATGGGTTGAAGGATAGGTGATCATGAGCGCGGCAAGGTTTGCAGCATTGGTCTTTGCCTTGGCTTCAAGATCAGCCACATCCACATTTCCGTGCAGATCGCACGCCACCACCACAATTTTCATGCCACACATAGCAGCAGAGGCTGGGTTGGTGCCATGAGCCGACACAGGAATTAAACACACATCGCGATTTTTTCCGCCACTCGCATCATGATAATCACGGATCGCCAAAAGCCCCGCAAATTCACCTTGGCTGCCAGCGTTCGGCTGCAACGACACCGCATCAAATCCCGTTATTTCACAGAGCATTTTTTGAAGATCATCAAACAACTCAGCATAACCTTTAGCTTGATCAACAGGAGCAAAGGGATGCATATGCGCAAAATTCCGCCAAGTGACGGGGATCATTTCTGATGCGGCATTGAGCTTCATGGTGCATGAACCAAGTGGAATCATCGCTTGATCAAGCGCAAGGTCCTTTGATTGAAGATGACGCAGATAACGCATCATCTCGGTTTCAGAATGATAAGAACTGAATATGGGATGGGTGAGATATTCCGATTGACGCTTAAGTTGGGTCGGAATGCCAGCTGCACTCTTGCCAAGTTTCGCACCGAATACGCTCAGTGCCCGGATCAAATCATCTTCGCGCGTGCTCTCATCAAAGGCCACGGCGACACGATCAACATCGACTAACCGCAAATTAATTCTTAACTTCTTGGCCGCTGCCACAATCTTCTTGGCGTTACCAAAAGTGCGAACTGTTACCGTGTCAAAGAAACCATCATTCACAATTAAGAAGCCCGCAACTCTCACGGCTTCCGCAAACTGTGCTGCGCATTGATGCGCATGGTTTGCAATCGACCGAATACCTTCTGGCCCATGATAGGTGGCATACATTGCCGCCATTACCGAAAGTAAAACTTGCGCCGTGCAGATATTGCTGGTGGCTTTATCGCGGCGGATATGCTGCTCGCGTGTTTGCAACGCCATGCGCAAGGCGCGGTTGCCCTTGGCATCAACCGAAACACCAATCAGACGGCCAGGCATTACCCGTTTAAATTCATCTTTCGTGGCAAAAAAAGCCGCGTGTGGCCCGCCGTAACCCATGGGAACACCAAAACGCTGGGCCGAACCCAAAGCAATGTCAGCACCCATTTCACCGGGAGATTTGAGCAGTGCCAGCGCTAGTAGATCCGAAGCCACAATCGCCAATGCGCCAGCGCCATGTAGGTCAGAAATAGTGGATGTGAAATCACGTAGCTGCCCTGAAGAGCCCGGATATGAAAACAGACCCGCAAAAACTTTCGCAGGTTTTAAATCCACAAGTGGATCACCAATTTCAATTTGAATACCGAAACCACGCGCCCGCGTTTGCAACACAGCAATCGTTTGTGGATGTGTATCAGAATCTACAAAAAATACTGAAGCTGATGATTTCGCCACGCGCTTGGCCATAACCATAGCTTCAGCCGCCGCCGTTGCTTCATCAAGCAGCGAAGCGTTGGCAATTTCCATACCCGTCAAATCCACAACCATTTGCTGATAATTTAGCAGCGCCTCAAGACGGCCTTGGCTCACCTCTGCTTGATAGGGTGTGTAAGCCGTATACCAGCCGGGGTTTTCCAACACGTTGCGCAGAATAACATTTGGCGTGATCGTGCCATAATATCCCATGCCGATCATTGATGTGAAAACTTGATTCTTATCTGCAACTTTACGCAAATGCGAAAGCGCATCACGCTCATTTAAGGCAGGGCGAAGTTCTAATGCGCGCTTGGAACGGATTTCTACAGGCACGGCCTTGTTGATGAAATCATCAAGCGACGTTGCACCTAGTACTTTAAGCATCGCGGCTGTATCAGCAGCAGAAGGGCCGATGTGGCGGGCAATAAAGTCGGTCGTCATTTCTTACCCCACAAACTTATCGTAAGCAGCTTTATCCATCAGCTTGGCAAGCTCATCGGGCTTGGCGAGCTTCACTTTAAAAAACCACGCTTCGCCTTCCGCATCACGGTTGACCAAAGCGGGGTCTCCTGTCAGCTCATTGTTGATCGCAACAATTTCACCAGACACTGGCACATAGATCTCACTTGCAGCCTTCACACTTTCAACCACCGCGATGGAGGCGTCGCACACCACGTTGGCGCCAATCTTTGGCAGTTCGACAAACACCACATCGCCCAATTGTTCTTGCGCATGGTTGGTAATTCCGATGGTGGCCACATCGCCTTCAACCGTTACCCACTCGTGATCTTTCGAAAATACTTTGTTCATGGCTGTTCCTTTAACGTCTGAAATTGTTTGGAATGAAAGGGAGTTTGAAAATTTGCGCCGGCAGGGCCTGTCCGCGCACGATGAGGTTCACTTTCGTGCCCACATCTGCAAAAGCTGTTTCAACATAACCCATGGCAATCGGGCCATTCACCGTCGGCCCAAAGCCGCCAGACGTAATCACGCCAATTTTGCGACCGTCGACATTTTGAATTTCGGTACCATCGCGTGCCGGCGCGCGCCCATCCGGCCTAATGCCCACACGCTTGCGCGAAACGCCTTGAGCCCATTCCTTTTGAACACGAGAGGCACCAATAAACCCACCTTCCTCGCGCCGCCGTTTGGCAATCGACCACAGCAAACCTGCTTCGTTCGGCGACGTGCTTTCATCGAGCTCATGACCATATAAGCAAAGGCCTGCCTCAAGCCGCAATGAATCCCGCGCGCCCAAACCAATGGGTCGCACTAAAACATCCACCATCAGCAAATCCCATAACCGAGCGGCATCTTTCGCAAAGACCGATAGTTCAAAACCGTCTTCGCCACTGTAGCCACATCTTGTGACATGAGCCGCAATGCCTTCAATATCCAGCGCTGCGTAGTGCATAAAGTTGAGATCAGCAGCAGCGGGTGCAAATTTTTCCAGAACTTCGACAGCTTTAGGCCCCTGCAATGCGAGCAAGGCCATGTCTTCGCCGCGCTGGAGTTTTATTCCTTCAGGCAAATGGTTTTCGATATGCGCATAGTCTGGTTGCTTGCGCGAGGCATTGACCACCACATAAAGCCAGCCTTCATAATTTTTATAGGCAGCTCTAGTGATCATCAGATCATCAAGAATTCCACCGCCTTCATTCAGTAGCTGAGAATAGCGCTGTTGATGTGGGGCCAGGCCCACAATATCGGCAGGCACCAATTTTTCCATGGCGCGTGATGTGGTTTCAAAATCTGGGCCAACGATAAAGCACTGCCCCATATGAGACACATCAAAAAGGCCCGCATTAGCCCTTGTCCAATTATGTTCAGCCAGTACGCCAGTTGGATATTGCACCGGCATTTCATAGCCGGCAAAAGGCACAAGCTTTGCGCCAAGCGCCTTGTGCGCTTCATAAAGGGGTGTGCGTTGAAGAGTTTCGTTCAATATTTTGGTCTCCTGACAATCAAGGGCTAGGCCCAGTGCATACTGAGTCTGCCCCCTCTGTCAGGAACCTGAGAGTTTTCGCCTGATCGTCACTCGTGCGTTTTGACTTTTCATGGAAAAGTCAAAAGCGCCCTAAGTTGTTACCTTCGATCAACTTTGCTGACTTTTGACGATTCCGTCAAAAGTCAGGTTGATCTAGGACACGACCCTGCTTTCTCCTTCGGTGAGCGGCAGGGCGATTAAGGCCCAACCTCTGCTCTCCAGATTTATATTTCACCAAGCGGTCCTTTTGCCTGAGAGTTTCCGGGGCGGTTGCTCCTTCGGCGCTGGATTTTAAGGACCAGTCTCTCCCGCATGGTGATTTACGCGATTGATTGTAGGTTAGGCTCGCCCACTGGAAAGTCAAGTCAGTGTAGGCGTAAGGAGTGAGTGAATGCTCAATAGCCTGATCTGAAAACACTGGCTCTAGACGAGGCATTAATCGTATAAAAGGTTTCGAACCTTTGCAAAATATCGGGTAAGTTGAAAGGCGGAAACAATTCAATGCCAGCCAATGATCACAACGCCGAGGAAACCCTCGATCCGCAGGATTGGGGTAAAGCCGCGGCACTCGCACACAGGATGATCGACGACGCGATTACCCATGTATCGAATGTGCGGGATCGTCCAGTTTGGAAACCCATGCCTGATTCTGTCCGTGCGTTCTTCAAAGCACCCTTGCCTCAGGCGCAAGGTGATGTGACAGAAGCTTATGAAGCGCTGACCGAGAATCTTTTTCCCTATTCCATGGGCAACATTCACCCCCGGTTCTGGGGCTGGTATATGGGTTCAAGTAATTTCACCGGAGCGCTGGCTGATTTTCTCGCTGCCATCGAGGGATCGAATCTTGGCGGTGGAAACACAGCCGCAAGCGAGCTTGACCGTCAAGTCGTGAGTTGGTTGAAATCGATGACCGATTTTCCAGCTTCTGCGTCGGAAACGCTTACGAGCGGAGGCTCAATGGCCAATCTTGTCTGTCTCACGGTGGCCCGCAATGTAAAAGCCGGCATTGATGTACGCGCTGAAGGCGTCATGACACTGCCAAAGCCGTTACGATTTTATGCATCTGACCAAGCCCATAGCTGCATTCAAAAGGGACTGGAAATCTTGGGTCTCGGCGCAAAGTCACTTCACCTCATCGCCTCAAAACCTGACTTCACGATGGATGTCGCTGTGCTTGAGGCAGCAATTGCGGCAGATAAGGCCAAAGGCCTAGAACCAGTTTGTGTGGTCGCCACTGCGGGTACCACCAACACGGGCGCTATCGATGACATTAAGACGATTGCCGAAATCTGCGGCCGAAACAAACTTTGGATGCATGTCGATGGATGCATCGGCGCGTTGCTTAAGATCGCCCCCGCCAATAAATTCAAGGTCGACGGCATCGAATTGGCCGATTCATTATCACTTGATCCGCACAAATGGCTACATGCCCCTTTCGAAGTGGGCTGCGCTTTGGTGAAGGACGCCAAGCAGCACCGCGACAGCTTCGCCTTACATCCAGCCTACCTTGAGGAGAAGCAGCGTGGCATAGGGTCGGGCGAATTTCTTGCGGATTACAGCTTGGAACTTTCCCGCAATTTAAAGGCACTCAAAGTATGGCTTTCGCTCAAGGAAAATGGAGTGGAGAAATTTGGACGCCTGATTGACCAAAATATTGCCCAAGCCAAATATCTTACCGGACTTGTAAACGTTGAGCCCCGGCTTGAACTGATGGCGCCAACGTCAATTAATATCGTTTGTTTTCGTTATGTATTTGCGGGTGCTGATGAAATGCAGTTGAAAACCGTCAACTCAGAAATCATGCTGCGCCTGCAGGAGCAGGGCATCGCCGCTCCGTCGGACACGACAATCAATGGCCGCCACTGTATCCGCGCCGCCATCACCAACCACCGCACCAAGCAAGAAGACTTAACCCTCCTGGTAGAGGAGGTGTTGCGGTTAGGTGGCGAACTGACGTCTAAGAGTTAATGCGCCCGTGAAATGCAAAATGCGACAGACTCAAGCAACGCTGTCTTCCATTCACTATCCGGGAATATCGCCAGTGCATCACAGGCCATTGATCCATAATGCCGCGCACGTTCGATCGTGTCGGCAATGGCGCTGTGGCGTTCCATTAGTTTGGTAGCATAGATCAGATCATCGTCGGTCTGATTACCGTCTTCCATGACGCGCTTCCAGAAATTGCGCTCTTCTTCAGCGCCGCGCCGGAATGATAAAACCACGGGCAGCGTGATCTTTCGCTCGCGAAAATCATCGCCCACGGCCTTGCCAAGTGTTGCCTGTTTGCCTGAATAATCCAGAGCGTCATCCACCAACTGAAACGCAATGCCCAAATTGCGCCCAAAGGATTCCAAGGCTTCTTGCGCATTGCGTGGCTTACCAGCAATGACACCACCCACCTTTGCCGCAGCCGAAAAGAGCGCGGCAGTTTTGGCACCCACAACTTTCAAATATGAATCTTCGGTCGTTGACGTATCTTGGCTCACCGAAAGCTGCAACACTTCGCCTTCAGCAATGGTGCAAGCCGCTTCAGATAATATCCGCAAGCAATCAAGCGAACCTGTTTCCACCATCATCTTGAAAGCTTGGCCCAACAAATAGTCACCGACCAACACTGAGGCCTGGTTACCCCAAATGACACGCGCTGCCTGCTTGCCGCGCCGCAAATCGCTTTCATCCACCACATCATCATGCAACAATGTGGCCGTGTGCATGAACTCAACACTCATCGCAAGTTTGAGGTGGTGCAGCCCGGTATAACCACACATCCGCGCCGCAGCGATGGTCAACATCGGCCTGATGCGTTTGCCACCAGAATTGATCAAATGCCCGGCAAGTTCAGGAATTAATTCCACATGGCTCTGGGCTTTTTCCAAAATGAAATCATTCACCAAGGCCATATCAGAGTTGGTCAAAGCCACCAGCGAGTCTAAACTCGCCGTCTGTCTCTGCCCGCCTTCAAATGCGATGACAACACCCATTTTGTACCTTCGGTTTTTGCGTTCTTTCAATCTTTTAGGAACCAGTTTGGTTTCAATTCAAAGGTGACCGTTTGCCGCTGGTAGATTTTATAAAGCATTCGAACAGCTGCCATTTACCACAACTACATGTTGTTGTTTTGTTTCATGCCGTATACGATTTAATGATTCGGCAAACAGATTCGCCGTGGTAACTTCTCGCTAACCATATTTCAGCTAGGCTGGTTCTACATGCAAGTCGCAACTCAATCATCGCCTTCCCTCAGCCGTGCCAACACTGCTGCAACCCCATCATCGCTCACCGATGATGCGTTTTTGGGTGGGAAACTGCAAATCTTGCAGCCCGAAAAAGGCCATCGCGCGGGGATTGATGCCGTTTTCCTCGCCGCAAGCATTCCAGCCGTCGACGGCGAAACTGTTTTTGAGGCAGGCATAGGTGCCGGTGTGGCCGCCATGTGTTTGCTGGCCCGCAATCCGCTTTTGCATGTGACCGGCATTGAACTGAATTCACGCTACGCCGTTTTGTGTGAGCAAAATGCCAAGCGTAACAATCTCAGCGATCATCTGCGCATCATCACTGGCGATGTGAAAGATGCCATGCGCCGCGATTTGGCACATATGCCAGAACACGGCTCTTTTGCGCATGCATTTGCCAATCCGCCCTATTTTGAAGATGGCAAAGTTACGCAGTCACCTTCATTGCTCAAAGCAGCAGCACATTCTTTTGGGCCAGATGATCTCGATCTCTGGATTAAATTGCTCCACGCCATGGTTACATTGCGCGGCACGGTGACGTTAATCCACCGCGCTGAAACGCTCGGAAAAATACTGGGCAGCATGGAAGCTCGGTTTGGCGATATTCGCGTGGCCCCGCTTTATGCCCGCGAAGGCACAGCTGCTTCTCGTGTCATCGTACAAGGCGTCAAAGGTTCCAAGGCTCCGATGCAACTGTTGCCCGGACTAATTCTTCACGAACAAGATAATGGTTTCACGCCTGATGCCGAAGCCGTGTTGCGTGATGGAGCCGCATGGCGGTTGCGCTAACTTGATATTTACGCCGCTGCATCTTACATACGCGCATGTTCAAACGACTCCGTAAACTAATCCCCGCTCGCTTTCGCAAGAAAACTCACACCATAAACATCGTCCGTCTGGAGGGCGTTATTGCGTCTGAAGGTGGCATTGGCGGCAAACGACTAAACGGCAAAAGCCTTGAGCCATTGTTGAAGAAAGCTTTTCGAAAAGGCGTGTCTGGCGTTGCGCTGGCCATTAATTGCCCCGGCGGTTCGCCAGTGCAATCGGCTATCATTGCGAATCGCATTCGCGCCTTGGCCGCTGAAAATAAAATCCCGGTCTACGCATTCTGCGAAGATGTGGCAGCATCAGGCGGCTATTGGCTGGCTTGTGCTGCTGATGAAATTTACGCTGACGAAAATTCCATTATCGGTTCCATCGGTGTTATCAGTGGCGGGTTTGGGTTTCCGGTAGCCATGAAAAAATATGGCATTGAGCGGCGTGTGCACACTTCAGGTGAGAGCAAAAGCACCAACGATCCCTTCAAACCAGAAAAGCCTGAGGATGTAAAAAAGCTAAAGGCCATGCTTTCGGAAATGCATGAAACCTTCAAAACCGAAGTGCGCGCGCGTCGCAAAGACAAGCTGAAAGAATCAAAGGAATTGTTTTCGGGTGCCTACTGGACGGGCCGAACTTCGATCAATTTAGGATTAATTGATGGCTTGGGACATCTGAATGAAGTCTTGATACGTAAATTTGGGGGCAAGATTGATCTGGTCGAAATCGAAGCGCCCAAGGGTTGGGGCTTGAAAAGGTTGGGTTTTTCGGCTGCCACAGAAATGCCTGAAGCCGTTCTTAACACTCTTGAACAGCGGGCATTGTGGCAACGTTTCGGTTTGTGATAGTCTCGTGAAATATAAGAGGTGGTAATATGGGTTTTTTTAGAACAGCAGCTTTGATGATCGTCGGTTGGATTGCCATCAAGACGATGAAGCGCGCCATTGAAAATCTTGAAGCACAACAGGTTAAGGCCAAGGTCAATCCAGAAAAGCAAGTCAAAGACATGCCGCGCTTGAAGCTTGATCCGATCACCGGCGTCTATGTGCCAGAGGTATGATATCAAAAGCTGATAAACGCATCGACAGCGTTTATCATTCTGCGTCACGCCAAGAGCTTGCCAAGAGTTATGATGATTGGGCGTCAGATTATGATGCCGACATGCAATCCACTGGCTACATCCACCCCGCTATTATTGTAAGCCTCGTTGCACGCTATGTGGCTGATTCCGCCGCTGCCATTCTCGATGCAGGTGTTGGCACGGGCACCTTGGGCCAATTGCTTTCCATATTAGGTTACACAAATTTGTTGGGAGTCGACATGTCCGAAGGCATGCTGACCAAAGCCCGCATTAGAAATATTTACACCGACTTGCAGCAGGGCGTTTTGGGCGAAGCCTTAGATTTCAAAACCGCTGTGATGGACTGCATTGTCTCAACCGGAACTTTCACAACCGGCCACGCACCTGCATCAGCTTTTGATGAGTTAGTACGAATTGTGAAACCGGGCGGGCATTTGATTTTTACGGTGGGGACTGTGGTGTGGCAGGAGGCCGGGTTTGCGTCAAAGCTAGCGACACTCGAAAACGCTGGCTATGTGGCGCAGGTCGAAACCACACCAGTGTAACATCCGATGCCACTCTCTAAAACCGAGAGTGGTTTTACGACGAGAGCGCATGTCTATCGCCGGATGTAGCTATCTTGCTTGAGCAGTGATGCCAAATTGGACTGAGGGGGCTCTTGGCCGCGAGTCGCGATCTCTGATATTTCTGCTTCACCCCCCATCCATAATGTTCTAAGCACCGCCCATCACAACATAAGAATTCGAAATGGCCTTAAACCCAACAAAATCCTTCCAAGACTTGATCTTAACCCTCCACAATTATTGGGCGGAACAAGGCTGCGTCATCCTCCAACCTTATGATATGGAAGTGGGTGCGGGCACATTCCACCCAGCCACGACTCTGCGCTCCGTAGGCCCCAAACATTGGGCGGCGGCTTATGTGCAGCCATCGCGCAGACCAAAAGACGGCCGCTATGGTGAGAACCCAAATCGGCTGCAGCACTATTATCAATATCAAGTCATCATCAAACCATCGCCACCCAATTTGCAGGAGCTATATTTAGGCTCGCTCAAAGCCATCGGCATCGACAGCGCATTGCATGATATTCGCTTTGCTGAAGATGATTGGGAAAGCCCGACTTTAGGTGCCGCTGGCCTTGGCTGGGAAGTCTGGTGCGACGGCATGGAGGTTTCGCAATTCACTTACTTCCAACAAATGGGCGGCATGGAATGCAGCCCCGTTTCCGGCGAACTTACATATGGCCTCGAACGCTTGGCCATGTATGTGCAAGATGTCGATAATGTTTACGACTTAAATTTCAATGGCCGCGAAGAAGGCCATGGCCGCATTTCTTATGGCGATGTGTTTTTGCAAGCTGAGCGAGAATATTCACGCTATAATTTTGAAGAGGCGAACACCGAGGCACTGTTTACACGTTTTGCCGAATGCGAAAAAGAATGTCAGGCGTTGCTATCCCACAATATCGAGGACGGCAAACCAACTCTGGCCTTGCCCGCTTATGACCAGTGTATCAAAGCCTCACACACGTTCAATTTGCTCGATGCGCGCGGTGTGATTTCTGTGACCGAACGCCAAGCCTATATCGGCCGCGTGCGCGAACTGGCGAAAGCTTGCTGCGTGGCGTGGAGTAACACAGTGGGAGGGAGCGCATAATGGCCGAACTCCTCCTCGAACTTTTCTCAGAAGAAATCCCCGCGCGCATGCAATCTAAAGCCGCCGATGATTTGAAGTCGATCATCACCAATGCGCTGGTCGAAGCGGGCCTCACTTATGAAGGTGCGCAAGTTCATGCCACACCGCGCCGTTTAGTGTTGTCGGTTGAGGGTCTCAACGCCAAAGCCGCTGATACGAGCGAAGAACGCAAAGGCCCGCGCATTGATGCGCCTCAACCCGCCATTGATGGCTTTCTCAAATCAACCGGACTGCGCCTTGATCAACTGACCATTCAGGAAGACAAGAAGGGCAAATCCTATATCGCCATCATCAAAAAATCAGGCCGTACGGCGACCGATGTAATTGCCGAAATCGTGCCCCACATGGTGCGCAATTTTCCATGGCCAAAATCCATGCGCTGGGGTTCGGGTACATTGCGTTGGATCAGACCTTTGCAAAGCATCCTTTGCACTTTTGATGGGGAAGTGGTTCCCTTCGAAGTCGAAGGCATTCAAAGCGGCAACACCACAATGGGCCACCGCTTCCTAAGCGAAGGCACAATCGAAGCCCGCCGCTTTGATGACTATGCAGGCAGCTTGCATAAAGCCCATGTGATCGTCGATGCCAATGCGCGGATGGAAACCATTCGTGCCGATGCTAAAAACCTGGCCTTCGCCCAAGGTTTGGAGATGATCGAAGATGAAGCGCTACTGAAGGAAGTGGCAGGCCTCGTGGAATGGCCCGTGGTTTTAATGGGCTCGTTCGACAAAAATTTCTTGAGCGTGCCACCCGAAGTGATCATCACCACGATCAAGAACAATCAGAAATGTTTTTGCCTGCGCGGCAAAGACGGCAAGCTGTCAAACCATTATCTGCTCGTGGCCAATACAATAGCCAGCGACGGCGGAAAGACCATCATCCACGGCAACAACAAAGTGATCGCCGCACGTTTGAGCGATGCCAAATTCTTCTGGGATCAAGACCGTAAGGTGAAGCTGGAAGATTTGTTGCCGAAGCTTGATGCGATCACGTTCCATGCGAAGCTGGGTTCACAGGGCGAACGTGTAAAACGCATTGAAGCACAGGCTGGCGAAATCGCCAAGACGATTGGCGCTGATATAGAGAAATCAAAATTGGCAGCAAGATTGGCCAAGGCCGATTTGGTTACCGGCATGGTCGGTGAATTCCCCGAGCTTCAAGGCCTGATGGGCCGTTACATCGCGCTGGAGCAGGGCATCGACCCTGAAGTCGCTGACGCGCTGCGCGACCACTACAAGCCGCAAGGGCCTAGCGATTCAATTCCGGTATCGAAAATTGGTCAAGCAGTGGCGTTGGCGGATAAGTTGGATACGCTGGTGGGCTTCTGGGCCATCGACGAAAAGCCAACAGGCTCGAAGGATCCGTTTGCGCTGCGCCGCGCTGCGCTGGGGATTGTCCGCGTTGTCATGGAATGTGGCCTCCGCCTCGGGAAGAGTGGCAGTCAAGAAACCACCTTCGTGGAAGATTTCCTTTGGCCGCATTGGCACAGAGTAGTCGCCAACTATTCTGGCGACGATGTGTTGCTGGCTTCAGCAAAAGCGCGCATTTCCAATGGACACGGAGAAGGTCAGCATAAACATCGACCACCTAAAGGCGCCAACGGCATCACCATCATTCCCCCGTACGGAGAATTGCCAGGGTGGCGCGAAAGCTGGTCGAATTCGAACGAGCTGTTCAACTTTATTATTGACCGACTCAAAGTTTATTTGAAAGATCGTGGGGCTCGCCACGATTTGATTGATGCAGTGATCGCACTCAATAGCGAAGACGACATCCTCATGGTGGTGCGCCGCGTTGAAGCACTGTCGAAATTCCTTGATACCGACGATGGTAAAAATCTGTTGGCAGGCGTTAAACGCGCCGCCAATATTTTGCGCATCGAAGAAAAGAAAGACGACAAAAAATATTCAGGCGATGTCAATCCAGCCCAACTGATCAAGGGCGGGGAAAAGGCCTTGCATTCCGCCATCAGCCAAGCCTCGGCCTTGGCCCGCAAAGCCGTGGAGCATGAAGATTTCGAAGGCGCCATGAAAGCCATCGCCAAACTGCGCGTGCCTGTCGATGAATTCTTCGAAGGCGTGATTGTAAACGACAAAGACGCGACATTCCGCGAGAACAGGTTGCGCTTGTTGAACAGGATTAGAGAAGCAACAGCCGAGGTTGCGGATTTTAGCAAGATTGAAGGGTAATCGTCCTCTCCCGCTTCAGCGGGAGAGGAAAGGGGCCCATTTTGCCTCAGCAAAATGGGATAGGTGAGGGGCAGTCAAACTTTCTTCACACACCCTCATCTATCCCATCTCACTTCGTTCGACGGGCCCCTTTCTTCTCCCGCTAAGCGGTAGAAGACAACTCACAACTCCACCACAACCCGCCCTCGAACCTTTCCTGCCACAATCTCTTCCGCCACCCGTGGCACATCATCGAGCTTCACAGTGGTAGTCAGCGCATGCAGTTTGGCCATATCCAAATCCCGCGCCAAACGCTCCCAAGCCAACATCCGCCTTGGGCGTGGCGTGGTCACAGAGTTAATCCCAATCAACCGCACACCGCGCAAAATAAACGGTGCAACAGAAGCAGGCAAATCCATGCCTTGTGCTAAGCCACAAGCCGCAACTGTGCCTTCCGGAATAATTTGCGAAATCACATTTGCAAGTGTAGTCGAACCCACACTATCAATTGCGCCTGCCCAACGCATCTTGGCCAACGCTTTTACTGGCCCGTTGAATTCGCTTCGATTAACAATTGATGCAGCCCCCAGCGCTTTCAAAAAAGCTTCCTCTTCCATCCGCCCCGTTGAAGCCACCACTTTAAAACCAAGCCTGCTCAACAACGCAATAGAAACCGACCCCACGCCACCCGCAGCCCCCGTCACCAAAATCTCGCCTTGTTCCGGCCTAACGCCTTGCTCTTCCAACGCCATCACACAGAGCATGGCCGTGTAACCAGCAACACCAATGGCCATCGCCTCCGCCGCGCTAAATTTCTTCGGCAATGGTACCAGCCAATCACCATTCACGCGGGCCACTTGGGCATAGCCACCATAATGACCTTCACCCACACCCCAGCCACCCAGCACAACGGCATCACCAATTTTGTAATCCTTATGCGCTGACTTCGTCACCACACCCGCCAGATCAATGCCGGGGATCATCGGATATTTGCGGAAGATCGGGCTCTTGCCCGTGATCCCCAAACCATCCTTATAATTCACTGATGAATGCGAAACGGCGATGGTCACATCACCGTCCATCAAATCAGTCTCAGTCAGCTGCGTAATCTCCACATGCTGCCCCGTCTCAGTTTTGCTCACCACCAACGCACGAAATTTTTCCATCAGAATTTCACAGCCTCTCCAAATGCTTTTTCCACAATCTCGCCTTGCCACATGGCCGGCCGACCCCGCACATAAGTGCCAACCACCCAGCCTTGAACTTTAACGCCATCATAAGGCGTCCAAGCGCAGCGGCTCTCAATCCATTTATTTTCAATCGTCTCACTGCGTTTCAAATCTACAATCGTGAAATCCGCATCATAACCCTCAGCAATGCGGCCCTTATTCTTGATGTTGAAAATGCGTTGCGGCCCATGTGATGTCAGATCAACCAATCGCTCCAGCGTAAGCTTCCCCGCATTCACATGATTGAGCATCATCGGAACCAAAGTCTGCACCCCCGTCATGCCCGAGGGTGAGGAGGGATAAGTTTTGGCCTTTTCTTCCAGCGTATGCGGCGCATGGTCAGAACCGAGCACATCCACCAAACCAGAATTAATCGCATGCCACAAAGCTTCGCGGTGGTGCTTCTCGCGCACCGGTGGGTTCATCTGCAACTTGGTGCCAAGCCGCGCATAGTCATCCGACGATAAAGTGAGATGATGCGGTGTGACTTCGACTGTCGCCAAATCTCGTGCCGCCGCTAACAAAGGCAATTCTTCCGCCGTCGAAATGTGCAGAACATGAATGCGCTTATTGTGTTTGCGCGCAATGCGAATGAGCCGCTCGGTGCAGAGCCTCGCCGCCTCAACATCGCGCCACTCGGGATGGCTTGCTGCATCCCCCGCCACTTGATATTTCACCCGGTCACGCAGCCGAAACTCGTCTTCGCTATGAAACGCCGCGCGGCGCGAAAGCTTGGAAATGATCGATTCCAAACCCGCGTCATCTTCCACCAGCAAGTCACCCGTCGATGAGCCGATAAAAACTTTTATACCCGCCGAACCCGGCAGTTTTTCCAGCGCAGAAATCTCATCCACATTCTCGCGCGTGCCACCTACGTAGAAAGCAAAATCGCAAAACATGCGGTGCCTCGCGCGGGCCACTTTATCGGCCAAAGCAGCAGCCGTCGTCGTCGTCGGATTTGTGTTGGGCATTTCAAAAACTGCCGTCACCCCGCCCATCACGGCAGCACGGCTTCCGGTTTCTAAATCTTCTTTATGGGTTAACCCAGGCTCACGGAAATGCACTTGGCTGTCGATTACGCCGGGCATGATGTGCAGATTCCGGCAATCGACCACCTCAGCACCCGAAAAGCCAGTGCCAATTCCCACAATATGGCCCTGAGACACGGCAATATCTCGCACCCCCATGCCATCTTGGTTGATGACAGTGCCACCCTTGAGAATAAGATCAACCTTCATAGTTCTTCCTGTTTCAGCATTGGTAAAGCCATGATAGAACACCTGCAATGACAAATCCAAGCTTTCCAAATCAATTGCGGCCAGACCGTTCCGTAATCTCCATCAGCGGCGAGGGCGCATTGGCGTTCTTGCATAATCTGCTCACCTGCGATGTCGCCACCTTGGCGCAAGGCCATGCAGCCTATGGCGCATTGCTCAGCCCACAGGGGAAGATTTTGCATGATATGTTTGTGTTCAATGCGGGCGAAAATATTCTGGTTGATTGCGCTTCGGAACAACGTGAAGCTCTTTTGCAAAAATTGATGATGTATAAACTCCGTGCCAAACTAACAATCACTGCGCGGGACGATCTCGAAGTGGCCGTTGGCGATGAAGGCTATATCGACCCTCGCAATGCTGCCATGGGCCACCGCTTCTTCGCTGCAAAGGGGGCGTTTAAAGCCGGGGAGGGTTACGACGCCGCACGAATCGCATTGGGACTGGCTGATAGCGTCCAAGACATCGGCTCCAATAACCTATTTCCCCATGAAGCCAATCTTGATCAATTTGGCGGCGTGAATTTCGCTAAGGGTTGCTATGTCGGCCAAGAGGTCGTTTCGCGCATGCAGCACCGGGGCACTGCCCGCAGCCGCATTTTGCCTGCCACCGGGCAGGGGCTAGCGAAAGGTGCAACCATCACCAGCGCCGATAAAACCATAGGCGAAATTCTTTCAACCACCAGCTCTAACGCGCTGGCCCTCATCCGCCTCGACCGCCTCGCTGAAACCACAGCGCCTCTCCTGTCAAATGCTGTCACACTCAAAGTGCAAAAGCCTGACTGGATCAAATATGACGTTATCATTCCGGAAGCCGCACGATGACTGCAATAGAACACGAAGATGGAATTCACCGTTGCAGCTGGTGCGGAACTGACCCGCTCTATGTGCATTATCACGACACGGATTGGGGTGTACCTGAATATGATTCACGCGCACTTTTTGAAAAACTAATCCTGGATGGCTTCCAGGCAGGCCTCAGCTGGATCACGATTTTGCGCAAACGCGAAAATTTCCGTGAAGCTTTTGACGGCTTCGTACCCGAAAAAATCATCACTTACGACCGCCACAAAAAAGATGCGCTGATGCAAAATACGGGCATCGTGCGCAATCGTTTGAAAATTGAAGGCACAGTGCTCAATGCGCAAGCCTATTTGAAGATTGAAGATTTTTCTAGATATCTCTGGGATTTTGTCGATGGAAAACCCGTGGTGAACACATTCAATTCAATGAAAGACGTGCCGGGCAAAACGCCTCTCGCCGAAAAAATTTCAAAGGACCTAAAGCAAAAGGGCTTCAAATTCGTCGGCCCCACCATCGTCTATGCTTTCATCCAAGCCACCGGATTTTTCAATGACCACATGGTCGAGTGCCATCGCCATGAGGCGGTCAAGAAACTGGCGCGCTAAATGGCTGACGCTGCTCCCAGAGCTTGGCAACGCATGCTATCAGGCCGCAGATTGGATCTGCTTGATCCGTCGCCGCTTGATATAGAAATCGAAGACATCGCTCACGGCCTCGCGCGCGTGGCGCGCTGGAATGGCCAAACCAAAGGTGACCACGCATTTTCCGTGGCGCAGCATTGCGTGCTGGTCGAACAAATTTTCGCCCATTGTAATGAAAGGCCAAGCAAACAACTGCGCCTTGTAGCACTTCTGCATGATGCACCCGAATATGTGATCGGAGATATGATATCGCCCTTCAAAGCGGCATTGGGCGTGGACTATAAGGCTTTCGAACACCGCCTGATGGCGGCAATCCATATCCGCTTTGGTCTGCCGCAGAAGGCCACCGTTGAAATTGAGGCCCTTGTTAAACAAGCCGATAAAATGGCCGCTTATTTAGAGGCCACGCAGCTCGCAGGATTTTCCATCCCCGAAGCCGAAAAATTCTTTGGCCGCCCCAAAGGCCTGTCGGGAGATAAAAAATTCCACGCGCTTGAAACTCTCCGCACAAATGATGCAGCAGCGCTTTATCTATCGGCATTCAAAAGGCTTAACTCATGATCATCGTTTGCGGACTGCATGTCGCTCAATCACAAATTAATCTGCATCGGGCAAAATCGGTGATCGGCATCCTGGGGCCTGAAACCGCGCATCCCAGCTATAGTGGCATCGACAATCATCTAAAACTTACGTTCAACGACATCAACGCTGATACACCGGGTCTTATCTCGCCGCGTGAACAAGACGCAAAACGACTGATTTCATTCATCGAAAATTGGGATCAGCAGCAGCCCATGTTGATCCATTGTTGGGCTGGTATCAGCCGTTCAACGGCGTCAGCATTTGCTGCACTTTGTATTCTTCGTCCCCAAGATGATGAGATGGAATTAGCTCAAGAGCTGCGTGCGGCCTCGCCATCAGCAACTCCAAATAGGTTGATAACAACCCAAGTCGATCATCTGCTTGGCCGTAAAGGACGAATGTTAAAAGCGGTGGAGGCAATCGGCAGAGGTGAAAACGCCTATGAAGGAAGACCGTTTATCCTAAACCCTTAGCCGCCAGCGTAGAAAATGTGGTGGCCAATACGAGCGAGCCGACGCATCGTCTTGGCCCAACGTGGTTTCACATAATCAGCATGATAATTAGTGGCAGAACCCATCATGGCAATCGCGGGATCGCCAGAAATAGCTCGCTGAGCAATCGACTTGGCATGTGCCCACGCACCAGGCTGGTTCACATCATCTGGCAGTCCGTCACAAGCAAACGAAAACTGGCAGGAATTACGTGATCCCGAACCTTGGTAAACCACGCCGCAAATTGATTTGGGGTACTCAGGTGCTTTGACGCGATTGAGAATAACCTTGGCCACAGCCAATTGTCCGAGATCAGATTCAGAACGCGATTCAAAATAAACCGCACGAGCCAAACAATTTTCTTCCGCCAAACGAACACGGCGCTGCGCCACAACCTTTAACTTGGTTGCTTTATCAAGCTTGAATGACTGTTCCACAGCAGGTTCCGCCGGAGCAACCGCCATGCGCTTGACAGCTGGGGCAGGTTCATCGGGATGCTTTAAATCAATCGAAGCCGGAGTAATCCTGACATCTTTCTCAATCTTGGCAATCTTTACAGTCTTGGGTTTTGGTTTTGGAACCGGAACAGGCTCGATCACATCAAGCCCCTCTAAATCACCCTTGCCATCAATCAAAACAGTCTGATTACGAAGCGACTTTACATTCAGCAAAGCAAATGTTTCACCTTCTGGCAAAAGTGAACCCTTCGTTGCCAAGGCAGACGTTGGCATAACAAGCGGCGCCATATCTTCTACAATTGCATTATGCGCGTCTGCATTGCGGCCAATGTAGTGCCCAGCAAATGCAAAAGCCGTCACAAGCATGACACCAGCAAACGCCATTGGTACAAAATCACGAATTGATGATTTCGGGTGTGCTGCAATCTCAAGTGAATTGAGATCTTCGTACTGCCGACGCTTATTCAAACTTTGTTTACGATCCAATATACCGATCCTGCCCACACGCGAGTCTTTCGACCCCAGATTGATATTATAACTCAGGGTCGTTTAGCATAGGTTAACCATGCCTACAACCCAAACCAGCCACTTTTAAGCCATATAAACGCCAAATTAACTTTTAGGTTAATGATTTGATTTTGCTGAATTTTTTAGCGTTGCCTGGGCTGCGGACAGCCGCGCAATGGGCACGCGGAAGGGAGAACAGGACACATAATCAAGCCCTGATGCCTCACAAAACTCGATTGAGTCTGGATCGCCGCCATGCTCACCACATATTCCAAGATGAATGCCAGCCCGCCCCAAACGGCCTCGTTCCACCGCAAAATTGATCAGTTCTCCCACCCCATCGACATCCAACGATATAAATGGATCATGTGTAAATATGCCTCGCGCTGTGTATTCGCCGATGAACCGCGCCGAGTCGTCCCGGCTGATGCCAAATGTAGTCTGGGTCAGATCATTTGTGCCAAAGGAGAAAAACTCAGCAGCCTTGGCAATGTCCTCTGCCCTCAGTGCTGCACGCGGCAATTCGATCATTGTTCCGACCAAATAGGTAATAACTTGTCCTGTTTCCTTGCGCACTTCAGACGCCACCATGTCAATCCGTTTGCGCACTGCATCAAGCTCAGCGCGCGATGAAACCAGCGGCACCATAATCTCAGCGATGGGGGCCTCTCCGGTCTGCCGCTCCACATTGGCCGCAGCCTCAAAAATCGCTCGAGCCTGCATGTCAGTAATTTCGGGATAGCTGAGCAAAAGCCGCACACCACGATGTCCCAACATAGGGTTTTGCTCGCGCAGTTCAGCCACACGGCGACGAAGTGCTGCTGGATCAATCTTCAAGTCTTTGGCAATGCCGACGACGTCATCTCCAGCCGAAGGCAGAAATTCGTGCAGCGGCGGATCAAGCAAACGAATACAAACTGGGAAACCAGCCATGATCGCAAACAACGCTTCAAAATCAACGCGTAAAACCGGTAATATCTTGGCCAAGGCAGCGCGACGATCGCGCTCACTATCGGCCAAAATCATTTCGCGCATAGCAATAATCCGGTCACCTTCAAAGAACATATGCTCAGTGCGCGAAAGCCCAATACCCTCAGCGCCAAAATCTCGGGCTATCTTTGCATCATGCGGCGTCTCGGCATTAGTTCTAACTTTCATGCGGCGTATTTTGTCTGCCCATCCAAGGAACATCGCAAAATCCCCTGAGAGTGATGGTTTCACAACTGCAACTTCGCCTTTCAAAACCTGACCCGTGCTGCCATCAACAGTGATCACATCACCCTTTTTGAGCGTCAGCCCAGGCCCTTTCAGTGTTCCTTCGGCGGCATCAATCTTCAATGATGAAGCACCCGCCACGCAAGGCTTTCCCATGCCACGCGCAATGACAGCGGCGTGAGATGTCATGCCGCCGCGTGTGGTCAAAACACCGTCTGCAACATGCACCCCCTTAATATCTTCAGGCGAAGTTTCGGGCCGTACCAAAATCACATGAAGGCCTTGGCCCACAAGAAGTCGAGCTTCTTCGGCGTCAAAAATAATCATGCCAGATGCAGCACCGGGAGATGCAGGCAGCCCAACGGCTATTATTTCGCGCTTGGTGTCTGAAGCCAATGTCGAGTGCAGCAATTGATCCAGTGATAGAGGATCAATCCGCAATAGGGCTTCATGCTCAGTCATCAAATTCTGGCGCACCATATCGGCCACAATTTTAATTGCCGCTGCAGTGGTGCGCCGAGCAGGTTTAGCATCCAGAAACCAAAGTTGGCCTTGTGCAATTGTAAAATCTATCTCTACTGCATCGCGCCTTAATTGTTCCAACTTAAACAAGCCCGCGCGCAATTCTTGAAAGGCCACAGGAAGCACAGTCTCCAAAGATGTGTCGCCGTTGCGTAAGGGTAAACTGTGCCGCAACCTCGCAACTAAATCAGGTCCTTGCGCATCGGCCAGATATTCGCCCTGCATCACGAGTTCGCCCGATTGAGGGTGACGCGAAGATGCGTGTCCGGCGCCAGAAAGCTCTGGTTGGTTTCCAAACACCATCGCCTGCACGACTATCGCCAAACCCGCACCAGCATCGGCCCCATGAAGCTTGCGGTGCGTCTTTGCACGCGGTCCATTCCAACCGCGCACCAAAGCCACGATGGTATGCCAAAGCTGCTCATGCACGTCTTGCGGAAACACTTGGTTATCATGCGCCTCAAGCTGCGATTTAAACCTTGCTGTTAATTCACGCCCATCAGAACCTTTTATTTCAGTTGCTGAAACATAACCGCGTTCTTCAATAAACAGGCCAAGCAAATCTTCAAAAGCCGCAGGGTCATCACCCATCACCACATGTGCATAATTCTGAATAAAGCGGCGATAGCACTCATGTGCAAAACCAGGATCACCTGAAAATTTGGCAAGACCTTCGACTGTTTCGTCGTTGAGCCCCAGGTTCAAAACGGCTTCCAAAGTTCCGGGCAGGGCCATCGGCGTTGAAGGTCTCACGGCCAACAATAATAAATTCTTATAGTCGCCGAGCGAACAACCCGTCTCTTCCGCCAATCGCTCTAAGGCCAAAACGATCTGCTGCTTAATCTCAAATGTTGCTTGCCCTCCCGCAATTAACTTTGCAGTTTCGACGGTCAAAACAAACCCTGGAGGAACAGCCAGACCCAACTTTGCCATCTCACACAAAGCTTCGCCCTTCTGGCCCAATGCGCCAGCGCCGAGTTTTGCGCCTTCAGCTCCAAACTTGCCGAACTGTGCCAGATATTGAGTTACTGTTTTCGTCATAATCCTGTTGCAACGCAACAAAGCCGCTGAACAGCTTAAGGTCAAGTCCCAAGAAACGATAAGGTTAGAGTTTCAGAACTTTAACACCTAGGGTACGCATCGGAAAAGCAACCGCCGAAAAATATTTCATGGTCACCCCACTTGAAAATACAGTCTTACGATATATCTTAAGACATGTCGTACAAATGAAAGGAATGATTATGACAAACCAAAATGAACACGCTAATTCTGAAACCAACACCGAAAACAATAGCTTCTCACACCATAACTATGGTGGGGATTTTCGTCAGGGCCGTGGCGGCTTCGACTGGGCCACAACGCCAGGCTTTCATCTTGGCAAACTGGCGGCAGTCGTAGTTGGCACAGCACTTTTCCCGCCACTCGGTTTGGCCGCGCTTGGCTATTTCCTCTGGAATAGCCGGCGCTATGCAAATGCCGATGGGCCAACACCTTTTGCGCAAGGTGGCCGCTGCGGCCATCGTGGCATCGGTGGCAGAATGGGACGGCGTGGTATGCGCTCCAGTGGCAATTCAGCCATGGATGAACACACATCCAAGGTGTTGAATGAGTTAAGGGAGACACGTCATGCGTTCGCCGAACACCGCGCAGCTGCCAGGGCAAAACGCGATGCTGAAGCCTTTGCCCAGTTTCAAGCGGCACGTGAAGCAAAGCCGAATTCGGAAACTGGCTCAGCTTGATATTTAAACACCTCACACAAAATGCCCCTGTGCCAAAGCTTCGGCGCAGGGTATCGTTCAAAAGACGATGGAATGATAAAATGACAGACGACGAAGCAGGTAAACCACATGGCCCTAAATGGGGTTGGAAACGCAAAGCAGCGGGCTTTGGCGGCCCGCCTTTCATGCGAAAATGGATGGAAGGTGGAATGGCCGGAGGGCCTCCATTTGGCCCCTTTGCAGGACGGGGCCAACGTGGGCCCCGCATGTTTGGCCAAGGCGATTTAAGATTATTATTGTTAGCTTTAATCGCCGACAAACCGTCGCATGGTTATGATTTGATTCGCACGATAGAGGCAAAATTTCAGGGAAATTATGTGCCGAGCCCCGGCACTATTTATCCCACGCTGACATTGCTTGAGGAACAAGAACTGATTGCCAGCACCACCGATGCTGGAAGCACCAAGAAATCTTACAGCGCCACATTAGTAGGCCGCCAAATGCTGGCTGAGAACGCCGAACACGTAAAAGCTTTAATGGCCCGGATTGATATTATGGCGGGTGGTGCTGAAAGTCATGGGCCACCCGAAAGCATCGTACATGCCATCCACACCTTGCGCTATGCCATCATGGCCAAACAAGGTGGCTGGAACCAGCCTGAGCAGACACGCGTCAGAACGATCCTAGAAGAAGCTGCAAAGCGGATTTTAGAATCGAAATAATTTGTGCTGCCACTTCATGCAGCAACTGCACTTTGCTTTGGCCGAAGCTTTCCAATCAAAAACCAAAACGCAATTGCCATATTCAAAAGATTCCAAGCGACACCGTGCAAGAACGCCAGCTTATAAGATCCCGTATGATCAAAAATCACACCAGATAGCCAACCGCCCAAAGCCATGCCCAATACTGTCGCCGTGAGCACCATGGAAATCCGAATGCCCGCTTCTTTGGCCGGGAAGTGATCACGCACAATCAAAGCGTAACTCGGCACGATTCCGCCCTGCGCCAGACCAAACAGTGCCGTCACCAGATAAAGCGAAGTCAAACCGTTGAACGGAATGTAGAACAGCAACGCCAAACATTGCAGAAACGAGCCGATGATCAATGTGCCAATGCCGCCGATATGATCTGACATGTAGCCCGAAACGAGCCTGCTCACCACGCCAAAGCCCAACATCACCGAAAGCATCTGAGCGCCAACTGCGCGGTCAAAACCAAGATCACCACAATAAGCCAAAATATGAACCTGTGGCATACTCATAGCCACGCAGCAGGAGATCCCCGCCAATATCAGAATGGCTTGCAGAAAATTCGTGCCCTTGACCCCTTGAGATGTCGCGGCCGCACTTGGGCGTTCGACCAATGATGCCCGCTCGCGCAACATCAATGACAAAGGCACCATGATCACGACGCAAACCACGCCGATAAACATAAAAGCAGAACGCCAGCCATATTGTTGAGTGAGATAAGTGAGCAGGGGAGGCCAAATCGTACCCGCTAAATAGTTTCCCGATGCCACGATACCAACAGCAATGCCGCGTCGCTTTTGAAACCATAAGGATACATCAGCAACCAGTGGCCCGAATGTTGTTCCACTTCCCAGCGCACCAATGATGAGTGCTGAGGTCGCCACATAACTCCAATAATTGGGAGCCAATGCAGTCGCAAAAAACCCAATGCACAGCATCACTCCGCTCATCATCATCGGAATCATGATGCCGAATTTATCAGCCAGCTTACCCGATAAAATGCCGCCAAAGGCAAAGCCAATCATCGTCATCGTGTAGGGAAATGAAGCACCCGCACGGTCAACGTGGAAGTCAGCCTGAATAAACGGCAATACCACCACACCAGCCCAAAGCCCAATGCCACCCGTTGTTGCCAGTGCAATTGACGCCGCAAGACGGATCCAAGAGTAACGACTATCCGGAAGATGATTCATCAAAGCGTTCTAACCGCTTCGACAAAATGGCAATAGTGCCAGTTTTTGCAATGTGTCTATGCTTATTGGTGGGTCTTACCCACCGTAAACTCACCTGAGCGAATACGTTCCGGCAAGCGCTCACACATCACAGCCACGGGTTCTTCACCATAAGTGGCAATCATATCAGACAGAGCAGCAAAAATCGCCGCAGTTGCGATAGCATCCGGATCAAGACCATCATAAATTGCCTCTTCCCATGCTTCGAGAATATAGCGCAGCGCCATTTGTTTGGCTTCCTGCGGTGGCAGTTCGGCAATTTGCTCTTCTGTTAATTTATACATGGAACCCAAATTTCGTGACCACAACTGAGCCCACCTCTGTTGTGTTAACAATCGTTACCAGACGAAATTAACGCAGCGAGTCCATTCTTAAGAAAGGGTTAATGGACACCCCTCAGTTTGAACTAAAGCTTCAACACTTTCGCAGCTTCTGCAATGGCTTGTGCAATATTTGGCGCTAGATTAAAGCCTCCCAACGCCTGTGGATAAACCCATGCCAAGTCCGCCGCATCACTGCTAGCGACCGCTTCTCCTGAAATATAAAGCCCCGCAAAGCAACTTATGGAATAGACAACGGCCCCATCATGTCGCACGTCAAATGGCCCGATGGCTTGTACCAATTTTGCGGTAATCTGAGTTTCCTCAAACAATTCGCGCGCCGCAGCAGCTTCTGCCTGCTCGCCTATTTCAATCTTTCCACCCGGCAAGCTCCATAAACCCCTGCCCGGCGGCTTGCCGCGCTTGATCAACAGAACTTTTCCACCCCGCCAAATACAAGCCGATGCTCCTAGAATTGGTTCTGTCATTTCGCTATTATTGCCTCATGTGTGGTCTCTATAGTTTTCGCAAATCAATCGATGAATCAAGGGCATTGTTCAAGTATTTAGAACAACCCATCTTCCCGCCGCGCCAGTATGTAACGCCAGGAAGCCCCATTGCCATTGTGCGAACTGGCCTTGATCATCAGCGCCATTTTGAATTGGTGCGCTGGGGTTTTGTTCCAAGCTGGGCCAAAGAAATCCAGCCGCGCCCTTTGATCAACGCCCGCAGCGAAACTGCCTATGAAAAGCCCAGTTTCAAAAACGCCATTCGCCGAAGGCGGTGCCTGTTTCCCACTGATGGTTTTTATGAATGGGAAGGTGATGTGCCCGGCAAGAAGCGCCCTTACTTTATCCACCGCCCAGATCATAGCCTCTTTGCTTTTGGTGGCATTTGGGAACATTGGCAAAGTGCCGATGGTTCAGAATTAGAAACTGCCGCAATGCTGACGACTGATCCCAATCTGCTGATTGCCACCATTCACGACCGCTGCCCTGTGGTGATCCACCCTAAAGATTTTGATCGCTGGTTAGATGGCGCCGAAGAAAACATACGCGACTTGCTCAAACCACCACCCGATGATTATTTCACCATGGAGCCAACAATTATTGCGCGAAACCCACCACCACCGAAACCCAAAGATATTCCACCATCAACGGGTCAAATGGGTCTATTCTAATTCAATGACCAAACACCTCCGCATCCTTCAGCCGCACAAAAACATCTATGCCTATTATGATGGGCGCGTGCCGGGCTACAGATTTATGGAACAGGACAATTGGGTTGATAGTGGCGCGTTATCGCTTGGCATCGCCAGCTATGCAATTGTCGATGGCCATGAAGCTTTGGTTTACGACACGCATTGTTCGAATGATTATGCTCGCGCCATTCGCGTTCATCTTACTGGTATGGGGGTGACCAAATTCACCGTACTCCTTAGCCACTGGCATCTTGACCATGTGGCCGGAACTGAAGTGTTCAAAGATTGTCCAATCATCGCCAACCAGAAAACCGCTGATCATTTGGCAAAGCATAAAACGTCAATTGAAGATGGCACTGACCACGGCTTGCCAGCCATCAATCCGCTCATGATGCCCACGCAGATATTTTCCAAATCGATGAATTTCAAGATAGGTACGCTTGAACTGGAATTTCTTGAGTTCAATATTCATAGTGATGATGCATCGGTCGTCTGGATGGCAGAGCAGGGCGTCTTGCTGGCAGGTGACACCATGGAAGACACCGTCACTTACGTGGCTGAACCTGAACATTTGAACACCCACCTCGCTGATCTCGATCATATCTGGGCGCTCAGCCCAACCCACATCCTGCCCAACCATGGCCATGCCGACGTGATCGGCAAAGGCGGCTATGGCAAAACCCTAATCCGCGCTACGCAACAATATATCCGCATGCTAAAACGCATGCCCACCGAGCCAGAATTGCGCGACCAAGACTTGCGCCACATCATTGCCGGGCCACTGGAAGCAGGCTGGGTGAATTATTTTGAGCCTTATGAGGCGGTTCATAGGGCCAATGTGGAGATGGTTTTGAAGGCGAAGTTGAATTAGGCAGGCGGTAAAACTTTGCCCGGGTTCATAATACCCTTAGGGTCAAGCATCGCCTTTATCGCGCGCATCAACGCCAGCTCCACCGGTGATTTAATCCGCAACATATCATCGCGCTTTAACTGCCCAATGCCATGCTCAGCACTGATGGAGCCGCCATGTTTCAGAACCACATCAAACACCACCCAATTGAGCGCGTGCCATTGCAACAGAAATTTCTGTTTATCCATGCCGACGGGCTGCGTCACATTAAAATGCATGTTACCGTCGCCCATATGGCCAAAACACATCACGCGGGCGTCGGACATAAAACCATGCACTGCCTTTGTCGCCTCAGCAATAAACGCTGGGATATGTGAAACAGGAACCGACACATCATGCTTGATTGATCCGCCTTCATGGCGCTGAGATTCCGGCATCAATTCGCGAATGGCCCACAGCGCTTGCCGCTGCGTTTCAGATTGTGCGATGGATGCATCGGTCACGATTCCCATCTCCATCGCCTTTTCTAAAATCGTCTCAAAACTGCCAGGCAGAGCATCAGCCAATTCCGTTAACACAAACCAAGGCGAGGGCGACGCAATTGGATTGGTGATGCCCATATGCTTTACTGTAAATCCCATCGCAATTTCTGGCATCAACTCAAACGCCACAGCCCGGTTGCCGCTTTCGTTTTTCACCAATGCCAACAAATCAACTGCAGCTTGAGGGCTGGGCACGGCGATGAAGGCTGTGTCGTTGCGGCGCGGCTTAGGGTAGAGTTTCAAAACCGCAGCGGTTATGATCCCCAATGTGCCTTCAGCACCTATAAACAGGTTCTTTAAATCATAACCGGTATTATCTTTGCGCAGCTTTTTCAGCCCATTCCAAATGCGCCCATCGGCCAGCACAACCTCAAGCCCCAAACACAAATCACGCGTGTTGCCATAGGCCAGAACATTAAGCCCGCCCGCATTGCTCGAAAGATTGCCACCAATGCGACATGAACCTTCAGAGGCAAGACTGAGTGGAAACAGGCGGTCAACAGCATCCGCCGCATTCTGCACATTTTTCAAAACGCACCCAGCTTCCACTGTCATCGAATAATCATCGGCATCAACTGAAATAATTTTTGTCATGCGGTCGAGCGAAAGCAAAACCTCAGGCCCCGTCGGCATCTGTCCACCCACCAAGCCTGTGTTACCAGATTGCGGAACAATGGTGGTGTTGGTTTCGCAACCAATTTTCAGAATGCGCGAAACTTCGTCGGTGTCGGCAGGCCGCAACACCAGAGGCGAAGTGCCAGGCCAAAGATCACGCCATTCACGCATATAGGGTGCCATGTCAGTGACGTTGCTGATTGCATTCTTCTCCCCGACGATAGCGATGAAGCGTTGCAGAGTTTCAGATGTTGGCATCATCGTGGAGCCGCCGCGCGTTTCAGGCGGTCATTAATCGCTTCGCCTAAACCACCCATGGGGATTGGGGCGACGGCAATACGCTCTGGCTTTGTGGCGTCTAACTCATGCAACATGCGAAACAGATTTGCAGCGGCCTCAACCACATCACCAGACGGCGATAGATTATGAGCACCATCAAAATTCCCAAATCCTAAATAAGCTTCATCAGTCATTGCTGTCTCAGCATTCAACCGCATCGCCGCATGTGGAGCATAATGACTTTCCATTTGGCCCGGCGAATGCATCACACCTGTATCAGCATCAAGCAATCTAAACCCCAACGCGTCTTCAATCGTTTCACGCGGTAAACCGCCGGGCCGCAACAATGTCGCCTTACCCTCAAGAAAACTCACAACAGTGGACTCAACCCCAACTGCACAAGGCCCACCATCCAAAATCATCGAAACCTTGTTGCCCAACCCATCCCGCACATGTTGTGCCGTCGTCGGGCTAATGCGGCCTGATGGATTAGCAGAGGGTGCCACAACTGGTTTGCCCACGACGCGCAGCAATTCCAGTGCAATCGGGTGCTGCGGCACACGAATGGCCAAAGAAGATAAACCCGCCGAAGCGAGAAGAGAAACAGTGCATGTACTCCAGCGCGGCACTACTAAAGTCAAAGGCCCCGGCCAAAACCGTGCCGCCAATTTGAGAGCGTCGCCTGAAAATTCACCCAGCGCAAAAGCTGCCTCAACATCAGGCACATGTGAAATCAGTGGATTAAATGTTGGCCGCCCTTTTGCCGCATAAATCCGCGCCACGGCTTTATCATCGGTCGCCAGTGCGCCCAACCCGTAAACCGTCTCAGTCGGAAATGCCACCAATTCCCCGCTCAAAAGCAGGTCGGCAGCTTTTGAAATGTCTTTGGCGCTGATCATCAACGCCCTATAGCATCACTTAAAATTTTCGGCTACCCAGCAGTCATGTCCACTTTTGTTTTCTCCCACCCCGCCAGCATGGCCCATGTGACCCCCGATGGTCACCCGGAACGGATTGACCGCATCCGTGCGGTGCATGATGTTTTGCGCTCCCCTCATTTTAAATCCATTGTCAACCGCGAAGCGCCCTTGGGCCGCGCGGAGGACATTATCCGCTGCCACACCGAAGAGCATTATCAGCGCATCCTAAGCGCGGCGCCTGAGGAGGGCTTTGAGTATCTAGATTCAGACACCCTCATGTCATCCGGCACTTTGCCCGCTGTGCTGCGCGCCGTGGGTGGAGCAAATGCAGCAGTCGATGCCGTATTCAAAGGTGAAGCGCAAAACGCATTCCTCGCCATGCGCCCACCTGGCCACCACGCCGAACACAACCGCGCAATGGGTTTTTGCTTTTTTAACCACGCCGCCATTGCCGCCTTTTACGCCCGTGCCAAATATAATGCCGAGCGTGTCGCTGTGATTGATTTTGACGTGCATCACGGTAATGGCACACAAGACATCTTCTGGTCGGACAAAGATATGTTTTACGGTTCCACTCACCAAATGCCTCTTTACCCTGGCACAGGTGCGGTGGGTGAAACGGGCGTTGGCAATATCTTCAATGCGCCTTTACGCGCTGGCGATGGCGGCGCTCAATTTCGCGAAGCAATGTCCACAAAAATCTTGACCAACCTCAACGCCTTTGAACCCGACTTGGTGATTATCAGCGCAGGATTTGATGCGCACGTACGCGATCCATTAGGCAGCTTGGAATTAGTGGAAGAGGATTTCGCTTGGGCCACTTTGCAACTGATGGAAATTGCCCAAACCCATTGCGAAGGCCGCGTTGTTTCCATTCTCGAAGGCGGCTATGATTTGCAAGGCCTGGCAGGTGGTGTCGGCGCGCATCTGGCAGCGCTGATGCATGGTTCCGCTGTGATGGGCGAAGAAGATGAATACGAGCAAGACGAGGAAGACTAAACATGGCTGAAGAAGCAGAAATCAAATCCTTGTCTTTCGAAAAGGCCTTGGCCGCATTGGAAGAAATCGTCGCCAAACTTGAATCAGGCCGCGTGGATTTGGAAGAATCAATCAAAATTTACGAACGCGGCGAAGCGCTGCGCAAGCATTGCGAAACCAAATTAGCTGAAGCTGAAGCCCGCATTGAAAAAATTACGCTTGGCGCAAATGGAAAGCCGATTGGTACAACGCCATTGGATGTGGATTGATCCGCCAGCGCTTAGATGAAGCATTGGTTGCCCGCATGCTTTATCCGAGCAGGGCGCGGTCACGTGATGCTGTGTTGCGTGGGCTTGTGCAAGTGGATGGCGAACCCGCACGCAAACCTTCGCAAATGGTTTTATCAGATGCCAAATTGACGATCACCGATGAGGGCAGCCAATATGTTTCGCGCGCTGCGTTGAAACTGGTTCACGCGCTCGATCATTTCCAAATTGAGGTTGAAGGCCTCACATGTTTAGATATCGGCGCATCCACAGGCGGCTTTACTGAAGTACTTCTCGAACGTGGCGCCAAACATGTCTTTGCCATTGATGTTGGCCATAGCCAAATGATGCTGCGCGATGATCGGATAACTTTGCATGAGGGCTTGAACGCCCGAGATTTAGAAGCCGAATATATCTCAGAAGACGTTTCGCTGATCACCTGCGATGTGAGTTTCATTTCGCTTCGGATTGCGCTGCCTGCCGCGCTGAGCTTGATGAAAACAGGCGCGCATCTCATCGCACTCATCAAACCGCAATTTGAAGTGGGCCGCGAAGGCATTGGGCGTGGTGGAATTGTAAAAGACAAATTAGCGCATGAGCGTGTAAATCAGGAAATCTCAGATTTTCTCATATCCAGCGGATGGTCTGTACAAGGAATAATCCCGTCGCCATTGGAAGGCGGCGACGGGAATTTGGAGTTTCTGATTGCGGCGCAGAAGATTACTGCTGGATTGTAATACGGCCTTCAACCTTGGCGTCGATAGTGCCGAATTTCTTGATCAAAACTAAAACATCATTGGCAATAAGTTTGCCGTTAAAGCCTTCAACCAATTTTTGGGTTTCTGGATCAGGCGTTACATTTGCCGTGTCAATGAAGCGGAAGCTTGGTTCCCATTTCACGCTGCGCTTACCGTCTTTTTCCTCGACTGTTACGCTTAAGTCGATCGGCACCAAATAATTTGCATCAATCGAAGTTTCCACATAGGCCGCTACGCCATTATATTCCATCGCCAATTCATGATCATCGCCGGAAAGAATAACATCGAATGCTTTTGAATCCATTAGCTTGGCATCTTGTGAACGTGGCGTCTGGGTTACAGCGATAACCAGATCAGCGCCACCTTTGCGGGCTTTTTTTGCTGCTTCAATACCGCTTTCAACACTCGGGGAAAATTTTAAGTCGCCAGTCGAAGCAACTTCCGGGGAGGTATCTTGGGCGATTGGAACAAGCGCAACTTTGACGCCATTAATGTCCTTCATCATAACCCCGCCGAGGCCTGCATAAACGGAGCCATCAGCATTGGTAACGTTGACGACAGCCCAAGGATATTTTGATTGTTTGGCGCGCTCAACAAAGTTTTCTTTGCCAGCATCAAATTCGTGATTGCCTGGCACAGCTATATCAAACGGTACAAGGTTTGTGAATTCGATCATATTCGAGCCTTTGTCGAGGCCTGAAAGCAGTGATGGCGAAATCATATCTCCGTCAAATACGTAAAAAAATTAGGATTGGCGGCGCGTTCAGCTTTTGCCACAGCGTTCAACCGCGTGGGGCCGCCACGCTTTTTGCCAGCATCAAAATTGTAAATGTCACCAACACCGAGCAGTGTAATTTTAAATGTTTCAGCGTGTGCAATTGCAAAACTGACACTCATCATAACCGTAGAGGCGGCAATCAATCTGGAAAATGTGCGTATCTGTCTTCTCCATTAATTGGTGATTCAGGAATTGCTAATTTCAAAATGCCGCAATTATATGACGTCAGATGACAGGGCTTTAATTTTCAAACGATAAGCATGCAGCAAAGGTTCAGTATAACCATTTGGTTGATTTTTGCCTTTGAAAATCAAATCGCAAGCGGCTTGAAACGCCAGTGAATTTTCAAAATTATCGGCCATTGGACAATAAAGCGCGTCACCAGCGTTCTGAATATCTACAACCTTGGCCATGCGCTTTAATGTCTCCAGCACTTGGGGCTTGGTGCAAACGCCATGTTTCAGCCAATTGGCAATGTGTTGTGACGAAATGCGAAGCGTTGCACGGTCTTCCATCAACCCCACATTATTAATATCAGGCACTTTGGAACAGCCAACCCCTTGATCAACCCAACGCACCACATATCCCAGCAAGCCTTGGGCGTTGTTGTCGAGTTCTTGCTGGATATCATCAGCGCTCCAATTGGGCCGCTGCACCACAGGCACAGATAGAATGTCATCAAGTTTCGCATGGGTGCGAGTTTTCAATTTTTCTTGAACTGAGCTTACCAGCACGCGGTGATAATGAGTGGCATGAAGCGTAGCAGCTGTTGGCGATGGAACCCACGCCGTATTTGCGCCTGCCATTGGATGTGCAATTTTTTGCTCCATCATCGCAGCCATTTGATCAGGCATCGCCCACATGCCTTTACCAATTTGCGCTTTTCCCGGAAAATGACATGCGAGCCCAATATCGACATTCCAGTTCTCATAGGCATGAATCCAAGTGGCCGATTTCATATCGCCCTTGCGCAACATTGGGCCTATATTCATTGACGTGTGAATCTCATCGCCCGTGCGATCCAGAAAGCCAGTATTGATAAAAAACACGCGATCTTTCGCGACGCGAATACACTCTTTCAAATTTATCGTGGTGCGCCGTTCTTCGTCCATAATGCCAATTTTTAGGGTATTCGGATTCATACCCAGTGATTGTTCGACGCGACCGAATATTTTGCACGCAAAGGCGACTTCATCAGGCCCATGCATTTTGGGTTTCACGATATAAACCGAGCCAGTGCGCGAGTTCATGCCCTTATCGTGTAGCGCAATGAGTGCAGTGATCATTGCGTCCATAATACCTTCAGGCACTTCATTCCCGTGCTGATCTATAATCGCAGGATTGGTCATCAGATGCCCAACATTGCGCACCAGCATCAAAGAACGACCATGCAACAAAAAGGGTTTGCCATCACGGCTCATATATTTGCGGTCGGGGTTTAGCTTGCGCTCAAACGTCTTCCCATTCTTGGAAATCTCTTCAGCCAAATCACCTTTCATCAATCCGAGCCAATTCTGGTAGACCAGAACCTTATCCTCGGCATCCACCGCAGCAACCGAGTCTTCGCAGTCCATAATGGTGGTGAGAGCCGATTCCAAAATTACATCCGCAATGCCTCTGGCATTGAATTTCACTTCGATGTGAAGGCCGTGATGTCTTAACAAAACGGATGCAGGTTGGTCTTGATTCCCTATAAATCCTACTAATTGACTTTCATCGGCCAATTCAATCGAACGCGCGGTTACAGTGGCCCAACTGCTATTCTTCAGTGGCGTGGCATTGTCCAAAAAATCCATAGCCCAGGCGATAACAGCTGCGCCGCGCGCTTCATCATAGGCGCCTTTATTGCTTCCCACTGAAATTGCATCTGTGCCATAAAGCGCATCAAACAACGAGCCCCAGCGTGCATTGGCGGCATTGAGTGCAAAGCGTGCATTGTTAACGGGCACCACCAGTTGAGGTCCAGCCGTTAGAGCAATTTCATCATCCACATTCTGCGTGGTTATTGCAAAATCCGAACCTTCATCCCGAAGATAGTCAATCGATTTGAGAAACGCCTTATAGGCAGCCAAATCAAACTTTGAAGCATGCTCAGTATTCCACGCATCAATCTTGTCCTGCAATTCATCTCGGATTTTCAATAATGCTCTATTTTTAGGTGCGAGATCATGAATGAGCTCCGCAAATGATGACCAGAGGTAGTCCTCTGAAATATCTGTTCCTGGAAGAGCGTGCTGGGCAATGAAATTTGCCAGCGTCAAATCAACTTTCAAGCCGTGCAATTCGATCTTCATTTTGGCGTTCCTGACATGAATGGAACCAATAGGCAGCTTAGGCTCATGGTACAATAGCAGCTTTTGCTGTTGACCAATCCATGTGAGGGATTTAATCTAATTGCGACGAGGATTCCAAATGAATTATGACTATATCATCGTCGGTGGCGGCTCAGCGGGCTGCGTACTGGCGGGACGGCTTAGTGAGCAACCAGATGTAACTGTTCTGTTACTTGAGGCAGGTGGCTCTGATCGCAATATCTTGTTCCATTGGCCCGCAGGCTTTGCCAAGATGACCAAGGGGATAGCCTCTTGGGGCTGGTCATCAGTGCCCCAGCAGCACTTGCAGAACCGGGTGCTTCGTTTTACGCAAGCCAAGGTGATCGGTGGCGGCTCGTCAATCAATGCGCAACTCTATAATCGCGGCAACGCCTTGGATTTTAACGAATGGCGGCAACTCGGCTGTGAAGGTTGGAGCTATGAAGACGTGCTGCCATATTTTAAAAAGTCGGAAAATTTTGAACGGCCAGCAGATGAATATCACTCGCAGGACGGCCCGTTAGGTGTTTCCGATCCACGTTCATCATTGCCGATCTGCGAAGCTTTCTTTGCAGCAGCAGGCGAACTGGGCATCCCACGCAATCATGATTTCAACGGAACAACGCAAGATGGCATCGGCTACTATCAACTCACCCAAAAAGATGCCCGTCGTTCGTCCACCGTTACGGCCTTTCTCAATCCAGCAAGAAACCGACAGAATTTGATCGTCAAGCAAAACGCGAATGTGCGCAAGCTTATAATCGAAAATCATAACGTAGTTGCCGTCGAAATGATGAACGGCGAAATCTTTAACGCAAACCGTGAAGTGATCTTATCATCGGGAGCAATTGGGTCCCCCAAACTCCTCATGCAGTCCGGCATAGGCCCGGCTGATCATTTGCAGTCAGTCGGCATAAAGACCTTGCATGATCTTCAAGGCGTAGGCTCTAACTTCCAAGATCATCTCGATCTCTTTGTGATCAGCGAATGCACGGGTGATCACACCTATGACAAATATGGCAAGCCCCATTGGGCCGCCCTTGCCGGAATACAGTATATCCTTACAAAAACCGGCCCAGTGGCTTCGAGTCTCTTTAGCCAGGGCGGCTTTTGGTATGCGGATGAAAATGCACGATCAGCTGATATTCAATTCCACTTCGGTTTAGGTTCGGGCATTGAAGCAGGTGTTGCCAAAATGAAAAATGCAGGCGCAACATTGAATTCCGCTTATATGCGGCCGCGCTCACGTGGCACGGTACGCCTTGCTTCGAATGATCCAAACGCAGCGCCATTGATTGATCCAAATTACTGGGCTGATCCATATGATAAGGAAATGTCGATCAGGGGCTTACGATTGGCTCGCGAAATTATGAATCAAAATGCCTTGAGGCCTTTCATCAAATCTGAACATTTGCCCGGTGCAAATCTGCAATCGGATAGAGAGTTGTTTGACTATGCCTGTGCCAACGCCAAAACCGATCACCACCCTGTAGGCACATGTAAAATGGGTCATGATGCCATGTCTGTAGTGACCCCAGATTTAAAGCTACGGGGGCTTGGTGGCTTGCGCATCTGCGATGCTTCAATCATGCCAACAGTTGTGACGGGCAATACGAATGCTGCCACGATCATGATTGCTGAAAAAGCGTCAGACTTGATTAAGGCCTCACACTGAAGTTATTATCCGCTCTTTAATGACACGCAGAGTTTCATCCATCGGCTTCTTCCACCAATTTTGGGTCGAGAAGATTTCGGTTTCAACCAAGCCTTGATAGCCAGCGGTTTCAACCATTTGACGGATTGATTTTAAATCAATCACGCCGTCGCCCATCATGCCACGATCATTCAAAATATCGACAGTTGGATTAAGCCAATCTGAAACATGAAATCCAAAAATTCGTTTTGCCGTTCCGGCGCGTTCAACATCGCGTTTTAAAGTGGCACTCCACCAAAGATGATAGACATCGACTAATATTCCAAGTTGCGGATCAGCAACTAAACCTTCAATCGCATCGCATATGTCAAGCGCTTCTTCGGCCAATGTTATGCAGCTGCGATCTGCCGCATAAACCGGGTGCAGTGGTTCAAGAGCCAACCTCACATTCAGGGGTCGCGCATGATCCAGCAACATCGCAACTCCGTCGCGCACCTGTGCGCGCGCCGATACAAGATCGCGCAATGTGCCGACAACTAACACAAATGACTTTGCACCAAGTTCTGCCGCATCATTCAACGCAAGTTTATTATCAGCAATGTTGGCCTCAAATTCGGCTCTACTATTTGCCGGAATATAGGTGCTGCGACAGTAACCCGTCACTTCTAATCCAGCATCACGAATTTGTTTTGCAACAGCTTTGATGCTTTGACCTTCTATCTCCCTGCGCCATGGCGCAATGCCCGCAAAGCCATGCCGCGCAATGGCATCAATAACCAAATTGATCGGTGCCTGAAATCCAAGTGTGGCGGTATTAATCGCGCAGTGCTTTGCATCAAGGACGCGCATCACAAACCATTTATCGACAATAATTGCTTCATGCGTTGAAGTGCCAGATCAGGTTTACGCAACAGTCCTGCTTGGTCAGCCAATTTAAAAATTTCGGAAAAATGCAAAATTGATCTTGATGATTGCGCGCCCGCGATCATCACGAAATGATCTTGATGTCCGTTCAGCCAAGCCAGAAACACAATCCCAGTTTTATAGAACTGGGTTGGCGCTTGAAAAATGAGCCGAGAAAGCGGAACTGTGGGTGAAAGCACCGCGTGAAATTTCGCCGTGTCACCCTTTGCCAGCGCAGAAAGTGCAATGGACGCAGCAGGTGCAATTGCATCGAATATGCCTAGCAATGCATGTGAGTAGCCAGTAGCGTCGCCCGCGATCAATTCTGCATAATTGAAATCATCACCCGTATACATCTTGACGGATGCAGGAAGCCGCCGCCGCATGATGATTTCTTTTTCAGCATCGAGAAGCGAAATTTTTATGCCATCAACTTTGGAAATATTCTGATTGATCATCGCCAGGCATGTTTCCATTGCAGGCTCAAAATGATCGGTTCCCCAATAGCCTTGCAGTGCGGGATCAAACATTGGCCCCAACCAATGCAGCACGACGGGGTGATCAGCATCTCGTAACACAGCAGAATAAACTTTGATGTAATCATCTGGTGTCTTCGCAGCGCGCACCAAAGCGCGGCTTGCCATCAAGATGATTCGCCCACCCAGTTTTTGAATGGCATGAAGTTGCTTTAAATATGCTTTGGTCACATCCTCGATGGTGTGTGCCTCTGCAAGATGCAGATGATCTGTGCCGCAACCAGAATAAATTAGTTTAGACTTCTCAGATCCCCCATCATCAAGTGAACGATGGATCAGTTCCAATGCATCTGGCCAGTCCAAACCCATGCCGCGCTGAGACGTATCCATAGCTTCGGCAATACCAAAGCCCAAATTCAACAAGTAGCGGCGATAAGCAATAGTGCCTTTCCAATCAATACCACCTTTCAATGGATCAGCCACCACATGACCCGCGGCAAAGGCCACGCGGTTAAATGGCTTAGATTGTTTACGCGCTGAAATGGGCTCGCCAATAAGTTTGTAAGAGATCGATTTTTGATCGTTGGAAGGCAAATAAATTTTCATTTCAATATCTCACCGTCAATAATCCGCCGTCAACTTGAATGGCCTGACCTACAGTATAGGGCAGGAGCCCCTGCGCCATCGTCGAAGCCACACGCGCCACATCAGCGGGCTGGCCAAATCGCCTGATAACTGTCAGGCCTTCCTCAATCATCTTGTCATATTTGACTTTGGCAGGGGCGGTCATATCCGTTTCGATAAACCCAGGCTGAATTTCATAAACACCAATGCCCTCATCTGAAAGCCGCGCGGCAAATAGTTTTGATGTCATCGAAACAGCCGCTTTCGATATGCAATATTCCCCGCGTGCAATTGACACCGCAATCACATTTGCAGAGGAAATATTGATGATCGAGCGGTGAGCCGATGTTTGTTGTTTCGCCAATAAGCGCTTTGCAAATGCTTGCGATAAGAAGAAAGTTCCACGGACATTGATATCCATACAGCGATTATAGCTTTCCTGTGATACCTCCAACAAATCGCCGCGATTGAGGACTGAAACACCTGCATTGTTGACGAGTGTTGACAGCGGCCCAAGCGTTTCAGCTTCAATGAGCATTGCGACATGAGATTCGATATTGGAAATGTCTCCAATCACAGCGATAGATTTTCGTCCAAAAAATTTGATCTCCGCGACTAAAGCTTCAATCTCCGGCGATGCCATGATGTCATTTACGGCAACGTCAAATCCATCATGCGCTAACGTCAAAGCAATAGCTTTGCCAATGCCGCGCGCCGCACCTGTGACCAATGCAACTCCACCCATCATTCAGTTTCCAATTTACGAAGTGTTTCAGGTGTGCACACGATGCGGCGCACAGTTTCAATATTGAAAGCCAATCTCTCTTTCAATGCTTTGGCCGACATCAAATCACGCTCGAAAACGATTGAACCAGTATAGCGATTAGTGAGATAATGATAAGCAATAGCCGCAACCGAAATCTGCATTTGAACGGCATCTAAATTTTTATGAAACAAATTGGCAGCAGCCCCCCGATCAAGAAGCGCTTGCATACGACCCACAAAATTGCGGCTCATCTCCTGCATGCGTTTTGAGCTTTTAATGTGTTTTGCCTTATGAAGATTTTCGGAATTCACCAATGTGATGAATTCAGGATTCTCCAAAAAGTAGCTCCAATTAAAACTCACCAGCTTGCCCAAAGCAGCGATAGGTTCCTCGGTGTCAAGTTCGAGCGCTTTTTCAGCCTCGCGAAAATCGGCATAAGCATCTTCCAAAACCAGTCTGAACAACGTCTCTTTATTGCCGAAATAATGATACATCATACGCTTATTGGATTTTGCCCGCGCGGCAATCACATCCACCCGCGCACCGCCGAGGCCGGATTTTGCAAATTCCACCTTTGCAGCTGCCATTATTCGCCGCTTGGTTTCTTCCGGGTCTCTTAACTGTTTCTTGGCAGCCACGAATTACCTCTTGATATAACTAAATAGTTATTTATGATTAGTCCAAGTTTGTTTTGAAGGCAAGAGCATGTATGACTATATCATCATAGGAGGTGGATCTGCTGGTTGCGTGCTAGCGGCCAGACTTTCTGAAATGCCGGATGCAAAGGTGTTGCTGCTTGAAGCGGGGCCAAAAGACACGGATCCTTATATTCATATGCCCGTTGGATTTTTCAAAATGACCAGCGGGCCTCTAACTTGGGGTTACAAAACAGCTCCTTTGCGCCACGCCAATAATCGCGAGACCGTTTATCCACAGGCGCGTGTACTTGGCGGAGGCAGCTCGATCAATGCTGAAGTCTACACGAGGGGCTGCCCGGAAGATTATGACGGCTGGGCCAATGATATGGGGTGCCCGGGGTGGGGCGCCAAAGACTTGCAACCATACTTCATCAAATCTGAGGGCAACACAAAATTGGGTGGCGTCAATCATGGCATCGATGGCCCCCTAGGGGTTTCTGACAATGTGCCGAACCGCGTTTCTGCTGCCTATGTTCAAGGTTGCATGGACATTGGCATGCCATTCAATCCAGATTTTAATTCCGGCAAGCAGGAAGGTACCGGTTTCTATCAAACCACAACGCGCGGCGGAAAACGTTGTAGCGCAGCCGTCGGCTATTTGCGTCCCGCGCTGAAGCGGCCAAACCTTGAATTGCGAACGGGCATTTTTGTTTCTCGTATCGTTATTGAAAACGGAAAAGCGACTGGCGTTGAAGTCATTGAAGGTGGAACGAAAAAAACTTTGAGTGCTTCGAGCGAAGTGATCCTGACTGCAGGAGCAATCGGATCGCCGAAACTGATGATGTTATCGGGTATTGGCCCTGCCACGCATCTGAATGATGTGGGTGTTTCGGTTCAGCATGATCTCAAGGGTGTTGGCCAGAATCTGCACGATCATTTTTCAACTGATGTGACATGGGCGCTGAATGGCCCACATTCTTATGACAAATATAAAAAGCTACATTGGAAAATTGCCGCTGGCTTGGAATATCTGATGTTCAAGTCGGGGCCTGTTGCTTCTAATATTGTTGAAGCGGGTGCATTTTGGTGGGGCAATAGAAAAGAAGAAAAAACCCCTGATTTGCAATTCCATTTTTTGGCGGGTGCTGGAGTTGAAGAAGGTGTGGGAACGGTGCCAGGGGGCCATGGCGCAACATGTAACTCCTATTACACGAGGCCCAAATCTCGGGGCAGCGTAACGCTGCGGTCGAATGATCCAGCTGCTATGCCAATTGTCGATCCCAATTCATTTGCTGAACCTTATGATTTGGAACGCCACATTGATGCAATCAAATTAACGCAGGAAGTAGGGCATTCGAGAGCGATGCGAAAATTTGTAAGCGCCGAACATTTCCCCGGGCCAGCTTGCAAGACCAAACAAGATTACATTGAAATGAGCCGTTCTAGCGCGCGTTCGTCTTATCATCCTGTGGGCACGTGTAAGATGGGTGTCGATGAGATGGCGGTGGTTGACCTTGCAATGCGCGTGCATGGCATTGAACGTTTGCGTATTTGCGACAGCTCAACAATGCCGCGCGTTGTTTCATCCAACACCAATGCTCCAACCATTGCCATGGCGGAAAAAGCCGCTGACCTTATTCGTGGGAATCGCTGATGCCTAAAATTGTCTCTGCCGCCGAAGCTGTCTCGCATATTGCTGATGCTGCAATCATTGCAGTTAATTCGTCATCAGGTCTGTGTTGCCCTGATGCGGTGTTGAAGGCTTTAGGTGAGCGTTACGCCAAAGAACAACATCCTCGCGGCCTCACCATGATTCATCCAATTGCCGCCGGAGATTTTTACGGCGTGAAGGGCATTGAGCATTTGATGGAAGGTGACCAAGTGGCACGCACAATTGCAGGCTCATATCCTTCAGGCCCATCATCTGCTGAATCTCCGAAGATTTGGAACAAGATTACGGGCAACCAAATTCCAGCTTATAATGTGCCTTCCGGCATTGTTTTTGATTTGCTGCGCGAAGCAGCGGCCAAGCGCCCTGGCGTTTTGACGAAAGTAGGATTGGACACTTTTGTTGACCCCGACCAACAGGGTTGCGCGATGAATGCGCTTGCTGCTGCCGCACCTATTGTGAAGAAGATTAATTTTGAAGGTGTGGAACTCTTATTCTTCCCGACGATCATTCCGCATGTTGGAATCATTCGCGCCACTACATCAGACAAGCGCGGCAATTTGAGCTTTGAACAGGAGGGCGCATATCTCGGTGGAATGGAAGTGGCCATGGCCGCCCATAACAATGGCGGCATAGTAATTGCGCAGGTCAAGCGCATCGTTGAAAACGAAACTATCAAAACCCACGACGTGCGCATCCCCGGTATTTTGGTAGACTATATCGTGGAAGCCCCAGACCAATGGCAAACCACGCAAACGCCTTATGATCCGGTGATAAGCGGTGAAGTGCGCAAACCTCTGTCCGATTTTGCTTTAATGGAATTTGGCACGGGCAAAGTGATTGCACGCCGCGTTTCACAGGAACTCAAAAAAGGCTGGGCGGTGAATTTGGGCTTTGGAGTTTCCGCCAATGTGCCGCGCATTCTGTTGGAAGAAGGTCATCATGGTGAGGTGACATGGATGATTGAGCAAGGCGCTGTGGGCGGCATTCCGCTTTTGGAATTTCAGTTTGGCTGCTCTTCGAATGCCGAGGCCATTGTACCGAGCCCTCATCAGTTCACCTATTTTCAAGCAGGTGGATTTGATTGCTCGCTACTTTCGTTTCTACAAATCAGCGAAGATGGCTGCGTGAATGTACATAGATTAGGCGCAAGGCCGCATGTGACGGCAGGGGCGGGCGGATTTGTGGATATTACGGCGCGGGCCAAGAAGATCGTGTTCTCCGGATTCTACAACGCAGGTGCCAAGTTGGAAGTGGTGGATGGCAAGCTGCGTATTGAAAAAGAAGGCAAGATTAAAAAGCTGGTGAAGACTTGTGAGCAGATCACATTTTCTGGTCGCAGAGGTGTGATGCAAAACCAGGATATAACCTATGTAACCGAGCGTGCGGTTTTGAAATTAACACGTGAAGGAATTGTAGTAACTGAGATTGCGCCTGGTGCCGAGTTGCAATCCAACATTCTCGACCAATCAGAATTTCCATTGATCATTTCACCAAAACTGAAATTGATGGACTCTAAGCTTTTTAACGCGGCTATAACAGGATTGAACCTTCATGATTGACACGGGCAGCGAATTCATAAAATTATCCGTAGACGGAGCAATTGCGACAATTACTGTTTCGCGGCCTGATAAATTAAATGCACTCACGTTTGAAATGATTTTTGCGTTGGAACATGCGGCGCATTTGATTGATGCCAATGTAGATGTGCGTGTGGCGATCATTACGGGTGCGGGTGACCGTGCTTTTTGCGCAGGTGGTGATGTGAATGAATGGTCGAAAGTGCAGCCTGAAGATTTTGGCTTGCAATGGGTGCGCATCGGACACCGCGCTTTTGATGCACTGACCCGTTTGCGCCAACCCTTGATTGCCGCACTCAATGGTCATGCTCTGGGTGGTGGCTTGGAATTGGCGGCCTGTGCTGATTTTCGTGTGGGCGAAGAGCAAATCAAAATTGGCCTTCCGGAAACCGGCATTGGCATCATCCCCGGTTGGTCGGGAACGCAGCGCTGTGTGAAACGCTTCGGAAGCCAGATTGTGCGCCGCATGTCGGTGCTGGGTGAAATGTTAACGGCGGATCATGCTTTGGCTTCGGGCGTGATTGATCGCTTGGTTCCGAAGGGCAGCAGCGTGACGGCGGCTGGCGAAATGGCCACACAGATCATCGCCCGCAGCGGATTTGCCACATCATCGGCCAAAATGATGATCAATGCGGCAGATGGCGAAGATGCAGGTTGTGCGCTGGAAGCGCTGGCGGGAATAGGGGCAGCGCAGAGCGCAGAATTGCAAAAAGGATTACAGAATTTTCGCAACAAAACTAAAAAATCATAAAAATGAAAAATAGTCCTTGACAGCGTACGGTGAAGATGCTAGTTTTCGCTACACTCCACAAATCCGCCATTCCAACAATAGTCTTGCAAGGTGAGTGAAGACGACGTTGGGGGAGGGCAATCGCATGTGGCAAGCACCCCCTCAATCTTTCGGACAGCTCCCCCAGCAAGCTGGTTGAGCGCGATGATGATTTAGAGCGCAAAAAAATGTATCGCCCTCCGCACAGCTTGCTGGGGGAGGTGCCCGAAGGGCAGAGGGGAAACTAATACGTCTTATTCCCGTTAATCGCCAGATAACAAGAATACAAACTCGTCGTTCCACAGATGAACAAACGGTTCAATTTGGGGCCGCCGAAGCAGACATTGGAGACCAACTCGGGGATTAGGATTTTGCCGATCAGGGTTCCATCTGCATCAAAGCAATGCACACCGTCGCCAGCACTTGTCCAAATCCGGCCATTGCTGTCGATGCGGAAGCCATCAAAGAGGCCGGAATTGCAATCTGCGAAAATATGGTTCTTGCCGAGCTTGGTGCCATCCGCACTGACTTCAAAACGCCGGATGTGTTTGGGGCCGCCCAGTTTGTGGGAGATACCAGTGTCCGCAATGTAGAGATATTTTTCATCGGGAGAAAAGGCAAGACCATTTGGTTTTTCAAAATCGGTGGCCACGCGGGTGAGCGCGTTCGTCGTGCCGTCGATGCGATACACATGCGCACCATCCTGCTCCATTTTCGAAAGATTGCCTTCATAGTCAAACAAGATTCCATAAGGAGGATCGGTGAACCAGATCGAGCCGTCGGACTTCACCACCACATCATTGGGGGAGTTCAGTCGCTTGCCATCATATTTATCAGCGAGGATCGTTATCGACCCATCATACTCAGTGCGCGTCACGCGGCGTGCGCCATGTTCGCAGGAAACGAGACGACCTTGGCGGTCGACTGTGTTGCCATTTGAATTGTTCGAGACTTTACGAAACTCGCCGACGTTGCCGTTGGCTTCATCGTATCGCATCATACGGTTGTTAGGAATATCAGACCAAATCAAATAACGCCCCGCGGCAAACCATGCAGGCCCTTCGGCCCAGCGTGTGCCCGTCCACAATCTTTCAACACGCGCATGGCCAATGAGACACGCCTCAAAGCGCGGATCAAGAACCTCGTAACCAGTGCCTTCGGGTTGACCATAGAACATGTTTCATTTCCTCATCTATTTTTTTCTTATATTGGCGGGGCAATTTGCATCATGCAAGCCCCTAGGCAACTGCTCCAGCTTCGGCTACCACGCGGCCAACATGGCAAATCTTTTATTGAATTTACAAAACACTAAATTGACTTTCGGCGGTAAGCCCGTGCTTGAGGGCGCGGAATTGATGTTGCATTCCGATGACCGCATGTGCCTCGTGGGGCGCAACGGTTCTGGCAAATCGACTTTGCTGAAAATAGCGGCTGGCCTGATTGAAACTGATGATGGTACGCGGTTTTTCCAACCGGGCACCACGGTGCGCTATCTGCCACAGGAGCCTGATTTTGGGGGCTTCAAAACGGTGCTGGATTATGTGGAAGCAGGATTAGGGCCAACCGATAATCCCTATCGTTGCCGCCATTATTTGAATGAATTGGGCTTGAGTGGCGATGAAAATCCAGCGCAGCTTTCAGGCGGCGAGGCGAGGCGGGCGGCCATTGCCCGGACGCTGGCCCCAGAGCCTGATATTTTGTTGCTGGATGAACCAACCAACCATCTTGATCTTCCGGCGATTGAATGGCTGGAAGCTGAACTGAAATCATTACGTTCGGCCTTTATTTTGATCAGCCATGATCGGCGGTTTTTGGAAGCGTTGACCAACCGCACAATCTGGCTTGACCGGGGCATGGCTAAACGCATGAATCGCGGCTTTGAATTTTTTGAAGAATGGCGCGACCAGGTTTTGGAAGAAGAAGAAATTAACCAGCAGAAGCTTTCGCAGAAGATAGCCGCCGAAGAACATTGGATGCGTTATGGCGTGACGGCGCGGCGCAAACGCAATGTGCGGCGCGTAGGATTGCTCGGCAGTTTGCGCAGTGAACGGCGGGAATATGTGGGGTCACAAGGCAATGTGAAGCTCTCGGCTTCAACGGCTGATATTTCTGGCAAGCTGGTGGCGGAAGCCAAGAAGATTTCAAAATCCTATGGCGACCGCACGATTGTGGCGGGGCTTGATTTGTTGCTGCTGCGCGGAGACAGGCTTGGCATCGTGGGACCAAATGGTGGGGGCAAGACAACGCTGATCAAGCTCATAACAGGTTTGATTGAGCCTGATTCCGGCACCATAAAATTGGGCACTAATCTACAAGTGGTAGCACTTGATCAAAGCCGTCAGAGTCTTGACCCCACTACGCTGGTGCAAGATGTGATTACTGCAGGACGCGGGCAATCCGTGACTATCAATGGCGAGACCAAGCATGTGGTTTCGTATATGCGGGACTTTCTGTTTAAGCCTGAACAAGCGCGAACTCCTGTTTCGGTTTTATCAGGTGGTGAACGTGCGCGTTTGATCTTGGCGCGCGAATTGGCCAAAGCCTCAAATTTTCTAGTTCTCGACGAACCGACCAATGATTTGGATTTGGAAACACTTGACCTGCTGCAAGAAATGTTAGCTGATTATAAAGGCACTATTTTGTTGGTGAGCCATGACCGCGATTTTCTTGACCGAGTGGCGACTTCGATCCTGATGTATGAAGGCGAGGGCCATTGGACGGAATATGCTGGTGGCTATACCGACATGCTGGCGCAGCGCGGCGCTGGCGTTGCAGCGCGGAAATTGAAAGAACAGGAAAAAGAAATTCGCGAGCCCTCTGTTGTGGCCGAAGCAAAGTCACAAGCCAAGCGCAAGCTTTCATTTAAAGAAAAATATGCACTGGATACTTTGCCCGCAAAGATTGAAGCACTGAAGGCAGAGTTGCATCAGCTTGAAGATGTGATGGCCGATGTAACGCTGTTTACACGCGATCCGAAACTATTTGAGAAGACGTCGCTCAGGCATCAAGCTGCGCATGATGAATTGGTGCAGGGTGAAGAACAGTGGCTGGAGTTGGAGATGATGCGCGAGGAGTTGGAGGGGAAGTGAAGTGAACTTTTACATTGGGAATCCGCCCTTCTCTTGTCGGCTTCGCGGACTGCTCTCTCCCCCGGGGGGAGTGAGTTGGCAGCGCAATAGAGAGAAACGCAAGCCTCACTTCTTCGCCCGCTCTAGCCCTTCCAAAATCATCTGCTCGGCCTCAATGGCATTGCCCCAGCCCAGCACCTTCACCCATTTGCCGGGTTCCAGATCCTTGTAATGCGTGAAGAAATGTTCGATTTGCTGGATGGTGATATCTGGCAAGTCGAGGTAATTGTGCACGTTTTCATAGCGCCTCGTTAAACGTGGCACAGGAACGGCGATGATCTTTTCGTCGCCACCAGCTTCATCCTGCATCTTCAACACGCCAACCGGACGACAGGCGACCACGGCGCCGGGAACAATGCCGCGTTGATTGGCGATGAGCACATCCACTGGATCACCATCACCCGAAAGCGTGTGTGGAATGAAACCATAATTGCCGGGATAGCGCATGGACGTGTAAAGAAAACGGTCAACAACCAGAGTGCCCGCTTCCTTATCCATTTCATATTTAATCGGTTCGCCGCCCACTGGCACTTCAACGATAACATTGACTTCTTTAGGAATGTCACGTCCGGGGGAAATGGCTTCGATGCGCATTGGGATACCTCTGATTTGAACCGATTTACTATTGCACCGCAAAGCGCTTAAGTTTGCAAGACCTGAAATCGGAATCGGTAAATGCAATCATCTGACCCGCTGTTACAGCCCTATAAGCTGAAACACCTGACTTTAAAAAATCGGATTATGACGACCTCGCATGAGCCTGCTTATCCGGAAAATGGCATGCCCAAGGATAAATACCGTGCCTATCATGTGGAACGCGCCAAGGGTGGCATCGCCATGACGATGACGGCGGGGTCTGCCGCTGTTTCGAAAGACTCGCCACCTGTCTTTAACAACGTTCTGGCTTATAAAGATGAGGTTGTCGGCTGGTTGAAAAAGCTAACCGACGAAGTGCATCAATATGATTGCGCGGTGATGATTCAGCTGACGCATCTGGGCCGCCGCACAGGTTGGAGCAAGGGTGATTGGTTGCCAGTGGTTTCACCATCCCATAACCGCGAAGCCTCACACCGCGCTTTTCCCAAGAAAATGGAAGATTGGGATATTGACCGGATTGTTACTGATTATGCAGACGCCGCCGAGCGCATGAAGGCCGCTGGCATGGACGGCATTGAATTGGAAGCTTATGGCCATTTGCAAGATCAATTCTGGTCTCCATTGACCAACACGCTTGATGCGCCTTATGGCGGCTCGTTGCAAAACCGCACGCGTTTTACCTTTGATTGCTTGCGTGCCATTCGCAAACGAGTGGGCGACGCGTTTATTGTTGGCATTCGGTATACCGCCGATGAAACCTTAGAAGGTGGCTTAACTAAGAGCGACGGCTTAGAAATTTCGCATGCGTTGAAGGCGTCTGGCCTTGTTGATTATCTCAATATCATTCGCGGCCATATTGATACCGATGCAGCGCTCACCGATGTGATACCTGTGCAAGGCATGACGTCTGCGCCACATTTAGATTTTGCGGGTGAGATCAAACAAGCGACTGATTTTCCTACTTTTCATGCAGCTCGGATTTCAGATGTAGCCACAGCGCGACACGCGATTGCTTCGGGTAAAATAGATATGGTTGGTATGACGCGGGCCCACATGGCCGACCCACATATTGTATGGAAAATTATCGAAAAACGCGAACATGACATCAGGCCGTGCGTGGGGGCCACCTATTGCCTCGATAGAATTTATCAAGGCGGTGAGGCCTATTGTATCCACAATCCAGCCACAGGCCGCGAACTGACAATGCCGCATTTGATTGAGCGTGCGGCTGTTCAAAAAAGCGTGGTGATCATTGGGGCGGGCGCTGCGGGATTGGAAGCAGCTCGTGTGGCATCGGTGCGCGGGCATAATGTGACGGTGTTTGAAGCAGCGCCTCAGGCCGGTGGCCAAATTCGTTTAACCGCCCGAAGTAAACGCCGCTCTGAAATGATCGGCATTGTCGATTGGCGCATGGCGCAATGTGAAGCGCAAGGCGTGCAGTTTAGATTCAATAATTGGGCAGAGGCCAATGAGGTACGCGGGCTTTCGCCTGACGTAGTGATCATCGCTACAGGTGGCTTACCCCATACCGAGGTCTTGAAATCGGGCAACGATCTGGTGGTTTCTGCATGGGACATTTTATCGGGCGATGTAAAGCCTGGCAGCAATGTTCTGCTCTATGATGACGCAGGCGACCATGCGGCTTTGCAGGCCGCAGAGGTGATTGCCGCGTCTGGGGCGAAACTTGAAATAATGACGCCCGATCGTTCATTTGCACCGGACGTGATGGGCATGAATCTGGTGCCTTATATGCGTACGTTACAAAAGCTCGATACCACTTTCACAGTGACTTACCGTCTGGAAGATGTGGAGCGCCAAGGCAATCAAATGCGCTGTGTGATTGGCAGTGATTATGGTGGGGTGTCGCGCGAAAGATTTGTTGATCAAGTCGTGGTCAACCACGGCACGAGGCCGCTTGATGATTTATATTTTGAATTGAAGCCGCACTCACGCAATCTTGGCGCTGTTGATTATAACATGTTGATCAATGGCGAAGCGCAAAAATTAGAGAAGAATAGAAATGGGAGGTTTATGCTTTACCGTATTGGTGATGCCGTTTCTGCCCGCAACACGCACGCTGCAATTTACGATGCATTACGATTGATGAAGGACATCTAAACCATGCGGATTGCAGCAATTGGCGAATGTATGATTGAATTGCGTGAGCAGTCGGATGGCACTTTTGCACGTGGTTTTGGCGGCGATACACTGAACACTGCAATTTATGTGGCGCGGCTTGGCGTTAGCGTTGACTATATCACAGCATTGGGAGACGACGCTTGGAGCGATGAGATGATCTCAGCTTGGCAATCCGAAGGTGTTGGGGTTTCGCAGGTTGTTCGTAAGACCGGCAGACTTCCAGGGCTCTATGTTATCCAGACTGACAAGCATGGCGAACGCCGCTTTTCTTATTGGCGGGGGCAATCGCCAGCGCGCGATATTTTCAGCGGAAGCAGGCACCCCGATCTTTCAAACTATGATTTTATCTACCTCTCGGGTATCACGCTTTCTCTCTATGGAGAGGAAGGCCGTTCGAACCTGTTTGCAAGCCTAAAGATTGCCGCAGCCAAAGGCACAAAAATTATTTTTGATACGAATTACCGCCCGCGCAACTGGGCCACGCTGAATGAAAGCCAATCGGCATTTCTAAAAATTTATGCACTCACCAATCTATTATTTGCTTCATCACAAGATTTAGATGCGCTTTATGGTCAGTCTGATCGCAACATGTTGCGCAAGCTGCTGCCAAATGCAGAGATAATTTATAAATGCGCAGACCCTGCGTGTTGGGTGATGACGGCACCGGATGAGATTTTGGTTCATGCAAAACCAATCGCCAATGTTGTTGATACGACAGCTGCGGGCGATAGTTTTGCGGCTGCTTATATAGCTGCCAGAATGAGCAGCGCTTCGGCTGAAGAATCGGCCATCGCTGGCCACCGCCTTGCGGGCCAGGTGGTGCAATTTCCGGGAGCCATTATCCCACGTGACAAAATGCCGGCACCTGAATAGTCTATCAAAAATTGGGAGATAATGAATGCTAAAAAATCTCGATCCGTTGCTCAATGCAGAGCTATTGCACGCGCTCCGGTGTATGGGGCATGGTGATGATCTGATTATTTGCGACACGAATTTTCCAGCAGATTCTGTGGCCCGCGCCACTGTCTATGGCAAACTACTGCGCATTGATTGTGATACGGCAGCACGTGCATGCAGAGCCATCCTTTCGGTGATGCCGCTCGATAGCTTTGTCACAAGTCCTGCATCGCGTATGCAGGTGGGCGCTGATCCCAAAGATATTCCGGCAGTACAATCTGAAGTGCAAAAAGAGATAGATCGTGCCGAAGGCAAGTCTTGGCCTATGGGTGTGGTCGAGCGCTTTGCATTTTATGATCTTGCCAAAAAATCATATTGCGTTGTGCAAACTGGCGAGAGGCGATTTTATGGCTGCTTTGCTTTTAAATTTGGTGTGGTTTCGCCAGATGAAAAATTGGGTTGAGCAGCATGGAAAAAAAAGGCGTTGTGATCCTTGGCATTTATGTGGCTGACCTTGCATTTCGGGCGGCTCGTCAGCCTGAAATGGGCGAAACTATTTTAGGCACATCCTTCGCAATGGGGCCAGGTGGCAAGGGATCAAATCAAACTGTGGCGGCTGCTCGTGCCGGAGCCGCTGTCACCTTCATCACCAAATTGGGTAAGGATAATTTTGGTGACGCTGCTTTGGCCATGTATGGCCTAGAGGGTGTTAAGGCGCTCGCTCCGCAAGACCCAAATGTATCAACAGGTGCGGCCTATATTTTCGTCCAAGATGGCACTGGCAGCAATGCAATTATCGTTGTGCCAGGCGCGGCGGGCACGATTACGTTGGATGATGTTGAGGAAAATGCTGCGACAATCCGCAGCGCAAAAGTTTTCATGACGCAGTTAGAGCAACCGATCCCTGCTGCTGTACGTGCATTAGAAATAGCCAAGGAAGCGGGCGTAATAACGATATTCAATCCTGCTCCTGCAGCACCACTTGACGATTCAATTTACAAGCTTTGCGATTATGTAACGCCCAATGAATCCGAAGCCTCAATGTTAACGGGAGTTATGGTGACTGATTTGGCAAGTGCCAAAAAGGCGGCAGATGTTTTAATCGCGAAAGGTGCGGGTGCTGTTTTAATCACCCTGGGTGGGCAGGGATCACTGCTTCATACTAAGAATATTTCAGTTCACGTTCCGATTTTCAGCGCGGGAAAAGTTGTTGATACAACAGGCGCTGGCGATGCCTTTAATGGTGGGTTCGCGGCTGCATTGGCGCGGGGCGAAAGCCCAGAAGCCGCGGCACGCTTTGGCAGTGCGACCGCCGGCATCTCAGTTACACGGTTTGGAACTGCACCTTCAATGCCCTATTTGCAAGAGACCTTTAGCTTGTTGGGAAAGTAAAAACATCCCTTAAAACCCTTGTTTTCGCACTTCATGAACACTATGTAACCTTACGTTATAAATAACCGAAGGACTAATAGAACGTGCTCGACCAGTTATTTGCACCAGATGCACTGATCGCATTTTTCAAAGTTGTTATGATCGATCTGGTTCTAGCGGGTGATAATGCCATTGTGATCGGTATGGCGGCTGCGGGCTTGCCAAAGGAACTGCGCGGCAGGGCAATTTTGGTTGGCATTATAGCGGCCACGGTTCTGCGAATTGCCTTTGCCACTGTTGCAGTGCAGCTTTTACAAGTGATCGGTTTGGTATTGGTGGGTGGCATTCTCCTTCTCTGGGTGTGTTGGAAAATGTGGCGCGAATTGCGCGATGCTCAACACAGCAATGCAGGGCTTGAAACAGTTAGCGATGAGGACGTCGACCATGACGGGCAGATTGGTTCTCACACCAAATCTAAAACCTTCGCTCAAGCCGCATGGCAAATTGTTGTGGCCGATATTTCGATGTCTCTCGATAATGTGCTTGCGGTTGCTGGCGCTGCGCGTGACCATCCGTGGGTTTTGATTTCAGGTCTTGTATTGTCGATTGCTTTGATGGGACTTGCTGCATCGTTTATCGCCAAACTGTTGGGCAAATATCGTTGGATTGGCTATGCGGGCTTTGCCATCATACTTTATGTGGCTTTAGAAATGATTTATCGCGGAGCCTTTGAAGTGATGCCCCACGTTATGCCTGCTTAGATAAAGTGTCACAATATTGGAAGCAATTATCGCTATAATCCGTCACCCGGCGAAGGCTGGGGCCGGGCTTACGAAACAAATCAAAGCCCAATCCCGGCCTTCGCCGCGATGGCGCGTTAAAAATAGCAGTTCAAATTACAACCATGTTTCTCTAAGCCAAAAGCTTTCTTACTGCATCTTTCCAGCCCGCATATTTCGCACTGCGAAGTTCTGGCGTCATCTTGGACTCAAAACGTTTCTGGCGCTTCCAGGTTTTTGCAAATATGGCAGGTTTCGGTAATAGGCCCGTTTGCAGGCCAGCAAGATAAGCCGCACCCAAGGCTGTGGTTTCTAAATTCTTAGGCCGATCAACAGGGGCATCTAAAATATCGGCCAAACTTTGCATCGCCCAATCAGACGCCGTCATTCCGCCATCCACACGCAAAACTGTTTTGCCTGCCGTGCCCCAATCTTTTTTCATGGCTTCAAGTAAATCACGCGATTGGTAACAGACAGATTCCAATGCGGCGCGTGCCAATTCTTTATTGGTTGTTCCGCGCGTAAGCCCAAAAAGTGCGCCGCGCGCTTCGGCATTCCAATAGGGCGCACCCAAACCGACAAATGCCGGAACGAGATAGACTTGCTGATGTGGATCAGAAGCATTTGCCAAAGCTCCTGTTTCCTTGGCGTTTTTTATGACCTGAAGACCATCCCGCAACCATTGCACGGCGGCCCCCGCGATAAAAATGGCACCCTCAAGCGCATAGGTGCGTTTGCCGTCGAGTTGGTAAGCTATGGTGGTGAGCAAGCGATTTTGTGATGGCACGATTGTATCGCCTGTGTTGAGTAACGCAAAACAACCCGTGCCATAAGTTGATTTCATCATGCCGGGATCAAAGCAAGCTTGGCCAATCATTGCCGCATGCTGATCACCAGCCACGCCACCTATGGGAATGGCCGTGCCAAACAATTTCTTTTCAGTGACGCCGAAATCTGCCGCGCAGTCTTTAATCTCAGGTAACATGGCGCGCGGGATATTCAGTATACGGAGCAATTCGTCGTCCCATTCTCCGTTGTGAATATTGCATAATAAAGTGCGCGAGGCGTTTGTGGCATCAGTGGCATGAACTTTGCCGCCCGTCAGCCGCCAAATCAGAAAGCTATCAATTGTGCCAAAACACAGTTCGCCTTTTTCAGCGCGTGCACGAGCCCCGCGCACATTATCCAAAACCCAGTTAATTTTTGTTCCAGAGAAATAAGGATCAAGCAGCAAACCAGTCTTTCTGGTAAACAAAGACTCGTGGCCTTGGGCTTTCAAGTCTTTGCAATATTCGGCGGTGCGCCGATCTTGCCATACGATGGCTTTATGAACGGTTTTGCCAGTTTTGCGGTCCCACACCACCACCGTTTCGCGCTGATTTGTGATGCCGATTGAAGCAATGTCTCGTCCTGCAACACCAGCTTTGCGCAAGGCCGAACGGACGGTGAGCAAAACCGATTTCCAGATTTCTTCGGGATCATGTTCCACCCAGCCGGATGCTGGAAAAAACTGCTTAAATTCTTTTTGAGCTCTAGCTTTGGGATTGAGTTTTTTATCATAAATGATGGCGCGTGTTGATGTGGTTCCTTGATCAATCGCCAAAATATATTTTGCCATGCTGATGCCTCTCAAGTGTGGAGGCTAATGTGCAATATCAGCGATGATTGTCAAGCCGCAGCGCGCAGTGCTTTGCCTTGGGCGAGATTATTAAACATCGCTGCGCTTACGCGGCGCATCTTCGGCATCAGCGGAAGGGCTTCTGCGCGAACCCGCTCATAAGCGCCAGTACCCAGCGAGGCTTCGAGCCATTCAATATATTGCGGAATCTCTGCCCATTTGGTCACAAGCTCTGGCGTTAACTCGCCATGAAACTGAGTGCCCACCATGTTTCCGCCAACCGCCATAATTTGTACCCTCGTGATGTCGGAGGAAGCCAGAACATCGGCGTCTGCTGGTAGCTCAACGACCTCAGCATGGTGCCATTGCATCATCCGAAACGAACTGGTGAGGTTTGTGGTTAGTGCGTGGCGTCCGGTCAACTTGACTGTGCCGATGCCAACTTCAGCTGCGCGTGCTAACCCTACCTTGCCACCGAGGGCCTCTGCCAAGAGCTGCATGCCCAAGCACACGCCGAAAAACGGACGATTGCGATTGATAGCCCATTCTTTTATCGCAACTTTTTCAGCCGCCAGCCAAGGATATTGAGTTTCTTCCCACACATCCATGGCGCCACCCATCACCAGCATGAAATCATAAGGGGCGAGAGATGGAATCTCCTCGCCCCTGTGCAGCTGGATGATATCAAGCTTCGCGCCGCGTGCGGCCAGAAACTCACCGAACAAGCCGGGCGGTTCATTATCCATATGTTGAAAAGCGATGGCGCGAGTGATCATAAGACTGTCCACAATTGGTGTTTGAACGCGCTACATAATAACTAAATTGCACAACACAATGATTCGATTGTCGCAGTAAACGTAATGTCATCCAGCTGAGTGAAGATTTCATGAACAACCCTATTATTGCCGAAGTAACGCGTGGCCCTATCGTTGAAAGCCGCCACCATGGTGCCTATGTAGTTTGCGATATCAAAGGCAAAGTGGTGGTTTCCGCAGGTGACGTGAGCATCCCCATCTATCCGCGCTCGGCCATTAAAGCGATCCAATGCCTGCCAATGATTGAAAGCGGTGCTGCTGATGTGTTTGGATTGACCGATGAAGAAATAGCTTTGTGCTGCTCTTCTCACAGCGGTGAGCCTGAACATGTGCGCGTGGCAAGATCTATTCTGGCAAATTGTCAGGTTGACGAGACCTGTTATGAATGTGGTGCGCATTACCCAAGTTCCAAAGAAGCAACTTATGAACTGGTGCGCCATGGCGAGAAGGCGAGGCAGATTCATAACAATTGTTCGGGCAAGCATGCAGGCATGTTGGCCTTGGCCAAGCAATTGGGCATTGATAGCAAAGATTATGTGAAACTTGATCATCCAGTTCAAAGGGCAATTGCAAAAACGATTGAAAAACTGTGCGAAGTCGATTTGTCGAATGCGCCAGTTGGTGTTGATGGTTGTTCGGTTCCCACCTGGGCCATTCCTTTGCACAATATGGCGCTTGGGTTTGCCAAGTTCTGCGATGAAACTTACGCGCCTTATCAACGTATCATCCGCGCCGCCCGCGACTATCCATTCATGATCGCGGGTACGGGTCGTTTTGACACGCGTGTGATGCAAGCCGTTCCACGACTGTTCATGAAATTTGGAGCAGAAGGTGTTTTCTGCGGGTCTATCCCCCACGCTGGACTGGGATTTGCGGTGAAATGTGACGATGGCGCAGGGCGTGCTGTTGAGGTGGCGATGATCAGCGTGGCGCTGAAACTTGAAGTGTGGACACCAGAAGAGCGCGAACTGCTCTCAAGCTTCCATCATGAGACCATGAGAAATTGGCGCAAAATTGAAGTGGGCGAAGTGCGTGGGATGCCTTAAGCACATTGTAAAAGGGAGTTTAATATGATTGAAAACACCATTTTTTTAGGCAAAAGCGATAAACCGCAGGTGCTTTATCTGCCCATGGCCAACCGTCATGGTCTGGTGACTGGAGCTACGGGAACGGGCAAAACCGTTTCACTACAAATCATGGCTGAAGCTTTTTCGAAAATGGGTGTTCCAGTCTTTGCTGCAGATATTAAGGGCGACTTATCCGGCATTTCTCAAGCGGGCAAGTCAATCGATTTTCTGGATGAGCGCGCCAAACAAGTTGGCCTTAATCCATATACCCATGAAGCCACCCCCACCATGTTCTGGGACGTGTTTGGCGAACAAGGACACCCGATCCGCACCACAATAACTGAAATGGGCCCATTGATGCTGTCGCGCCTTATGGGGCTGACCGATGCGCAAGAGGGTGCGCTCAACATCGCGTTCAAGATTGCCGATGAAGAAGGCTTGGCACTTCTCGATTTGAAAGATTTGCGTGCGCTGCTGAAAGACCTTACCGAGCGCGGCAAACAAATCACCACTGAATATGGCAATGTTGCAACGGCAACGGTGGGCGCAATTTTACGCCAGCTCATTGTCATTGAAGAGCAGGGCGGGGATAGGTTCTTTGGTGAGCCAGCGCTCGATATTAAAGATTTTATGCGCACCACACGTGATGGGCGCGGTTATGTGAATATCATCGCCGCTGATAAATTGGTTTCATCGCCGATGCTTTACGCAACCTTTCTGCTGTGGTTGATGTCTGAACTCTTCCAGACATTGCCTGAAATCGGCGATCCAGAAAAACCCTCGTTAGTGTTCTTTTTTGACGAGGCGCATTTATTGTTCGCCGATGCGCCATCCGGCCTGCTGAAAAAAATTGAGCAAACGGTAAAACTCATCCGTTCCAAAGGTGTAGGCATTTATTTTGTCACGCAAAACCCGCTGGATATTCCAGATAGCGTTTTAGCCCAACTCGGCAATCGTGTTCAGCATGCATTACGGGCCTATACACCGCGCGACCAGCAGGCCGTGAAAGCCGCCGCCACCACTTTCCGCGCCAATCCAAAATTCAACACGGAAAAAGCCATTACAGAGCTGGGCAAGGGCGAAGCGCTGGTTTCCGTGCTCGATCCACACGGCGTACCCACGGTGGTGGAACGCACTTTCATCCGGCCACCCTCAGGCCAACTTGGCCCCGTAACGCCAGCCCAACGCCAAGCCACAATTGCTGCTTCGCCAGTGGCTGGCAAGTATGAAACCATGGTTGACCGCGAATCGGCCTATGAAAAACTGCGTGTAAAAGCCGTGGCTCACGCGTCCGCTGCTCCGGTTCCAGTCTCACCAACCACCAAGATCATCCAAAAAGAAGCAGGCCGCTTTGCCCGTCAAGTGGGTTATTCTTTGGCACGACAATTGGGAAACGCGTTGGTGCGGGGCGTATTGGGCAGTTTGACGAGAAGGTAGCCAAAGAAAACACGGCTTCTCACAAAAATGTGCATGCAGTTGATTTTTCGAAATACAAGCTCACATGTATATATCTGTCATCAGGAGTAACCCATGCAAAAATTCTTTCTCGCCGCCCTAGTAGCGCTTTCACTGTCACCTGCCGCTGCCATCGCCAAAACCGAAACCGCCATTGTGGCTGGAGGGTGTTTCTGGTGCGTTGAATCTGACTTCGACAAGGTAAAGGGTGTGATTTCAACAACCTCTGGCTATGCCGGTGGGACAATGAAAAGCCCAACCTATCAAAATCACGAAGGCAACCAAGAAGCCGTAAAAGTTGAATTCGATTCCGATGTCATTTCCTATGACAAGTTGATCGCAGGTTTCCTGCGCACCATCGACGTGACTGATGATGGCGGTCAATTCTGCGATCGTGGCGATAGTTATGTCTCAGGCATATGGACCATGGACGATAAGCAAAAAGCCGCCGCTGAAAAAGCTGTGAAAGATGCCGAAGCCGCTTTGGGTAAAAAGATTGTAACGCCAGTCAAACCCTTCACAACATTTACCGATGCTGAAGACTATCATCAAAACTATCACACAGGTGAAAACCGTGTGCTCACGCGCTTTGGTTGGGTGAAACAATCATATGCTTATGAGCAATACCGCCTTGGCTGTGGCCGCGATGAGCAGGTAAAATCTGTTTGGGGCAACGCTGCTTTTACCAACCCTGTTAAATAATCTCATCCTCATCAGCCATTGGCTGCACAGGCCCGCGTGATTTTACTTTTATGCGGGCCACATGGAATAAAGCGTCGCCCCGATTAACAATCGGCAGATTGGTGCGTCCGATGATGATGCCATCATCTTCGGCGTAGACCGGAACCTGCACTTGACCAAGCGGATCAGAGATAACCCCCACGGGCTCGCCCTTCCCAACTTTATCGCCGCTGCGCCGCACCGAATGCAAAATGCCGCCATCAGGAGCGCGAAGCCATGTGCTCGAGGACGAATGCACTGGGGCAAAATGCCCGGGCGTAGCAGGCGCATCAGCAATCATGCCGATTGATTTCATCACCCGCAAAGTGCCTTTAACTGCCACATCAATTGCCCCCTCTTCAAAACGCAAAGCTTCGCCACCTTCATAGAGAATAACTTTGATGCCGCTTTGCTTGGCACTCTCGCGCAAACTTCCGTCGCGCAGCTTTGAAGTCAGAATAACTGGCGGCGCAAAAGCTTCGGCCAAGGCCATTAATTCTTTGTCATCGGGTGCAATGCGGATTTGAGGCAGGTTGCTGCGGTGCAAAGCGGCGGTGTGAAAATCAATGCCATATTGTGCGCGCTTTACGACTTCGCTGAAAAATAAATCCGCCAGCAAACTGGCGAGTGACCCACGTTCCGAACCCGGAAATTCACGGTTCAAATCGCGCCTGTCAGGCATATAGCGTGAGTGATTGAGAAAACCGAACCCATTGACAATCGGTACCGCCAGCAATGTCCCCGATAATTTTGAAACATTAAGTGCTGCCAATATACGCCGCACGATTTCAACACCTTGAATCTCGTCGCCATGCACAACCCCAGAAATAAACATGCAAGGGCCGGGTGTTGCACCATGCACCACATGAACAGGCAAATTCATCCGCGTGTTATTGGCCAACAATGAAACTTCAAGCTCAATGGTTTCGGAAGTTCCAGCAGCAATTGTTTTGCCGCCAATCTCAAACGCCGTCATCCTTTTCCTCGTGTCTTAGTGCGCCCTGGTTTGGCGTTCTTTTCTAAAAACTCGATCATGGCTTTTGCCACATCTTTTGTTGATGCCGCCTCAATGCCCTCTAAGCCCGGCGATGAATTAACCTCCATCACCACCGGCCCGCGCTTTGATCGCAACAAATCGACACCCGCCACATTGAGCCCCATGCTTTGGGCCGCTTTAAGTGCTGTTGTTTTTTCAGCGGCGGTTAGATCAACCATCACAGCACTTCCGCCGCGGTGCAAGTTAGAACGGAACTCTCCTTCCGGCCCTTTGCGCTCCATAGCAGCCACAATTTTGCGGCCCACAATAAAGGCGCGAATATCGCGGCCATCAGCTTCGGCCACAAACTCTTGCACCAGAATATTTATGTCGGCGCCGCGAAATGCCTCGATGACCGACTTTGCGGATTTATGAGTTTCACCCAACACCACACCGATGCCCTGGGTTCCTTCGAGCAACTTTACAACAACCGGAGCACCACCCACCATTTTCAAAATTTCTTCAGTACGGCTGGTCTCATTAGCAAAGGCTGTGACCGGAAGCCCCACGCCATCACGCGCGAGAATTTGCAAACAGCGCAACTTGTCACGCGAACGTCCGATGGCTACTGATTCATTTAAGGGATAAACCCCCATCATCTCAAATTGCCGCAGCACTGCGAGGCCATAAAAAGTGTGAGACGCCGCAATGCGCGGGATCACTGCATCAAAACCCTCAAGCTTCTCGCCCATATGGCGAAGCTCAGGTTTGCGTGATGTGATGTTCATATAACATTTCAAATAATCAATCGGCACAATCTCGTGGCCGCGACCAATTGCCGTTTCCATGATGCGCTGGTGCGAATAAAGTTTTGGATTGCGAGTGAGCAGAGCGATCTTCATGTGCGTTTCTTCTTGAGGCGGCTGATGATAAATGATCTTGCCGGATTAACGATGAACCGCCCCTTAATGGAGTTGCGCCCCAGTAACATAGGCACACCCATGTCGGTGCGGTTCGTGAGTGTCGTCTCCACCGGAAAACGGTGGATGCCCACCTGAATCATAATCTCAACAATGGGCCTTAATTCACTGAAACCATTAGAACTTTTGACACGCTTGGTGCCAATCACAGCCAATTCATGGCGCTGTCTAATGCCGTCCAATTCCAAAACAAAATTCACCCGCTTGCCCTTAAGCGAAATGTCTTCAGCATGCAGCGCCGCATTTCTGGCACCTGTATCAATCTTGGCAATAATCACGCCATCGCCAAACTCAGGCAATACAACATCCTCTCGCCAACCGACGAGGGGCAAAGGATAAAACATGGGGCGGGTGAGGTTCATAGAACTATATCTATGGGAGATTTTAGGTTTGCGCTACATATGTTGAAGTGTAACAATTATAGCAGATACCAATCTGCAACTAGTATTTCAGGCAGCAACAACGCGCAGCACCGTCAGCGCGCCCACCAAAATAAACGCTGCTCCAGCAGATCGCCCGATCCAGATCGTCACACGCGGATTGGAAATCAACCAATCGCGACTTTTCGCTGCCGCCAATCCTAACCCACCATAAATGATCATCTGGGTAGCAATCGTCAGAATGCCCATCATTAAAGCTTGGCTCCACACGGGCCCAAAACGCGCTTGGATAAATTGCGGATAAACCGCCAGCACGAACACATAAGCCTTCGGATTCAAAATGCATGTGATGAAGCCTTGACCAAAAGCCGCACGCAAAGTTCCGGCACTTTCGTCACCGATGGATGACACGGTGATCGAACTGCGCAGCAGCGTATAACCAATCCACGCCATATACGAAGCCGAAGCCAGCAGGATGAGTTGCAGAATAATCGGCGCCATCTGTGAAATCACCCCCACAAAAAACGCGCCAAATATCGTGTGAAAAATCCCGCCCACCATAATCCCAGCGGTGGCCGCCATGCCCCTCGCGCGCCCGCCAATCAGCGAATTGGCCATCACAAAAAACATATCCATTCCTGGCACAATGATGATGCCAAAGAGGAGAACGAAGAATATCCAGAGGTTTTGGGTGTAGGTCATGATGCCTTATTGCACAGCGCGTTGTCAGTGTCTGTCAGTAGTCACACTAACAAATTTAGTTTTGAACGTGTGGCTAGGGACCTCATCTGTCACTTCGTGACAGTTTCTCCAGAGGAGAAGGGAGAAGTCGAGCGCTGCGCCTTTCTAAGCGCTTCTCCTCTGGAGAAGCTGGCGCGAAGCGTCTGATGAGGTTCCTTGGCCGCCGGCTCAGGTTTAAAACTAAAACCGATTCACCACATTAATCCCCAGCCCACCAAACTGATCCATATTCGCCAGCGCTGATGGAGCATCATCCAGCGAAATCAAATTGCCGATCAACCGCTCGGGCTTCAGCACGCCCTTCTCAATCATCGCCATCATATCGCCATAACGAAAAGCCTGCATGCCATGGCTGCCGCGGATTTCGAGCTCGCGTGAAATAACGATATCCATCGGAACTTTCGCATGGGCGTGTTCCTCGAGCATCAACCCCACCTGCACATGCCGCCCGCGTTTGCGCAAACAGGAAATGGAATTAAAACACGTTGCTTGATGCCCCAGCGCGTCAATCGAAAGGTTGGCACCACCGCCCGTGGCTTCGCGCACAGCTTGCGCCACATCGCCCGTGCCCTTGATTAAAACCTCAGCGCCGAGCTCCTTGGCAAACGCCAGTTTCTCATCGGTCAAATCCACGGCCACCACGCGCGCCCCCATCGCCGCCGCAATCATAATAGCCGATAAGCCCACGCCACCACAACCATGCACCGCCACCCATTCGCCGGGCTTGCAACGGCCTTGATCAATAACCGCGCGGAAAGAAGTGACAAACCTACATCCCAAACCGGCGGCTGTTTCAAATTTCATGGATTCCGGCAGCCGCACCAAATTCGCATCGGCATATTCAAGTGCCACATATTCAGCAAATGATCCCCACGCTGAAAACCCCGGTTGAAACTGATTATCACAAATATGCTGGTGGCCCGTGTGGCATTCAAAACAATGACCACAACCAGCAACGAACGGCACCGTCACACGGTCACCAATTTTCCAATTCTTCACGTCGCGCCCAAGGGCTGCTATCACACCGGCCATCTCATGCCCTGGCACATGCGGCAGTTTTGTATCTGGATCATGCCCCATCCAAGCATGCCAATCACTGCGGCACAGGCCCGTGGCTTCGACTTTTAAAACAATGCCGCCGTTGCTGGGCGTTGGATCCGGCAAATGAGCGATGACGGGCATCTGTTGATAGGCTTCGAAATAAACAGCTTTCATTTTAGTTACCCCACACTTTGCCCAAAACCCGCAACCAATTCTCCGAGGTGATCTTGCGGATCAACGCCTGATCATATCCCGCTTTTTCCATCGCTTCCACAAGCCGCGGCAAACCTGCCACATCGCGGATAAAATTTGGCACTCCTGCGCCATCAAAGTCAGAGCCTAAGCCAACGTGATCTTCCCCCACCACCCTCAACATATAATCGAGATGCCGGATCATGATAGAGGGCGAAAGATCATGGCGGTAACTGCCATCTTCATTCAAGAAAATCACTGCAAAATTCAAACCAACAATACCGCCGCTTTGGCCAATCGCTTGCAGTTGATCATAAAAGAGGTTGCGCGGGCTAGCGCAAATGGAGTGAACATTAGAATGACTGGCCACCAAAGGCGCATCGCTGATCTTGGCCAAATCCCAAAAACCTTTGAGATTGAGATGCGAGCAATCAAGCATAATCTTTAAGCGGTTACATTCCCGAACCAAGTCTTTGCCAACCACCGTTAAGCCATCGCCAATATCAGGTGAGCCCGGAAAATTAAACGGCACACCTTGGCCAAAAACATTATCGCGGCTCCACAAAGGGCCAACGGAACGCAACCCCATGTCATACAACTCTGACAGGCCTTCAAGTGACGGCCCAATTGCTTCGGCCCCTTCAATATGCATCACAGCGGCAATTGCACCAAGTTTCATAGCCGCGCGAATATCAGCAACATTGCAGCAAACTTTAAAACCATTATTTGGCGTTTCGCGCTCTATTGCGAAAAGCAAATTTGCCATTTCTAAAGTTGTTTGCGCGGCAATCGCTTGGGCCACTGGCGCATAGGGCGAAGGGTTCAAATTCTCGCGGTCAACGCCATCATCAAACGAGGGCGTATAAATTGCAAACAATCCACCTGCAAATCCACCGTCATGCAAGCGCGGCAAATCAATATGACCTTCGCCGTCGCCATCAACAAAATCGGAAACGGCTTTGGTTGATTTTTTCAACCAAAGCCGCAACAGCACATCATTGTGCCCGTCGAAAACAGGATAATGCATTATGCTTTCGCGTGCATGGCCTCAACATATTCCCAATTCACGAGGTGATCAACGAACGCCTCCAAATATTTTTGGCGCGCATTGCGGTAATCAATGTAATAGCTGTGCTCCCAAACATCGCAGCCCAGAATAGGTGAGGCACCATGCATCAATGGGTTTTCGCCATTTGGTGTTTTCATGATGACAAGCTTGCCGCCCTTAACCGCGATCCAGCACCAGCCCGATCCAAACTGAGTAAGACCAGCTTGCACGAAATCAGCGCGCATCTTGTCGTAGCCGCCAAGATCAGCATCAATTGCTGCATGCAACTTTGCAGGCAATTTATTGCCGCCACCATTGGGCTTCATCCAGTTCCAGAAGTGATTATGGTTATAATGCTGGCCCACATTGTTCACGAGGCCTGCTGCCTTTTCATTAAATGCTGCAACACAAATATCTTCAATTGATTTTGCAGCCAAAGGCGAATCCTTAAGCAGATTGTTGCCATTGGTCACATATGCCATGTGGTGCTTATCGTGGTGAAACTCCAAAGTTTCCTTAGACATATAAGGGCCTAAAGCATCATAGGCATAAGGCAGTGCGGGCAGTTCGAGGGCCATTTTTCTTCTCCATTGTTTGATGGTGGTGTTCTAGTCGTTTCGGTCTAACACTGCAAGGAAACCCAATTACGACAATTCGCTGCACTTATAGGCAGCCTTGTCCAACCAGTCCGGATTAATCTCTACGCCCCAGCCAGGGGCATCAGTCACCTCTGCTTTGCCGTCTTCGATTTTATAGGGGTCGCCTAAAAACAATCCATCCTGCCATGGATAGTAATCCAAACCCTCTATCGAAAATTCCAAATATTTTCCGGCATTGGGAATGGCACGCAGCAAATGCATTGTGCATATGGTCACGAGAGAAAGATTGGCCGCATGCGGGGTGATTTTAAAACCCGCTTTTTCTCCGCGCTTGCAAACTTCCATGGTGCGCAACATTCCGCCCATATACATCACATCAGGCTGCAAAATATCCACGGCACGTTTTTCAATCATTGCATCCCACGCCGTCAACTCGCAATCCTGTTCGCCACCGGCCACATCGATTGAAAGGGTACGCGTCACTTCAGCGGTCTGATCAAACTCCCAATAAGGGCAGGGCTCTTCAAAATGTGAAATGCCTTCCTGCTCCAGCAGCTTACCCACTTCGATGGCACGCTTGGGCGAATAACATGAATTTCCATCCACGAGTTTTGTAACACCGTCACCAAGAGCTCGCGATACAACAGGCACCACCGCCTCGGTGCGCCCCGGCCATTCATCCGTGTCACGCCCACATTCAGAACCAACCCGCCATTTGAAGGCATCAAAGCCAAACTCATCACGCAGTTTCACGAATCGCGCGGCCTCATCTTCTGGCGTGATGTCGCGCTTCATTGATGATGCATAGGCGCGAATCTTGCCTGGGCTGCCACCAAGCAAAGATGTAACCGGTTTGCCCTCAAACTTGCCCCGTAAATCCAGCAGTGCCGTATCCAGTCCCGTCATGGCGCGTCGCAAATAGCTGCCTGGATATTTATGTTCGCGCTCACTGATCAAATTCAAGGTATCAGCAAAATCTAACGCATCAGTGCCCAGCGCATGGCGTGCCACTTGGCGGTGGAATATCTCACATGTGATGTCTGCATTGTAAGTAGAAACTTGCCCCCAACCTTCAGCCCCAGTTTCCGACGTGGCTCGCACAAAGCCAACAAATTCATTTGTGAAAGTTTCAAGCTTTTTGATTTTCATTTGGGGTCTCGGACGATGGCTTTGCATATCAATTAAGCGAAGCCATCGTCATATTCAATCAGGCCCTGAACAACGGAATGCCCGAAGCACCCATCACAAAGAGACCTGCTGTTAACAGGGATATCGCAAGTGCTGCAATATAGACCAAGCGTCGATCACCACTCAGCGCGGTCAGCGGAATAAATTGTGCTGCGTGCAGCCCCACAAAATGAGCAACGCGCAAGTCCCCTCCTGTGGTTGACCAGTTAAACAGGGGTAATGTGTTTGCATCGCTGTGAACGCCGCCAACCCAATGGCCGGTTTGTGTCGACATATATGCACCAGCAATCGTTCCCAACACTGCACCAACCATCAATGCAAGCCCAGCATTCTCCGTCCACAAACCAAGGCTGCGTTTGCGCCAAACCTTCCAACCAATAAAAGCCGCAGTAGATGTCAGCGTGAAAGATCCAACGCCCATCAAACCATAACCGATGATTCCCGAAAGCGAGGTCGAATTAAAATGTGAAGCCTCGGCTCTGGATGCGCGGAAAGTCATATAAATCATCTCACCCCATCCAGCGATGATCATCAGCGCGACAGCCCAATTCAAACTCTTCAATTGACGTTCGGCGCGGGGCAATTGCGATAACGCCCAACTCACCGTGCCAAATTGTACGGCGAGCGATAGAAAGAATTTTGCAGGCTTGTCCCAAACATTCACGCCATTGATAAGCCGTGCATCAAAAAACTGAAATACAAACATCAACGCCGATCCAATCAGCATCGCTACAAATGTGCGCCATAACAAACGATGTCCATGGCGGATATCGTCGATCAAGCCAAAAATCTTCGTGTCTTGGAAACGCGGTGCGGTTTCGACCATGCTCATGCTGCAATCTCCTTCTTTGCCAAAGCAGTGCGCAGAATCACAAAAACCACATAGCCAATTGGCCCAAACATAAATGTAAGTGGCAAAAGCACGATCAGGAACAAGCGTGAGATGCTTAGTTTCATCATATCGCGTGAAATCACCGCGCCCATAAAGAGGTCAAAGGCTAAATTATGAACCCAGCCGGCAAGGGCCGCCCATGGGAATGTGAAAAGTTTTTGCACATTGGCCAGCGTGTCAAAACCACCCTCCGCCCTGAAGAAGAATGCGCCGATCAAAATCGTATAAAGAACTGAAAGCCCCAGGGGGAAAAACCGCCCCGCAACCGCATCCCGTAAGAACGGCTTGTTCCAAACAATACCAACAGCCAAAATAATCCAACCCAGCAGCGCTATAGAGTTAGCCAAACTAAACAAAAAATCCGCAGTCATTCCAGTCACCTCGTATCTTTACAGTGTAAATATAAAAAGCATAACAGTTTTACACTGTCAAGTTTATTTTTACATTGTAAAGATAACGTGACTCATTTAAGTTTGAGTTATGCCAATGGGAACACAAAAACCCTATCACCACGGCGATTTGCGCCAACAGCTGCTTCTCGCCGGTGAGCAAGCGCTGTTGGATATGCCAATTGATGATGTGTCCTTACGTGAGATTGCCAGGCGCGCGGGTGTTTCCCATGCTGCGCCCAAACATCATTTTGCATCGATGGCCGATTTGTTGGGCGAAATCGCCGCGCGCGGGTTTCAAAAATTTGTAGATGCACTCGAAAGTGCCGCCGAAAATTCACAGAGCCAAACCGCAGAAGACAGGCTTTTCGCAATGGGCCGCGCCTATTTGCGTTTTGCCGATGATAACTCCGCTGTCTACGGCCTGATGTTTGGCCAAGTCGTTAAAATGTCAATGACGCCCGCCCTCACCAAATCATCTTATGAAGCGTGGACTCAACTCGAAAATGCTGTTGCGCAAGTCACGGGCGCATTGCGCGCACCCATCGCCGCCACGCATGTTTGGTCATCCGTACACGGATTATCGATGTTAAAATCGGCGCGCCGCTTGCCGCCCCATGTCTCGCTGCATGCAGTGGAGGAAGAAAATTTGCGCATGATGATTGCAGGTTTAAAAGAAGCATGATCACGTTAACGACGCTGTGCCTGCTTGCAATCGTAGCACTTGTTGCTGGCTTCATTGATGCTATTGCAGGCGGCGGAGGCTTGCTTGTGCTGCCGTCCCTTCTGCTCGCGGGCCTCGATCCCGTCTCAGCTTTGGCCACCAACAAATTACAAGGCAGCTTCGGCACAGGCTCCGCGGCAATTGCCTTCTGGCGCAAAGGCCATATTGATATCAAACAGAATATTCCAACGATCATCGCGACTTTCATTGCCGCCTGCTGTGGTGTTCTGACAATCAACTACGCACCAAAAAATCTCTTAGTTGTAGTTTTGCCAATACTTCTCATCTTGATTGCGATCTATTTTGCATTATCTCCCAGCATCACTAATCAATCGAAAGCACAGCGCATTTCATCAGGTATATTCGCTTTTGGTGTGGCACCTGCTCTTGGATTTTACGACGGAATCTTCGGCCCCGGTACGGGATCATTTTACATGCTGGCACTCGTAACACTCATGGGACTGGGCATTGTCAAAGCCACAGCAAAAACAAAACTACTAAACTTCACATCCAACATCGCGTCACTTTTGGTCTTCGCATTCTCGGGAAAAATTTTTATTGTGGTCGGCTTAGTAATGGGCATCTGCCAATTCATCGGCGCTCAATTGGGCAGCCGCTTTGCCATGCAACACGGTGCAAAGATTATCAGACCACTTCTTGTCGTCGTCTGTTGCGCAATGGCTGTGAAGCTCTTGCTCGATCCCGCCAATCCGCTCAGAGCATTTTTTCCATAAACACACTCAAAGGATCCAATTTATAATCCCCAAATGGCCCACGCTCAACATATCCAAGCGCCCGGTAAAGACCTAACGCTTCAGGTTGCGAAATCCCAGTCTCAAGCAGCGCAACCCTAACCCCCAGCGCCCGCGCTTCAGCTTCCAACACTGCCAATAATTTTCGCGAAAGCCCAAGCCCTCGCGCCGATGGATCAATATAGACACGCTTGATCTCCACATAATCTTCATGCGCCCAAAATCCACCACAGCCCTTCACCACGCCATCAACAATCACGCCAAAAAAATTCATCTGTGGACGGAGTAATGTTTCCACATCAAGCATGTGATTGCTCTCCGCGGGATAGAGCGATGCTGCATAGTCATCGCTGGCTTTCAACAGACGAATATAGTCAGCCCCGCGCGGATCAGCGCGTGTAATTTCAATCATTATTGAAACGCCTGTAGCCCCGTCTGCGCACGGCCCAAAATCAACGCATGCACATCATGCGTGCCTTCATATGTGTTCACCGTTTCAAGGTTCACCATGTGGCGGATCACGTGATATTCTTCTGAGATGCCATTCCCGCCATGCATGTCACGCGCCATCCGGGCAACATCAAGCGCCTTGCCGCAATTGTTGCGCTTCATCAGCGAAATTGCAGGCGGCGCGCAAGTCCCCCGCTCCAGCCCACGCCCCAATGCCAAGCAACCGTGTATGCCAAGTGAAATTTCAGTCTGCATGTTGGCCAGCTTCAACTGAACCAGTTGATTAGCGGCCAATGGCTTGCCAAATTGCTTGCGGTCTAAAACATACTGTCGCGCCCGGTGCCAGCAATCTTCAGCTGCTCCCATCACACCCCAAGCAATGCCAAAGCGCGCTTTATTCAAACACGAAAACGGCCCGCCAAGTCCGCGTGCCAAAGGCAACAAAGCATCCTCAGATACCTCAACATTTTCAAGAACAATCTCACCAGTGATTGAAGCACGCAGAGAAATCTTGCCTTTAATCTCCGGCGTGGAAAATCCCTTTATCCCGCGTTCAATCACAAAGCCGCGAATATCATCATCCAACTTTGCCCATATGATTGCGATATCGGCAATCGGCGAATTTGAGATCCACATCTTGGAACCATTCAGAACATAGCCACCCTGAACTTTAGTGGCTCGTGTTTTCATGCCGCCCGGGTCAGATCCGGCGTCAGGCTCAGTCAAACCAAAGCACCCAATCATCGCACCTGTCGCCAACTTTGGAAGATATTTCATCTTCTGCGCTTCAGTGCCAAAGGCCTCAATGGGATGCATGACGAGGGAATTCTGGACGCTCATCGCTGAGCGATAGCCAGAATCCACACGCTCTACTTCTCGCGCCACCAAACCATAAGCCACATAGCCAAGACCGCTACCGCCATATTTCTCTTCCGTCATCACGCCAAGAAAACCCATCGCTCCAAGCTCGGTCATGATCTCTGGGTCAAACCGTTCATCACGAAATGCACTCAAAACCCGAGGCTGCAATTTATCTTGCGCAAAAGCTCGCGCTGAATCTCGGATCATGCGCTCTTCTTCGGTCAACCAGCTTTCAAGGTCGAGGGGGTCTTCCCAGTTAAAATCAGATGTTTTGGCCATGTAAACTCCAGAATTATTTCAGCTTATACCGCTGAACTATTTGATTAACGCCGAAAGCGTCTTGAACTCCGGCGTTCCCGCCTTTTCCATAAGCTCAAATAAAGCCATTTCGGTATTGATGACTTGAATGCCCATACCCCGTATTCGGTCAAAGGCCAATGCGGCCGATTCCACTTTTCGCGAACCCATAGCATCGGCCACGGCAAAAACCCCAAACCCCGCATTATAAAGATTAACGCAAGATTGCAGCACACAAACATGGGCCTCAATGCCAGCCACAATAATCAGAGGCCGCTCATGCTCGTGGAGTTCAATGAAAGCTTTACGCATTTCAACATCTCGCCAGCAAGAAAACGAAAGTTTCTCAAAAACTGTGGCAGAAGGCGCAAGTAACTCCGGAACTGTATGTCCCAGCCCCTTGGGATACTGTTCCGAAATCGTAATCGGTATATCCAGAGCCTCGGCCGCCTTGAGCAAAATCTGACAACGAGAAACGATACGCTCAGGCTCAGCCATTGCGGGCAGTAATCGCGCCTGCACGTCAACGATCAAGAGTGACGATTTTGAGGCGTCAAGCAGCATCTATCTTCCCCGCCACCTTCAAGCCAAAAGCATAAACTTCGGCCACCTCTTTCAATCTGTCAAACCGTCCTGAAGCACCACCATGGCCAGCGCCCATGTTGGTCTTCAAAAGTAACAAATGAGAACTCGTATTAAATGCGCGCAATTTTGCGATCCACTTCGCTGGTTCCCAATAAGTGACGCGCGGATCTGTGAGGCCGCCGATGGCAAACAAATGCGGATAGGCTATGGCTCGCACATTATCGACTGGTGAATATGCTGCGATGGTTTTGTATGCCTCAGCACTTTCAATCGGGTTCCCCCATTCGGGCCATTCAGGTGGAGTGAGGGGCAGCGTGTCATCCAACATTGTCGTCAACACATCAACAAACGGAACCTCAGCCACCATGCCGCCAAACATATTCGGTGCCATATTCATAGCTGCACCCATCAACAAGCCACCAGCGCTTCCACCTTGGGCGATGATTTTGCCCTTCGACGTAAACTTAGCATCGATCAAATGCTGACCAACCGAAATAAAATCTTTGAATGTGTTAGTTTTAAATTCGAGTTTGCCTTTCTTATACCAAGCACGACCCTTCTCTTGCCCACCACGAATATGGGCAATCGCATACACAAAGCCGCGATCAACCAAAGATAAAATATTGCTGTTAAATCCAGCAGGCATTGAAATGCCATATGACCCATATCCATAAAGCCAAAGCGGTGCTGAGCCATCAAGCGGAGTCGACTTACGGTAAAGCAATGTCACCGGAATGTTTTCGCCATCATGCGATTTTGCTTGCACACGGCGGGTTTTATAAAGCGATGCATCATGGCCGGATGGAATCTCCTGCGTCTTGCGCAAAACGCGTTCGCGGGTTTTCATATTGTAATCGAAAACTTGGCCAGGCGTCGTCATCGACGAATAGGTAAAGCGCAATGTGTCAGTGTCGTACTCGCGCATCTCACCGATGCCTAACGAGTAAGCTTCTTCGTCAAATGCGATTGAATGTTCTTCTCCCGAATTCATTTCGCGGATGACAATTCGGGGCAGGGCATTTTCGCGCTCAACCCGCACCAGCCAGTTCTTCAAAACCATCATCCCAACGATAAATATTCCCGGTCTGTGCGCAATGTAGTCTGTCCAATTTTCAGGTGATGGATCAGCAACTGATACCTCAACTATTTTATAATCTTCTGCACCGTTCCTATTGGTTTTAATCAGAAATTTGTCATTCCAATGTTCCACGTCAGCTTCAATTTTGTCTGCGCGAGAAACCATTAAGCGTGGCGCAACATTGGGCTTATCTGCATCAATCAACCAGATCTCAGATGTGTCATGATCGTGAATATCGATCATGATAAATTTTTCTGAGAATGTAGACCCCACACCAGTAAACAATCCAGTGTCGCTCTCTTCATAAACCAACCGGTCAATAGACTGCGCCGTGCCTAAAATATGAATCCATGTTTTCAGAGGGCGATGATTATCATCTTGCGTTGTGTAGAAAAAACTTTTTCCATCAGCAGCCCAAACGGCACCACCGGAAGTGTTTTCAATAACATCATCAAGATCTCGTCCCGTTCTTAAATCGCGAACTCTCAACTCATAAAATTCAGAACCCTTATTATCGTAAGACCAAGCCGCGAGGTTTTGGTCTGGCGAAAGCGCAATGCCGCCAAAACTAAAATATTCATTGCCCTTTGCAAGCGCATTACCATCAAACAAAAGCTCATCGTCGCCACCCGATTTCAAGCGTCGCAAATACCGAGGGTATTGCCCGCCCACCACATGTGACGAAAAATAAAAATACTGGCCATCAGGTGCAGGCACGGACGTATCATCTTCTTTAATCCGCCCTTTGATTTCAGCAAACAGCTTTTCCTGCAAAGCTTCAGTGTCGGCCATCTGCGCATGCGTGAAGGCATTCTCCGCCTCTAAATAATCGCGAATATCTTGCGGCAGAAGTGATGGCTCCTGCATCACCTCCTGCCAATTGTCAGCCTTTAGCCATTTGTAATCATCATGCTTGGTAATGCCGTGATGTGTTTCAGTTGTCGGAATTTTTTTCGCAATGGGAGCTTTCAAATTATTTCTCAATCTTCTTCATCTTCGGGGTGAAAATCCAGGGCAGCACCATTAATGCAATAGCGCAGTCCGGTGGGTTTGGGTCCATCATTAAACACATGGCCCAAATGCGAGTCACAATCAGCACAATGAACCTCTGTCCGTGTCATGAAAAACTTGCGGTCAGTCGTTGTGCCAACGGCTTCTGCCTTCACGGGCTCATAAAAACTTGGCCAACCAGTACCTGAGTCAAATTTTGCATCTGACGGAAAAACCGCGTTGCCACAGGCTACACATACAAACATGCCCTCGCGCTTTTCATCGTTCAGGGGGCTGGTGAATGCGCGCTCAGTGCCGTGTTCGCGCGCCACGTGGTAGGCCTCAGGTGAAAGCTCTTTTTTCCATTCTGCTTCGGGTTTGGTGATTTTGCTCATTTTGTTCTCCTCGAAGCCCAATATGTGAATAAGTCGTTGATTTGTGAAGGCTTGAACACGCAATTTTTACCGAATGTTAACCACAACTCAAAAGGAAATTCATTTCCACCATGCTTAATCGGCGGCGTTAATCAAGTTTGAAGCGGAACCCGGCATTGCTATTCCGGGGCAGTAAGGGGATTGGCTTGGGACTTATGACGGATATTTCAGCATCGCAGGAACAAAGTTCTGTGAACATGTTAGCCTCAATACAGGGCGCTCGCATGGCTGACTCGTCGGCAGAATTGCGCAGAAAAGTTTCGGCTGAGTCATTCCGCCGCCTCACTGCCCTTTTGAAAAAGCCAATTGTGCCTTCAATCACTGTGCCAAAGATCGAAGCAGGAGTGGCATCTCCGCAGGTCGCTCCGGCTGTATTGCCCGAAATTCTAGGGCAAGCTGTTGCGTTTGAACCAGTTCAAACTGTAGAAATCGCTGTTCAGCAGGTTGACTTCGAAGAACCAATCTCTGTGGAAGTTCAAACAGAAGGCCAAGTTCACTCACCAGAGGTCAAGGCCCAAGAAAACGCAGAAGAGTTAGAAATAGGGATTGCCGCTGAACCTGTTGCAGTCAAAAAGCCAGTTGTAAGGCAAAGACCGCGTGATGCCTTTGCGGTATCTCCTGGAATTCTGCCACAAAGACAACCTGCGCAACAAATCCAGCAGACACCAGAACAGGAACAGGAAGCCGCAGAGCTTGCGCGCAGTCTGTTGGATATGATGGCATCCAGCAATTCCGCTGGCTTACCACAAGAACGTGCTTTAGCGGCTGATACACTGCTGCGCATGTTGCCGCGCTTGCCGATTAAATCCTTGATCATATTGGCAGAGCGTGTGCGCTTGATGGACAATCCGCCACCACTTTTGATGGCCAAGCTGATCGCCGACCCAAACATCGTGGTAGCAGGCCCACTTCTTGAAGACTGCATGCACATCACTGATGAAGATCTAATTATGGTGATTGGCGAAGGCGATCTAGCAAAAATTCGCATGATCGCTCGCAGACGCAGATTATCAAGAGCTATCACTAGTGAATTGGTCAATAGGGGTGACGACTCCGTTTTGCTAACTTTGGTCAGAAACCTTGGGGCTGAAATTCCACAGGAGTCGTTCTTGGATTTACTGGAGTTTGCCAAAGATTATCCTGATCTTTTAGCGCCACTTTCTACAAGACCAGATTTGCCAGTGCCTTTGGCGTTTGAACTATTCTGGTTAGCGCCGGTTCCATTGCGCCGCTATCTCCTCAATCGCTTCCTCACTGACTCTGAAACCCTGACTAAGATTTTGAAAATCACGCGGGTGACCGACGGCGAAGAGCAAAATGAAGCTCAATTTGCTGATCCTGAAAAAATTACCGAGGCGCTGGATATGGCCGGTGAAGGCAATGTGGAAGGTGCTTCCATTGCATTGGCCGGATATGCAAATGTCAATCACGCCACTGTCACGCGCATTTTGTCTGATAAGCAGGGCGAACCGTTGACTGCACTGTTAAAGGCCGCAGGCGTTTCACGCGGGCAAGTGACTGAGATTTTTGAAAAGCTTAAACTATCGGCTTCCGGTTTGATTGATCCCACCCGCGAAGTTGAGGAACTGCAGTCAACATTTGATTCCTTCTCCTTCAATAAGGCTCGCATATTGCTCACCTATTGGGATTGGGCGACGATGAAAACGGGTCCCTATGCGCCGTTAAACTAGCGACACTGAAGAAGAGTAATAAATTTTTAACCTTTGACTCTTGCGGATCAGCAAATGTGGATTCATAACAACGACAAGCGGTGGGGCACACCGATTCGAAATTGTTAAGGGGCAACAGTGTTGAACAGACCGGAAATTGGGGCGTTCCGGGCACAATTGGTTGTGCCAGAACAACGCCAACTTTATGATTACTGGCTGGAAAAAGCAGCGGGCCGAAAAATGCCGTCGCGCGCTGATATTAAGCCAACCCAAATTCCGCGCATTCTGCCCAGCATCAGCCTTGTCGATATAGAGCCAGAGCTAGGCCTAAGCCGCATTCGCTTGGCTGGCACCAGATTGCGCGAAATTTATGATCGCGAAATCACCGGCATGTGCATTCAAGATTTGGATTGGGGCGATAAGCGGGATTATTGGTTGGCCTCTTATCGCCGCACGGTCGACGATGGTTTGCCAACCCAAGGCATTATTCGCGGGCCTCGGAATCACAAAGAGCATCTCGTGCAATATTGGTTAAAGCTGCCGCTCTGTGCTGAAAATTCGGATCAAATAAAAATTCTGCTTTGCTATGATTATTTCATGCCAGCCTCAGAAAGGTTGGAAGATCAGAGGCTTGCAGCCGGTGCGTGAAATCCCAAAATAGGTATTGATTCTGTGTGAATGAATTGCTATGCAATATCTCCTAACAGGAGAAAAAGCATGAGCAATATCAAGAATTCAATTCAAATCGAAGCCAGCGAAAGCCCGCTCAGCAGATTATTTCTGCGCAAAGACGCAAACGGAAAAACCTATATCGACGGCAGGCAGTTCATCGCAGGCGAGCGGTTGCGTAAAGATTATGAAACCGCACATATGACCCAACGCGTCACCAGCGCCTATGAAGAGTCTTCAGGATCAGGCGGGCGGCATTGGCAGATGAGCGATAATGCTGTTTCAAGACTAAGTGATAATGCAATTGCGGCGCGCCAGCGTCTCCATAACGCCTTTGTCGCAGTGGGCACGGAGCTATCGGGAATTCTCTATCAAGTGTGCTGTGTTTCATCAGGTTTTGAAAATGCGGAACTGGTTTTAGCGCTTCCACCTCGCAGTGGAAAAGCTGTGCTGGCATTGGCACTGACGCGTTTGGCGCGGCATTATGGTTTAATCAAAAGTCGCAATCCCACCTCAAGAGATTCAATCAGCCATTGGGCACGTGATGATTACAGACCCATGCTTATGCCGCAGCAGCATCAGCCTTGATGCGCGCCACCATCGACGCAAGGCCATTTGACCGCTGTGGCGTCAAATGGTCTCTCAAACCCAAGCGTGCCAGAACCGCCGCAGCATCAGTGTTTTTGATTTCTGTTACATTCAAGGGAGCAAATAATTTGAAAACCACCGCTATCAAACCTTTGACAATCAACGCGTCACTATCACCCTGCAATGACAATTTTTTGTCCATTCCATTGTCTTTCACCTGCGAATGAATCCACACTTGGCTGGCGCAGCCGTTCACTTTTGTCGCAGGTGTTTTGAAAGCGATATCCATCTCAGGCAATGCCCGGCCAAGCTCGATCAGGTGTCGATAACGGTCTTCCCAATCATCAAGCAATTCAAAATCAGAAATAAGTTCTTCGATCTCTGCATTCATAAAGCAGCAGATAGGCTCAAGCCCAGTGAAACTCAACCCTTGCAGAAATGAGGGGGACGATCGACGTGCCTCATCTGAAGAGGACAAAATCAACTTTCAATCGTTACTTTGCGTTGAAACATCGTCGTGCTGCCAATTTGCTGGACGTAATCTTGGCGCATCACAAACTGTTCCCAACTTACGGAACTTTATGACGCGCATGACGTTGAAGACGCAACAATGCGAAAACCCCTAAATCCGATCATGCGAAAGTCACTGATGAATTTGCTGGCACATCAAGCTCAAAACACGGTCAATAGGATCGAAGTTAGAGAGTGGCGCCAAACAACCGATGGAGTACGAGACATGAGTACAAAGAAGTCAGCACCTGAAACCACGCGCAAAACGCCGAAGGTTTCTCACCCGGGTATGATGGGAGACGGTACTGAGGAGCAAAACCTCAATCAAAACGGTAATCCTGCAGCGCGCATCGGCAAGGAAGAGGTTGAGACTGCATTTGGCAAGCAACCTAAAGATCGTGCAAAATAGAGGTACTTTAGTGCCAAAGAATTGGATGACTGTCGTGATCTCGTTGAGCGAGCATTGAAATTCGATATAGCCTGTGGGCAGGCTGATTTATAAGTTCGTTTTATTCATAAGGAAGAAATTACAATGTCAATTGGTCTCATTCTCGCTATCCTGCTTGTCATTTATTTACTTGGCGGATTCAGTGGTCGGTTTGGCGGATATGGCTATGGAATGGGCCACACCGGGATTGGTGTTGGAGGAGTTCTGCTGCTAATTGTCGTTGTGCTTCTGCTTACTGGCCGCATCTGATTCAAGGATATTTTGAAAAAAGGCAGGCCAGAGCCCTGATATTTCTTCATTCCTAATCGACCCGAAAACTAACCCTTATCAGGCGTCAGCGTACCATGCCATTCAGGCACAAGGTCTTCGATTTTCAATGTTGAGTTTTCAGCAAGTGTTCCACGTAGTTTTGCTTTTATTGTGCCTATATTGATTGGGTCGCTGATGGCCATGTTTTTCGGCAGCGCAGCTGTTTGGCCCTGTGTCGACTCGTTGGCCCATTCATAAAGCAGCTTCGCACTGTATCTGGCTTTGCCTTCCATCGTCACGGCCAAATATTGCGCCGTGCTGCAAACTTGTGGCTTGCGGTCACAAAAACTTTTCATATCCGCCACGGCATCTGCCGCTGCAGCAATATATGTCCAGCTCGTTGAATCTGGCATGGTCTGCACTGTTTGCCCGGGCTGTAAAACAACAGGGGGCGACGGCATGGCGAATATTACGCCACCGATCACTATCGCTTTTCGAAGTAGTCCCATCACGGCACCTAAATTGTCGTCCCTGCTCACTCCATAGCTCAGTTAAGTTTCCAGCCCGTGAAATTGCGTGGCTAATTTAGTGTCAATTTTGGTTGGGCTCCTTAGGAGAGCATTAACCTTGACTATTCACCTTCGTTGATTATGAGCCTCGATGCCTATGTTGAAAGGGGCTGTTAACCTAAACAAAGGCAAATTACGGCATAGCGAAACACGGTTGCGGTGTTTGTTCTGAGTGATGGATTTTTTGATGCGTGATATTTTAGATGATGATGAACGCGGGGTGAAGCCAATAGGTCTGCTCATGCTGACCACCGCCACCGTCCTCAGCGGGATGATTATTTACAATGTCACGCTCGGCCAATCCCAAAAAGGACTCGGCCAAACCAATTTCACCATGGCAACGGGTGCATCAACACATGTTGAAGTGCCAGCCCCAGCAGAAGTTTCTAACACTGTCGTATTTAAATATGATGCAACCGTTGAAGAGGTTCAGCGCGAGTTATTGGCGACAGGCCACTTTAAAGGTTTGGTTGATGGCGTTAATGGCCAAAAGACCAAGATTGCAATCCAACAATTTCAGCAGGAAATTGGTCTGCCCGTTACAGGTGAAATCACCTCGGACTTGCTGAGCCGTATTCAATATACCCGAAAAGTAAAAGCCGCCTCCGAATACACAGGCAGCCTTGATCCCGCGCCGGCAGCCATCGCGCCGGATCAAAGTTTACCTGCAGCGGTGGCTCCAAAAGAGCCAATTCAGGCAAAGCTAAAAAACCCAACGCTTAACGACAATATTTTGATCGTACAAAAAACGTTAAGTGCCAAAGGCTATGCAGTAGGTAGTGCTACCGGAAAAATGAATACCGAAACGCGGGCTGCCATTCTTCAATATGAGTTGGAAAACGGTTTGGCGATGGACGGCATTATTGACCAATCCTTGCTGGCTGCCTTGGGCAGCGGCAAATAAGCAAGCTTGCTGAACCGCCATGCGGCTCAAAACAGACATTTGGGTTGCAGCCTTGCTCAGGCGCTGTTCGGCACAGGGACATTTTGGTGCAGTTATTCATCATGGCGCAGATGAAGCTGGTATAATTTTTATCTATATCAATCACCTTGACGGCACCTACGACCTTTTGGCCCCACCACCCGGCCCCGCATATGACGAAAATGGCGAACGGCGCTTCGCAAAGCAGTTTGATTCTCCCGTGCAATGGGAGAAAGCCAATGGTGTTGTTCAAAAGCGGCGCAAGTTTGACCCTGATTTTTGGGCCGTCGAAATTGAAGATCGGAATGGATTTGCAGGTATTGCGATTGAGACCGAAAACTTTAGCTGATTATTAACTATGTCCGTTCTTTATCAGCACATAAAGATGTTGATAGATGAGGAACTAAATATGGCGTCGGTGATTGCGTTGGCAGATTGGCCGAAACAGATAAAGGTTCGCGAACCGCATGAAGGCTCTGCGCAAGTTCTGATATTTAACGGTGTGCGCTTTGAAAAATTGCGTGACGACGTGCAGCCGATTGTTCGAACAGCAAGAATGCCCCACAGGCACAATCAGGCAACAGCGATAGAGCTGGAATAGTCTAAGGTGCCTGCACTTTGCAGGTGCTGCCCGCCATGATTGTTTCGATCTGCGGACGCATCAATTCATCAGCAATCGGGATCCAAATTACTGCAATACCACGCGGCTCAGAAGTTTCAGCATGCCAACCTAGATTTTCAATTTGCGTTGCTTCTTCTGCGCGACCATTACCCATCAGCTGTTGAAAAAATGTCTTGGTCTTTGCAAGTTCAACTTTAAATTCCGATGTCCCGGCCTGCACATCATTCAAAGCATAAACTTGCCGACCTGACTGTGAATATATCGAAAGCGTCCAGTAAGAACGCGGCAATTTTGCGTTTAACTCTACAGAGCCATTGCCCAAATCAAATTTACAAATTCCGACAACTGATTTGGAGCTGGCCACTGGCAATAATGCGCTTTGATTGGCCGGACTAGAAATGAAAAAACTATTGTAAGGCTTGCCCTTTGTTGATTGCTCGAGTTGGCGGGCAAAAAGAAAGCCAGGCGCAAACAGAACATAAGAAATATGGACAATCGCGCCCACCAACAATGCTACCACAATCCAAAATGAACGCCCCATCTCAGCAGCCACTCTTGGTGATCGTGGGAAGCGAAATGTCTTGCCCCAAGACAGCTTCGTTCACGATAAAATGCAACGATAGGCCGCCGCGTTCCGCCGGAACAATCCAATTTCCGGAGGCTGGGCGTGCAGATATTGTCACTTTCAAATTACTATCCTGTGACAATACGGCCTCACCTGCAGACAGTTCCGACCGCGGTGCTAATGTTCCTGCAGGCGCAACACTCATCGTCCACCAGCGTGCAGGCGTAACTTTGCCCTCAACAACATAGACACAATCAACGCGCAGACTATTTCCATCTTCATCTGTGCTGCGAACAAAATAACGCGCAGACTTTGGTGGAGGCAATTGACCATCACCAAGGAAATGACCCAGAGAATATATGAGTGTTGCATTGCCACCGCTCAATTGCCATTCCGACCACTTAGATGTTGTTGTTACAGGCTTGAGCCCCACCGAACTTAAAGCATTCATTGCCGATATCACGCCCAAAAGAACGCCAGCCAAAAGTGCAATCGCGGGGAAAGATAATCTACCCATAGTCTAAACTGTACTCGCAAAAAGTTTTTTCAATCTAACGCATTTATGCTCGAGTACGAGAAAAAAATAGACACGATTCATATTCAGAAACCAAACAAACTTTTTTGCTTTTTCTTCTGCGCTTGATTGCCAAACAAAATATCCATCAAAGTGCGGCGCTTTTGCGAAGTTGTATTGGGCTTAGGTAAAATGAGCCCCGTTGAATTTGAAGCCGTATTAACTTTGGGACGAGGCACAGGCCGAACGGGTTGAGCTACTTTTCCATCCGTATCAAAAAGATTGAACATGCCGTCTAAAATATTTTTGTCGTCAGCGCTCGCCCCATAGCCCTCTGCAGTAAGGTCTGGAAGAGCAGGGTCAACAGTGGCGGCTGGAACGGCTTCGTCGTTAGTAGGTGTAACCGGATTTACCGGACTAGTCGGATTAGAAGCAACAGGAGGTGCCACTTTATACGTGTCATCCATCGGCACACCGGGCAGGCCTTCAGGAGTAAGCCCTTCCTCAGCCACGTCCATAATCCGTTTCCAAGCTGGTGCTGGAACACGCCCACCTGTTACGGCAAATGCCTTTGAACCATCCATTGGTGAGTTGTCATCATTGCCAACCCAAACACCCGTCACATAATGTGCACTAAAGCCTAAGAACCAAGCATCGCGAAAATTAGCATTCGTGCCCGTCTTGCCAGCAACGGGTGCATAGCCAAGTTGTGCGCGCGTCGCCGTGCCTTGCATCACCACATCGTGCAACATGGAGTTCAATTCAGCCACTTTTTCATAAGGCTCGACTTGGGGCTGTTCAACGGAATTGGTTCCATGAGCATAAAGCAAATCACCATTGGTACGATGGATTTCGAGCACTGCATAAGGTTTTGCAAGTTTGCCACCCGCAGCCAAAGTCGCATAGCCCGTCGACAAATCCAATAGCGTGAGCGCGCTGGTACCAATCGCCATTGTTGGATAGGGATCTATATAACCCTGAATGCCAACGCGGTGAACGGTGGCTTCAACTTCCTGCCTTGTAAATTCTTTCATCAACTTCACAGCGATCGTATTGATCGAATGAGTAAGCGCAACCCACAGCGGAATGCGCCCGCGAAATTCAGGTTCAAAATTATGCACACACCAATCGACCACACAAACTGGGCCATCATCAACGATGGTGTTGCGGGTGTAACCGTGATCGAGCGCCGTGAGATATACGAACGGTTTGAAGGCCGAACCCACTTGCCGCTTGGCAGACGTAACTCGGTTGAATTGGCTATCACCATAGTCCCTACCTCCGATGATGGCGCGCACCGCACCGTCGGGTGACATGGTGAGCGATGAAGCTTGGCTGAAATTCCGGTCTGGCCCTTGTGTATCAACCACATCATTGATGATAAGTTGGCTTGCATCTTGGAGTTTGGTGTTGATGGTGGTTTTAACTTCCACCACATAATTGCCCATGAGGCCGTGTGATTGCATAACATCAAGCGTGTCTTGATATGCCCAATCCAGAAACCAATTGGGGCTGGCTAATATATCTTGCATGACGATAACAGCGGGCACGCGCCGCGCTTGCAATAACTCACCCTGATTGATGAAACCAGCATCCAACATCCGGTAAAGCACAACATTGGTGCGGGCTTTGGAAGCTTCAGGATTAGCATGCGGTGCATATTGCGTGGGCGCCTTGAAGAGACCCGCAAGAACGGCGGATTCTGAAAGATCAATATCGCGCACAGATTTACCAAAATAAAATTGCGAAGCCGCTTCCACACCGTAAGTGCCGCCACCCAGATATGAGCGGTCCAAATAAAGTTTCAAGATTTCGTCTTTGGAAAGGCGCGCTTCAATCCACATAGAAAGAAACGCTTCATTCACTTTGCGGCGAATGGTGCGCTCTGGCGAAAGAAAAAGATTCTTCGCCACTTGCTGGGTGATCGATGAGCCGCCCTGCTTGCTGCCCCCACCCTTGGCGTTATGCACCATGGCACGCAACGTGCCAATTACATCAACCCCAAAATGATCATAAAACCGTGCATCTTCTGTGGCCAATACGGCTTTGATTAATGTCGGCGGAATTTCATCCAGCGGAATAGCATCATCTTGCCTGATGCCGCGCCGCCCAATAATTTCGCCATTCGCATCCGTAAAAGTGACGGCATATTCACGGCCACGGTTCCAAATATCGCCCGTGCCAGAAAAAGGCGGCAGCGCGAATGCCAGCAATCCAAACAAGGCCACAACACCAAACGTAAAAAAATCATCGATCAAATCGATGATAACGCGCTTTGGCCCCGACATTCTGAAATAGCGATAAAGAAAAGACGAATAAGCCGAACTCGCACGCTTGATCCAATCCCAAATCTCAAACAAGGTCGAACTCACATAGGAGTCACCGATCCATATCGCGCGGTAGAATGCGTTGCGGGTGGGCAGTTGGGTCAATTCGCGAAGCTCGTTTGAGGCAGAATTAAGCGTTGTCACACTGAGATGCAAGCTGCCCGGCAATTATGTCAAAATGCAGTTTATATGCCATTTAGAGTGTCGCCGCATTTTCAAGACTGTGGATGATGTGTTCGGCCAACATTTCTCCAGCTTTGGAGATTTCCTCCCTCTTGATTAAAGCAATTTCCGCATCGGCCAATTCCGGTAGTTTAAAATCCTTTCGAATGGGGTGAACACCCGCTGGGAGCATGTTTTGTGGTAAAACCGTAACGCCAAGACCAGCCTTTACCGCCGCCAAGGTGCCTGCAAGACTTGGGCTGGTGTAAGCAACATGCCAAGGCAACTTTGCCCGGTCCAAAGCAGCCAGTGCCCGCGCCCGGTAGATGCAGGGCTGCGGCGACAACACAAGCGACAAAGTTTGATGAGCTTGCCAACCCGTTGCGCTGGCCCACACCAAAGGCTCACGCCATACCTTTGTGCCGCCTTTAACGCGCTGTGGGTCGCGCTTCACCAATATAAGATCGTATTTTTTTTGTTGAAATCCATCGACGAGATTAAGCGTCAAATCGCAATCCACTTTTAATTGTATGCGAGGATGGTGCTTTCGGAACAACGCGAGCACATCTGGCAGATAATGCGTCGCAAAATCCTCTGGTGTCCCCAAACGAATCTCGCCCTCCGCATCTGGCTCTGTCAGGCGACTATAAACTTCCAACTGCAGCGCCATGATGCGCCTTGCGTAGCCCGAAAAAACCTCGCCTTTTTCTGTCAGAGTTGCCTTACGCGCGCCGCGATCAAACAAAACACAGCAAAGCCCATCCTCCAGTTTTTTAATCTGCAAGCTGAGCGCTGATTGTGTTCTCCCAACCATCGTCGCCGCTTTGCTGAAAGAACCCGTATCAGCGATTGCGATAAAACTTTTGAGCAGAATGCTATCAATATGAAAAGGCATAGATATGAGTATAACTCATTGATACTATAAAAACTATGAATTTTTAATATCGCAAAACACATCCTAGAAGCAGCCAAATTTAAACGGCGGGGCATCATGGAATTTTTAAACGTTATCTCTCAAAACCTTCTATCACCAGCAATCCTGTTCTTCATTCTAGGAATTACGGCAGGCTTTATAAAATCCGATCTTGAAGTGCCAGAAAGTATCAGTCGCTATCTTTCAATCTATTTGATGATGGCAATTGGCGTTAAAGGTGGTGTTGCAATTGCCAACACACATCAGTTTACCCCCCAGATATTTGCCGCAATTGCAGCAGGATTTGCAATGAGCCTACTTATGCCTTTCTTTGCTTTTTTCATGCTAAAGGCAACAACTCGATTGGACAGGCCGACAGCTGCGGCAATTGCCGCTCACTATGGCTCAATTAGTATCGTTACGTTTGCAACCGCGTCAGCCTTTCTCAAAAGCAACGAAATTGCTTATGCGGGCTATGCGGTTGCCATTCTGGCCCTGATGGAAGCGCCGGCGATTTTTTCAGGCTTACATATCGCCCACCGAGCCGCACCTGAAACTCGCACCCATAAGAGCGAAGACAAAAAACTACTTCGCGACATATTTACCAATGGCGCCATCCTACTGCTTTCTGGCGCCTTTGTGATCGGATGGATTACAGGCCAACCCGGCATGGATAAAATGTCAGGATTTCTGGACGCACCTTATCAGGGAATCTTGTGCCTGTTCTTGCTTGATATGGGGCTTGTAGTGACCAAGAATCTGAACCATCTCAAAGCCTTCACGTGGCCACTTGCACTGTTTGGTATCTATATGCCGCTAATCGGCGGCGGCATGGGATTATTGATTGCCAAGTTAATCGGCCTGGACGTTGGAACAGGAACACTTTTTGCTGTTCTGTGCGCTAGTGCGTCCTACATAGCCGTACCCGCGGCAATGCGCATGGCACTTCCAGAAGCAAAGGCCTCAATCTACATTCCCATGAGCCTTGCCATTACCTTTCCCTTTAACGTGGCGCTGGGTATTCCGCTTTACTTCGCCCTAGCCACAAAATTGTTGTGATAAATGCAAGTGATGCTGCCGCAGCAGTAAAATTTTTGAAAAGCATTACACTGCGTTTTTGCTTTTACGAACCGCATTTGCCAGTTAGAAGCCCACTATGACTGATAAGCCCTTTTGGAAAACCAAAACCCTCGCCGAAATGACCAGACCCGAATGGGAAAGCCTGTGTGATGGTTGCGGCCGTTGCTGCTTGAACAAATTGGAAGATGAAGACACGGGCGAATATCTCTATACGCGCGCGGCTTGCAAATTGCTGGACCTCGATACGTGCCAATGTTCAGACTATAAAAACCGCGCCAAGCGCGTTCCTGATTGCGTAACACTGACACCGGCCAATGTGCCTGAACTCGGATGGCTGCCCAGCTCTTGCGCCTATCGCCGCCTGAATGAAGGTCGCGGTTTGGCTTGGTGGCATCCACTGGTTTCGGGCGATTCTGAGACCATCCGGCAAGCAGGCATATCGGTAGACGATGAAGCCTATTCAGAAGTTGGCATTAAGATTTCTGAATTGGTTGATCACATCTGGAAATTACCCAAGGCCAAGCGCAAACAATTGTAACTCACCGCACCAACTCCGCCTCTACGACAAATCGCTGGGGGCCATGGGTGATGGCATCAAAAGGATAGCACGTCGCCAGTACCAGATTAAATCCGGCAGCATGCGCATCAATGCCAGACTTGTTCCAATCAACCACGCGCAATTTGGTGGCACGGTAGGTGAATGATAGGCCGTCATCACGCTCCACCTCAATCAAATCGCCCATTTTCACATTCTTCAAAAATGAAAAATGCGTATCCCTGTGTGCGGCCATCACCGATGTGCCACGCGTGCCTGGGCGCGATGTTTCGTTGACTAGAGCTGGCCCAAAAGCCATTGCTTCACCTGATGAACCTCGCAACACAATCGCCTCGGCATTGATGCGGTTGATCTTGATACGCGCCACCGGATAGGTGTCGGCCCAACTCCAGGCTTTCACCGGTTTTCCGGTTAAAACGGATTGCGTGAACGCCCGTTCCAACAACACTTGCGCCAATTGAGCTTTGGCAAATATCCAAATGGAATGGCCAAAGAAGATGAGTGATGCAGCAATCAGCAAGCCTGAAAGGGCATTCAAAATTCCCCGGCGCGTTAAACGCGCCGGAGCCAAAATTGTGAAAGTGGCGCTCATATCAGCACCGATTTGCGGCGGGCAAAGAATTGCAGGATCACCGCCAGCATCGCAAGGATGAAGCCAATCATCGCCATCAATTCCGCGTCTGTTGCACCTTGCGGCAGATTAACCTGAGTTGCCGGAGCAGGGGGCTTTGCAGGATCAATCTTGGCCAGCTGCATGAATTCAGCTTCAGCTTTTTGATCCGTATGCGGAACATTCTGCGCTGGCACATCATTGCCAAACACACTTTCCCACACCCAGCCCGAAGGCAAGTTCAACGGAACATCGGCACGGGTTAAAACATAACCTGCAGGGCGTTTTGGTGAATGATCGACTGCCACCAAACTCGTCAGGCTTGAAACAATCTGATGATCCAGAGCTGTTTTGAGCACCACTTTATCCGCTTCAGCTTGCGTGATCTGACCCAAGGTGGAGGCCACTTCAAGCTCAGCAATCTTCCGACGTGCCCAAAGCTTGGAAATGCCCTTGCCTTGTGCAGCATCAACCAATGGCAGTTTCACTTCCCAGGGTTGATCACCAATCATGCCGGTGATTTTAAGAACGCCTGACAATGAACCTGAGTCGGCCATCAACATCACGGGTTCACCACGATAGAGATCAGGCAATTGTTCTGGCGTGATCTTGGCGGTGCTGCCAAAAATCTGCGCATGAATATCCGTAATCACCGGATTACCAATCTTGCCGAACAGATCCTTCATTTTGTCGACAACCTGAGTGCCTTCACCTATCTGCGTGAACGTGCCACGACCAAGCTCGGCAGCGCGCGTCATCAGATAAGAGTTTGGAGCAGAACCAATGCCAACCATAAACACACGCGTGCGTCCACGGCCTTTGGCAATGGCATCAAACAGCTCTTGCTCATTTCCAATGGCACCATCAGTGATGAACACAATCTGACGCAGATAATTTTTATCATTTGGATTTGCATCAGTGAGTGCTGCCTTCATTGGGGCCAACATTTCGGTACCACCATTAGCCTTTAAGCCCGAGACAAAGCTTTTAGCTTGGGCAATATGCTGAGCATCAGCTTGAACCGCTGCGCCAAACAAATTATCCATCGTGTCATCAAAGCGGATCACATTGAAGCGATCAGCCGGAGTGAGTTGGGCCAAACCATAGAGCAAACTGTCTTTGGCCTGCGGCATGGATGCACCTTCCATCGAACCGGAATTATCAATCACGAATGTGATTTCACGGGGATGAAAAGTGTTGTTGGCTGCCACAACAGGTGGCGTCACAAAGCCCAACATATAATCGTGGCCATTCACAGTTTCTTTGAACAGACCAGCCTGTGGCGCAGCGCCTGCGGCTGTCCAAGTCAAATCGAAATCCTTGTCGGCTGGAACAATACCCGTCAGAGTAACCACCCTGGCATTGGCGCCCTTCTCAACGATATCGACTTTATGATACGCGCTCTTTACGTCGCCCAAAGCAAAGCCAGCATCAAGATTGACTGTGATTGAAACAGGATTTGTTGGTGCCGATTCAGCCGGGTTGAGAACGGGTGGCTGTGGCGCTTCGTTTTTGGTCGAAGCCAATCCATTTTTGTTCACACCAAAATCGACTGTTTGAACAATCGGGGTCGGATTATAACGCGGCGCTACAACCAGCGGGAGACGCAAATCATAGGTGCCACTGCTTTGTGCAATCGTTTGCTGATATTCAATCTGCACCAAGATCTTTTCATGCGGGCCAATATTGGCAACCGAGTTTGTAAACATATTGGGGCGGTCTTGCTCGAGAAGAGCAGCAGCCTCACCCTTGTTCTTGGCCTCTTCATAGATCACTTTGGCTTCTTGCTTTTCCTTCACCTCACCAACGATCACGCGGGTGCCTGAAACAATCTTCAAAGTATCGACGGCAGAATTATCTGGCAACGGAAAAACATAAACGCCTTCCACCCAAGCATCAGATGGATTGTAGAATTGTTGCGTCACGACCGTGCGGCCTGTGGGGCCTGAGATGGTAACGGTGTAGTCTGAGGCGACCGCGGGGGCCGCAATATATTTGCCTTCCTCGCTGGATTTGAGCAGCAAGCTGCCTGCCGTCATGTCATTTGGCGTGACCAATCTGGCCGATGCAAAGGCGGCTTGCGCCGTCATGCAGGTGGCGATCATGGCAATGACCAGTTTAAAGAGTGTCTTCTTATAGTTCAGGCTGCGGTGCAGCGTTATGGCGTTCACTTCATTCCTCCATTGGGTTAAGTTGTCCCAGGGCCAAGATTACCCGTGAGTAATGCTGCGCCGCCAATGTGAAGAACTGTAATGTTTGTCAGGCTCCCGCCGCAGATTTGTTGCTTGTGACTGTTTCTTGTGGAATTGTACGGTTTTGTACGGATTCCGGAAACATGAGTGACGACGATTTATCGCCCGAAGAAAACCGCGCAATCAGTGGATCAATCCGCGAAGAGCTGGCGCGGCGTCGTTTGACCAGGCAACACTTGGCTGACAAGGCCAAGATCAGCTTATCCACGATTGAAAAGGCGCTTTCCGGTCAACGGCCATTCACCTTGGCCACTGTCGTGCGCATTGAAGAAGCATTGCAATATCAATTGCGCAAGCTGAAACCGTCCAACGGTGAATCAGCGTTGGCCCCACAATCTCTGGGTTCTTATTCGCGTCCCGCCGTGTCTTGGCTCGAAGGCGATTATCTTACCCTGCGCACATCTTTCAGCGATCAAAACTCAATTTATGCATATCTCACCGAAATCCGCTGGGATACGGCGCTTTCGCATTTGGCCTTTCGTGAATCCGAACGCATCGACGCGCAGTTCAAACAAGATGGTTCCGTTTCCGTTCCGCATCAATCTGGCTATATTTATTTGGTCACCAACAAACAGGGCCAATACCGGATGATCATCCTCTCGCGTCCAATGATCTCAGGCGAGATGTATGGTTTGATTACCACCTTGCAATCAGGCCGAGGCACTCAGCTGACGCCTGTTTCAACGCCATTGGTATTGGCCCCCGTCAAAGACTTTGGTGAAGCTATTCAGTTTGGAAAAATTGATGCATCTTCTACCCTGTATGATCGCTATCGGAAATTGTTGAACCGCGCTTTAGAAGAGCCCTTCGTGATGATTATAAAATGAGAAAGCTAACACTGACGGCAGAACACATCGCCAAAATTCAACGCACTGAACGCGATGAAGGCCCGCACCCTGACCGCGAGCAATTGAATGATGCTGATTATAGTCAGTTGGCGGATGATTTGTTGGAAGAGCTTACGGGAACGTCTTTGCGCATCTTCGGCTATGGCTCGCTGATTTGGAAACCAGAGTTTGAATACGTTACAGCTTCCCGCGGCTGGCTGCATGGCTGGCACCGCGCGTTTTGCATGAAGATTGAACGCTGGCGCGGAACGCGGGCCGTGCCAGGCTTGATGATGGCGCTGGACAGCAAGGGCAGCTGCAACGGCATGGTTTATGAATTATCGGACGACAACAAAAAGGCTCAGATTGAAAAAATCTTGCGCCGCGAGATGACCAACAAACCGCTAACCAACGTTCCGCGCGTTTTGAAAGCCAATGTGGATGGCAAAATGGTGCGCGCCATAGCCTTCACCTCAAATCCCGATGTTCCAAGCTTTGTGAAGGATATGCCGCTGCCAAAAGTGGCCAAGATATTATCGCGGGCGGCGGGCCACTGGGGAACGGGCGCTGAATATCTATTCAATACCGTAATCCATTTGGAACAATTAGGAATTGAAGATCGCAATTTATGGGAATTGCAAAAGCTGGTGGCTAAAGAGATTGAGAAGCTTTAGCTCTCTTCCCCATGCTTTGGCAAATCGCCCTGCTGCGTAGCGTGATCAGCGGGCTTCCTGATCATTGATACAGCCGCCAAAACAAGTGGATCAAATCCCGTATTGCCCTTAGCCACAAAATCAAAAAAATGCGAACGCATGCGCGGTTCCCAAAAATTATTGATGTGGGTGGCAATTTCCTTTGTACCTTCTTCAGCGCCATAGCTCTTAAAAAAAGTGGCAATCTGGTTTGCCATGCGCACCATATCTTTGGATTCCATGTTTAAGCTCCGTCAAAAATCATAATGCCTTGCTTTGATAAGGCGGCAAGTTTCAGTCCGGCTTGTTTGGCCAATTTGATTGCAAGCGCTGTGGGTGCTGAAATCGTGGCCAGCGCGCCTATGCCAACTGTGGCACATTTCTGCACCAATTCAAAAGAACACCGCGATGACATCAGCACAAAGCCATTTTCAGCTTTGATACGCCCGCGTGCCATGGCACCAATTAATTTGTCCAAGGCATTGTGCCGTCCCACATCTTCACGCGCCAGTAAAATTGATCCGTCTACAGAGCACCATGCTGCGGCATGAACGGTACGGTTGAGTTCGTTCATCGGTTGGAACGAGGGTAGGGCTTCGAATGCCTTTGCTATCGAGAGAGGAGAAAGCTCTGGTGTATGAAGTTTGAGGTTGGGCATATGAATAGCATCCGCCATTTCTTCAATGCCACAAAGCCCACACCCAACACGACCTTCCATAGACCGCGAAACTATCCGTTCACGGATTAATTTGGGTTCATCAATTGAAAGATCAACACTAAACCCTTCGCCTGATGGCATGACCAAAACATTAGCTATATGGCTCGAATGGGCCACTAAACCTTCAGATAAAGCAAAGCCCGCGCCAAAATCTTGCAAGTCAGCAGGGGTAGCCATCATCACGGCATGCGATGCAGAATTGATCATGATCGCAATCGGAACTTCTTCCGGTAGTTGCCATAGAGTTGATACGCCGTTGAGCGTGCCTTGAGCGGCAACGCTGTTCACTCCGCAGCCACGCGTTTGTTTTCTTCCTCGCGTGTTTCCCAATCTTTCTGCCATTCTGATGGCTGATTGGAAGGGCGCACTTGCACGGCAGTTACTTTATATTCAGGGCAATTTGTGGCCCAATCTGAATACTCAGTGGTGATCACGTTGGCACCGGTTACGGGATGATGGAACGTGGTGTAGATCACACCTTGCGGCATGCGCTCAGTAATCAGTGCACGGAGCGTTGTGCCACCAATGCGGCTGGTAAGAGACACCATGTCCCCATCGGCAATGCCGCGCAGTTCTGCATCATGCGGGTGAATCTCTAAAACATCTTCTGGATGCCAACTTGAATTCTCTGTGCGCCTTGTTTGCGCGCCCACATTATATTGCGAGAGAATGCGACCTGTTGTGAGGATCAGCGGGAAGTCGCGGTTGGCGCGTTCAGGAGTTGGAACATATTCGGTGATCATGAAGCGGCCTTTGCCCCGAACAAAGCCATCTACATGCATCATCGGCGTTCCGTTGGGCGCTTTCTCATTGCAAGGCCATTGAACCGATCCCATTTCTTCAATCTTTTTGAAAGACACGCCAGCAAAGGTTGGGGTGACCAAGGCGATCTCATCCATGATTTCGGCGGCGTTATTATATTTCATGTCATAGCCCATGGCTTGCGCAAGCTCAGCCACTACTTGCCATTCATGCTTGCCCTGCATCGGCGCTTTCACTTGGCGCACGCGGTTGATGCGGCGTTCAGCATTGGTAAATGTGCCGTCCTTTTCGAGGAACGATGTGCCGGGGAAGAACACATGCGCGAAGGCTGCGGTTTCATTGAGGAACAAGTCCTGCACCACCACCATCTCCATAGCCTCTAATGCGGCGGTCACGTGATTTGTATTTGGATCAGATTGAGCAATATCTTCGCCTTGAATAAAGATACCTTTGAATGTGCCATCAACCGCAGCACTCAACATATTTGGAATGCGAAGGCCAGGTTCTGAATCAAGCGTGGTGTTCCAGACTTTGTTGAACAGATCGCGCACCACATTATCAGAGATGTGGCGGTAGCCCGGCAACTCATGCGGGAACGAACCCATATCGCATGCGCCCTGCACATTGTTTTGGCCGCGCAGTGGGTTAACACCAACACCTTCGCGGCCGATATTTCCGGTGAGCATTGCCAAATTTGCCATGCCCATCACCATGGTGGAACCTTGGCTGTGTTCAGTGACACCCAAACCATAATAAATGGCACCATTGCCGCCCGTGGCAAACAAACGTGCCGCGCCACGAACATCTTCAGCGCTCACACCTGTTTCAGCTTCAAGTGCCTCGGGTGAGTTCTTCGGATCGCGGATGAAGTTTGTCCAACGCGAAAACTCGACGGTGTCGCAACGTTCGGCGATGAACGCCTTGTTTTCCAAACCCTCGGTCAGGATCACATGGCTGAGTGCATTTACAATCGCCACGTTCGTACCGGGGCGTAATGGCAGATGAAAACTGGCTTCAATGTGAGGCGATCGCACCGAGTCTGTTTTGCGTGGATCGGCAACAATCAATTTTGCACCAGCACGAATACGTTTCTTCATCCGCGATGCAAAAACCGGATGACCATCAGTGGGGTTAGCACCGATGATCAGGATCACGTCAGCCTTCTCAACCGATTTGAAATTCTGAGTTCCTGCCGATGTGCCGAATGTTTTCGACAAGCCATAACCGGTTGGTGAATGGCAAACGCGGGCGCATGTATCGACATTGTTATTCTGAAACGCTGAGCGGATCATTTTCTGCACTACATAGACTTCTTCATTGGTGCAGCGTGATGATGTGATGCCGCCGATGGAACCACGACCATATTTTCTCTGAATGGATTTAAAGCCGCCTGCCGCATGGGCAATGGCTTCCTCCCAGCCCACTTCCTTCCAAGGGTCAGTGATCCGTGTACGGATCATTGGTTTTGTGACACGGTCTTTATGTGTGGCGTAACCCCAAGCAAACCGACCTTTCACACATGAGTGGCCTTCATTGGCGCCGCCATCTTTATAGGGCACCATGCGAATAACATCGTCGCCCTTCATTTCGGCTTTGAAGGAACAGCCAACACCACAATAGGCGCAGGTGGTGACGACGGAATGTTCAGGTTGCCCCTTTTTGATCACTGATTTTTCAGTGAGTGTGGCTGTGGGGCAAGCTTGCACACATGCGCCGCATGACACGCATTCCGAAGCCATGAAGCCTTCGTCCATGCCCGCTGATACATGCGATGCAAAGCCACGCCCATCAATGGTGAGTGCGAATGTGCCTTGCACTTCCTCGCAGGCCCGAACGCAGCGAGAGCACACGATGCACTTGGCAGGGTCGAATGTAAAATAAGGATTGCTCTCGTCCTTTTCCTTGAAGCGAAAATTTTCGCCAACGCCTTCGCGCTTTGCTGAAACATGGTTGTCGCCGTCATAACCATAGCGCACATCGCGCAGGCCCACGGCACCTGCCATGTCTTGCAATTCACAATCGCCGTTGGCAGCACAGGTGAGGCAATCCAGCGGATGGTCGGAAATATAAAGTTCCATAACGCCTTTGCGGAGGTTGCCCAAGCGATCAGATTGCGTTTTCACTTTAATGCCTGCTGCAACGGGTGTTGTGCATGATGCAGGTGTGCCCTTGCGGCCTTCAATTTCAACGAGGCAAAGTCGGCATGAGCCAAATGAGTTCAGCGAATCTGTGGCGCAAAGCTTCGGAATCTTTGTGCCCAGTTCCATCGCCGCGCGCATGATTGATGTGCCTTCTGGAACTGTGATGGAATGCCCATCAATCTCGAGGGTGACCATCTGGGTCGCTTCAGATTTTGGCGTGCCGAAATCAGTTTCTTTGATAATCATTGTGGGTTCCTATTCCGCTGCTTGAAGGCGAGCGGGTTTATCGAAATCTTCAGGGAAATGTTTAACTGCACTCATCACTGGCATCGGCGTTAATCCGCCCATGGCACAGAGTGAGCCGTCCGTCATCGTCTGACATAAATCTTCGAGCAGCAACAAGTTGGCGTCGCGGTTTTCACCAGCCACAATCTTATCAATCGTTTCCGCCCCACGTGTTGAACCTATGCGGCACGGCGTGCATTTGCCACAAGATTCAATGGCGCAGAATTCCATCGCAAAGCGTGCTTGAGCGGCCATATCGACTGAATCATCAAACACCACCACGCCGCCATGGCCAACCATTGCGGCGTTTGCGGCGAAGGTTTCATAATCCATCGGAAGATCGAGCTGAGAATCGGGCAGATATGAACCGAGTGGCCCACCCACCTGTACCGCGCGAAGTTTGCGGCCTGTAAAAGTGCCACCACCAAAATCATTAATCAGTGTACGGAGCGTTACGCCGAAAGCTTTTTCAATTAATCCGCCTTGTTTAATATTGCCCGCCAGTTGGAAAGGCAGAGTTCCGCGCGAACGGCCCATACCATAATTTTTATAGGCCGTACTGCCTCTAGCCAAAATATATGGAACAGCAGCAAAGCTGAGAACATTATTGATAATCGTTGGCTTTCCGAAAAGGCCTTCCAAAGCTGGAATTGGGGGCTTAGGGCGAACCATCCCGCGCTTGCCTTCCAAGCTTTCCAGCATCGCGGTTTCTTCGCCGCAAATATAGGCTCCCGCACCACGGCGCACTTCAAGTTCAAAGGAATGATCCGTAGACTGAATATTTTGACCAAGCCACTTTGCAGCAACGGCAATATTAACAGCTTCTTTCATTGTAGAAATTGCATCGGGATATTCTGATCGGATATAAATGAAGCCTTTAGTGGCTCCGGCTGCAAGACCGGCGATTGTCATGCCTTCGATCAACATGAAGGGATCGCCTTCCATCACCATGCGGTCGGCGAATGTGCCAGAGTCGCCTTCATCAGCATTGCAGCACACATATTTTTGGTCGGCACTGGTATCGTGAACAGTTTTCCATTTGATGCCTGTTGGAAATGCTGCACCACCGCGACCACGCAGGCCAGATTCCGTGACTTCAGTAACAATCGCAGCGCCGCTCATATTGAGCGCCTTTTTCAAACCCTCAAAACCGTCATTTGCGATATAATCGACAAGCGAAACAGGATCGGTGATGCCAGCGCGGACGAAAGTGAGGCGCTCCTGATTTTTAAGAAAGGGTAACTCGTCAATCAATCCATGCCCCAATTGATGTTTGGCACCTTCATAAAACTTGGCAGCAAACAATCGTTTCACATCGCCGACTTCGATCGGGCCATAACCAACGCGGCCTCTTGGTGTTTCCACTTCAACAAAAGTTTCGAGCCACGCCATGCCGCGGGTGGAGTTGCGGATGATCTGTACACTGATCTTTTGGGAAGCGGCTTCGGCGGCAATGGCCAATGCCACTTCACCTGCTCCAACTGCTTTTGCAGATGAATCACGCGGCACATAAATTTTGATCATGTGCGCAGCCCTTCAACAATTGATTTCATTTTTTCCACGTTCATGCGGGCAACGGGCTTATTATCAATCATGATGGCAGGAGCGGAAGCGCAAAGGCCAAGACAATAAGTGGCTTCGAGAGTGACCAAGCCATCTGCTGTAGTTTCACCCATTTTCACTTTCAGATATTTTTCAACCGCCGCAATGAGCTGGCGCCCACCCATGGATTGGCAGGCCTCAGCACTGCAAAGTTTCAAGCTGTGCTTGCCTGTGGGCTTTAAATGAAAATCATGATAAAAAGTGGCAACGCCGTAAACTTCAGCGCGCGATAAATTCAAAGCATGAGCAATTGCGGGCAGAGATGTTTCGGGCAAATGGCCCAATTCATGTTGCACATCATGCAAAATTTCGAGGAGCGCATCTGGCTTATTGCCGTACCTTGCGCAAATGGGTGTCGCTGGATCAGACTTGCCGAAATGGAGATCAATAAGTGTCGTTTTTTTTGCCATGTAAGATTATCGCAGATCAGCTAGTTCTTTGCCAATTGTGCGGGTCGATAGCATTATAGGCGCGGCCTATGATAGTCATTCGCGGTAGATTTGAGCCAATGCTTTTTTCCATTGGGCAAGCAAGGCGGGTTTGGGTCTTCCGTTATAATCATACAGCCCCATTGTTCCGAAGACCTTGTAGACCAGCTCACCCAAAACCCCATCGCCGCCGAAGGCTTTGCGAAAGATATTAACGGCTGCGCACTGTATGTCGCCATTGCACGCCCCTGATGAAAACAGGCCGATTGTGGGGTAGCAAGTGCCCATCACCGCTTTTGGCAATAAATCGCGCTTCGACCACCAAGTGACCAGCTTCACATTGTTAGACTGCGATGTTTTGAGTAGCCAACGCAGATAAAATGTCGCTTCGTCTTCTGATGAGATCACCGCATTAGAAACACACTGGTCGGGCGTTCCATATGAGATGGAGTTTGAATTCCAACCTGTCTCGGTGATCGCAATCAGTTTCTCTAGCGGATTTTGATTGCGAACCCGCGTGAGTAAATCTGCTGGCAGATCGCTTGGTAAGGGTGGCTTGTCATCGGCTCGCTTTAATATTTTGGGGTAGATTGATAGGCCGAAACGATCACGCTTGAAAGCGCTCAGCAATTTGTAGGTATTAAGATCAAATCCATTTACATGATCAAGATAGAGCGGCCCTGCTGTGAAAGATGGATAAGCGAGAATTTTAGGGTCGACTTTTTTAACGGCGTCATAGGCCTTGTTGCTGACCTCAACCACTTTACTCCAACCATCGCCCTTACCGCAGGTGTGGAGATACTCGTTGACTTCAACTGCGACGATTACTTGGCGGGGTTTAAATGTGCGCGTCATCCACGCAGCGTATCTGGCGTAAGCCGTCATGTATTTTGAATGATCGCCGCTGAAATTGAAACACTTAGAAGCCCAATTATCGTCGGGTTTCAAACTGTCATCGGCCATGGCTAGTCCGGTTAGCCTTTCACGGGTCAAGAATAATTGCAGAATAATAGGCTTGCCACCGCTGCGCAAATTTGCGGCCATGCTGGTCATTGTCTTTGTCCAGATATGTTCAGCAGGGGGTGCTTCGGATTCAGCAAAAATATTCCAAGGAACACCATAAGCTTCAACAACTGCGGTCACCATATCTGCATCAATGGCTAGATCAGGGCCGCTTATAGTCAGGCCATAGAAAACATCATTGCCGGGCTTAGTCTGAATTCCAGCGACGGACAAAGCGTATGAGCGGGATTCGGCGTTTGCAAAATTGAACTGAAGGCTCGTAAGTATGATCAGTATACTGATTAATAATTTCATTGCTCAAATTCTTGTCGATCAGTGAACATTAAAATTCTTTGCAGCCTGAAATAAGGCGGCAATAGCGGGCGATAGCGGATCACGATCGACACCAACCAAACCAACTGCGTGGCTGACTGTCGGTTGGCTGAGTGGAATGGCCACCACGCCTTCAAGTGCGCCCATGGCATTGCGGAAATAATCGGGCATGATGGAACAGAGGTTCATGCTGCGCACCGAGGAAATGAGATTCATGATTGAATTTGTTTCGAGCCTGGGTGAAGGGTGAACTTTTGCAGCTGCAAAGGCGCGGTCGATGATACGGCGGTTTTGCATGTTGGGTGTGAGCAAAGCCAAGGGTTGCTGTGCGGCTTCAAACCAAGTGACGTGATCGCGATTGGCATACTCATGATTCGACGAAATGAACAGGCAGTAGTTTTCGCGGTAAAGTTCAACGCTCATCAAACCTTCAACTGGTTCATTATCAAGATAGGTGATTCCAGCTTCAATCGAAAAATCGCTCAGTGCACGGATGATTTCTTCAGAGCTGTGCGAGAGGATTGTGAAATCCACAGCTGGGTGCATGGCATTCATCGCTTTGGTCAGGAATGAGGCCATGGGCAGGGCTGAGGGGATGACGCCCAAAACCATCCGGCCAACCAGTTCGCCCTTTTTTCCTTTGATCTGAACCAGTTCTTGCTGAAGGTTTTGCCAGTTGTCCAAAATGAGATGCGCCCATTTGAGAACGCGGTCTCCTTCTGCCGTTAATCCAATATAACGTTGGCCACGTTCAACGATAGGCACGCCAAGCTCTTGTTCCAACTGGCGAATCCTACCCGACAATGTGGGCTGGGTGATGTTGCAAGCCGCCGCCGCACGTGTGAAATGCTTTTCGCGGGCCAAAGCTGCCAAATATTGTAGCTGCCGAATGTCCATTGCGTTACAATAACTTAAGTGCGATTTGGAAGCTTGTTAAAAAAAATAATGACTAAAACAGGAAATAGTTCTTGACATGCGTACGGTCAAAGTGCATGTTCTTGCTATGTTCCAATAATAGGTTTCGAAGTGATGAAGTGATGAAGTGATCGCGTGAGGGCTCTTTGGCAACCGCTCTCAAGTATTAAAAGAACTGAAGGTGAGTAAATAAATCCTATAAAATGAAAATAACTATTGACACCGTACGGTGAACCTGCTAGTTCTCGTCACACTCCGCAAATGGGCCCACAAATTCGGGCCTCATTGCTAACCCCTTAAATTGAGATTTGAAATGAGTGAAGACGCTAAGCCTGCGCCGGATGCGCAACCTTGGGCGCATATTCGTATGCGCTATGAACAGACGGTGGAAACCGTATCGCAGATTGCTGAGAGCATTGGCATGTCGTCGATTACGCTCAGCAAGAAGGCCAAGCTTGAAGGATGGTTGATGCGCGGTGCTGCAAACAAGAAGCAGAAGAGTGAAAGTACGCGCGACACAATCAAGCGATTGAAAGAAATTCTGCAAAAGCGTTTGGCAAATTTGGAACGCGAAATGAACGCCATTGGCGAAGATATTTCAGCATTGGCAAATGAACGCGATATTCGGGCCACCAATACTTTGGTGCGCACATTGGAAAAGGTTTTACAACTTGAACAAAAAGATCGCAGACAACGCGGAGGTCGCGAAACCAGAAAGCTCAACGACGCAGAGCGTGATGAACTTGCGCGCCGCATTGCGAATTTACCGGAAGAAAGCGAAGTCGTTCACGGCAACACTCAAGCCTCACCAGGTTCGAGGCCTATTGAAGGAGTGGCGCTATTGGGCGAGGAAAGACCAACTTCCACCTGAGGGCACAAGCTGGCGGCGCTGGCTGCTTTTAGGCGGTCGCGGTTCTGGCAAAACCAGGGCAGGGGCCGAATGGGTGAAGGCCATTGCTTTGGGCGAATGGGGTACTTCAGCAAAGCGCATTGCATTGTTGGTGCCGACTTTTGATGAAGCCCGCTTAGTGATGATTGAAGGACAATCTGGATTATTGTCCGTACACGGAACAAACGAGCAACCTTTGTTTGAACCTTCAAAGCGGATGCTGAGTTGGCCCAATGGTGCCGTGGCGCATGTGTTTAGTGCGGAGGAACCAGACGGGTTACGCGGGCCGCAATTTGATGCGGCGTGGTGTGACGAGTTGGCGAAATGGAAGCAGGCAGAGAGTGTGTGGGATATGTTACAGTTTGGATTACGGTTGGGGGATAACCCGGTGGCGGTGATTACCACGACGCCGCGGCCCGTTCCGATTATGAAAAAATTGATCAATGCGGCGGGCACTGTGACCAGCCATTCAACGACATTTGATAACGCCAAGAATTTGGCTGGCGGATTTATCAAAGATGTAACGGCGCGTTATGCCGGAACCAGATTGGGAAAGCAGGAACTGAACGGCGAGTTGATTGAAGATGATCCCGATGCTCTGTTCAACCGAGATATGTTTGAGAGGTACCGCGTATTGGAAGCGCCTCTTATGAAGCGTGTTGTGGTGGCCGTTGATCCACCAGCAAGTGCAGGCAAGAAAAGCAATGCGTGCGGAATTGTATGCGTGGGCTTGGGGCGAGATGATCGATTTTATGTTTTGGCGGATCGTTCGTTGCAAGGCTTGCGGCCTGCGCAATGGGCCAAACGTGTTGTGACACTTTATCACGAACGCAAAGCTGCACGTGTCGTGGCGGAAGTGAACCAAGGCGGTGCGATGGTGGAACAAGTGCTGCGCGAAGTTGACCGCAATCTTTCGTTTCGTGCGGTGCATGCTTCAGCGGGAAAGGCTGCGCGGGCAGAACCCATTGCCGCGTTGTATGAACAAGGGCGTGTGAGTCATGTGGGTCTGTTTCCGGAATTGGAAGATGAGATGTGTGCCAGCATTGGGCAAGGCGGAAAAAGCCCCGACCGATTAGATGCGCTTGTTTGGGCGGTGCATGACCTGATGCAGAAGCCAAGGGCTGGGCCGAGGGTGAGGGTCGTTTGAGAAAGGGGGCCGCTGGCTTCATTCAAAATATCAAAAGGAAATACCACATGCTCTCCAAACTAAAATCTCTCTTCTCAGCAGATCAAAAACAATTCCGTGCGCAACCGCTTGTCTCGCTTTATCAAGCAGGCAAGCCGCAATGGACGCCGCGCAATTATGCGGCGCAAGCGCGCGAAGGGTTTATGACCAATGCCATTGGTTATCGCTGTGTGCGGATGATTGCCGAGGCCGCGAGTTCGGTTCCGTTGCTGCTGTATCAAGGAGCCAAGGAAGCAGAAACACATCCGCTGCTTGATATTTTGGCAAGGCCCAATCCATCGCAAACGGGCCGCGAACTGATTGAAAATATTGTTTCATATCTGTTACTTGCAGGAAACTCCTTTATTGAAGTGTCAAGTATTGATAATCGCCCACGCGAGTTGATGTCGCTGCGACCAGACCGCATGAAAATAGTGCCAGGGGTTGATGGTTGGCCTGACCACTATGAATATTCTGTGTACGGATCAATTGCTAAACTGCCTGCTGAAAACGTGCTTCACATTCGGATGTTCAATCCGCTTGATGACTATTATGGGCAGTCGCCATTAGAGGCGGCGCAACGCAGTATTGATACGCACAACTCTGCATGCGCGTGGAATAAATCGATGCTTGATAATGCGGCCAGACCCTCAGGTGCGTTAGTATTTGCAGCATCGGATGAGCAGTTGACGGCGGAACAGTTTGAAAGGCTGAAGAATGAATTGGAAACCAGCTATCAAGGCGCCGCCAATGCGGGCAGACCCATGGTGCTTGAGGGCGGGCTTGATTGGAAAGAAATGGGCTATAGCCCCAAGGACATGGATTTCATTGCCGCCAAAAATTCTGCAGCGCGTGAGATTGCTTTGGCCTTCGGCGTGCCGCCCATGTTGCTCGGCATTCCGGGTGACAATACATATTCGAACTTTACCGAAGCGAACCGAACGTTCTGGCGACAAACTGTGATCCCAGTTTTGGGCAAGATCACCGATGCAGTGGGTAATTTTGTGGGCCCACAATTTGGCCCTGATTTAAAACTGAGTTTTGATTTGGATCAAGTTGAAGCGTTATGTCATGACCGTGACGCGCTGTGGTCGCGTGTGAATGCTGCGACGTTTTTGAGTGATGATGAGAAGCGGGCGGCTGTTGGGTATGGGAGTTAAGCGGGAAAGGTTCCCCCTCAGTCCTTCGGACAGCTCCCCCAGCAAGCTGGGCGGAGCGCATTACGGGTGAGACCTCGCATTAGTCGCGCTCCCCCAACTCGTTGGGGGAGCTGCCCAACGGGCTGAGGGGGCTCTTCCCCCCAAAACACAAATTTTAAAAAAGGAAATACATATGACCCTTCGTCTGCAACGACGCGGGCTGGAACTGCCTTTATCGGCAGCGCCCGGCACCGGCGTGTTTACGGGATATGCGAGCCTGTTCAATAAGCGTGATGGCGCTGGCGATATTGTTATGCCGGGCGCTTTTGCGGAGACGTTAAAAAAGCGTGGCCAAGATAATATCCGCATGTTGTTTCAACATGACCCCGCTGAACCGGTGGGCACATGGATTGACGTCAACGAAACCGAGCGTGGCCTTTTTGTGCGCGGTCGTCTCGATAAAAATGTGCAGCGCGGGCGCGAACTCATTTCGCTTTTGGAAACCGGCGGGCTGGATGGTCTTTCCATCGGTTTCAAAACCGTTGTGGCCAAACAAGACCGCAGTTCCAAAACCCGCCGCATCTACACAATTGATTTGTGGGAAATTTCACTCGTCACTTTTCCAATGTTGGAAGGTGCACGGGTGAGCACTGTGAAGTCTCGCGCATGGGCGAAGGCGGACTCACTTTTTGCCAAACCTGAAGCCCTGAACTTAACAAGGAACACTGCAACACATGGATAATCTCGAAACCAAAGTGGCAAATTCTGCCGCTGACCAGTATGACGTGATGGGCGCGTTTGAAGCTTTCAAAGAAGCCAATGACGAGCGCTTGGATCAAATTGAAAAGCGCATGAGTGCTGATGTGGTAACTTCGGAAAAAGTTGACCGCATCAACAAGGCCATGGACGAATTGATTTTGAAATCGCGCCGTCCAGCCCTTGGCGGTGAAATGAAAACTGAACCCAGCGAGCACAAAAAAGCCTTCGAGCAATATGTGCGCAAGGGTGAAACCCAAGGCCTGTCATCGCTTGAAGCCAAGGCCATGTCTGTGGGTTCGGGGCAAGATGGTGGCTATTTGGTACCACCTGAAGTGGAAGCTGAGATTGGTCGTTTGCTTTCCAAGGCATCACCAATGCGGCAGATTGCCGATGTGCGCCAGATTTCTGCAACACTTTATAAGAAGCCATTCAACACCAATGGTGCGACGACGGGCTGGGTGGGTGTAACAGCGGCACGCCCTCAAACCAACAGCGCCACGCTGGCCGAGCTGCAATTCCCGACCATGGAACTTTATGCCATGCCTGCAGCCACGCAAGCTTTGCTCGACGATTCAATTGTGAATCTCGATCAATGGGTGGCCCAGGAAGTGGAAACAGTTTTTGCTGAACAGGAAACCGATGCATTCCTCAATGGTGATGGCATTACACGACCTAAGGGCATATTGGCCTACACGAAAGTGGCTCAAGGTTCTTGGACATGGGGCAACACAGGTTATATCCCAACGGGCGTTGCTGCCGGTTTTGCGGCCACAAATCCGACCGATAAATTGGTTGATCTGATCTATGCGACCAAAGCGGCCTACCGCCAGAATGGTCGCTTCATGATCAGCCGGGCCACGCAAGCCCAAATCCGCAAATTTAAAGATGCGCAGGGCAATTATCTGTGGCAGCCCGCAGCGACAGCCGATGGCAACGCCATGCTGCTGAATTTCCCGGTGGTTGAAAGCGAATACATGCCCGACATCGGCACCGACACATTCTCGGTGGCGTTTGGTGATTTCAAACGCGGCTATCTGATTGTTGACCGGGTTGGCACGCGCATCTTGCGTGATCCATTCACCGCAAAACCATACGTGTTGTTCTATACCACCAAACGCGTGGGCGGCGGCATGCAGGACTTTGATGCAATCAAGCTGTTGAAGTTCGGCGTGTCGTAAATGATGAGAGCGAATAGGAAATAGCGAATAGTTCTTCGCATATCCATTTCCTATTCGCTACTCGCTAATCCCTTTCGCTTTTTTCGAGTTTTCCCCATGCCCCTCATTCTCACCACTCCGCCTTCTGCGGAACCCTTAAGCTTGGCTGAGGCCAAAGCGCAATTGCGCATTTATCATTCTGATGACGACCCATTCGTCAGTACACTGATTATAACGGCACGGCGCCTGGTTGAACAACGCTATGATCTGGCTTTGATACAACAAAGTTGGTCGCTGTTTCTTGATCAATGGCCGCAAGCGGGTATATTCAATATTCCGCTGCAACCCTTGCTCAGCGTGGTCGACATCAAAACTTACGGCGATGATGACACGCCAGCAACGCTTGATCCGGCTCATTATTATATTGATGTTGCCAGTAGCCCACCTCGGGTCGTGTTGCGCAGAGGCCGGGTATTTGTGGCACCAGGCCGATCGGTCAATGGCGTTGAGCTGAAGTTCATTGCGGGCTTTGGTGCAACATCAGCTTCTGTGCCAGCCGAAATTAAACAGGCTATGTTGATGGCGATATCGGATTGGTATGCCAATCGCGGTGATCAGAACAATGGTAGATTGCCCGTCGGCGCTGTTGAACTTCTGCGAGTTTACCGCAACAGGCGGCTGAAATGAGCCCAGCGCAATCGATACAACAGGCGATGCGCGCGGCGCTGATAGCGCGGACGCAACTGACGGCATTGCTCGGCGGCGCACATATTTATGATGAGCCTCCGCGCGGGGCCAGCCCACCTTATGTGATGTTCAACGCGATTGAAACGCGCGACTGGAGCGTGGCTGATCAGAAGGCACATGAGTTGATTGTGACGCTGGAGATTACGACTAACTCGCGGGCCCGGCCTTTGGCGCAGAACATCGCAAATGAAATTGAAACGGCGTTGGATGGTGTGGTGTTGACGTTGACGGATCACAAGTTGGTGAATTTGCGCGCTGTGTTCAACTTCGTCTCAAAATCAATCGCCACTTCAAATTTCAATGGCGTGGTGCGCTTTCGCGCCGCCACCGAACCGCTTTAAAAGGAGAACACCATGGCAGCCCAAAAAGGCCGTGACCTATTGCTCAAACTTGACAGCACGGGAGCAGGCGCTTTCGTGACGGTGGCGGGGCTTCGCAGCCATACACTGTCATTCAATTCAGAAACTGTTGATGCCACGTCACAAGAATCCGCTGGTGCATGGCGTGAACTATTGGCGGGTGCTGGACTGAAATCCGCAGGCCTACGGGGCACAGGCATTTTCAAAGATGCGGCAACCGATCTGACAATGCGGAGTTATTTCTTCAACAGCACAATTGTCGACTGGCAAATCATCATTCCGAATTTCGGCATTGTGCAAGGGCCATTCCAAATTGTTAGCCTCGATTTTGGCGCAAAGCATGATGGCGAAGTGACGTTTGATTTGGCACTCGCATCAGCGGGCCAACTTTCATTCACAGCAATCTGAGGTGCGTCATGGCCAATAAACATCGTGGTGAAATTGAAGCAGAGCTTGGCGGACAGAATTATACGCTGGTGCTGACACTTGGCGCACTTGCCGAAATCGAACATGCCTATGGCGGCGAAGATATGGTTGCCATTGCCGAACGCTTTGAGGGCGGGCGCATTAAAGCGACGGACGCTATCAAAGTGATCGGTGCTGGACTTCGTGGAGCTGGCTTTACCTTCAATGACGATGAAGTGTCGAAGCTTTCTGTAGCGGGTGGTGCGACTGGATATTTGCGCATTGTGGCCGAACTTTTGAAAGCAACATTCGCAGGCGATTTATGAAAAAGCCAAAACCCATATTCCCGTGGGCGAGGTTAATGCAATTGGGGCTTGGCACTCTGAAGTTGAGCCCTTCCGAATTCTGGCGCAGCACGCCGCGCGAAATCGTAGCGGCATTTGGTGCCCCTCCCCAGCCAATGCTGCGCCAGAAACTTGATGAGCTAATGGAAAGGTTTCCCGACGAATGAGTGATCAAACCTCACAGAACGTGAATGCGCTGGCCGCAAGCACGCAAGCGCTGCGCACCGAGATGCAAGACTTGTCGCAATTGGCCGATAGCTTCGGCAACAAATTGGTGACGTCTTTTGCCAGTGCTGTGGTTCATGGCAAGAGCTTGAGCGACGTGATGAAGTCACTCGTATTATCGCTCAGCCAGTCTGCATTATCGGCCGCGCTTAAACCTCTGGGTAATCTCGTTGGCAATCTATTGGGCGGGGTTTTGGCTAATGCCAATGGAAATGCATTTAACAATGGCCGCGTGACACCTTTTGCCGATGGTGGCGTGGTGAACAGCCCCATGTTGTTCCCGATGAGTGGCGGCGCTGGCGTGATGGGTGAGGCAGGGCCTGAGGCAATCATGCCATTATCGCGTGGGGCAGACGGCAAGCTGGGTGTGCGCGGCGGCGGGGGCGTGAATGTGACAGTCAATATTTCAACGCCGGATATTCAAAGTTTCAATCAATCGCAAGGCCAAATTGCCGCCCAAATGGCGCAAGCAATTATGCGCGGGCAAAGGAATCTTTGAGATGCCATTTGATAATGTAAGATTTCCAACGGCAATCTCCCGTGGTTCAACTGGAACCGCAGAACGCCGCACTGATGTTGTGACCTCCGCATCTGGCCGCGAGGAACGCAACGCGCGCTGGGCCAATTCCAAACGCAGCTACAATGCAGGCTTTGGGGTGAAGTCTCTCGATGATATTCAAAGTGTTGTGGCGTTTTTTGAGGAACGGCGGGGCAGACTTTATGCGTTTCGGTGGAAGGATTTTGCCGATTTTAAGTCTTGTGTCGCGACGGCCACTGTCGCTGCAACTGATCAGATTATTGGAACGGGTGATGGCGCAACAGCCGTGTTTCAGTTGGTGAAAAAATATGGCACGGGTGCGCGAAATTATGTGCGGGTGATTAATGCGCCAGTGGCAGGCACGGTTCGTGTCGCTTTGAATGGACTTGTAGCCACGCAGTTTACCGTGAATGTACTGACCGGTATTGTGACATTCAATGCCGGATCAATTCCGGCGAATGGCGTGGTGATCACTGCTGGTTTTGAGTTTGATGTGCCGGTGCGATTTGATACTGATGCCATCACCATCAACTTGGCGCATTTTGCGGGAGGGGAAATTCCGCATATTCCTCTGATCGAGGTGCGGCCATGAAGACGATACCTGCACTTATGCAAACGCATTTAGACAGCGGCACGACGACGCTTTGCTATTGTTGGAAGCTCACACTGCGCTCAGGCCAGATCATTGGATTTACGGACCATGACGAGACGGTATCTTTTGATGCGGTGAATTTTGAAGCACAGGCCGGATTTACATCTTCAGAAATTTATTCATCGCTGGGCTTTGCTGTTGATAATCTCGAAGCGTCTGGGGCGTTGAAATCTGCGCAGCTTGATGAGGCACGGTTGAATGCGGGTGATTACGATCATGCTTCAATCGAAATCTGGCGAGTGAATTGGCAAGATGTGACACAACGTATTTTGCAACGCAAAGGCCATTTGGGCGAAGTGAGCTATGGGCAAGGGCATTTTAAAGCAGAAGTGCGCGGGCTGGCAAATTTGATGAATCAGCCGAAAGGTAGGTTGTTTCAGTTTGGTTGTGATGCGATTTTGGGTGATGCGCGCTGCGGGTTGAATTTAGCTATTGGTGCTTACCGTGGCGTTGCGACGATTACGGGGGTGCGCGAAAACAGTTTTGATGTTTCGGGATTAAGTGGTTTTGCCGATGATTGGTTTACACGCGGGGTGTTGAGTTGGAGTGCGGGGATAAATGCGGGGCGGTCACTTGCTGTTAAACGGCATCGCGCTTTGGCAACCTCGTCGCGGATTGATTTATGGCAGGCACCGACGTTTGGTATTGCTCTGGGCGAGCAGATTATTGTGAGTGCCGGATGCGACAAACAGCTTTCCACCTGTAAATCGAAATTCGCCAACCAAATAAATTTTCGAGGTTTCCCGCACATGCCGGGTAGTGATTTTGTTATGGCCGTGGCGAGCAAGAATGACGCCAATAATGGGGCCAGTAGGGTGGGGTAACATATTCACGCTGCCCCAGTCGGGAAAAAGACAAGAATCCATACTGTTAACAATCAGAGCTTTTCATGACCAACGAAAAAACTATCATCACCCTGACCAAGGGCTGGCTTGGCACGCCTTATCGGCATCAAGCGAGTTTAAAAAATGTGGGCTGCGACTGCTTAGGCCTTGTGCGCGGGGTGTGGCGTGAACGGTTTGGTGAGGAGCCAGAATTGCCGCCCGCCTATGCACCAGATTGGGCGGAAGCAGGTTTGGAAGAGACTTTTGCCGCGGCAGGGCGCAGGCATTTGATTGAAGTGCCACCTCTGGTGTTTGAAGCAGGCGATGTTTTGCTGTTTCGTTGGAAGCCGCATCTGCCCGCAAAGCATGCAGGCATTGCAATAGACCGTACACGGATGATTCATGCGCAGGAAGGCGCTTGCGTGAGCGAGGCGGCGTTGAGTTCTTGGTGGTTGCGGCGCTTGGCATTCGCATTTCGTTTTCCTGAGGTGCTAGCATAATGGCAACAGTTGTTTTGCAATATGCTGGTGCTGCGCTTGGTGGATTTTTAGGCGGTCCGATTGGCAGCGCCATTGGCCGCGCAGTGGGCGGAATAGCAGGCAGTGTGATTGATCAAGAAATATTTGGATCGTCGTCACACCGAGAAGGTCCGAGGCTTGGATCACTACGTGTTATGTCATCTGAAGAAGGTTCGCCCATACCTGTTGTTTACGGGCGGATGCGCATTGCAGGCCAAGTGATCTGGGCCAGTAATTTGATTGAGGTGGCCAGTACAACCACGCAATCAGCAGCAGGCAAAGGCGGCGACGGTTCAGGCAACACCAGCACCGATTATTCATATTTTGCGAATTTCGCCGTGGGGCTTTGCGAAGGTGAGATCAGCGATATTGGCCGCGTTTGGGCCGACGGAAAAGAAATCGACATCGCGGTCTATACGCCACGGCTTTATCTTGGCACTGAAACGCAAACCGCTGATAGTTCAATTTCAGCAATTGAAGGTGCTGGTTCTGCGCCAGCCTATCGTGGTCTTGCCTATGTTGTGTTCGAGCGCTTGCCTCTGGCCAGTTTTGGCAACCGCATGCCGCAGTTTTCGTTTGAAGTGATCCGCCAAGGCAACGATGCGGCAAATGCTGTGAAAGCATTAAGCATTATTCCGGGCTCGACTGAGTTTGGTTATGACACGACAAGCGTGACACGCACCGTGAGTGCTGGTGTGACGGCAAGTGAGAATGCTCATGTGTCGACAACCAACAGTAATTGGACTGTGTCGCTTGATCAGTTGCAAGCCAAATGCAAAAATATCGATGCGGCATCTTTAGTGGTCGCCTGGTTTGGTGATGATTTGCGTTGCGGGCAATGCACAGTGAAGCCGGGCGTTGATAGCGCCAGCAAAATCACCAGCCCTTACGATTGGCAGGTTTCAGGCATTGGCAGATCCTCGGCGCGATTGGTAAGCAAGATTGGTGGCCAAGCGACATTTGGTGGAACACCATCTGATGCATCAGTGATCCGCGCCATTCAAGACATGCGTGCGAGGGGATTGAAAGTGATGTTCTATCCGTTTATTTTGATGGATGTGCCAGCCGGAAATGCTTTGCCTGATCCTTATGGTGGAGCGGCACAGGCGGCATATCCTTGGCGTGGGCGCATAACAGCGAGTATTGCAGCGGGACGGGTTGGCACGCCTGATAAGACAGCGGCGGCTGCAACGCAAATAGCAAGTTTTGTCGGTGCGGCGACACCTGCACAGTTTTCCGTTTCAGGAAACACCGTTAGTTATTCCGGCCCGGCTGAGTGGAGTTACCGCCGCATGGTGTTGCACTATGCAAAACTTTGCGCGGCGGCGGGCGGTGTGGATGCGTTTTTGTTGGGCAGTGAAATGGTGGGCCTCACCACTACACGTTCTTCGGCTAACACATATCCATTTGTTGCCGCGCTACAGACCCTCGCTGCAGAAGTTAAGGCGATTTTGCCAGCAGCTAAAATTTCTTACGGTGCTGACTGGTCGGAATATTTTGGGCATCAACCACGCGATGGTTCGGGCGATGTGTATTTTCATCTTGACCCTTTATGGTCGTCACCATCAGTCGATTTTATCGGTGTTGATAATTATCAGCCGCTTTCTGATTGGCGCGACGGCACTACGCACTTGGATTATATATCTGGCACGCGCAGCATTTATGACCGCAATTATTCGAAGGGTCGCATTGCAGGCGGCGAGAATTATGATTGGTATTATGCATCCCAGCTCGACCGCGATGCACAAGTGCGAACGCCGATTGTGGATGGCACTTATGGCAAGCCTTGGGTTTATCGGTCTAAAGATTTCTTGAATTGGTGGAAGAACCAACATTTCAACAGGCCCGCTGGTGTTCAGTCAGGCACAGCAACCGCATGGGTGCCGCAATCAAAACCGATTTGGTTTACGGAAGCAGGCTGCCCGGCGATTGATAAGGGCACAAACGCGCCCAATGCTTTTTATGACGCAAAATCTTCCGAGAGTCTGTGGCCCTATAACTCGGGCGGGCAGCAAGATGTGCAGATCCAAAATACTTACCTGCGTGTGATGCAGGATTATTGGGGAACGACTTCGGCGGGCAATCCTGTTTCGAATATCTATGGTGCGCCGATGGTTGATTCAAAGCGCATTTTCTATTGGGCATGGGATGCGAGGCCTTTTCCTGCATTCCCTGCGCGCACCGATGTGTGGAGTGACGGAGCTAATTACGCCAAAGGCCATTGGTTGAATGGACGGTTAGGCGCGGTTGATATTGGCGATTTGATCACGTCGATTGCGGCGCGGTTTGGATCTGTTGATGTTGATGTCTCGGGTGTTGAGGGTTTGGTTGATGGCTTTGTGCTCGACCGACCAATGTCTGCGCGCGACGCACTCGAACGATTGCTGCAATGTTTTGCCATTGATGCCGTCGAGTCAGAAGGCAAACTAAAATTTCGTGCGCGGCGTACGTTGAGTGCTGTTGCAGTGGCAAGTGATGATTTAGTGGAGGAGAGTGCAACGCAGCCAATCTTCAATCACACCCGCGCGCAAGAAACGGAGATGGCGTCTGCCGTGCGCCTTATCTACGCGGAGTCTGGGCTTGATTATCGCAGTGCCACGGTTTCACGGCTGAGGAGTGGAACCGGAAGCTCGCGCGAGATCAATTTGAATTTGCCTGCCGCATTAAGTCAAGCGCAAGCGCAAGGGCGCGTTGGCGTGGCATTGGAGGAAGCATGGGCGGCGCGTGAAACGGCGCAGTTTAGCTTGTCGCCACGCTTTGAATGGGTTGAGGCAGGCGATGTATTGAACATTGGTGGCGGCTTATGGCGGGTGAAAGCTGTTGCAGCTGGTGTTGCGCGGAAAATCGAAGCGGTGGGCCATGACCCCGCTGTTTATGAAGCACCACCAGCCAATGAAAGATTGGGTGCGAATGTTGCGCCGCAGATTTATGGCAAGCCCGATGCGCAGATTTTTGATTTAGCATTGGTCGCAGCATCTGGATCGGCGGCGCCTTGGGTTACAGCCCAAGAAGCACCTTGGCCAGGCACGCTTGCCTTAGTTAAGAAAACCAGTGCTTCGAGCTTCAGTTTCAATCGTTTGGTGTCGCAGCAGGCAACGATGGGAACCACGTTGAACGTTTGGCCAGCTGGCCTCCCGCACCGTGTAGACTATACAACAACGTTAGATGTGCAACTGCGTTACGGCGCTTTGGCGTCGGTGAGCGCTGACGAAATGTTGGGCGGTGCGAACACGGCAGTGATCGGCGATGCGGCAAGTGGTTATGAAATTGTGCAATTTCAGAAGGCCAGTTTGATCGCAGTGAATACCTATAGGCTCTCGGGTTTTCTGCGTGGGCAAGCAGGGTCAGAAGCTGAAATGTTGGTTTCAAGGCCAGCGGGGCAGAACTTTGCTTTGCTTAATGCGGCGGTGGTTCAACCGGAAATGACATTGACCGAAGCGGGGCTTGAGGCCACATGGCGGTTGGGGCCAGCGCAGTTTGATTATGGTAATCCAGCCTTTTTGGAACTTACTTTTGCGGGGCAGCTCAAATCTTTGCGGCCACTGCGGCCAGCGCAAATGAAGATGGCCGCAGCTGCTGGCGGGTTCAACATTTCCTGGGTTAGGCGCACACGCATTGATGGCGATTTATGGGAATTAGCCGAAGTGCCGTTGGGCGAGTCTGCTGAACAATACCGACTTGAGATTTATTCGGGATCAAACCTCAAACGCAGCCTGATTTTGAGCGCGCCCAATTATTTTTATAGCAACGCTGATTTTACAACCGACTTTGGCGCGTCTCCAACAGCGGTGAAACTGCGTGTTGCGCAGATCAGCGCGACGGTTGGCGCAGGCGATATTCTTGAAAGGATTTTTAATGCCTAATTCTCCTCTGCTTGCGCTGCCCTATCTGGCATCGGCGCAAGCGCAAAAACATGTGACCCATAATGAGGCCTTGTCGCTGATTGATGGGCTTTTGCATCTCTCAGTGATTTCACGAAACTTAAGCACACCGCCGAGCGTGATTGTTGATGGTGATCGCTATTTGATTGCGCCAAGTCCGACTGGGGATTGGGCAGGTCAGGCGGGCCTCGTGGCATTGCGTATGGAAGGGGCATGGCGATTTTTGATACCACGCAAAGGCTGGAGGCTCTGGGTTGAGGCTGAAAATCTATTGTTGGTGTTCGACGGCACGATTTGGGCTGGGCCTTCAACACCAACACAGCTGCAGAACCTCACTTTACTGGGGGTGAACGCGACCGCCGATGCGACCAACAAATTGGCGGTCAGTTCATCTTCGGTTTTGTTCAACCGTGTTGGCGCTGGCATTCAGTTTAAGGTGAACAAGAATGCTGCTGCCAATACTGCGAGCCTTTTGTTCCAAGACAACTTTTCAGGGCGCGCTGAGTTAGGTTTGACTGGTGATGATAATCTGCATTTCAAAGTGAGTGCGGATGGCAGCACATTTTTTGAATCACTGATCGTATCAGGTGCTTCTGGCCTTGTGACATTGAAGAACAATGCTGTTCTTGATCCGCAAGCCGCAGATCCAACGACACCGAGCAATGGCCAACTTTGGTACAATTCGACGAGCGGAAAATTTAGGGCGCGGCAGAATGGCGCAAACATCGATGTCGTCGGTGGCGGCGGTGGTGTTACGGATGGAGACAAAGGCGATATTATTGTTTCAAGCTCGGGCACAATCTGGTCGCTAGATGTGACCCAAGCGCGAACCACTCTAAGCATCAACAATATTGATAATACCTCTGACGCGAGCAAACCTATTTCAACGGCCCAGCTTGCTGCGCTTAATTTAAAAGCGCCGCTCCTCTCTCCGGTGTTCACTGGAACACCTGTAGCGCCCACGCCCGCCGCTCTCTCGAACAATACAAATCTTGCAACTACAGCTTATGCCGATGCCGCCGATCAGGTGATCGCAGCTTTTGTGCAAGCTAGAATCGAAGCTCGCTTTTTCATACTGAATTGAGGAATACAATATGCCTGCAAACACAACTCCAATTTTTTCTAGCTTAGGCTCCATCCAATGGGGCCTGACAACTCTTAACGCGGCCAACACCGCCAAGGATGGCACGGGCACAGTTAGCACTGTGGCAACCGGCAATAACGCCGGCAATAATGCTGGCAATTTTGTGCAAAAGCTTATTGCTCGCTCCTTGGGCACGAATGTCGCCACCGTGTTGCGCGTTTTCATTAACAATGGCGGCGTCAATACGACAGCTGTGAACAACTCTTTGATTGCAGAATTGACATTGCCTGCAACAACACTTTCCGAAGTGGCAGCACAGCCCGATTATATCTTGCCGTTAAACTTTGCGCTTCCCGCTGGTTTTAAAATCAACGCGACAATCGGCACTGCCGTGGCTGCTGGCTATCAGGTTTCAGTCATAGGTGGGCAATATTAATGCTGGATTTTACACATCTTCCAAACACGAAAAACGGCGCTGACTTTCAGATTTATAATGCGCTCGGAGTAGGTGATTGGCAGTCTATCATTAAGCCGCGGGGCAAAAGTCAGCTGCGCATTATTTGCATCGGCTCTGGCGCAGGCGGAGGCGGCGGATTTTCTGCCGCAGCTACTACAGCGCGGGGCGGTTCAGGCGGCGGTGGTTCGTCAACGATTTCAGTCGTGCAAATGCCGTCTGATGTTTTGCCTGATGTATTTTATGCCAATGTAGGGCTAGGCGGACTTGGCGGGAATCCGGGTTCTGCGGGCGCAGGTGGCGCACAATCATTTATAAGTCTTCAACCCAATAGCACCCGTGCAAACCTGATTATTCAAAGCGCAAATTCTGTGCCGACGGGCGGTGGTATTGGTTCGGCAAGCGTGGTGGGTGCAGCTGGTGCGGCTGGCAGTGCTGCGGTGCTTGGCGGCTCTGGGCCGTTTTCAGCCCTTGGCAGTTTTGCTTCTTTCGCTGGCATCGCGGGTGGAACTGGGGGTGCAGTTGCAGGTGGCGTGGGAACGGCTGTAACTTGGGGCAATGGTTTGAACATTTCGGGCGGCGCTGGGGGTGGCGGCACGACCAGTGCTGATTTTGCAGGTGGTGCAATTATCGGCGCGGGTTGGTTTCCGTCAATTGCGGGTGGCTTGGCAGCGGCGCGGGGTAATGATGGGTTCTATAGCCCAGTGCCATTTGGTGCTTGCGGTGGCGCGGGCGGCGGCTCTTCGAACGCGGCAACGGGCGGTAATGGCGGTAATGGTGCCATTGGCTCTGGCGGTGGAGGTGCTGGTTCGGGTGTAACTGGTGGCATCGGCGGCAATGGCGGCAACGGGCTTGTGATGATTTACTGGTGGTGATGATGACAACAAATATTGAACGCGAAATTGGCAATCTGGAAGCGCGTATGCAGGCGGTTGAATCTGAGCTTCATGCAATGCGCATTGATGTGCGTGAGATTAGAGATGCGCTGGTTGGCGTTAAAGGCGGTTGGCGCACGCTTGTGATTGTGATCGGCCTTGCGGCTTCAATTGGTGCAGCGCTTGGCAAATATGTACCGCTGGTGATGGGGTGGCGGGGTTAAGGCAGAACCACGTGCTTACACCATCCAACTCGTCATCCCGGCGAATGCCGGGACTGGGCTTTGTTAAGAGCACAACTTATTGTTAGCCCGGCCCCGGCCTTTGCCGGGGTGACGGTATTAAAACGTTAAAGCAGTGCTTGAATCGCAGTGAAAATTCAGAAGCTCTCAAACTCTCAAAAGGACAATTTATGACGACTTGGCCTAAACAAAGCGGGGCAGATTTTTTTTATGGTAATCCGCGGCGGCATGGTGCTGCTGTGGTTTCTCAGGATTGGTATCGTTCGAATATCGTCCACATCGCACCACCGTTTTTTATGCGGATGATCAAACCTGTGGTGAAGTTTCCGATTCACAGGGCATGTTCCGCGGCCACACTAGAATGGCTCAATCAAGTCTGGAAAAACGCCGAGCGTGATCAACGTGTGATTGATGAGTGGGGCATGAGTGTTTTTTCGGGTTCTTATTGCTTCCGTCCGATGCGAGGCCTGCAACATCTTTCCATGCATGCTTATGGCTGTGCCATGGATTTTGATGCGCCGCGTAATGGATTACATGATCAGACACCGCATTTTGCGACACTGCGCAAAGAAGTGGTTGAACCATTTTTGAAACTGGGTGGCGTGTGGGGTGGAGACTGGAACGGCGATGGCACATCGTCAGATGACCGCCGCGCTGACGGCATGCATTTTCAATTTGCCCATATGGGCTAGGGCGCTTTTGACTTTTCAAAGAAAAGTCAAAAG
>JANYHN010000035.1 GCA_025359045.1 Hyphomicrobiales bacterium | reverse complement strand
AAAACCGTTTAAAGCCCCTTCCCCGGTCCTTATCCCCCGCGGGGGAGGATGGCCCCAAAATGCTCGCAGACAGAATGAAAATTCTCAGGGGAGCGGACATAAAGGACAAAATTTCATGGGTTATAATGTTGCAGTTGTGGGCGCCACCGGAAATGTGGGCCGCGAGATGATGAATATCTTGGCAGAGCGTGAGTTTCCCGTTGATCATTGCTATGCCATCGCTTCGCGTCGGTCGATTGGCACGGAAATCAGCTTTGGCGACAAAATTCTAAAATGCCAAGATTTGGAAAATTTTGATTTTAGTAAAGTCGATTTCGTTTTGATGTCGGCGGGTTCGGAGATTTCAAAAGTCTGGTCGCCCAAGATTGGTGCGATGGGGCCTATCGTGATCGATAACTCATCGTGCTGGCGTTATGACCAGGAAGTGCCGCTGATTGTTCCGGAAGTGAACGCCCATGTGTTGGAAGACTATATGAAGCGCAACACCAAGCGCAACATTATTGCCAATCCAAATTGCTCGACTGCACAGCTGGTTGTGGCTTTGAAGCCTTTGCATGATGTGGCCAAGATCAAGCGCGTCGTGGTTTCCACTTATCAATCAGTTTCTGGTGCTGGCAAGGAAGGCATGGATGAGCTTTGGGTTCAGACCAAGGGCATTTTCGTAACTGATAGCCCAACACCAAAGAAATTCCCCAAGCAGATTGCCTTTAACGTAATCCCACATATCGATGTGTTTTTGGATTCAGGCGATACCAAAGAAGAATGGAAGATGGTGGTTGAGACTAAGAAAATTCTCGATCCAAAAATCAAAGTCACTGCTACGTGTGTGCGTGTGCCGGTGTTCGTCGGCCATTCTGAATCGGTGAATATAGAATTTGAATCGCCAATAACGGCCGATGAAGCGCGCGATATTTTGCGCGAAGCGCCGGGTTGCATGGTGATCGACAAGCGTGAGGATGGCGGATACATGACGCCTGTTGAATGCGCTGGTGACTATGCCACTTTCATCAGCCGTATCCGTGAAGATTCAACCCTTGAGAATGGTTTGAATATTTGGGTCGTGTCAGATAATTTGCGCAAAGGTGCTGCTTTGAACACTGTGCAGATTGCAGAGTGCATTATAAATCGTGGGCTTTTGAAAAAAGCCGCTTAAGAAATAGAGGGCGGGATTAGAGCGTTTTTGACTTTTGCTTAAAAAGTCAAAACGCGTTTCTCCCGCCCTTTCGTGGTTATGACTTCGGCAAAAGAACCTTGTCGATCACATGGATCACGCCGTTTGATTGGCGCACGTCGGCGATTGTTACTGTGGCAACGCCGCCAGTTTCATCAGTTACAGTCACGCTCTTTCCGGTTACTTTAAATGTCAAATCGCAGCCACCGACAGTCTTTACTGTGTGGGAACCGCCATCAGCTTTCACCATGCTCATCACGGCCTTTGCCATCACGCTGCCTGATACAACGTGGCAAGTTAGGATCTTTGTAAGCTGGCCTTTGTTTTCTGGCTTCAGCAATGTGTCAACGGTACCGGCTGGCAATGCTGCAAAAGCTGCATTTGTGGGAGCAAACACAGTGAATGGGCCTTTGCCCGAAAGTGTTTCAACGAGGCCAGCAGCTTTAACAGCGGCAACGAGTGTTGTGTGGTCCTTGGACTTCAAAGCATTTTGGATGATGTTCTTAGAAGGGAACATGGCCGCGCCGCCAACCATTGGGTTCTTGGCAAATGCTGGGGCAGTGCTGAGGCCTACCGTGAGTGCGAGAGCGATAAGTGATGTTTTTAACATTTTAATCTCCTGAGGGTGTTGTTAGGTTTGTTAAGTTTTACAATTGAAGCGGATGCAAATAGACTTCCGCCCCTTCGCCGCCAATTTAGCTTTGGCAAGAGAATTACTAAGTGATGTGAGCCACGCCAAAGGTTGAATTAGTTCATTCATAATGACTATCATGACTGATCGTTAATCTAAACTTTGCCGCTATCCAATTTCAAATTCTCATAGCCACCGTACAAAATTACAATTTGAAGACGCTATTTTTCCGGCTGTTCTAATCAATGATTATGTTTGAATTTGGAAAGAAAGGCCGCAAAGAAGTGATCTTTGCGGCCCATTCAAATTACATCTTCGGCAAAAGAACCTTGTCGATTACGTGGATCACGCCATTGGACTGGGCAACGTCGGCAATCGTTACGTTGGCAACGCCGCCGGCTTCGTCTGTGACGGTCACTTTATCACCATCGACCTTGAGTGTCAGTTCGCAACCGCCAACTGTTTTCACTTTGTGCATGCCGCCATCGGCCTTAACCATGGCTGCTACATCGGCGGCCATCGCCTTTGCACCAACAACGTGGCAGGTGAGAATCTTCACAAGCTTGTCTTTGTTTTCTGGCTTCAAAAGTGTTTCAACTGTGCCTGCTGGCAAAGCAGCAAACGCATCGTTGGTTGGTGCAAACACTGTGAATGGGCCAGCGCCTTTTAACGTGTCCACCAAACCAGCAGCTGCTACTGCAGCAACCAGCGTTGTGTGATCCTTGGAATTCATTGCGTTTTCAACAATGTTCTTGGTTGGGAACATTTCTGATCCACCGACCATTGGGTTGGCTGCGAAGGCCGACGTTGCGAAAAGGCCCAGCAATGCTGTGGCAATAATCATTTTACGCATAGTTATCTCCAGTTATGGCTTTTTGAAGACGCTGCATTGCGCCTTCTGCAATCTTTACGGGAGGTAAATTCACGCGGTTTAATAACGAAAGCTCAACTAAACGTGAGTATGGATTACCAAAAAAGTGATTGAACTAAAACCTGCCCCAAGGTGTTGTATATATCCACGTGATTCAGATTGACCAATTGGCCATGCCTAGAACTTGGCCTACTTTGCCTTTTTGAAGAACTGCAAGGCAGGATTTAACATCGCCCGTGATAATTCCTTTACGCGGAAAGGTTAATTTTGCTCCTTGGCCGTTCCACATGCCAGCAGGAACCAATTTGCGAACCACATTCTGATATGCAACCTCTTTGCCCGCGTTTTCTCCGCGGTCGATTTTTACCAAAACTGTGGGCGCAATGGCCATCAGCCAGAGAGTGGCCTCCGGCATTACTGCACCTTCGCCCAATTCAACAATAAGCTCCTTATCATTGGCCGATAACGTCATTGGTAGTTTAGTTTGAGTTTTGTAAGCTGCTGAAATTGCATTGGTTACTTGCGCTTGGTTGCTGCCCACGGCATGATTTTCGCCATCAATTACCATCTGCGGCGTGTAGACGTCATTATCGCCGCGTGATTTTGCATAGTCTATTTGGCGTTGGGTATATTCAGGCTTTGCCAATGTATCGCGCCAACCGAGATAATCCCAGTAATCGACGTTGAAGGAAACGACTGTTGCGCCAGTACTCGCTTTCAAAGTTGCAGCAAGCCTATCTGCGGCTGGACAGGAAGAACAGCCTTGGCTGGTGAAGAGTTCGACAAGTACGGGCATATCGGAAGCTGCTTGGGCTTGGGACGTTAACAGCGGAGCAGCCAAAGCTGCTGCGCCTAGCGAAAGCGCGTTGCGGCGCGAGATTTGAGAAATGTGTTCCATAAAAATAATATGGCGGATGAAACAAACACCCGCCAATCACCTTTGGGTGAAGCAATTTCCTCGTGATCAGAAGCTTACAAGCGGCTTGAAACCACCAAAGAACATGCGCTTGCCATCAAAGGGCATCGCCTTGGGATCAAAATTTTTAATGAATGGGTCAGCCATCATTTTCTTCCAGCATGCGTTGCGATGTGCCTTGTTTTTGAAAACCAAATAAGCACATCCTACCGTCTCGCCTTCCTTGGCCTTCACCGATTGCGGGAAAGAGGTGATCTTGCCCGGCTTCACATCATCAGCAATGGCTTCGAGATAGCCAAGCGCACCTGCACGCTTCCAAGCAGCGGCTGACTTTTTGACCATTGATTTATAAGCTTTGAGATTTGCGGTGGGAATTGGGATGACCATGAAATCGATGTACATTTAAGACCTCCTGTTTGACGTTCGAGCTATAACACTACTACCTTTCTCCCATCGTGAGCGATAATAGCATTAACCCGCCTTCGCCAAATTCCGCAGAACATATTGCAAGATGCCGCCGTTTTTGAAGTAGTCGATTTCTTCTAACGTATCGATGCGGCAGAGAGCTTCTACAGATGTTATGGAACCGTCTGGTTTCATGATGTTCACAGCCATGATGCTGCGTGGTTTCAGACCATCGGCAATGCCAGCAATTGATACTGTTTCGTTGCCGGTCAAACCCAATGTCTGCCAGCTTTGGCCCGGCATAAATTCGAGCGGCAAAACACCCATTCCGACCAGATTTGAACGATGGATACGTTCAAAGTTTTGCGCGATCACGGCGCGTACACCTAAAAGACTGGTGCCCTTTGCGGCCCAGTCACGTGATGAGCCGTTACCATATTCGACACCCGCAAACACAACCAGTGGCGTGCCCTCAGTTTGATATTTCATGGCGGCGTCGTAGATCGGCATTTCGGTGCCATCAGGTTGGTGCAGCGTCAGGCCGCCCTCTTTAACCACGCCATCCGCACCTTTGACCATGTGGTTCTTGATCCGAATATTTGCGAAGGTGCCGCGCATCATCACTTCATGGTTGCCACGGCGTGTGCCGTATTGGTTAAAGTCGGCGAACGCCACGCCATTGGCAACCAGATATTTGCCAGCAGGCGATGCGGCTTTGATTGAACCAGCAGGCGAGATATGATCAGTGGTGATTTTGTCACCGAACAGGCCCAAAATACGCGCTCCCAAAACATCAGTGATCTGCTTGGGCTGCATTGTCATGCCACGGAAATAGGGAGGGTTCTGCACATAGGTGCTTTTGTTGTCCCATGCATAAGTTTCACCCTTGCTGGTGGAAACGCCACGCCAATTTTTATCGCCCTTGAACACATCGGCATAACGCTTTTTAAACATCGATGGCTTCACATTCTTGTTCGTGAATGTTTCAATTTCTTTGTTTGATGGCCATACGTCTTTTAAATAAACAGGCCTACCCTTTTTGTCATGGCCAAGCGGCTGTGTGGTGAGATCAATTTGTGTGGAACCGGCTAATGCATAAGCCACCACTAGCGGAGGTGAGGCCAAGTAAGCTGCTTGCACATCAGGCGATACACGGCCTTCGAAGTTACGGTTGCCGGAGATCACAGCGGAGGCAACGATGCCATTGTCATTGATGGCTTTAGAAATCGCAGGATCAAGCGGGCCGGAATTGCCGATGCAGGTGGTGCAGCCATAGCCCACAAGATTAAAGCCAATCTTGTCGAGGTCTTTTTGCAAACCTGCTTTGTTCATATATTCGGAAACCACTTGTGAACCTGGTGCGAAAGAGGTTTTTACCCATGGCTTTGAAGTGATGCCGAGTGCAGCGGCCTTGCGCGCTAACAAACCAGCGGCGATCAATACGGATGGGTTTGATGTGTTAGTGCATGAGGTTATGGCAGCGATGACGACATCGCCATGGCCTAAATCAAAATTCTTGTTTTCGACTTTTACCCGTTTGGTTTGCTCACCTATTTTAGCAAAACCAGCTTTATCCTTTGGCGCATCCAGTGCCGTTTGGAAGCCTGATTTTATATCGCCCAGTGGCACAAATTTTTCGGGGCGGTTGGGGCCAGCCATAGCGGGCACAACAGTGGCAAGATCAAGCTCCAAGGTATCCGTAAAAGCAGGTTCGGCTTTGCTTGCAAACATGCCTTGTACCTTGCAATATTTTTCAACCAAGGCGATGCGGTCGTTCTTGCGGCCCGACAGTTTCAAATAATCCAGTGTCACGCTATCGACGGGAAAGAAGCCACAAGTCGCGCCGTATTCTGGTGCCATATTGGCGATCGTTGCGCGGTCTGCCAGCGTCAGATATTGAAGGCCAGCGCCGTAGAATTCAACAAACTTGTTGACCACACCCTTCTTGCGCAGCATTTGCGTGACGAGCAAAACAAGATCAGTGGCGGTCACGCCTTCTTTCAGTTTGCCTATCATCTTGAAGCCAATCACTTCTGGAAGCAGCATGGATTGCGGTTGACCAAGCATCGCAGCTTCGGCCTCAATGCCGCCCACGCCCCAGCCGAGAACACCAAGGCCGTTGACCATTGTTGTATGGCTGTCTGTGCCAACCAGCGTATCAGGATAAGCTGTGGTTGCAGTCTTGCCCTTCACTTTTTCAGTTTTGGTCCAAACTGTTTGCGAAAGATATTCGAGATTCACTTGGTGGCAAATGCCAGTGCCTGGAGGAACCACGCGGAAATTTTCAAAAGCGCCTTGGCCCCATTTCAAAAATTTATAGCGCTCTTCATTTTGCTCATACTCGCGCTTCACGTTTGCCGCGAGTGATTTTGAGTTCCCGAAGCTATCGACAACGACTGAGTGGTCAATCACCAGATCAACAGGCACCAATGGATTAATTTGTTGGGCATTGCCACCCAACTGCTTCATCCCGTCGCGCATCGCAGCCAAATCGACAACAGCTGGTACGCCTGTAAAATCCTGCATCAACACGCGCGCCGGGCGAAAGGCAATTTCAGCGCTGGTTTTGTCTCGGTTTGAGAGCCATTTTGCAACAGACTCAATGCTCTCCTTCGTAACCGTGCGACCATCTTCAAAGCGCAGCAGGTTTTCGAGAACCACTTTCAAAGAAATAGGCAACTTAGAAATTCCCGTTAGCCCATTCTTTTCTGCCGCTTTCAAACTAAAGTAAGTGTAGCTTTTCGTGCCAACTTTGAGAGTTTTGCGGGATTTGAAGCTGTCGAGGGACATATAAGCACCTTCTGATATTATGAGATGCGTGTGCTATAGCCCATGTTGCACTGCGATACAAAGGGAATGGGACTTTTTTAAACGACTTTCACGCTCAAAATTCGCCCATTTTCCGCAGCAACTGCAATTTCATAACGGAGGCCAGCACGCACGGCGGAGAAATAGTAATTCACACCTGATAGCCCCAAAGGTTGGATATCGCGAAAGCCTGCGCGCGTAACTGAAATGGATGCCGCACCTTGCGTAAAGCGACTTCCACTAAAACGGGCCAATTGCTGCGGAAGACGCGTGATTGTAACAGATACATTTAGCTTGGTCGAATTGGCGTCGGCGAGGGCCAAGTGGGGAAAAAGCAAAATTGCAACTGATAATATCCGCAACATAGTATTGCTCCTTGAGTCAAAGAATTCACCTTTGTACAAAGCGGAGCAAGTTCGGGGCCAAGGTTATTAACAGCTATTTCGATGCCAGTTTATGCTCTTCATAGGCAATCGTCTCGGCGATCAACAGCCGCCACATTCTTTCAATTGTAACCTCTGGAACGCCGCTGGCTTTCGATTTTTCAATTGCGTTTTGAACGACCTGTTCAATGCGCTCGGGGATTGAGGCTGGCACATTTGTGCTGCGCTTAATTTCAATAACTTGGTCGACAATCGAAAACCGCTGCACGATGAGACCAACAAGTGCTTCGTCTAACGCGTCAATCTTGTTGCGCAAGGCAGCTAGTGATGGCGATGAGTCTTTCAACATCTAATTCTCATACGAAGCAGTAATTTTTTTAAGGCGTTCCGATAGTCTTTTGCGCTCACCAACCAGACCCTTGTAGCTTTCTTGTTCGACCGAAAAAACACTCAGCTGCTCGTCAATTGCAGCTGCCAATTTGTGGCCATCTTGAATCGTTTCGAGCACCTCCAGCGGATCGAGATAGATTCGTACTGTAAAAACAATATCTCCACTTTTGGGAAGCTTGCGCAGCGTCTGCCGTTCAACGCGCAAAAATACATGGCCGCCAATATCGCCATTGCCAAAGCGGCTTTCAGTTCCACTATGGGATGTGGGATGATGCAATTGGCCGTCCTCATGCAATGACCAGTTCCAACGCATCACAGGTTGCTCCGGCCGCAGATTATCAAACATGCGGTCAATCACTGAGGCATTGCGCGTGCCGGTGCCAAATCCCGGAACGGGTGCATGAACATGGTGTAGTGGGTGACCAAATTTTTCGAGCAAATTCCATGCCGAAGGAAAGCAGAGGGAGGCTGCAACCAAGCGCCAACCTTGGGGCGAGGCGCTCATCAATACCAAATCTTCCTGCACAAGTTTGGCGGCGGTGGCGAGTGGCGGCAAAGTTTCATCATTAAGCTCTGCATGAAACTGGCCGTTTAGAATATCAATACTGTTTTCCATTTTGCGATAGATATCTGGATAACGTACGCACATATGTTCGGAAAGCAAATCCAAAACTTCACTTTGCGCTTCAACTGAAGTTTCCTCCGACACTATCACTTGATCGCGGTCGTCGCGGTAATGCCGTGCCTTCTCATTTAGATACGACGGTAGATTGGCATCGACTTCGATCCAGTCTTTTAAATCAAGCGGGCGCACGCCGATGTTGAATGGTTTGGACGAGCCATCATAGGGCGTGTGTGAAATTGGTAAAGGAAGCGTGGCCAATTAAACCCGCCGTTCCACCATCATTTTCTTGATTTCAGCGATCGCCTTAGCTGGCGATAGGCCCTTGGGGCAGGCCTTGGCGCAGTTCATGATGGTGTGGCAGCGATAGAGGCGGAACGGGTCTTCCAGATTATCGAGGCGCTCGCCTGTCGCTTCATCGCGCGAGTCAATCAGCCAGCGATAGGCTTGCAGCAAAACTGCCGGGCCTAAATAACGATCACCATTCCACCAGTATGATGGGCAAGAGGTCGAGCAGCAGGCACAGAGGATGCATTCATAGAGTCCGTCGAGTAATGCCCGTTCACCCTCGCTTTGTTTCCATTCAGCTTGTGGTGTTGGCGTGGTGGTTTTGAGCCATGGTTCAATGCTGCGGTGCTGCGCATAAAAATGCGTCATATCGGGGACGAGGTCTTTGACCACCGCCATGTGCGGGAGCGGATAGATTTTCACGGCACCTTTCACATCATCGCACGCCTTGAGGCATGCCAGCGTGTTGGTTCCATCAATATTCATGGCGCAGGAACCACAAATACCTTCGCGGCAAGAACGACGGAATGTGAGCGTTGGGTCTTGCTCATTCTTGATCTTGACAAGCGCATCTAAAACCATCGGGCCGCAGTCATCCATGTCCAACGCATAGGTGTCGACATGCGGGTTCAGACCATCATCGGGGTTCCAGCGATAGATTCTAAACTCACGCAAATTTTTGGCAACGGGGATGGGCCAGTTTTTTCCGGGGGTGAGCTTTGAGTTTTGTGGGAGAGTAAAGGTGACCATAATCGTTCCTTAGTACACCCGTGCTTTGGGTTTAATGTATTCTATATCGTTGCTCATCGTATAATTGTGAACACCGCGCGTGCCCAGAGTAACTCTCTTCTTTGCGCCGTCAGTCCAGCTCAATGAATGTTTCATCCATTTCACGTCATCACGTTTGGGGAAATCTTCTCTGGCATGGGCGCCGCGGCTTTCTTGGCGGGCTAATGCAGAGTCGACTGTTGCTGCGGCTTGGACGATAAGGTTGTCGAATTCCAATGTTTCGATCAAGTCGCTGTTCCACACTAAGGACCGATCTGTAACCGAAATATCGTCCACGCCTTGCCAAATGGCGTTGATTTTAGTGGAACCTTCTTGGAGCGTCTTTTGGGTGCGGAACACTGCGGCGTCATCTTGCATCACGCGTTGCATTTGCGCGCGGAGCTTTGCGGTTGGTGTGCTGCCATTGGCGTGGCGGAAATGATCTAAACGCAAAAGTGCAGCTTCGCCTGCACTTTTTGAAAGTTCGGCATGCGCTGTGCCCAGTTTGACTTTCTCGATGCAGCGCAGCCCAGCTGCTCGGCCAAACACAACAAGGTCAATCAGTGAATTCGAACCCAAGCGATTGGCCCCATGTACTGAAACGCAGGCGGCTTCGCCCACAGCCATCAGGCCTTCGACGATTTTTCCTTCGTTCTTTTTATCGCCAGCCAAAACTTCACCATGATAGTTGGTGGGAATGCCGCCCATGTTATAATGCACGGTCGGCAGAATCGGGATTGGCTCTTTGGTCACATCAACGCCAGCGAAAATTTTCGCTGATTCAGAAATGCCTGGCAAGCGCTCATGCAATACAGCAGGATCAAGATGTTCGAGATGAAGATGAATATGATCTTTGAGCGGGCCAACGCCACGGCCTTCACGAATTTCAATGGTCATCGAACGCGAAACAACATCGCGTGATGCCAAGTCTTTGGCCGATGGCGCATAACGTTCCATAAAACGTTCGCCTGCTGAGTTGGTGAGATAACCGCCCTCGCCGCGCGCGCCCTCGGTAATCAGGCAGCCAGCGCCATAAATGCCTGTGGGGTGGAATTGAACGAACTCCATATCTTGCAAAGGGAGACCAGCGCGGAGCACCATGGCATTGCCATCACCCGTGCAGGTGTGCGCGGATGTGGCGGAGAAATAAGCACGGCCATAACCGCCCGTGGCTAGAATTGTTTGATGCGAACGGAAGCGGTGAATGCTGCCATCTTCCATGCACATGGCAATCACGCCACGACACGCGCCATTTTCCATGATCAAATCGAGCGCAAAATATTCGATGAAGAACGCCGTGTCGTACCTCAAGCTTTGCCCATACAAAGTGTGGAGCATTGCGTGGCCAGTGCGATCGGCGGCAGCACAGGTGCGCTGCACGGGTGGGCCTTCGCCCATGTTCATCATATGCCCGCCAAATGGACGCTGATAAATCTTGCCATCTTCGGTGCGTGAAAAAGGCAGGCCAAAATGTTCGAGTTCGTAAACAGCAGTCGGCGCATTGCGCACCAGATATTCGATTGCGTCCTGGTCGCCCAGCCAATCCGCACCCTTCACTGTGTCATACATATGCCAGCGCCAATCATCAGCACCCATATTGGCAAGAGATGCAGCAATGCCGCCTTGGGCTGCCACGGTGTGTGAACGCGTGGGGAAGACTTTTGAAATGCACGCCGTTTTCAATCCCGCTTGCGACGCACCAAGGGCCGCGCGCAAACCAGCACCACCGGCGCCCACCACGACAACATCGAATGTATGATCGGTAATCGGATAAGAGGAAGTCATTAAAGTCCAAAGCTCATTTTCAAAATTGCATAGGCAGCAGTGGCGAACAAAACCACTGCAAAGAATGTGTTGGCGAGAAGCGCTGCAAACTTGGTCGACCCATGCACATAATCTTCAATCACAACTTGGAGGCCAAGGCGCATGTGATAAAGGAAGGACGCGAAAGCCAGCAGCAAACCAACAGCGATCAAAGGATGTTTCACCGAAGCGATTAATTCCATGCGGGTTACACCAATATGCGAAATGATGAACCACACCAGAAAAATCACCAGCGGCACATTGGCAATAGCCGTTACCCGCTGCATCCAGAAATGTTCGGTGCCGGATTTGGCCGAACCCAAGCCACGCACCTTGCCGAGATCACTGCGCATGCTCATGCTCGCACCCCATAAGCAATCACCCAGATCAACAAAGTCAGCAACACCGAGCCAATCAGGTTGGCGCGTACCAGCCACTCAACAGTTTTAAGTTCAAACCCGCGCCCCGTATCCCAAATGAAATGGCGAAGCCCGCCCAGCATGTGGTGCATCAAAGCCCATGTAAATCCAAACAGAACCAATTGGCCAAACCAATGTGAGATAAACCCCTGCACCAATTCGAAATAGCCATCCGAAATCGACGCCGCCGTCAACCACCACACCAGCCCGATCATTCCAATAGCCAGCGCCACACCGGTGATGCGGTGCATAATCGACATGGTCATTGATAACATGGGGCGATAGATTTGCAGATGCGGCGATAATGGCCGCGCTTTGGGCTTGGAACCTGACATTGACTTGCCTTTTGAAACGCTGCTGCCTTTTAACGAGTGCATTGCAACAAAGCAAATACGGCATAAGGTATCAGGTCAGATCACCAATGTGGCCTCTTGTCTTGGTTTTGCCTTGAACCGCCTGCAACAATAAATGAATTGGTTGTTGGGGGGATGTTTGCAGAATGAGATTAGGCTCTGTTTTAGTGCGGTTGTCTATCGTCATTTTATTTCTGTTTATAATATTTGCCTTGGCTGTCAACTTTCGGCTCATCACTTTGCCACCGCATTATGATCCGTTCACGCCACCTGATCTTCGTGAAAGCCCGTCCTGGTTTCGCAATCTGAAACTCAAGAACCTTGACCTGAACCCACAAGCATGTTTGCAATCGATCAAGCAAACAGGAATCGCCGACACACTATTGCCTGATAGCGGGCACGGCCCAGATTGTTTCTTGGAAGATACGCTCATGCTTGAGCGCATGTCATTTGCGAAAATCAAGCCTGAGCAGACTCGTTGTAATATTGCCGCACGGTTATACTTGTGGGAACGTCATGTGGTGCAGCCAGCAGCTCAGAAATATTTTGGCCAAGGCGTAAAAGAAATAACGCATTTTGGGTCATACAGTTGTCGCACCATCGCACGATCATATAACATGAGTGAACATTCCACCGCGAACGCTTTTGATATTTCAGGCTTCCGTATGGCGGATGGTCGTCTCATCGGAGTATTTGCAAGATTTAAAGACAAAGGTTCAGAAGGTAAATTTCTCCATGACGTTCGAGATGGCCTCTGCGACTATTTTAATCTCACTCTTAGCCCCGATTACAACGCCGACCATGCCGATCATTTTCATGTCGACATGGGCTGGGTGCGGGGATGCCATTAGATTACGATGACTTTTGTGCCCACGCGCGTTTGCCCGTAAAGTTCGATTACTTCCTTGTTCAGCATACGGATGCAGCCCGATGATGCGGCGGTGCCGATGGATTCGGGGTGGATCGTTCCATGGATGCGAAAGCCCGTATCGCCGCCCTTATCGAACAAATACATCGCGCGTGGCCCGAGTGGATTGATCGGCAAGCCACCGGGCATGCCTTCAGCCCATTTGGCGTATTCGGGTTTGCGGTCGATCATTTCGGGTGGTGGTGTCCAAACCGGATTTTCGCGCTTCATGCCCACTTTTGCAACGCCCGCCCAAGAGAAACCTTCCTTGCCGACGGCCACGAGATATCGCAGCGCCTTGCCATTCCCCAGGATTTTATAGAGCGCACGCTCGCTGGTCTTTATAATCAGCGTGCCAGGCTTTTCATTTGAGTTAAAACTGACCTCGGTGCGGCCTTGATAGACCGGACGAAGCCGCTTGGTTTTCACTTTTTTAGTGTTTGAAGTTTTGGCATTTTTTGGCTTGCCAAACTGAAACGCCTGAGCCTGTTGCGTCAATATTGTCATACCAGCCATACCGCCCAGCAGCATGCGCAAAAAGTTTCGACGTTCCATAAAAAAGGCCCCAGAGATAATTTGTTCTGGGGCCTTCAAACATATAGCCGGTGAAATTACAAGACGATGACTTTTGTGCCCACCCGCGTCTGTTGGAAGAGTTCGATCACTTCCGTGTTCAACATTCTAATGCAGCCAGAAGACGCAGCCGTACCAATCGATTCGGGGTGGATGGTTCCATGTATGCGAAAACCAGTGTCATACTTGCCTTTGAAGAGATACATGGCGCGAGGGCCTAATGGATTTTCAGGATCTCCACCGGGCATACCCATGGCCCATTTGGCCAGTTCGGGTTTACGCTCAATCATTTCTGGTGGAAGTGTCCAGCTGGGGTCTACTTTCTTCAAGCCAACGCGGGCCACGCCGGTCCATTCGAAACCCTCTTTACCCACAGCCACCATGTAGCGCATGGCTTTGCCTGCACCCAATACTTCGTAAAGCGAACGTTCTCGCGTGTTGATGATAATTGTACCCGGCTTTTCTTTGGAGGCGAACTGAACTAGTTCACGGCCTTGATAGGAAGCCTTGGCAACCACCTTGGTTGTTACCGACTCCGCTGGCTTTGCTTTCATCGCCAACTTCTTTTTGACAACGTGATGCTTGGCTTTTGTATGTTTGACGAGTTTCACATGCTTGCGATGTTTCTTGTGATGGAGCTTTTTGGCGGCGGGATAAATGCCGTCGTCATAAGTGCCAAATAGATAGTGATGGATTTTGGCTTCGGCCGCTTGGGGCCCCGCAAACAGCGCCGCAAATATAACAGCAACGATACTCAAATAACGCACAAACATCTATAAAACTCCCCCACACTACAAACTAAAATTTAAATCCCTATTTTGTAAAATACACTGAAACTGCATTTAAGACAATCTAAAATTGCTGATATGGTTTTTTGGAAAACGAATCTAGCTGAGTAATACTTGATTTATTTCGCCCTACCGAGTCCTACCATCATTTATCAAGGATTTAGGTACAACCTTAGATTCGAGTAGGGCCAGTTAGTCTAATACAATGAAATGGTCTGGCAGTTCATTTGGGTTGGCAGCACTTGGAGGGAAATATTTGGCCAGTTTCTCGCCTGAATGTTCAACACCTAGCACCAGTGCCTCAGTTAATTTCTGGACTTTGAGCAATGGCAACATCTGATTAACAATGCGCTGCCAATCAGCATGTGAGACTTTGACGGCAATTGCTGTGTCAGCCACAATTTCAACATAACGTTCCAACAGCGAAACGAAGATCAACACGCCAGTCCTACCGCCTGTGCCATGAGCGTTCACGGCCAAAAATTGCGTGGCCGCATTGCGGTGGGCATATTTACGCATCAGCCGGCGCGGCGTAACAAGATAGCGAAACCAACTCTGGCTCAACACCAAGGCGGCAACAATAAATACAATCAGTTGAATTGCAAAAACCCACCAAAGCGAAACGGATGCCCACGGAAAAAACCGCGCGGCCCAGGGCAGCACAAAGGGCACAGCTAAAGCTATTCCAGCTGCGATATGAATTGGCACATGCACATAATCGTCTGATTGCTTAGCGACCACGACGATAATCTCACCGCTGGTTTTGAGTTCCGCGTCTTTGATCGCAGCGACAACCGCATGACGGTCAGATTTGGTGACATTCTCTTTCATTGTTCACCACCCGCCCGATGCGCCGCCGCCGCCGGAGCTTCCACCCCCGCCCGACCAGCCACCGCCACCGCCCGAATACCCACCACCGCCAAATCCGCCACCGCCACTAAACCCGCCACCCGGAATGATGATCATGCGCCCGCCACGAGAGGCGTTGGACAGGATGATCAACGCGATGATGAAGAAAATAATAAAGGGCAAAATATCATTGATAGTCAAAGCCGACTGATTCTGCGCGCGCGCCACCACTTGGTCGCCCTGCCCGCCGATTACTTTTTCAATATCTTCTATTCCGGCATTTACACCGCCCACATAATCGCCCGCCTTGAAACGCGGCACCATGGCGTTTTGGATAATGATCGAAGACATGGCGTCTGTCAGATCGCCCTCCGTGCCATATCCTGTTTCGATCGAAACCTTGTGTTCGTTGGGGGCCACCAAAACCAAAACACCGTCATTGCGCTTCTTATCGCCCAGCTGCCATTTGCGAAACAGGCGATTGCCATAGTCGCGGATGTCATAGCCTTCGAGTGTGGGCACAGTGGCCACGGCGATCTGATGGCCAGATGCGTCTTCATAATTTTTCAGTTTGTTGCCGATGATAACGGCTTCAGTCTCGCCCAAAACCCCCGCAGCATCGACCACGGGGCTGGTGGTCAGAACCGGAAAGTTCGGTTCAGCCCATGCGGCAGTGATGGCAAACAGGGCCGCAATAAAAAATATCGCGGCCCGCAAGCGGTTCATGATCAAGACTTCGGTTTATTAAAGTCGACCTTGGGGGCCGCATCAGAACCCGCTGCAGCGGCAAATGTTTCTGCAGGCTTGGCGGTTGGATAAAACCAATAAGCCCACCAACGGCCGGGGATGGTCACAAGCTCAGTGTTATAAACTTGCACAGCCTCTATGTAATCTTTGCGCGAAACAGTGATGCGGTTTTCAGTACCTTCAAGTTGCGATTGCAATGCCAAGAAATTTTGGTTGGATTTCAGATCAGGATAGGCTTCCTGAATTGACAGCAATTTGCCAAGCGCTTGTGAGAGCTGACCTTGCGCATCCTGATATTTTTTAAATGCTTCAGGGTTGTTGATAATATCAGCTGGCAAAACCATTTGCGTGGCCTTGGCCCGCGCCTCCACAACAGCTGTCAAAACATCTTTTTCTTGCGCAGCGTAGCCCTTTACTGTTTCAACGAGATTGGGGATCAAATCGGCGCGGCGCTGATAATTATTTTCCACATCGCCCCAACGGGCTTTCATGGCCTGTTCGTAAGTCGGCACATTATTGATACCGCAACCCGCAAGAAAACTGGCTGTGACGATGAGAATGAGAAAATTAGCAATACGCATAGGGACCCCCTGTTCAGTTCAGACTGCAAACTAGCAGTCTGTTAACCTTCGCGCAAATGGGGACGACAAGGACCAGGTTCAAGTACTTTTTAACCCTTCCTATTCTGCCTGTTTGCAACCAGATCATCAACTACTGTGGGATCGGCCAGTGTCGAAGTATCCCCCAACGCACCAAAATCATCTTCAGCAATTTTGCGTAATATGCGCCTCATAATCTTGCCGGAGCGCGTCTTAGGGAGGCCTGGCGAAAACTGAATTTTATCAGGCGTTGCCAGCGGTCCAATTTCCTTGCGCACATGATCAACAAGAATCTTCTTCAAGTCGTCGCTGCCTGCCTCGCCTGCCATCAATGTGACGTAACAGTAAATACCTTGCCCCTTGATGTCGTGCGGGTAGCCAACCACAGCGGCTTCGGAAACTTTTGTATGAGACACCAATGCGGATTCGACTTCGGCCGTTCCTAAGCGATGACCTGAAACATTCAGCACATCATCGACGCGGCCTGTGATCCAGTAATAGCCATCCTTGTCGCGTCTGCAGCCATCGCCTGTGAAATACATGCCTTTGTAAGTTGAGAAGTAATTCTCGACGAAGCGCTTGTGGTCACCATAGAGCGTGCGCATTTGGCCTGGCCAAGAATCCAAGATGACCAGATTGCCAGATGCTTCGCCTTCGAGGATATTACCTTTGTCATCAACCAAAGCTGGCTGGCAACCGAAGAAAGGTTTCGTTGCGGAGCCAGGTTTCAATTTCGTGGCACCCGGCAGCGGCGAAATCAAAATGCCGCCCGTTTCGGTTTGCCACCACGTGTCCACAATGGGGCAGCGGCCATCTCCAACAACACGGTGATACCATTCCCACGCTTCTGGATTAATCGGCTCACCAACAGAACCCAGCAAGCGCAGCGATTTGCGCGAGGTGCGCGTGACTGGCGCATCGCCCTGCTGCATCAACGCGCGAAGTGCCGTCGGAGCCGTATAGAAGATGTTCACTTGGTGCTTATCGATCACCTCCCAAAAGCGCGATGTGTTAGGATAATTCGGCACGCCTTCAAACATGAGTGTGGTTGCGCCATTGGCCAATGGGCCATAAAGAATATAGCTGTGCCCCGTCACCCAGCCCACATCTGCGGTGCACCAATAAACATCACCATCATGATAATCGAAAACATATTGGTGGGTCATTGATGCATACACAGTGTAGCCGCCCGTGGTGTGCAACACGCCCTTGGGTTTGCCAGTAGAGCCTGACGTATAAAGAATAAACAGCGGGTCTTCCGCTTTCATTTTCTCTGGTTTGCATTCAGCTGAAACCTTCAGCACTTCTTCATGATACCAAAGATCACGCCCTGCTTTGACATTCACCGCAGCGCCGGTGCGGCGGATCATCAACACTTTTTCATCGCCTTTGCATTTGGCCAAGGCAGCGTCTGTGTTAGCTTTGAGTGGAATTTTTTTACCGCCGCGCAGGCCTTCATCAGCGGTGATGATAAATTTCGAATCGCAATCGAGAATCCGGCCTGCCAAAGATTCAGGCGAGAAACCGCCAAAAACTACCGAGTGCACGGCTCCAATGCGCGCACAAGCCAGCATCGCGTAAGCTGCCTCCGGAATCATCGGCATGTAAATCGTAACGCGGTCACCCTTCTTCACGCCATGGCTTTTCAGCACATTGGCCATGCGGCACACATGTTCATAAAGCTCGCGGTAAGTTATCTTTTTATCGTCATAGGGGTTATCGCCTTCCCAGATAATCGCCGTCTGGTTGGCGCGCTTCTTCAAATGCCGATCAACACAATTATAGGCAACGTTCAAAACACCATCTTCATACCATTTGATAGATACATCTGGATAATTAAACGTCGTGTTTTTGATTTTGGTCGGGGCCTTAAACCAATCGAGCCGCTTGGCCTGCTTGCCCCAGAATTTGGCCGGGTTCTTCACTGAATCTGCATATGACTTCTCGTAGCCCGATGCATCAACCAGCGCGCGCTTCTTCCAGGCTGCAGGCACAGCGTAAATTTTGTCGGTCATGGCGTAAATCTCTCCCAAGGCGGCTGCTTTTTGCAAATATTATCGCCTAACTGCACTATGTTCGCAATGACAGTTTAATTAAAGACTCAAATTATGAAATCTTCCAACCATTTTCTCAACTTTATGCTGCTGGGTCTGTTCTGGGGCATATCGCCGAGCTTCTACAAACATTTGTCTGAAATCAAAATGGCTGAAACCCATACAATTTTCTGGACAGGCATGGGCGTGGGTTTGATTATGTTGTGTATGTCCATCTACCGCACGGGTCTAGGTGGCATCGATCGACGCTTAATTATTTATGGCCTAGGTTGTGCGGCCTTGATGAACATCCCCTTCGGCCTCAATCTTTATCTCGCAGGTTTTGTACCACCCACTGAACTTGCAATCATCATCACAATGTCGCCGTTCTTCAACTATATCGTCGCTGTTATATTTAGGAATGAAAATTCTTCTCCCCGAAAACTAGCGGCTATATTTTTAGGTTTTTTATCGACGCTGGTTCTCATCCTTTCGCGCCAAGGCACTTTGACAGGGAGCATTTCTTGGCCTTTGGTATTTTCAATTTCCATTCCCATTCTCTATTGCGCCTACAATTCTTTTGCCGCCCGCGCCTGGCCTAGGGGCGCAGACACGATTCAGGCGGGCGCTTTTGAAAGCATATGGTCGGGACTGCTCATCCTGCCGTTCCTGCTGTGGTTCCAACCTTTCGCAGCGCCGGGCACACCGACACTTGTGCAACATTGGCCGCTGCTGCTCATTACCTTGATGTGGGTGGTCGAGCGCGTGGTTTACTTCGCGCTCATCACGCAGAAGGGTGCCGTCTACACGGTGCAAGCAACATATGTTTCAACACCAGCAGCAGTGATCATTGGCGCGTTGTTTTTCGGTGGTGTCACCGATTATTGGCTTTGGCTGTCGCTGGCGATATTGATGGTGGCGTTGTGGTTCAACAACACGGAACATAAGGAAGTCATTTCACCAGCGGTCAATCCAGAATCGCATCCGATCTAAGCTAATCGCCAAACAGCAGTGTGCTTTATTTCTGCATCTTCGAGATCGCGCGACACTGGCACGGAATATTCAGCGACTTTAACGAGGCGGTGTTTCGGTAAATAGCTGCGGCCCGGATCGCCGATTAATATATCGATGCCCTTGGCCTGTGCATGCTCTAACCAAGTAAGACAGCGCTCGGCAACGCTTTTTTCGTAAAACAGATCACCCACCAAAATCACATCAGCCTTGGGCACAGCGTTAGCCAACAAGTCATCAGACGTGATCGAAACTGAAACAGCGTTCAATTCCGCATTGACTTTTATCGCTGCAGTCGAAAACAAATCAATGTCTGCCGATAATACGGAAGCCGCACCCGCTTTCATCGCCGAGATACCGACCATGCCGGAGCCTGAGGCAAGTTCGATCACGCGCTTGCCCGAAATTGTTGTCGGTGTGTCCAAAATATAGCGCGCCAATGCCTGCCCGCCTGCCCAAGCAAAGGCCCAGAACGGCGGTGGCAGGCCAATCTCTCCTAATTCATCTTCGGTTTTCTGCCAAATTGGTAAGGCCTCATGTGCCAAATGCAATTTTATTTCGGGAACAAGAGGTGGCGAAAGAATCGAAGTATTCGCACGCACAAAGGCGGCATGATCGATGGTCAAAGCTTCAAGCCGCCCAGATCACAAATCAATTTCCATTCAGCTTCGAGAATCGGTTGCACGGAGAGACGCGAGTTTTTTACAAGCACCATTTCGCCCAAGGTTTTCACGGTTTTAATTTCATCAAGCGTGATGGGGCGCGGCAATGCTTTTATGCCGCGAATATCGACACATTCCCAAGCTGGAATATTAGCGGTCGAATCCGGATGCACCAATGCGCAAACTTCAACAATACCAACAACAGCCTTGCCAATATTGGAGTGATAAAAGAAACCACGATCACCAATCACCATCTTGCGCATATTATTGCGCGCTTGATAATTGCGTATGCCTGTCCATTCTTCGCCCTTGGCCCCTTTGGCCAAAAGTTGGTCGAAAGAGAAAACATCAGGCTCAGATTTGAAAAGCCAATAGGCCATTATGCAGCTTCCGGATTTTTCAGTGCCCAACGCCAAGCTTTGATTTCAACATGCGAAAATAGCCCAGCCACATTATAGGGATCATTTGCAGCCACCATTTTTGCCGCAACCATATTATCGGCTTCAATAATCACTAAGCTTCCTGTGGGATTACCAGCATCATCAAGAAACGGCCCCGCTGCCTTCAGCGTAACTAACGGCCCATTCAAATAAGCCAAATGATCTGGTCGAACACTCATGCGCAAATTGATGCTATCGGGCTTATCGGTACAAAGAAGAGCATAGAGCATGTCATCAATCCTGTTTCAGTTCAGCACCCACTGGGCGGTTTAATAGTCTGGCTATCTCATCGCGTGGATTTGAACGTCCGTCAATGATTGCTGCGACGGCATCCACAATAGGCATTTCGACATTGTGCTGTTGTGCCAATTTGGAAGCAATCGAAGCTGTGTATGCACCTTCAACCACACCGCGCGATTGTTCAACGGCTTGGGCGGCGGTTAGGCCCTTACCGATATTTAAACCGAAAGAATAATTGCGGGATTTGGTGCTGCCGCAGGTGAGCAGCAAATCACCCAAACCTGAAAGTCCCATCAAAGTTTCAGGCCGCGCCCCCAGCTTTGCGCCATAGCGCGATAGCTCAGCAAACCCTCTGGTAATCAAACTTGCCCGCGCACTTTCGCCTAAGCCTTGCGCGTCAGATATTCCGCAAGCAATGGCGAGAACATTTTTCATGGCGCCACCAATTTCGACACCCAACACATCGTCGGAAGCATAGACGCGAAAATGTGGCAGGCTGAGCGCCTTGGCCCAATGTGTGGCATCGAAAATATTTTTTCCTGCTAAAGTTACGGCAGTCGGAAAACCAGCCATAACATCGGCGGCAAAACTGGGGCCAGAAAGCGCATAGAACTGAGTTTGAGGAAGCAGACCGTAAACGACTTCAGCCATGGTAAAGCCAGTTTCGCGCTCAATTCCTTTTGCGGCAGAAATAATTACGGGGCTGGCAATCGTTGTCGTCGAAATTACATCACGAACCGCTTGGGCGGGAATCGCCAACACAGCCACATCGCTTTCTAAAATATGGTCAGCACTTTTACGTGACCAAATTGACACGCGGTTACCAGCCTTTGTGGCCACTTGCGCTAAAGCCTGGCCCCATGCACCACCGCCAATAATCACTATATGCTTGTTCACACTTTGGCTCCCAAGCGACCGGAACCATAGATGGGTTCGGACACACTATCTAAAGGCCAGCGTGGCCTTGCCGCAAAATCGATATTATCGGTCAGACCAAGGGCCAAACGTTCTGCACCCGCCCACGCAATCATCGCTGCATTGTCCGTACACAGATCAAAAGGTGGCACGTTGAGCTTAAAGCCATGCTTGGTTGAAACAGTTTCAAACACACTGCGCAAAGTTTTGTTAGCGGCAACACCACCCGCCACCACAAGTGTTGGGCTTTCAACGCGTGGATGCATTTCGGTAAATTGCTGAAAAGCGCGTTTCAGTCTGTCCGCTAAAGTTTCTGCTACGGCTAATTCGAATGACGCGCAAACATCGGCAACATCTTGTTCCGTCAATTCACCGAGACCATGAACGACCTCGCGTACTGCAGTCTTTAAACCGGAGAATGAAAAATTACAATCGGCCCTACCCTTCAGAGGGCGCGGAAAATCAAAACGTTTATTATCGCCGCGCTTTGCATAGGATTCAACGCGCGGGCCGCCGGGATAACCTAGCCCTAAGAGCTTTGCCACTTTGTCAAAAGCTTCGCCCAGTGCATCATCAATCGTTGTGCCCAAACGCTTATATTGCCCAACATTTTCGACCAACTGAAACTGCGTGTGGCCGCCAGAAATCAACAATAACAAATAGGGGAATGGACAATCGGCCAAAAGCCTCGGTGTTAAAGCATGGCCTTCCAAATGATTGATCGCCAAAAAGGGAATGTCCCATGCCATTGAAACAGCTTTGCCAGCGGTCAAACCGACTAACAAGCCGCCCAGTAGTCCTGGCCCCGCCGTTGCTGCTACACCGTCCAGGGCATCAAATTCAATACCAGCCTCAGCCATCGCCCGGTCAATCAGGCGGTCCAGATGCGTCACGTGAACGCGCGCCGCAATTTCAGGCACAACTCCGCCAAAATGTGCGTGATCCTTCAGCTGCGATAAAACAATATTACTCAACAATTCGCCCCGGCCATTCACGTGCCTGCGCACCACCGCAGCCGCCGTTTCATCGCAGGAGGTCTCAATACCTAAAATATATTTAGTTTGTGGTGTCATTCGTCAGCTGATTGTGTGGATGAAAGGTGCTAGAGGCTTGCCGCTCTAGCACCCAAACCTTAAACTTGGCAAATCATGATGGTTACTCCGAAAATACGAATTGGTACGCGCGGCTCACCGCTGGCTCTGGCACAGGCTCATGAAACCCGCGACCGTCTGATGGCCGCGCATGGGTTGGCAAGTGATGCTTTTGCTATCGTCACGTTTACAACAACCGGGGATGCAATTCGCGATCGGCCTTTAAGTGAGATTGGCGGCAAGGGGTTATTCACGAAAGAACTGGAAGAAGCGCTATTTGCGGGGACCATTGATCTCGCCGTCCATTCGATGAAAGACATGCCTGCAAAGCCCCCTGTTGGTTTGGATATTGCGGCCCTGCTCCCGCGCGAAGACCCGCGCGATGCGTTTATCAGCCTAACGTCAAAAACGCTGAGCGAACTTCCACAGGGTGCAATTCTGGGATCATCCTCCGTGCGCCGCACCGCCCAGGCTTTGCGCGTCAGACCTGATCTGGGGTCAGCGCCGTTTCGCGGCAATGTGCAAACGCGCCTAAAAAAACTGCAAGACGGAATTGCTCATGCAACTTTCCTTGCCGTTGCCGGCCTCAACCGGTTGGGACTTTCAGACAAGATCACCAGCATCATGTCGATGGATGAAATGCTTCCATCGGTGGCCCAAGGTGCCATCGGCATTCAAATTAATGCGCACGATGAATCCACACGCAAAATGCTGCTGTCGCTCAGCCACGAAGCCACAGCTGTAGCCGTGATTTGCGAACGGGGATTTATGGCTGCTCTTGATGGTTCGTGCCGCACACCGATTGCAGGCCATGCCATCATTGAAGAGGGTCGGTTGAAATTCCGCGGCCAAGCCCTAACTCTGGACGGGAAACACATATTCGAAGTCACGCGCGAGGGGGCATTATCGGATGGACTTAAAATGGGCCAAGACGCTGGCGAAGAAGTTAAAGCGCGCGGTGGCAAATTGATCGCTTATTGATGAAGATCATTCTCACAAGACCGATTGAAGATGCGGCATCATTGGCTGAAAAATTACGCCGTCTTGGTCATATAGCTCTGATAACTCCACTTCTTGAAATTGTTGCGCGGCAAGGCGTTTTAATTCCTGGTAAAAATTATCAAGCGATTTGCCTAACGAGCGCCAACGCTGTGCGGGTGATGAACTATATCCGCTTTATTCAGAACATTCCGCTCTATGCCGTTGGCTTGCAATCTGAGCAAATGGCAAAAGACAAAGGCTTCTCAATAGTTTCTGCGCATGGCGGCGATGTTGCAGGCTTGCACAAATTTCTGATTGGCCAACTCGAACCGCAGGATGGGCCGTTGCTCTATCTATCGGGTGCCGAAACTTCGGGAGATTTGCAAGGTCGGCTGCAGGGGTCTGGCTTCGAAGTCGACAGGATCATCACGTACGATGCGGTCAAGGCAAGTTTGACGGCGTTCCAGAAAGAAATAGCAGATGCCAATGCCGTGCTGATATATTCTCCGCGAACGGCCAAGCTTTGGGCCCAAGAAATTGAAACCCTGAATCTTACAGAAGCCGCAAGCCACATTAAACATATTTGCTTGTCGGCCAATGTTGCAGCAAATCTGCCACAAAGCTGGCCCAGAGCCGTCGCCGCAACACCAACAGAAGCGGCTCTGTTGGCATTGCTTGATTGAATCAGCAAAGCAGAATAGGTGATTTGGGCATGACCCAAGACGATAGCACTTCAGACATTATCGATATCGATCCAGATCACGTTATCGATAACAATGTAAATGAGGCACCAATTGCGCCGACTAAGTCCAAGCGCCGTTACGGCACATATGGTGCGGGCGTTGCCGCCTTGGTTCTAAGTGTTGTCGCAGGTGCCTGGCTCTACCGGGACGTGCTTGCAACATATATCCCATCAGATCAGCTTCATGCGATGGCAGCACGCATTGATGCTGTTGAGCTTGCCAATAAACAAACTGCGCAGAAGCTTGATGCTGTTGTTGGACTGACAGATGAAATAAAATCTCAGCTTGGCGCTGCCCAAGCCGCCGCAGAAGATGCGCGCAAACTCGCATCAAATGTGAAAGCCGGTACTGATGATACCAAAACGAAGTTAGCCGCTTTGGAAAAATCACTTGGCCTTGCTACGGCCGCCGTCGACGAACTGAAGCTCAAGATTCCTTCGGGAACGACGACCATCGTTTCAGGTGATTCTTCTGGACTTGCCGCGCGCGTTGATAAGCTTGAAAAAGATTTCACCTCTCTGAAAGATTTGAATGCGAGTGCAAAGGTGGAGTCTTCTCAACTTTCCCAATTTTACGCTGATCTCAAAGCAAAAATTGCGGCTGGTTCTGAATATCAAATGGAGATCAAATCAATTGTTGCCATCGTGCCTGCCGCTGAAGGGTTAGATGTTCTCACTGCAGATGCAGCAAAAGGAATTTTGACACCTCAAGCTTTAAGCGAACGTTTGAAAAATTTTGCATCAACTACCGTGAAAACCGCTGAAGCTCCTGCTGCAGAAGACGACAGTTGGTGGGGCAAAACAGCTGGGTTATTTTCAGGGTTGATTACAATCCGCAATACGGGCGCTGTTGATTGGGCGCAGCTTGCTGTGCAAGGCAGTGAACTTGTACAAAATGGCAAGCTTGGGGACGCTGTTAAATTGCTTGAGCAGAATTTAGATACCATGCCTCAACCGTTGCAGGATTGGCGTATTGCGGCCAACAAGCGGATCGCTGCTGATCTGGCCCTTGAACAATTGGGCCGTGCTGTGGCGCGCCAAATCTCGGCACGGGGATAGACAACATGATAAAACTCATGTGGCGATTTCTATTGTTGGTGCTGGCAGCCGTCGCCTTTGCGTGGTTGGCAGACCGCCCCGAAAAAATTGTCATTCAATCGCCTCTTCACGAAATTCAGGTTTCGCTTTTAGTTGCTGTTGTGCTGTTAAGCTTGGGTTTGGCGGCAGCTTATTTTATATGGAAACTACTGCACAGAATCTGGAGCAGCCCAAAAACAGTTCGTGAATCCATGCGCTTTCGAAAGCACCGTAAAGCTTATGAGTCGTTATCGCGCGGCATCATCGCAGCGGGTGCGGGTGATGCTCAAGCGGCTGCAAAGCATGCGGGCATTGCCAGCGAAACGTTAAAGAACGAGCCTTTGATTACATTGCTCACCGCTCAGGCGGCCCAGCTCAAAGGTGATCGTGCTGGGGTTAAACGGGCTTTTGAAGATATGACCAAGTCGCCCGACACCGAACTGCTCGGACTACGAGGCCTTTTTGCAGAAGCCAAACACGCTGGTGATTGGGCAACTGCGCGCAAGATTGCCGAACGCGCGTTGGCTAAAAATTCTAGGTTGCCTTGGGCGTCAACGGCTATTTTACAAGTGCAGACTACCGCCAAGGATTGGGCCGCAGCGGCAACAACAATTGCCCAACAAGGCAAGGCTGGACTTTTACCGCGTGAGGAAGCGGCTAAGAAACAAGCTATTCTGCTGGCTGCGCAGGCACTTGAGCTAGAAGAAAAAGACCGCGATCGTGCCAAAACCTTCGCTCAGGATGCGTTAGACAATGACGCATCATTGGTGCCTGCTGCATTGGTTGCGGCTCGCACATATGTTTCAATTGGCAATTCGCGAAAGGCGCTTAAAATTCTGCGGGCAACTTGGGCGCTATCGCCGCACCCTGACTTGGCTGAGGTTGCTGCAAATGCAAAGCCAGAAGATAGTGTTGAGGAAAAATTTGAACGCGTGCGTGATTTGGTGGGAACGCCTGAAACGAATTTGGAATCGGCCTTTGCCTTGGGTCGCGCCGCTATTGCCGCCAAGCGCTGGGATGTGGCCAAGGCCGCACTTGAAACACATATCACCGAACGACCACAAGCCCGTATTTGCGGTTTAATGGCGCAAATTGAAGATGCGCAAGGCGATAAGGGGCGTTCGCGCGAATGGCTGGCACGCGCCCTTCATGCGCCACGCGATCCGATCTGGGTGTCAGATGGTGTGGCCTCGCCGCGCTGGACGCCGGTATCACCTGTTACAGGCGAGATCATTGCCTGCGCATGGAAACCACCCTTCGAACAGCCGCCCAGCCTTGGTTGGCAAATGCAAAATGATGAAGCAGTTCCGCTTTTGGAAACTGCGGCAGCCAAACCCAATTCCGGCGAAAGTTTCCGCGCCCCGGATGATCCCGGCATCGAATAGGCATGGTTGAATTTGCCACAGAATACGGCTAATGATTTAATAATCAATCTAAGCCGCTTTAGCTCAGTTGGTAGAGCACGTCATTCGTAATGACGGGGTCAGGTGTTCGAGTCACCTAAGCGCACCACTTATTTCAATTTATAAATGGCATAAAAAAACCGCCATCATTTGGGTGATGGCGGTTTTGTTAGTTTGTAATTGTTACGCTGCTGGTAATTGGAAATACCAGTTGGCCCAGAGCACGAGCAACGCCCCAGCGACCAAGGCTGCATAAGGCAACATGCCGGCTTTCTTTTGGCCCATATCGCCGTCCTTCAAGCCAATTTCTTCCAAAGCACCAGCCGGGAACTTGCCACCATCTTGGATAAAATGGCGGAAGTAGAATACGGGGATGATCAAAGCCGCAAAGACGATACCGACCCAAAGGGGGTTTGGTGCTTCAGCTTTTGCACCCACGACCTGCCACACTTTTGCACCTGCGCCCATGAACAGGAGGTTTGCGAACGCAAACCCAGTATTCAAAGCGATCAGTGCCGAAGGGGCCTTCCAGGGGCGTTCAACATTGCCAGAGTCCATACGGTGGATCCAACCTGCGTTGAGGTTGAGGAAGTTGAAGATGATATAACCAACGTTAGATACGGCGAGAACAAAGAAATATCCGCCAGCGTCTGATGCAATGCCCAACAAGATCAAATTGAAAATCAAGTCAGTCCACATGGCGCGGGTTGGTGCGCCGTGTTCATTGGTGTGGGTGAGATAGCGTGGCAACCAGCCATCCTTTGAGCCTTGATATAAAGTACGCGAAGAACCAGCCATCGCAGTCATGATGGCCAAGAACAAAGCGAGGATCATCAGGATCACAAATATTTGCGTGATCACAACCCCTCCGCCTGCCATGTTGCCCAAAGCTTCGGCAACGCCGGAGCCATCAACAATTGGTGTGGCCAACATGCCGCTTAACCCCAAAACACCTTGGAATGTAAATGGCACGAGGACGAAGAACACGATGCAGAGCAAGCCTGAGAAGAAGATGGCTTTGAAAGTATCCTTGGCAGGGTCTTTGAGTTCACGGGTATAGCAAACGGCGGTTTCAAAGCCGTAGGTTGACCAGGCGGCGATAAACATGCCAGCGAGGAACAATGTCCAGCCACCATTGTTCCAAAGACCATCAGTTGTTACGTAAACGTTTGACGGGGGAACGAGGCCTGCGAAGTTTGAATAGTTCACGCTGCCATTGAAAATCGGAATCAGTCCGACCAGTAAAAGCGGAACTAGAACAATGATCGCCAGCCATTTTTGCACATTAGCAGCGCCGAGAATGCCGCGGTGCTGAATTGCAAAAATGATCAACATCAAAATTGCACCAATCACGAAGGTAGCATTGATGTTGAACGAAGCGACTCCTGGAATGGCGAAGCTGAGCAACGACCATGTTCTGATGCTTGGTGTTCCAGCAGCTGTTAAATCTGCAATCGCATCAGCGGGCGTTTTACCTGCATGGGCGGCATCTGCCAGCCAAGCAACAACTTGTGCCGAGGTTTCAGTAAAGCCCGGAATTGGGGCTACCATGTTGAGCATGTAAAGTGCAGCGATGGAGCAGCCGAGCGACAGCACTGGGCTCCACGCAAACCAGTTGCACCAAACAGAAAGGGGTGCGATGAATTTTGAATAGCGCAACCAAGCTGTGGCACCATAAACCGATGCGCCACCTGATTTATTGCCGAACATTCCGGCAATTTCGGCATAGGTGAAGGATTGCAGGAAGCCCATGAGCATGGACAAAATCCAGACTAAGAATGCGAGTTTGCCGACAACGCCTGCAATACCGCCGATTGAGAATAGAACGAGCGGTGGAACGCCCGCGGCGACCCAAAAGGCGCCTTTCCAGTCTAATGATCGGACAAGTTCGCCCGCGTTTGATTTCCCAGCGATTTCGCCGGCCGTGATCGTTGACATAATTATCCCCTCTTCTTGTTAGCGTTACCTCTTTGGCTGGCTCGTTCTGCGCGGGTCTGGCCAAATGAAAACGAATACACCGACGCCTGTTGCGTCTGCTACGTGTTGAAGAATTCAGGAAAGAAAAGCAGTTCCCCGGTTCATCGTCTCAGGAAACATTTGTGAATGACATTATATCGACCGTCAAGTGAAAGTGTGAGATAGTGAACTGGAGGATGAAAATTACGCCATGAATCAAATGCAACCTTTACGTTCTATTGCCCCGTCGGCCAGCCGAATTCTACGCCCGGGCGTTAGGCTGTTGCCGAGGGGCACGGAGCGGTATGCGATCAGGGGGCAAGGGTCTTTGGTGGTGCCCGTGGTTGCAGGCGACCTGTTGCAACTGACCGACATTGAAGGGGGGCAGCCTGCTGAGATTTTATTTTGTGATGCTGCTGGGAAATTTGACACTGGTTCCTTGGGGCAAAGGCCGAATGGAACTGGTGAAGGGTTCAAGGCCATTCTGGCTTCGGCTGCTTTGGATGCAACGCGTTCACGCCAGGCGCTGCAAAGCCGTGGGATTGATGTGGGATTGGCATCCTCAATCAATTTATTTGGGCATTCGGGACGAGCGGGTGACCAAGCTTCTTTTACTGCGGGCCGCGATGGATTCCTCATTGTCGTTGCTCCAGCTGGTATGATGGATGTTCACAGTAACAATACTGCAACAGACATTGAACTGAAGATCACGCGGGCTAATCCGAAATATAAAAATACTGAGGCACTGCCTGATCCTCTGGCTGATCCATTGCAAGACATTCGTATTGGCGCGGCTACTGCAAATGCTTACACGGTGAAGGCTGGTGAATATATTCAGATCATCGATGTGTCGGGCCGCCAGATGACGGACTTTCAGTGTTTCTCTGTAGCAAAACTGGACAAGGGCATTGAAAATGCCCTTGATGCCACGGTGACGCGCACGTTGTCGGGCCGCGCTTATCCTATTCCAGGGCTGCCCTCTAAGGCTTTTGGGTTTGATTTCGAGCCGATGATTGAAGTGGTGCAGGATACTTGTGGGCGGCATGATGCATTCGCCACTGCCTGCAATTCGCGCTTTTATGACGACATGGGTTATCCCGGCCATGTGAACTGCACGGATAATTTTAATTATGCTTTGACCCCTTATGGGATTGCCAAACGTCGCGGTTGGGAAGCTCTGAATTTTTTCTATAATACGCGGATGGATCATGCCAATGTAATTGTTACAGACGAGTCATGGTCGCGTGCGGGTGATTATGTTATGCTCCGTGCACTGACGGATTTGGTGTGTGTCACGTCTTCATGCCCTGACGATATTGATCCCGGCAATGGTTGGGACCCTACAGATATTCACGTTCGCACTTACGCCGCAAAAGAGAAGTTTCAACGCGCCATGGCTTACCGTTCCTCACCCGATGCTGATGCTGTTCTGACGAAAGAGACTTCATTTCATTCTAAGTTTGCGGCACTCACGCGGAACTTTGGCGAATATCGCGGTTATTGGTTGGCTAACAGATTTAACAATGAAGGGCCGATTGCCGAATATATGGCAGCCCGCGAAAAGGCAGTGGTGATTGATTTATCACCGTTGCGTAAATTTGAAGTGACGGGGCCTGATGCCGAAGCGCTGCTGCAATATTGCGTGACGCGCGATATCCGCAAGTTGGCGGTGGGCCAGGTGGTCTACACCGCAATGTGTTATGAAAATGGTGGCATGATTGATGATGGCACGGTGTTCAGGTTGGCCCAAAATAATTTCCGCTGGATTGGCGGTGATGATTATTCCGGCCAATGGTTGCGCGAGCAAGCCGACAAGATGGGCTATCAAGCTTGGGTGCGTTCATCAACGGATCAGTTGCACAATATCGCAGTGCAAGGGCCAAATTCCCGCGAGATTATGAAGGAGATTATTTGGACCTCGGCGGCTCAGCCTTCAATGGCCGAGCTTGAATGGTTCAAATTTTCTGTGGCTCGCATCGGCCATTTTGAAGGTGCGCCAGTTGTGGTGTCGCGCACGGGCTATACAGGTGAGTTGGGCTATGAAATTTTCTGCCATCCGAAAGATGCTGAAACTGTTTTTGATGCAGTATGGAAAGCAGGCGAGAAATATGGACTTTCACCAATGGGGCTTGAGGCGCTTGATATGGTGCGGATAGAGGCGGGATTGATTTTTGCAAATTATGAATTCAATTCCGAAACTGATCCGTTTGAAGCTGGTATTGGTTTTACAGTGCCGCTCAAAACCAAGCAGGATGATTTCATCGGTAAGGCCGCTTTGATCCAGCGCAAAGAACATCCGCGCCGGAAATTGGTGGGTTTGGAGATTGATGCCAATGAAACTGTGGGGCATGGTGATCATGTCTATATTGGCCGGGCGCAAGTGGGTGTGGTGACGAGTAGTATGCGGTCGCCGCTTTTGGGCAAGAATATAGCTTTGGCGCGTTTGGATGCATTGAATTCGGAGATTGGAACTGAGCTCGAAATTGGCAAGGGTGATGGGTTTGCGAGAAGGCTGCCAGCGCGGGTGGTCAGGTTTGCGCATTATGATCCGGACAAGACACGGCCAAGAAGTTGATATTTAATAGTTAAATTTTATTTTCCTATTTTTGGAAATAAAGCTTGACATTTTAATTCACGTGGAACATATACAGAACATACTGGCGAAAGCCCTGCTGTTTGACATTGTAAATATGATTCCCTGTAGCGATTGGGACTGACGCTAGAAGCCCTGAAACCGGCTGGACGCAGCTGGTTTTTGAACTATCAGAAATTGTTGCCAATCCCGTTCGCCGGCGTGACGCATATTGGGGATTGGGTAGCGGCGGCCTATGGTCAGATTCACTTCACCTTCATAAACGCCTCAAGGGAATCATCCATCGCTTCAAGCCAAGGTGTGTGGTGCGCAGGTTGCATGTTGCCAGTCATGAGTGAGCGGTAGGACTTGTTGCGGTAACCCATAATGTCGGCGGCTTTGTCGTGTTCCCACACCATGAAGGTTTTGTTGACAGCTTCAATGTCGAAGGTTGGATAATCGGTGGCTTCGATCAACTGCTTGACATAATCGCCTTGAAACCAAATTGATTGTTCTGGGTTTTCAAGCTTTTCCTCACGTTTGCGCCAAGCTTTTGAATCCTTCTTCATCACATCAAGTTTCGGCAGTTTGATGCGGCCCATGATTTGGTCGCGCACATACCACGCCTGGGCATCGAACATGTTGAAGGTGTAGAATTGGTCTTGCATACCAATGTAGGAAAGTTTTGGGTTTTGCTCCCAAAATACGCCGCGATAGAGATCAAGCGGCCAGAGGCGGTTGGCAGTTTTTAAGCGCAAATCTTCAGGTAGAAATGGGAAGTGATGTTGATAACCAGTGCAGAGAATGATCGCATCGACTTCTTTCGTTGAGCCATCTTTGAAGGTTGCCACTTTGCCATCGAGTTTTTGCAAGAGTGGACGTTCTTCGAAATTCTTTGGCCATGTAAAGCCCATGGGCTTTGAACGATAGGTAGCGGTGACGGAAGCTGCGCCATATTTCCAGCATTGTGAACCAATGTCTTCAGCAGAATAGCTGCGGCCCACGATCAAGACATGTTTGCCTTTAAATTCTAGCGCGTCGCGAAAATCATGGGCGTGCATGACGCGGCCACCGAAGGTTTTTATGCCGGAGAATTCAGGAACCTGTGGCGTGGAGAAATGGCCTGAGGCCACGACCACATTATCAAATTGCTCCGTGTACATTTTATCTTTGACACGGTCATGAACGGTGACGTTGAAAACTTTCTTCTTCTTGTCCCATTCCACCATGCGTACCGGCGTTGAAAAACGCACCCATTTGCGCACTTTGGCTTTTTCAACGCGGCCTTTGATATAATCCCAGAGCACGGCGCGGGGCGGATAAGAGGGGATGGCTTTGCCGAAATGTTCTTCGAATGTGTAGTCGGCAAATTCCAGACATTCTTTGGGGCCATTTGACCAGAGGTAACGATACATAGAACCGTGAACGGGTTCGCCGTGTTCATCAAGGCCCGTGCGCCATGTGTAATTCCATAACCCGCCCCAATCGGATTGCTTTTCAAAGCAGACCACTTCGGGAATTTTCGCCTTTTTCTTGGCGGCAGATTGGAAGGCGCGCAAAACTGCAAGGCCTGATGGGCCAGCGCCAATAACGGCAACTCGTGTCATATGTATCTCCCTCATTCAATCTGGAAAAATGCCGGAACTTGTGGGGGCTCCGTCATCGAATTTTGAGAGCCATTCGACTGTCATAGGCCTGAAGCGGGTTAGGCCTTTGTAGTCGACTAACTCTGGTGGTAAGTCGCGGAGTACGCGGTGGAAGCGTCTCGCCCATTTCGGGACAGTGACAAGTTCTTCCATCTTGATGAGATAGCACCGGATGACGAAGAGAATGGCGTTTGAACGCGGCAGACGCCAGAGGCTCTGCAGCTCGCAACGCAGATGAACTTTGTTGCCCACATTTTCAGGGGTTACCGTTAATCGGTCTTGGCCCCATTTTGGGTAGTTTTCCGGGCTCGTATCTAGCCGTGGATTGATAGTCATCGTCCAATTCAAACGGCGAACTGGTTTTCCTTGCTGCAGATTCAATAAGAATTTTAGAGCGCGATCAAACACACCCAGCTGATGCGCCAATGGCACTGGGCCGTGCCACTCCATAAAGTTCATGCCGATATCAAAATCCAATGACCAATCAGCTTGAGTGGTCACCATGCCCGCGTCCATCCACAATTGGCCATCGCGCTGATCCACGATGCAGAAATCACCTTGCGATTGACGGGTGATATATTCCATTGGCTCATATGGCAGTGTTGACGCGTCACCAAATGTGAACTTCTGGTCGATGTTCATGGGACGGTTTATCCAATGCCATTGATCACCATTTTTGGTGAGCGAGAAATGATCCGGATAACCTGCTGCCTGATGCTCCATCAAAAGTTCCAGCGTATCCCACTGCGCCTGCATCATATGGGGCAAAGCTTGGCAGCGTAGGGGATCTTCCTTCAGCACCAAGGCGCGGTCTTGCATCTCGGCGACATAATGCTCGTCCATATCGATCATGTTTTCGAATGCATAGCCCTTGGGGCCAGCTGGCACATGCGGTTCCATGTTGACCGAATACATATATTTGTCTTCATGAAACGGGAATGGAAAGCGCTTGATGTTTTCAGGGCTGTTGCGCGCTGTGAAATCATGACGGAATGTTTCTTGTCTGAATTTAATGTTCATCTCATCATCCTTTACAGATCAAGCGTTATGCTCTGGCCCTTGAGACGCGACACACAGACCATGATTTTTCGGCCTGCTGCTTTGTCTTCGGGTTCCAGAAATATATCATGATGTTCGATTGCGCCATCACACGAAATGACATTGGTTTCGCATTGACCACAAGCGCCACCGCGGCAGAGATAAGGCACATCGATGCCCGCTGCTTCGGCGGCTTCGAGAATGCTCTGATGCGTGCCCACTTCAACTTGTTTGGCTGATTTTTTGAAATTGACATGGAATGATTTGCCGGGAGGTGGGGCGAGAAATTCTTCTGAGTGGAGGCTTTCTTTCGGCCAGCCAAGATCGCGTGCCTTGCCAAGTACGCCTTTGATCATGCCTTGTGGGCCGCAGACATAAACATGAGTGCCGAGGGGTTGAGCACTCAAAAGCTTTTCAGTTGGGATAAAAAGATTTTCAGCGTCGCAGTAAATGTGAATGTGGTGTGTGCCGTAGCGTTGTTGCAGGGCTTGCCAATAAGCGCCATGGGTTCTTGTACGCACAGCGTAATGCAATTCAAAATTGCGACCTTCGCGCTGCATCTGGTCCATCATCGCTATCATGGGTGTTATGCCGATGCCACCAGCAAAGAGCAGATGTTTACGGCCGCGCTGATCATAAGGGAAAAGGTTGATCGGTTGGCTAACAGTGAGGGTGTCTCCCACCTTTAACTTGTCATGCAGAAAATGCGAACCACCGCGCGAATTCTCAACACGCAACACACTGATTTCAAATGCGCTGCGATCAAAAGGCGATGACATGAGGGAATAAGGCGTGCGGCGGAGGAATTCACCATCACGCATGGCCACCACAATATGCGCACCGCCGGAGAAGACTGGGAATGGTTCGCCGTCTACGCGTTCAAAGCGGAAGCGTTTTACGGCGTCGGCAACTTGTGTGATCGCCGCCACGCGCACGGACATTTCGGTGTTTATGCTCATGGAAACATTAACTCCGGTGCTGGAGCGGTGCCCGGCTCTTCGGCATCGATGCACACGCCTTGAAACGCTGCGATGCGCCTTGAATAATGATCACGCACCAAAAGCGAAAGGCCGCAATGGGTGCAGATAACAGGTTGAGTTTTCACATCGTCAGTGATGCCTTTGCAATGCACGCATTGCACGCGCCGCGCTTCAGAGCCGCGATGCTCAGTGCGGATGGAATTGAAATCAATGCCGCATTCAATGGCCACTTGCATGACCTGGCCGATGAAACCTTCTGTGCCGGAGACATAGAGCCGCAAGCCCATTTTGGCATTTTGCAACATGGCACGCAGGCGGTAGAGCAGGATTGGGATGGTGGGTGCTGACCATAGGTCATCCGGCTTCAAAGCTTGTAATTGTGCAACAGGGCCAACGCATAAGAATTCAGAATGCACCAAAAAATCATCGCCAACAGCTCTTACTTGATCAAGTAACGCATCCACACCTTCGCCTTCGATGGCAAAGATGTGGCGCTTGGCATTTGTGTCAATGCCGAGCCCTGTATAAACGGGCCTGCTCTTGATCCCCTTAACCAGCATTAGCCAACTGCCGTCCGCTTTTTCTTTTCAGGATCGTCAAAGGTTATGGTGTGGGCAATCGCTGACGCGTTCACATTCTTGCCGCGCACTTCGAGTTTCACACCTTGTTTGGCGTATGGCACATCAACGCGTATGATGGCCATGCTTTTTTTAGTGAGTTTGGAATAACTCGGGCACGTGATGACGCCGACTTTTTTGCCATCGGCCCAGACCTCGTCACCACCATCAGTGATTTTATCTGAGTCAATTAGAAGGCCGAATATTTTGAAGCGTTCTTTGCCTTTAAGTTTGTAATGTTCTTCATAGCCACGGAAATGCACTTTGCCGGGGCTGACTGTGAAGTTAAGACCAAGCTCCCATAGGCTATCACCTGGTGGTTGATCAGCAAATGGATACATTTGCGAATTGTCATAGGGATAAAACAGGAGATAACTTTCAACACGCAGAAAATCAAGAGTGGTGAAACAAACGGGCATGACGCCGAGAGATTTGCCCTGATCTAAAATCGTATCCCAGATCATCGGTGCATCTTGACCTCGGCAGAAAATTTCATAACCGCGCTCGCCCGTATAACCCGTGCGCGAAATCATAACGGGTGCGCCAAACAACGTGGTTTGCATGTGGTGAAAATATTTCAGATCACGAATGCCGGGCACGTGGTTTGACAAAAACTCAACGGCCATTGGGCCTTGCAGCGAAAGGTCATGCAGATCATCATCAAACAGCACGGCGCAGTTTCGACCCGTTGCAGCTTTGACGATCTCTTCATGACCGGAGCCTGAGCCATGCACCAGCATCCATGAGTTGGGGCCAGTGCGATACAACACGCAATCATCGGTGAACATGCCACGGTCATTCAACATGCAGGCATAGACTGACTTGCCAGGGTAAACTTTGGTGACGTCACGGGTGGTGATGTAATCTAGAACGGCAACGGCGTGGGGGCCAACGAGGTGGACTTTTTTGAGTCCCGACACGTCCATTAAACCAGCTTTGGTGCGCACGGCGGCATGTTGATCAAGAATATCAGCGTCATAGGTCCAAGCCGTGCCCATGCCGCTCCAATCTTCAAGTTTTGACCCTAAAGCGCGGTGACGATCACCTAAAACTGAAAATCTCCAAGACAATCCCATGCCTGAACTCCTATCGCGTTTCCCCGTCTCATGTTTCCTTTGCGGAAACTATTGTTCACCACTGTAACGCGATTTTGGAGAGTTTCAAGCGGGATAATACAGGTCGAACAAGTCTTTTTCAAAATTCTATTTGGCCTATTTATTCAACGGGAAATGACAGGCCACTGAACGTTTGTCGTTTGTTTGTAAAAGGGCTGGCCGCTCAATTTTGCAACGTTCTTGCGCGATGGGACAACGGGGGTGAAAGCGACAGCCTGCGGGGGGGTTGATGGGGCTGGGCACATCGCCGGATAAGATGATGCGTCTGCCCGAGCCTTGTTTGGTAACATCGGGCACTGGTACAGCCGATATCAAAGCTTGCGTGTAGGGGTGCGCTGGCTTGATGAAAATATCCTCAGCGTTGCCCAACTCAACAATTGAACCTAAATACATCACGGCGATCCGTGTTGATACTTGGCGCACGACGCTGAGATCATGGGCGATGAAGACATAAGTGAGGTGAAGGCGTTCTTGCAAATCAGCAAGCAGGTTTACGATTTGGGCTTGAACTGAAACATCGAGTGCCGACACAGGCTCGTCCAGCACGATCAGTTTTGGTTCGAGTGCGATAGCGCGGGCGATGCCGATGCGTTGGCGTTGACCGCCGGAGAATTCATGGGGAAACCGCAAGGCATGATCGGCTTGCAGTCCGACGAGGCTCAAGAGTTGTGCCACACGCTCACCGATCTGTTTTTCATTCAGCTTAGTGTGAACGCGCAGTGGCTCGGCAATGAGGTCACGCACGCGGCGGCGCGGGTTTAGGGAGGCATAGGGGTCTTGGAAAACCACCTGCAGCTCTTTGCGCAAAGGGCGCATTTGGCGCATGGAGTGCTTGGTGATGTCCTTGCCGTCAAACCTCAGTGTGCCTGAAGAAATATCATAGAGCCTAACCATGCAGCGACCGAGGGTGGATTTTCCGCAGCCAGATTCACCCACCAACCCCAGAGTTTCGCCGGGCATGATGGCGAGTGACACGCCATCAACAGCATGGACAATTTGCTTGCCTCGCGCCGAGAAACGCGTGCCTACTGCAAAGTCTTTGCTGACGCTGACGGCTTCTAAAAGCGGCGCTTTGGTCATCGCGCACCTTCGAGGAAACAAGCGGCGCTGTGTTCAAGCTTCCCAAGTTCAGGTTGCGCAGAGCAAGCGTCAAACCTGAATACACAGCGTGGGCCGAAGCAACAGCCGGTGGGGCGATTGAGTAGAGAAGGTGGAGAACCTGAAATCGCGCGCAGCCGTTTGGGCTTTTCGCCCTCAAGCGGCGGAATCGAATCGAGCAAGGCCTTTGTGTAAGGGTGTTTGGGGTTGAGGAACAGTTCATTGCGAAGCCCGCGCTCCACAATGCGACCGCCATACATCACCATCACGCGATCGGCGATTTCAGCAATCACGCCCATATCGTGGGTGATAAAAACCACAGCGGATTTGTGATTGCGCTGCAGCTTTCGCACCAAATCGAGAATTTGGGCTTGCACCGTCACATCAAGCGCCGTGGTCGGTTCATCGGCAACAAGAAGAGACGGATTGCACGACAATGCCATTGCAATGACGGCGCGTTGGCGCATACCACCTGACAGTTGATGGGGGTAACGATCAATTGCGTCAGCGGGGTTTGGAATGTTCACTTCGGCAAGTAAGTCAATGGCTTTTTGCCGCGCTGCCGATTTGCTGATGTTTTGGTGTTGCAAGATCTGTTCAGCGATTTGCCACCCGATTGTGTAAACGGGGGTGAGGGCCGTCATCGGATCTTGAAAGATCATCGCAATTTCGCGACCGCGCAATTTTCGCATTTCAGCGTTTGGCATGCCCACCAATTCGCGACCTTTGAATTTGATCGAGCCTTCGATAACTGCGTTCGGATCATTGATCAATCCCATCACAGCCAGAAGCGATACGGTTTTACCGGAACCTGACTCGCCCACCAGCCCAAGAATTTCCCCCTCGCCCACAGTGAAGCTGACGCCGTCAATGGCGCGCATTAGACCTTGCTCACTGCTAAATGAAACTCTGAGATCACGAACCTCGAGCATCAGGCCTTCCTCACGCGTGGATCGAGGACGATGTAAAGGACATCAACCAATGCATTGGCCATTACGACGAAGAATGATGCGAAAATAACCGTGGTCATGATGATGGGCAAATCAAGATTGAGCAGTGCGTCATAAGTCAGCTTGCCGATGCCGTGCAGATTGAAAACCACTTCGGTGAGAAGCGCTGAACCGCCGACGAGTGCGCCAAAATCCAATCCGAAAAGCGTTACGAAACTGATTAGGGATGTGCGCAAAGCATGGCGCAAAAGGATGCGGGTTTCAGATAGTCCCTTGGCGCGCGCGGTACGCACAAAATCTTCCTGCATCGCCTCAATCAGGTTGGCGCGGAGTACACGGCCATAGAGCCCGATATAAAGAATAGCCAAGGTGAACCAAGGGATGACCAAAGTGAGAAACCAAGCTTTGGGACCGTCAGTGAAGTTTTTATACCCCAAAGGTGGCACCCATGAAAACATCCAAGTGTCGTGGAAGCGGCTTTGGGTGACGAGGTTCATTACTTCTCCCAGCCAAAAGACAGGCATTGAAATTCCGATAAGGCCGAGGATCATCAGCGATCTATCGAGCCAGCTGTCTTTTGTGGCGGCGGCCACTGTGCCAATGATCATGCTGAAGACCACCCACAAAATTGCGGCTCCCATAACCAGGGATATCGTGACTGGAATGGTATCAAGCACGGCAGGCACAACTTTCCACCCACGGTTCACAAAAGAGGTGAGATCGCCTGTGATAAAAATCTTTTTCATCATCGTGAAATATTGGACATAGATTGGTTGATCTAAGCCAAAACTTTTGCGCACTGCTTCCAATATTTCAGCGCTGGCGCCACGGCCCGCGATGCGCGAAGCGGGATCAGCACCGGGGGTGGCAAAGAAAATCAAAAACACCAGCACACTTATGCCGAACATGACGAAGAGCATTTGCCAAAGGCGCTGTATGATAGCAAGAAACATTAGCCCCGCCCCAACTTAACTTTGGAGCGTGGATCAAGTGCGTCACGCAGACCATCGCCAAGCACATTGAGTGCGAGCACTGTGATTACAATTGCAATGCCCGGTGCCAGCGCCACCCAAGGCCTCGAGTAGAGAAGCCCCTGCCCGTCTTGGATGATGGTGCCCCAACTCGCATCTGGAGGTTGGACGCCAATCGACAGAAATGAAAGCGCTGACTCTGTGAGCATGTTAAGCGCCATCATTAATGGTACAAACACAATTAAAGTGGTGGTGACGTTTGGTAAAATATCGCGAAACAAAATGCGGTGGCTTGGCACACCGAGGCTGATGGCTGCCAAAACAAATTCACTTTCGCGCAATGACAGCACCTGCCCGCGAATTGGCCTTGCAACATAGGGAATGTAAATGACGCCGATGATGAAAACCGGCAACCACAGGCTTCCGGATTCAATGGTGAATGGGCCGATATCAATGCCGTGAGCAATCATCACGATGGAAAGCGAAATGGCCAAAAGATAAACTGGGAATGCCCAGAGTATATCGAGAATGCGCGAGAGTATCATATCTGTCACGCCACCAAAGAATCCGGCTGTAAGCCCGAGCACAGTCGCAAATAACAAGGTTAGAATTGTAGCGCCGCTTGCAATGATGATTGATGTCCATCCCCCATAGAGTAAGCGTGCCATCACATCGCGACCTTGATTATCGGCACCGAGAAAATAATTGCCGAGTTGCCAAGTGGGGCCAATGGGGTTGTAGCCCAAGCCTAAACCTTCGGTCGATTGCTCCATCACGGCGGTCTGTTTGCCATCCAACATGATGGTGGCATCAAGTGTGGAGGTGAAAGGATTGACACCCGCCCAATTTGCATAAAGTGGCGCAGACAGGCACGATGCCAAAATCAAAATGAAAAATATCAAAGCCGTCATTGCCACTCTGTCGCGCCGCAGACGCCGAAAAGCCGTGGCCCAGGGGCCACGACTTATGTCGTTTCGTGTTTCAGAAAGTGCAGTCACGTTATGGTCAGATTATTGAACCCAAGACTGCGTTACCATCCAATAGAACTGATAGTTGAATTGGAAATTACCAAGGCGCTTTGAGGTGAAGTCCAAATGCTTTGGTGTGAACATGGCAGCAGCAGCAGAATCATCCGTCACTGTTTTATCCACTTCAGACCAAATCTTATTAGCGGCCTCTTGATCAGTAACGCCCAAGGCCAAGGCCTTTTGAATTTTTTCATCAAGCTCTTTGTTGGTGTAGCCAGAAATATTGATTGAGCTGTCTGAACCCGGTGTGTAGCTGCCGCTGCCGAACAAGATGTTCAAGAAGTCTGACGCCGCCGGGTAATCTTGATACCACTGCGTGACTGAAATCTGCACATTGTTCTTGGTGTTTTGAATATAGGTGAACTGAATATCTGGCGAGATGGGTTTTAGTTCAGCGACATAACCAAGCTCATTGAGCACGCTCTGCAGATAAACACCGATGGATTTTGCAACGGTTTTATCTTCGACAATAATTGTGACCTTCTGGCCCTTGGTACCAGATTCTTCAACCAGCTTCTTGGCTTTTTCCATATCAGGTGCTGACCATTTGGCACCTGGATCTTTGGTGTAGGGGCAATAGTCTACATGGCCGGGGAAGCCGGGTGGCAACACTTGGCACACAGGTGAAGCGAGAACTGGGCCGCCAAACAGATTGACCAAAGCTTTTCGGTCGATTGCAAAGTTTACAGCTTGGCGGGCTTTGATGTTATCAAAAGGTGCCAACTTATTGTTCATCGGCAAATACCACCACGCTGTGAGCGGCGTTACATGCACTTGGTCTTTATTTTTGGTGCCCATTTCAGCCAAGCGATCCGCGGGAGCTTCATCAAACATCCAATCGGCTTCACCGTTTTGAACGGCGGTTACCTGGGCTTCTTCTGTGGGGCCGAAGTCATATTGCACAACATCCGGATAGCCATCGGGCTGAGCCATTTCGCTCCACACTTTAAAGTTTGGATTGCGCGTTAATGTCATGCCCTTGTTGGGGTCATATGCCGACATCATATATGCGCCAGTGCCTGGCAGCGGAACCGAACCCACATCAGTCGTTGGTGAATCTGCTGGTAAAATGGCGGCATGAGGCAAGGCCAATTTGTCGAAAATTTCAGCGTCGGGGCGAATGAGGTTGATGGTCACTGTGCTTGCGGCTTCATCACCTACAACACCGCCTTCAAGTGTGCAGGTCTTTGGATCTTTGATGCATTTATCAGCCCCAACAATCACAGAGTAGAAACCACCTGCTGTTGGGCTTGAGACTTTAAAAATACGTTGGAAGGACGCGACCACGTCTTTCACGCCAAGCTCTTGGCCATTCGAGAATTTGATGCCTTTGCGAATTTTGAAAACATAAGTTTTACCATCGTTAGTGGGCTTTGGAAATTCCTCAGCAATATCTGGAACTTTGGTAAAACCTTCTGGCCCACCGGCTTTTTGGAAGGCGATGAGGCCATCGTAAAGCGATTGATAGATTTGCCAGTATTGCAGGGTGTAGTTGATGTGTGGATCAACCGTGCCAGCCGCAGCATGGGCCAAAATGCGCATGGTGCCGCCCCGATGTTCTTTCATGTATTCAGCGGAGGCTGGTGCTGCCGAACTGAATGCAAATGCAGCAAGGGCTGCCCCTGCGAGTAACAATTTTTTCATTTTTTTCTCCCTCGTTTCTAAATTAGATCAACCGACAGCGTTTTTGACTCTTCCAAGGAATGTCAAAACGCATCAGTCATTCGCGTTGAGAAAAGCTCCAACGCGTTTCATGCAATCATGCTGTTCTTCCACATGCGGCATGTGGCTGGAATTCTCAAAGATGTGCCATGTGGCGCCGCTGATATGATCGGCAAAAGGCTGGACGCAGGCTGGAGTAGCCTCGTCGTGGCGGCCGGAAATGATGTAGGTTGGCACGGTGATGTTGTGCAAGCGGTCAATCACACTCCAATTTTTTAAAGTGCCGACCACATGAAATTCGTTCGGACCGTTCATCACATGATAGACAGTTGGGTTGCGGGTGACCTGGTCGAAAGTTTCCGTCACTTCCGGCGGAAACGGAACCACGCGGCACACATGATGTTCATAGACCCACATTGTTGCGTTTTGATATTCAGGATCGTTCAGCGTGTTTGAAGCTTCGTGTTTGTTGAGCGCATCTTGAATGTGTTGGGGCATCAGCTTGCGCATGCGGGCCGCTTCGCTCATCCAGAGCGCCATGGACGCAGGGGAATTTGCAATCGTCAAAGATTTCAAACCAGCGGGCCGTGTGACGCCATATTCAGCGCCCAACATGCCACCCCAACTTTGGCCGAGCACATGAAATTTTCCACGTTGGCCCAAATGGTCAATGAGGTTATTCAGTTCATCAATGAACAGTTGCACGGTCCAAAAGTCACCACCTTTATCGGGCAGTAAAGTTGAATTGCCGCAGCCTAACTGATCAAAGTGAATCACGGCGCGGCCTTCGACGGCCAGTAATTTATAGGCATTAACATAATTGTGGGCAGCACCAGGGCCGCCGTGCAAAATGAAAAGAGGTGGTTTCTTGGCATCGATATCGCCCGTGACGCGGTACCAGGTTTCATAGTCGCCAAACTTGGCGCGGCCTTCCATCGAACTCAATTTCGTCATTCACATACCCCTTGCTGTATGAGCAAGTGATGAAAGCTATTCCGAGTTTTCAATTCTGGCAATGCCCCTGTGACAATTGACACAAACTATTATTCGCGTGATCATCAATCCCATGAAATGCACGCACACCATTCACAGCCACACCTGCCATCACGGTTGGAATAATGCCAATGATCCGGCGCTCAAAATCGCTCCGGGTGAAACAATCAGCTTTAATCCACCAGATTCATCGGGTGGTCAAATTACCGCGCAATCTAAGCTTGCTGATTTAGGTCAGCTTGATTTCAGCAAGGTGAACCCCGTCGCAGGACCGGTTTATATTGATGGTGCTGAACCTGGTGATGCAATAAAAGTCACGCTTCTTGAATTTGGGCCATCTGGTTGGGGCTGGACTGCAAATATTCCCGGATTTGGTTTGCTGGCCGATCAGTTCAAAGACCCGGCTTTGCACATTTGGAAATATGATGCCGTTACGATGACCCCCGCACTTTATGGGCCGGGTGGGAAAGTTCCGCTCAAACCTTTTTGTGGCACGATTGGTTTGGCCCCCGGTGAAATGGGCCAGCATTCAGTCGTTCCGCCGCGCCGGATGGGTGGCAATCTTGATATTCGCGATCTGGCAGCGGGCACAGAGCTTTATCTTCCTGTGGAAGTAAAGGGCGGACTATTCAGCGTGGGTGATACGCATGCTGCACAAGGAGACGGCGAAGTGTGCGGCACTGCTATTGAAAGCCCCTGCACTATTGCAGCGAAGTTTGAACTGGTGAAGGGGGCGAACTTAGCGTTTCCACGTTTTACAACGCCCGGCCCCGTTACGCGGCATCTTGATGCTAAAGGTTACGAAGTGACCACTGGTATCGGCCCAGATTTAATGGAAGTTGCGCGCGGAGCAGTAGCTGGCATGATTGATCTGCTGACCAAGAGATACAATATGAATGCAGTAGATGCTTATATGTTGTGCTCTGTGTGTGGTGATCTGCGGATCAGCGAGATTGTTGATATGCCGAACTGGGTTGTGAGTTTTTATTTCCCACGCGTCGTTTTGGAATAGCGGTTATGATTTTACATAATTGGTTAAAGTTGCCGTTGTGCCAATCGTCCACAAACTGTTCAGCGCAGATGTAAACTCTTTTAGCATTTCAGGATGCTTGCCAACATCGCCGTAAATATCATGCATGGCTAGCCATGTTACTGGATCAGCCTTGGCAATATGGGCCGCTTTTTGCAGACGATCCCAGCTTGGGTCGTTAGGCTCGGTTATTTTTCCGCTATCGGTCGTTCCGTAACAATAACGACACCAGAGAGCGGATTCCAGTGCTAGACCCTTGATGGATTTCCCTGCCCGCAATCGATCTGCCATGGGAGGCACAATGAATTTGGGTTGGCGGTTCGACCCATCAAGGGCTAGTCTTCTAATCGTATCGCCAATTTTTGGATTGGCGAAACGGCGTTCAATAAGTTTGTAGTAATCCTGAATGTTGGTGCCCGGCACGGGCGGCACGGTGGGGATTATTTCGTCGCACTCGACCTTGTCGAAAAAGGCATGAACCAACGGGTGTTCCATTGCTTCATGCACGAAGTGAACGTCGAGCAACCCTCCAGCATAAGCAAGCACGGCGTGGCCACCGTTGAGAATGCGAATTTTCATATATTCAAAGGGTGTTACATCTTTCACAAATTGCGCGCCGACTTTTTCAAAATCGGGGCGGCCCATGGTGAAATTATCTTCGAGCACCCATTGCTTAAATTCTTCGCAGAAAATTGGCCACTGATCTTCTACGCCAAAAGTTTCCGCGCAAATCTTGCGTTCGCGGTCGCTGGTGGCAGGCGTAATGCGGTCAACCATGGCATTAGGGAAGGCGACATTGGCGCTGATCCATTTGGCCAAATCTGGATCAGCCAACTCTGCAAGACCAACAATGGCGTTACGTGTGACCACGCCATTATGTGGCACGTTATCACAAGACATGACTGTGAATGGTGGTGTGCCGTTGGTGCGGCGTGCGGCGAGACCTGCAACGATGAAACCGAAAACCGTTGCAGGGCTTTCGAGATTTTTTGCATCAGCGGCGATCGCCGGATTTTTTGGATCAAACTTTTGAGTGGCAGGATCAATAAAATATCCGCCTTCAGTAATCGTGAGCGAGACAATGCGGATTTCGGCATTGGCCAAGCGGGCAATCATCGCTGCTTTATCAGATGGTGGAATGAAATCAATCAAGGGTGCTGTAATATGGGCCGAGCTCAAATCATTATCTTGCTCGACAACCGTCGTTAAAAAATCTTGCGACACGAGGATTTGGCGCATCTTTTCATCTGATGGCATAACGCCAGCGCCAACCAAGGCCCAATCATGATTCAGACCCTTATTGAACAGATCGTCCAAATAGACTGCCAGATGGGCCCGGTGAAAATTGCCCACGCCAAAATGCATGATGCCTTGGCTGAGTTGGGCATGAGTGTAGTTTGGAACCTTCAGCGTTTTGCCAATGCTCGGAAGGTTCGCTGCTAATAATTTTATTGCCATTGGGCACTCACAGTCTCAGATTATCAACGAATTGAAAGATCTTGCGCATCAAACTTATGGATGCGAGCGGCGTCAGGTTTCAGTGAAATGCTATCGCCAGGTTTGCCTGCGAACTCGCCGGGCGCACGCACCACAAAGCGACCTGCATCGCCAGCATCGATGTGCAAAAATGAATCTGAGCCTAAATGTTCGGTCAGCAAAATCTTGCCCTGCCACTCGCCTTTGCCCGAAACAATATCAATATGTTCGGGGCGAACTCCAATTGTTTTGGCTTTGTGTTTTGCGGCTATACTGCCTTCTATGAAATTCATTTTGGGCGATCCAATAAAGCCCGCAACAAATTTAGAATTCGGCTTGTTGTATAGTTCCAGCGGTGAACCCACTTGCTCAATATTACCACGGTTCAACACCACAATACGGTCTGCCATGGTCATGGCTTCAACCTGGTCATGGGTTACATAAACCATAGTTGCGCCCAAATCTTTATGCAGTTGCATGATGAAAATGCGCATATTGACGCGTAAGGCGGCATCAAGATTTGATAATGGTTCGTCAAACAAAAAGCCTGAAGGATTGCGCACAATAGCTCGGCCAATGGCCACGCGTTGACGCTGACCGCCGGAAAGCTGGCCGGGTTTACGATCAAGATATTCAGTTAGGTTTAAAGTTTCGGCTGCTTTGGCGACCTTCGGCGCAATTTGCTCTGGCGTTTCGCCAGCCATTTTGAGGCCGAATGCAATGTTGTTGCGCACACTCATATGGGGATATAGCGCGTAGGATTGGAAAACCATTGAAAGTCCACGGCTTGCGGGTGCAGCATCAGAACAATCTTTGCCGTCGATTAAGATTTCACCAGACGTTAGATCTTCCAAACCCGCAATCATCCGCAACAAAGTTGATTTGCCACAGCCTGATGGGCCGACGAAGACGATGAATTCGCCGTGCTTGATGTCGAGATCAGCACCCGGAATGATAATGGATTCGCCAAAGGCTTTGCGGACTTTTTTGAGTTGAATCGTGCCCATTTTATTTCACTGCTCCGAATGTAAGACCGCGTACAAGTTGTTTTTGTGAGAACCAGCCGACGATAAGAATCGGCACAATGGCCATGATGGACGCTGCCGAAAGCTTGGCCCAGAATTGCCCTTCCGGGCTTGAGTACTCCGAAATAAAGAAGCTCAAAGGCGCAGCAAATTTGTTGGTAAGGTTCAAGGACCAGAATGCCTCATTCCACGCCAAGATCAAATTAAGCAGGCAGGTTGACGCAATTCCGGGCATGGCCATGGGCGTCAAAACTTGCGTGAGCTCATTCCACAACGAGGCTCCGTCCATGCGTGCCGCTTCTAGAATTTCAACCGGCAATTCCTTAAAATATGTGTAGAGCATCCAGATGATGATTGGCAGGTTGAGCAGCATCACCAGGGGTACCATGCCCCAGAAGCTATCGACCAAATTATAATCGCTTAAGTCAATCCAACCCCAATCCTTGTAAATCAAACCGTTGCGGTTAAACAAAAGATAGATTGAAATCAGTGCACCCGCAGGCGGCATCATCTTTGTCGATAACATCCAGAGCAACGTGTCTTTTGTTGCTCGTGTCCACACCCATGCCGAAACTGGGACCACAAACATAAGCAACAAAATGATCCCAACGAGGAAGTTGGTTGGATGCCAACCCATGAAATAAAGAACAAGCGCAGCAAGACCAGCCGAACCAAAAATAATCGCCAGCCACTTATAGCCGCTCCAGTTATTTGTTGGCTTTGACTGTGGTGCAAAAGCCATTGACCATGCTGCAGGCACTGCAAAGACTAATCCCAACAGTGTTGATAATCCTGCAATGATGACCGTGTTGCGGATATAGAGCACATAGTCCGAACGTTCCTGCACAATGCCAAAATTTTCCAGCGTCCACGGCGTGGTCAGGAAGTTTTGGGGCAATGTATAGGCATCAGATTCAGTTTTGAAAGCTGCAATTGCCGTCCACAATATCGGGAAAAACAGCAGTAAACCGATGACCCAGGCGACGATAGTGATGGTAATTTTTTGTCCGGTCGTTTGCTTAAGCGCCATAATTTAGCCCTCCAAATTCTTGCCGACGATGCGGACGAGGAAGTAAGAAACGATATTGGCGAGGATAACAGCAATAATGCCGCCTGCTGCTGCTGCGCCCACATCATTGGCGTCATTCAATTGCGAGAATACGAGGTAAGTCAAATTGCCAGCAAAGCCACCAACGCTTGTCACTTTGATTTCTGCAAAAATATTGAGAAGGAAAATTGTTTCAATAAGTATGACAACCGTGATCGGGCGAGAAAGATGTGGCAAAACAATATAGCGGAAATAGCTCAATGGTGGAGCGCCATCCATGGCAGCTGCATCTTTTTGTTCGCCGTCTAGCGATTGCATGGCGGTCAACAAAATGAGTGTCGCGTATGGCAGCCATTGCCACGTTACGATGATAATAACCGAAATCAGGGGATAATGACCAAACCAATCAATGGGTTCAGTTGAACCAAAAAATCTTTGTATACCTGCAAACAGACCGAAGACCGGATGCATGATGAGGTTTTTCCACACCAATGACGAAACGGTTGGCATGATGAAGAAGGGGGAAATCATCAAGAGCCGAACGATGCCCCGGCCCCAGAATGGCTGATCGAGTAAAATAGCCAAGCCAACGCCACCAGTTATAGTCAAGATTATGGTTGAACCAACAAGCAAGATTGTGTTGATGAAGTCTTTAACAAAATAGGGATCGTTCAGAAAATAATAAAAATTGGAAAGGCCAAACCAACTGGTGTTGTCTGGATCTTGCAGATTATAGCGCAGGAACGCAAAATAGATTGTCAGCGCCAATGGTACGAAAGCCCAAGCTGATAGCACAATCAATGAAGGCGCCAGCGCCAATTTTCCGATAGCCCGAGATTGGTTTGTAGCCATGCTGTTCCCTGCCTGATTACTTAAATCAACGCCTCTCTAGCGGAGGCTTTTCGACAATTACCGTTCAACACTCCGCACATTAACGGAGACATCGATTTTGAGCAAATATCCAACGCCTGCTTTCTCTCACGCCTCAGCGTGCAGCAAAACATTGAGCCTTTATTCAAAGCCGATTTTAAAAGATTTTTGAGAAATGTTGGGCGGTCGGCCCCCTTCGACCGCCCAATTTCGATTACTTGATGTAACCAGCTTTGGTCATTTCAGCAGTTGTATAGTCTTGTGCTGCTTTCAAAGCTTCATCCGCAGTCATTTGGCCTGCAAGAGCGGCTGAGAACATTTCACCCACCTTCGTGCCGATGCCCGCAAACTCAGGAATGGAAGCAAATTGCACGCCCACGTATGGTACTGGCTTTACGGTTGGATGCAGAGGATCAGCAGCGTTCATTGATGCGAGAGTCATCGCAGCAAATGGAACTTTCTGATATTCTGGGTTAGCATACAGTGATGTACGTGTACCGGGAGGCACATTTGCCCAGCCCTCTTTAGCCGCAATCATTTCGCCATAATGCTTGGAAGTAGCCCAGCTGATGAACTTCTCAGCTGCGTCAACTTTCTTGGAACCTGCAGGAACTGCAAGTGCCCAAGCCCAGAGCCAATTCGCGCGCTTACCAAGGCCTTTGTCAGGCGCAATGGTGAAGCCCACTTGATCAGCAACTTTTGAAGCTTTTGCATCAATGGTGAATGAAGCAGCGGCAGTTGCGTCTGCCCACATGCCGCATTTACCGGTTTGGAAAAGAGCGAGATTTTCAGAGAAGCCGTTGCCCGAAGCGCCAGCTGGGCCTGAATCCTTCATCACTTTCAAATAAGTGTTGAGGGTGTCTTTCCATTCTTGTGTGTCGAATTGTGGGTGCCACTTTTCGTCAAACCAGCGAGCGCCAAAGGAGTTTGCCATGGAACCGATAAAGGCCATGTTTTCGCCCCAACCGGCTTTACCACGCAAACAAATGCCGTTTATGCCATTGGCGCGATCGGTCATCTTTCCAGCAGCCGCGATGATTTCGTCCCACGTTGGCGCGTCTGACATTTTAAGGCCAGCTTTTGCCATCAGGTCTTTACGATACATCACGAAAGAGCTTTCACCATAGAATGGGGCCGCAAAAAGCTTACCATCTACAGAAAGACCACCAGCAACTGCAGGCAAAATGTCTTTTGGATCATCAAGGCCTTTGAGTGGAACGAGCCAACCCTTTTTGCCCCAAATTGGAGTTTCATACATCCCGATGGTCAGCACGTCATATTGGCCGCCCTTGGTTGAAATATCTTTTGTTACTTTTTGACGAAGATCATTTTCTTCCAAAGTGACCCAGTTTAACTTTATGCCGGGGTTGGCTTTGGTAAAATCGTCAGTGTATTTTTGCATGCGGATCATGTCACCGTTGTTTACGGTGGCAATGGTCAATGTGGTGTCAGCAGCGAGTGCTGTAGTGGCCAAAGCGGCCATTGCGAACGCGCCGAGCACGCCCTTAACTACGGATTTCATTAACATTCCTCCCAAAAGGTCTGTGAGCTTTTGCCAACAGATAGAGCATATACTCAATCGATAATGAAAATGAGTCAATAGCAATTGCATATTGCAATGCACCAAATCGCTTGATTTTTGTCGTATCAATTCAGTAGTTGGATCGCCATAGCTTCATTGGTAATTAGTCCATTGACCAGTTTCCCAGTCAATGCGCCGCGCACGGCCTTGATCCGCTCTGATGCCATTACAACGCCAATCATTTTTCGCATTGCAGGCCTCGTCAACGGCACGCTGAGCACGCGGTCGTTGGTTAAACCTTCGATTAAATTGCCCTTGTCATCATACGACCAGCCCACAATTTCGCCCACGGCGCCCGCTCGCAATACTGCACGCATTTCGTCTGGTTTAACAAAGCCGTCTCTCAGCAAGGCGGCATCATCGCCAACGCTGCCTAAGCCTACGAAAGTCACATCTGCCTGACTTGCCAGCTCCACCACGTTTCGTAATGTTTTTTGCGACAATAATAAATTTCTTTCGTGAATTGTTGTTGCTATCACTGGCAATGGCATTGGATAATGTGATGCCCCTACACGCTCAGCGACACGGCTGACCGCATCATACATAGATGCCGAACCATCTGGCGCGATGTTGCCAACTAAAGAAACAATTTTGTGTTGCGGACAATCCATTGGTGTCAGCTGATCGGCAACGGCGCGCAACATTCGACCCGTGCCCATGGCAACAATAACCGGATGAGATGATACGAGGTAACGCTCAAGTTCAGCCGCGGCGGCGGCGGCCACACCAATGGCAAGCGCATTATTTTCTGGATCGCTTGGCACAATTTCACAGAAATCAATGTCGAATTTAGCTTTAATTTTCTCAGCCAACTCGAGACAGCGGCCAATGGGATGATCAAGCCGCACGCGAATGAGCTTTTCAGATATTGACATTGACACCAGTCGCTGTGCCGTTTGCCGCGATACGCCAAGTTTTCTAGCGATCTCGTCTTGCGTGTTGCCAGCAATGTAATAGAGCCAACCAGCGCGCGCTGCGATATCTAACCGGTTCGTTTCGTCTTCATGTTTACGCGCCACCCATTTGTTCCTTCAAAGTTTTAAGCGTGAAATTTGGTCACATAACCCCATATCAGCTAGAGCTGTTTGTAAGCTTGGCATGTCAACAAAGGTTTTGGCCACTGTCAAATTTTCTGGAAGATGATAGCCAGCTTCAATGTGAGCTCCGCCGGCAAAGTGCCAAACTTCCATTCCGGCAGCTTTTGCAGCAAGAATCCCCATTTCGCTATCTTCGATCACCAGACAATTTTGATGTGACATACTCATTTTTTCTGCAGCGTAGTAGCACAGATCAGGAGCAGGCTTTCCGTGTTTTACTTCAGAAGATGTGTATCTGTTTCCATTGAAATATTTGCTGAGGCCCGCAACATCCAATGATAGCGCCAGCCGCTTCGGGCTGCTTCCAGTCGCTACACAATAGGGCGCTTTCAATGATGAAAGTACATCTTCGATCCCTGGCATTGCGTGAAGTTTTTGTGTCAGTTCATCAAATAGACGTTCGCGGTATTGGTTTTCAAAATCTTCGGGAAGGTCAAAATCTAATACGGCCTTGACCCGGGCTTTGCCATTGGCAAAACTTCGACCTAAAAAAATATCTCTAAACATATCGACCGATAATGGCATGTCATGCTCTGCCATCATTGCTTTTAACACGCCGGCGCTCAGCATTTCGCTATCAACCAAAACGCCATCGCAATCAAAGATGACAGCAGATATATTCGAATTCGGCATTAGTAACCCGCCTCACAATCTTTCTGACGAACCGCTTTAGACTTCCTATTGCTTCAAAACTTCCAATCATTCAATAAGAGCATCTCGTATTTTACACTGTAATGGAATTTAATTTGTCAACTTTACATCCCAACAGGATTCGCGCATGGATTTCTAACTTTGGAACCGCATGTTAGCGTGCAATACAAAGTGAATAATCATTATGCCAAGAATGAGGAACGTGCTTTGCGGTGGGATGATGCGGACCTTGCGATTAATTGGCCGTTACCCGGGAAAGTGTCTCCGCTCCTTTCGGATAAAGACGCATTGGCTCCATCGTTAAATTCCATTGCGCGGGGCGAATGGTTTGAATAAGCGTGACACAAGAAAATCAAATAAGGCAGTTTCTGGATGAGTAACGTTGGCATGGTGATTGTTGGTGCTGGCATGGCGGGTGCCAGGGCGGTGATTGCTTTACGCGCGGCTGACTATAAGGGCGCGATTACACTAATCGGTGAAGAGTCGTTCTTACCTTATGATCGCCCACCGCTTTCAAAAGCTGCCATCTCTGCGGCAGAAGCCCCAACCCCCGCACTATTACTCGATGATGATCAATTGCGTTCGCTAGGTGCCACCTTCATGCGCAATGCCAAGGCCTTAAAGTTGGATGTGAAGACCAAAACTGTTACATTGAGCACCGGTGTTTCAGTGGTTTACGAAAAACTTTTAATTGCGACTGGAGCCAAGCCGCGAAAGCTGAACTTAGAAGGTGGCGAACATGCTTTGTTACTTCGCGACTTTGGCGATGCTGAAGTTTTACGCGAAGCTTTTAAACCAAATAAGAAAGTCGTCATTATTGGCGGAGGATTCATCGGGCTGGAGTTGGCGGCAAGTGCCAACAAACTTGGCTGCGATGTAACACTTATCGAGGCCCAGCCACGCATCCTTATGCGTGGTGTGCCAGAAGCCATTGCCAAGACAGTTCACGAAAAACATATTGCTCACGGCGTGAAACTGCTCACAGGAACTGGCCTAATGAAACTCGAAAAAAATGCAGTACATTTGGCTGATGGCCGGGTGATTGCGGCTGATGTGATCATTGCTGGTATTGGTGCTGCACCCGAAGTCTCGCTGGCGAGCGAGGCTGGACTTACAATTGATAATGGCATTGTTTGTGACGAACAGTTGCGCAGCAGTGATCCCAATATTTACGCCGCTGGCGATTGCTGCAATTTTCCGCATGGCCATTTTGGCGGCAAGCGTACGCGCTTGGAGGCGTGGCGCAGTGCTTCTGATCAAGCCAACACTGCCGTCCTCAATATGTTAGGTGGCAGGAAAGTTCACAACGCCATTCCTTGGTTCTGGTCTGATCAATTTGATCTCACTTTGCAGATTGCTGGCATGAGTGAACAGGCAACAAAAGCTGTGAGACGCCAACTCTCTGCCGAATCTTTTATTATCTTTCATCTCACAAATGAAGACCGTTTAGTGGGTGCGAGTGGCATTGGGCCTGGCAATTCGATTTCACGCGATGTGCGTTTGGCAGAAATGCTCATTGCCAAAAACATTAATCCGCGTATTTCTGATCTTGAGGATGAAAATATTCAACTCAAGACATTCCTGAAATCATAATGGAGTTAAAGCATGATTAGATTTGGTGTTATTGGCGCAGGCCGCATCGGCAAAGTTCACGCCAAGACCATCGCTTCAAACCCGAAGGCAAAACTGGTTTATATTGCCGACGCAGTGCCTGCTGCGGCACAAGCTTTGGCAGATCAATATGGGGCTAAGGTCGCTTCCGTTGATGAAATTATGAAAGCCAAGGATGTGGATGCTGTCCTCATCGGTTCACCCACCGGGTTTCATGCTGAGCAAATTCAAGCTGCTTCCAACCATGGCAAAGCCATTATGTGCGAAAAGCCTGTGTCGATGAAAGTGTCTACGATTGAAGAAACATTGAAAGTGGTTGAGAAAAACAAATCCACGTTGATGATCGGTTTCAACCGCCGCTTCGATCCAAACTTTGCAGAACTTGAACAAGTGATCCGCCGCGGTGATATTGGCGATGTGGAAATGTGCACCGTTATCAGCCGTGACCCCTCTCCACCGCCTGCTGAATATGTCAAAGGTTCGGGTGGAATATTCGCTGATATGATGATCCATGATTTTGATATGGCGCGTTTTCTTGTCGGCGAAGAATTCATCACCGTCAATGCTTTAGGCGCTGCCTTGGTTGACAAAGCCATTGGTGAAGCGGGCGATGTTGATACGGCAGCCGTTCAAATGCAAACCGCTTCAGGCAAGATTGCCGTCATTACCAATTCGCGCCGTGCCACCTATGGTTATGATCAGCGCATGGAAGTGCATGGGTCAAAAGGTATGGTGCATGCCAAGAACGTGCACAACACGACGGTCGAGGTTCTGAGCAAATGGGGTTACAAATCCGATCCGATCCAAAACTTCTTCCTAGAGCGTTATGGTGCCGCCTACGCCAACGAACTCAATACATTTATCAACGCGGTGGAAACGGGCAATCGCGATCCAAAGCCCAATGGCTATGACGGCTTGCAAGCGCAGAGGCTGGCCGAAGCTGCTACTGAAAGCTGGAAAACAGGAAAGCCTGTGAAGGTTTCATAACTCACAAAAAACAAAGGGCTCCCACAGGGGAGCCCTTCGCTTACAAACTGGTATCCGGGTACGCAGTACATTATCCCGAAATGCCCTCGACACATCCCGCAGGGGACTAACGCGTGTCATGAGGGCCACATTAGCGCGCACAAGTTTCCAATCCCTTTCCAGCGGAAAGATTTGCATTAACAGAGCCTTACCGGATTGTTTTGGGCTGACCCAAAGCGTGCCAAAACAGGTCACATCGCGCAAAACATGGAAAATAAATTTTAATTTGCAGCCATGCACAAATTTCATGGATTAGGGGTTCACAATTCGTTTCAACGCTGTTAGAAGCGCGCCAACGCATAACGCGGGATGGAGCAGCCCGGTAGCTCGTCAGGCTCATAACCTGAAGGTCGTCAGTTCAAATCTGGCTCCCGCAACCAAATAAAAACCCGTTATCTCAATGAGATAGCGGGTTTTCCTTTTGTACCAGACGGCTCGAAAATTCGCGCTGGGTAACACCTGGGTAACAATTGGAAAAGAAATTGCGGGTTATCCACAGAAAGGTTGACTTGCTAAGTTAAAATTCGATTGCGCAGTATCATCATTGATAGCACTAAGATATCAGGCTTGCTTTTAATCGATTTTTTGGAGATTATTCGAAAGCCAATTTCAGGAAGCCAGCTGACTAAATACAAAATTTATCCCAAAGGGCTGCCGGACCGAATTTGGTTCCGTGCATGCTGAGGAAGGCTAAGGCACACCCTTGCTCTTTCAGAACCAATCAAATCTATTACCCAATCCCAATGGCCTGGTAACACTCGCATTCGCGCATTCATAAGTGAAGCAAACACTGCGTCAGCTAGAGAACTCCTCCCTAGCACATTTGCAACTGAACTGTGGCACAACAGGTCAACCGTGCTGGCAATCCGTAAGGTCGCATAGCGCTCCGCGCAGATGCGTCGAGCCTTCCTTTCATCCAGCACAGCAACAGCATTCTGATTGACTGCATGTGCAATTGTAGACGCCTCCCCATCATCAAGGGTGTCGGTGCCAGGACCTATTACGAGATCTCCAAACAGAAGTTCATCAGTTTCAACTATATTTGCAATCCTGCAAAGTCCAGCAGTCACGAGCCCTTCGATCAATTCATCGTCGCGGCGACCGTTTCTGGCATCCTCCTGCAATTCTCCAAAAACTACATCAGTGAGAATGATTTCAAATGGTAAAGCGCCAAGGATAAGATCTGCGCAGCCTGTCGCGTTAAGGTTGACGGCCGTACTTGTGTCCAAAACCAGTTTAACCGAGGAATCATCTAAACAAGAGAGCCCCATCGGCTTCGCTCCCTTCCTCTAGCTCAAGGTCATCAAGCATTTTGCGCAGTTCGACCCGATCAACATGAAGCATGCGCATCAACTGACCTTCGCTTAACAATTCACGTCGCCAAGCCTGTCCTGCAATAAGCGCCAATCGCAAAGTCGTCGGACGGCCAGCATCAGCCTTTTGAGTATCCGGCGCAACGAGATCACCCAACACTTCTCTGGCTTGCTCGTCAGTTATCTTGCCATTTGCTTCAAACCAATCCCAAGTACCAGGCTTCGTGAGTTTCAACTCCTCAAGTCGACGCACTATCGCTTCACGCGAAACACCAAACGCATGAGCTAACACGATGACATGCCGCCGCGTAAGTTTGTCAGCACCTAAAGTGACCTCTTTGAATTTCTGCATCACAGCTCTAACAGGCATCAAGAACGCAATTCCAAATGCTGTGGCGTATCGCTCTTCGCGGGAGCTATCGACTTGGTCTGACTCAAGAATTTCAGCTTCACGTCGTGAAGAGACAAGATGGCCCAGCTCATGAGCAGCGGTCTGTGATCGTCGCACCTTAGGATGGGCTGCGTTTAACATAATACACGCACCCAACACTTCATCGTAGGCAAACAAACCAGAAATTCGGCTGTCCAGTCGGCGGACATAAACGCGCACGCCCATCTCCATCTCGAGAATTGTGGTTAAATCAGTAATAGGGCTAGAACCCAGTCCCAACCACTGTCTTAACTCGAGCGCATCTTGTTCTGCCTGCGCCCGCACATCTCCAGATAAAATCGGCCGCTCTGGTGGATAATTTCTGATACGCTTAACACCCAACAAGCCTTCAAGTTCTATTTCAGCCTTCGCCAAATCTGAAAGACTGCGCACAGCTAATTCTACTGGATCATTTTGACTGTGGAACAGTTTTCGAAATTTCGGAGTGAGTTCAACATTGATGGCTTCACTCCGAAGCATTTCATTGATTGAGGTATTATAGATTTTAGCCAGAGCGCGCAGTTCGCCCAGCCGGACAGGCCGCAATCCTTGTTCAATTGCGACAAGCGTGGTGCGCGAAATATTCACAGCAACGGCTGCTGCAGCCTGCGTGAACCCTGCGGTATCGCGAGCGTTACGTAATCGTTCACCCACTTCGAGCGGCGACAAATTTTCTAAAGCACTAGTCATCGTTTACTCCCAAGCCATTTCGTGACGAACGATTGCGGCCCAAGTGAGTCAGTAAATTCTGTCCATTCATTTCTGTGTTGTGTGAGCAATCTGCTGAGCTTTGTTTTAGTTTCCTGTTGAGGAGCTCCTAATGCTTTTGATAGCTGATAGCTATGAGCATCCATTGTAGAGTCATGATTTGGCGTGCTCCATAGACTGGAGAGATGGTCAAGGTGCAGGGTTCCTGCAACTGCATATTGGAATTGCATTTTGGTTATTTTGTTGAAACTATCTGCAGCACCCGCCTCGAAAGTTGAGGCCGAGAGATTTTCCCATATATAGTTTTGATTGGGATCATCAATTTTTGCAGCATGCAGACTTAACCTTCTGAGCATGCAGGCAGCACATATGCCGCATTGGCGTCGGCGACCGCCAATCGAAACCTGCCTATTGTCTTGCCAACATGACCGCATCTTGCCCCATTCGGGAGTAAGACCATTCAACGCCGCGTAGGCAGTTAGTGTTTCTCCTTTGGTGTACCAGAGGCGCGGAAACTCGAAAACCACGTCATGATTAAGGAGTGCTTTCAGGAAGGCAGACATTTTTAACGTGAAACGAGGATGATTACGAAAATCTTCGTATGACTGTCCTACTGTTACAAGGGATGGACCCAGGGCACCTTGTCCGCTTTCTGGCACAAACACTTTTTTTGCTTCAGCGAGGTAAGCTGCTAGTCCACTCAGCATTGCAAATTTGAACCCGCGCGTTCGTGCGCTGGATTCCACGAAACGATGCTCCCCTGGACGTACATTGTATGGGATAGCCGCAAAAGGTTCTTTCTTACCGTGCTCGTCCTCGGGCTGGTCACATCTCTTTTTGCCTAGACGAACTCGAACGAGAGATTTTCCATACTCTTTGGAAAGCAATGCCCCTACCGCATTTGAGTCTAGTCCCTCACTGAAAGGAATGACACCAACTGCGCCCGTCGTCAGATTGAATAGACCCTGCTGCGGTCGGGTGGCTGCTTTCTGCCGTTGGGTGAAAGTGATGTGCCAGCAATCTCCGGTCAGAAATTCCAATGCTTGGTGCAGCGCATCCAGAACGTCTTGTTGATTCCATTTGGATGGGTCATGTACGGGAAGACTCAACGTAATGTCGCGACTCCATCCTAATGCGGGGCGGCGATGAGTTCTGTCGCAGAACTCTACTGCTGCTGCCAGCAAGAACGCATCATAAATTTCGGGCTTCCAGTCGGCATAGAAGTAGGAGGCGAGATTTTCGGCGGTAAAGTTTAGATTCTTGTCAATCTCGCATGGCATCCAGCCTTTTCGGACGCGTCCACTAGCTTCGATCACGCCAACCCTTATCTCGGGCAGTTTCGCATCGCGGTTCATGGCAAACTCACTCCGTCATCAAGGGTTTGTAGTTTTTGGGCTTTGGTTAACGGAACTAGAGAGCGAAGACCCGCCGCACGGCGTGAAAAATCAGCAATTGGGGCGAGCTCTATCGCTTGATTGAGTCGAGAACGGACGTTTATCGCTCGCTCTTCATTGCTTTTGCGAATGTAGTGCTCCTCGACTTGTCGGGCACCTCTCGCAGCAAGTTCGGTTACCGCATTTTGAATGCCTTGTTGCAAAGCATCGCTACGATCTCCTCCGGTTTCGACAGCTTGAATGACAGAATCCAAGACAAGCCGTTTCAAGCCATGACCCGCCGAGAGTTCGCGACGCGCAGATTCCAATTCTCCGGCTTTGTTGTCGTCCAGCAGTGATGCCTGTCGCGTATCGCCCATTATTTCCTTGATCCCTCTTACAAGTTCATCGCAACTCTCCTCTGCCCAATCGTCTTGCAATGCAGACATGAGTTTGTCGGACACTTGCTTGGGCTCAAATGCGGTAAGATCAGCTCGCTCAGCAACTTTCTTCCAACCGGACTTCATATTTAAACTTTTATGCGGACCGTCACTCATGGCGATTCTCCAATGTCAAAAATATATCATAATATATCTGACAATGTCAAATATAGCAATATGTACTAAATGCACCTAATATTCACCGCTAACCAAGCGGGGAATATATTTGCCGATGCGGTGAAAAATGGATATAAACGCCGCATAAAATGCGGAGAATAGTAATGAGCTACTACCACGAAAGATCAAAATGGCCCCAATTTCACTGGGATTCAGAGAAACTTGCCAATCCGTTGGCAGCGGTCAGACACCGTCAGGGAAGGCTGATTGGGCGGATGGAAGGCCTTGGTTTTTCACTGCGCAATGAAGCAATGCTCCAAACACTTACGCAAGATGTTTTGAAATCTAGCGAAATCGAGGGCGAAATCTTGGATCAAATGCAGGTGCGATCATCAATTGCACGTCGCCTTGGCATGGATATTGGCGCCCTGACTCCCTCTGACCGAAATGTTGAAGGCGTGGTAGAGATGATGCTCGACGCCACTCAGAACTATGAAAAGCCACTCGTCGCAGAGCGCCTTTTCGGCTGGCATGCGTCCCTCTTCCCGACCGGCTTCAGTGGAATCCATCGCATCGCCGTTGGCTCCTGGCGCAACGACGAACGAGGTCCGATGCAAGTTGTCTCCGGGCGCATTGGCAAAGAGCGTGTCCACTACCAAGCTCCTGAAGCCACACGCCTCGATGGGGAAATGAACAGGTTTCTTGAATGGTTTAACGCCAGTACGCAAATCGAACCGGTTCTCAAGGCTGGTCTTGCGCACGTTTGGTTCGTAACGATTCACCCCTTTGATGACGGCAACGGCCGCATCGCACGCGCTATTGCTGATATGTCGCTCGCACGCGCTGAACAAAGTCCGCAGCGCTTCTACAGTATGTCTTCGCAAATTCGCAAAGAGCGCGACGCATACTACGACATGTTGGAAGCGACCCAAAAGCAGGAAAGCGGAGACGTTACACCTTGGTTGCTTTGGTTTCTAAATTGCTTAGACCGAGCCATTGTCGGCGCAGAAATCACGCTCGCGACTGTGTTACAGAAGGCAAAGTTCTGGGAGGCTCATTCCACCGCAAACTTCAATGAGCGCCAACGCGACATGATCAATCGACTTTTTAACCGTTTCGAAGGAAAGCTAAACACGTCGAAGTGGGCCAAAATTGAAAAATGCTCAGCGGACACTGCACTCCGCGACATCACCAATTTGGTTGAGCGAGGTGTGCTCAAGAAAGAAGCTGGCGGAGGTAGGAGCACAAGCTACGTCTTGCATGATCAATAGGAAAGTCAGAGAGCTATCTTTTTCAAAGCCTTTACAGAATCAAAACCAAGAACTCTTGCGATCTCGATGAATTCAATCACATCAATGCGTCTTTGGCCGCTTTCTAGTCGAGCCACGAAGGACTGGTACTCATCAAGTTTTTCTGCAAGTTGTGCCTGGGTCAGCCCTGCGGCTTCTCGCTTCGAGACAATAAGATCAACCAAAGCCTTATGACGTACCGATCCGAGTGTTTTTCCCAATTTGCCCGCCTCATCTCGAGTGGACAATTGAAATAATCTGAATTCCAGATTATCTTAAAATCAGATAATCAAACATTCTGGGTGGATCGTTCATTGAAAGCACCTCGCAATTCTCAACGATTTACTTGCACTCTTGAAGTCGCTGTCACGCAAGAGAACGAGCTCATTGACACTGGTGAAGCTGTCATCCACGTCGCGACACCTTCTGGAAAAAACTTACTCTCATTGACGATAGCGCATGAGATTGGTCAACATCTTAAATCGGAACTCAATGAAGTGACGCCATCAATCAACATTAATGGGAGTGTAAGCGTTGTATCCGACGATGAATTTCAACAAGCAAATCACGCAACAGCTGTTGCCCTCGATCAACTTGTTGCCGATGCAGTCTCACCTGATATGCTCGGAGACGAGCCGGACGCCAACAAGATGCTGGCTGATTTCCGCATACGCCTGCTCAAATCCTTGGAACACGTGGAACAAGCCATCGTATCACTGCCAAAACTTTGAACTCATGTCTTCCTGCGCCACACAAGACAGAGCTTGCCGTTGTCCTCAAACATGGCACCCCTTAGTGGTTCCGGAAACATCGGATCATCAATCATTGCACTCAAATAATCCCTTGGTTCGGCTTCATGGGTCTTGGCTTTCTAGGCTGCGCCCACCTCTTGCACCCCGAACATGATCCGAAAATCAGGCCCATCTTCTTTTGACTTGTTGTCAATGGCTACAAGTCGCAGCTTGGCGTTTAACGTCAATGTGCGACTGGAACCGACATAACCATCCGTGTCTGGCACAAAATGACCAATGACCGTC
>JANYHN010000016.1 GCA_025359045.1 Hyphomicrobiales bacterium | reverse complement strand
AATAGTCGTGATCTTGCTGTTGGCCCGCGTTGTGATAATCTTTGTCATGGTGGATGGCTCCTCTGTTGGGACTCATTAAACGGAACCATCTTGGCACATCAGATGCCGTATGCGGGCGCCGTCCACCACATCACCGTAATCCACCGTAATCAGAGGCCGCGAGCGAGCGCCGTCCACACCATCACCGTAATCCCAACTTTCAACTGGTTGTAAAGTCCGTTTTGTGATGCTAGGGGTAATAAGTGGGGTACAATATTGGGAAACGAATCATGAAGTCTAAACTGCTAATATCGATCCTGTTGGCTTCGGCTGCTGGTGTTTCCAGCCAAAATGCTTTGGCGGAATCACCAGATTGTAGTTTGAACGGCATTGTTAGCGGCAGTGGGATGCTGGATGGTCAATCCGTCACTTTTGATTTTGGTTCCATCGACACAGCTTCACCAACTTGGTGGAGTGGTACGGCAGAGGGTGCGCTGGGTTTGAACTGTGGTCTTTTTAATGCTCAGATCGACGCCGCTTATACAAGCCTATCCACAGGTGCCGTTCCTGCATCCGATCCAAACCAAGTGTTGAGCACTTGGGCGTCACAGGCGCACTATGGAGGCGCGATATTCCTGCGTGACCCAAATGTCGGTGCGTTTGGCGTTTCCGCTTCCAGAATAGTGACGTCGGCGTCCTTGACCAGAATAGGCGGAACGTTCGGCGGCGATGGCGGTGAGACCCGTATCGGAGCTTTTGGCGAATACTATACGAGCGATAACTTCACGATTGGTGCTTCTCTTCACCACTTCGAGGGTGCTTTTCCGTATTTTAGCAACCAGTATCACGGCTTTGAACTTGCTGCTTTCGGCAAGTATTACGCTTCGACCGACCTGTCGTTCACGGGTCGCGTGGACGCATTGCTGAGCAATCTGGAATTCAACACCGGACCCTTCCCGATCAACGGGGTTGCGGTCACGTTGGGTTCTGAATACCGAGTGGCCGACACTGGTCTGTCGCTATTTGCAGACGGGACATACAGCTCAAGGCGCGAAACTTCCCCAACTTCATCTGATACAGTCAAAGTTGACGATTTTGCGGCGCGTGTTGGCTTAAAGTTTGCATTTGGTGGCGGAAGCACTCATTCACTGGTCAGGCGAGATCGTTCATCGACATATGACAACACAAGCTTATTCCTCGAAAAGCTACCAGACTTCATCAGCTCGGCTCCGAACTGACCACCCATCTGGTGGACAACGAAATGAACGCGAGGAAGAAAGTATCTCCGCAGACTACGCATCCTTATTACTCCACTAAGAATTCGGGCTGAGTTTTTGTTTAAAACCAACCCTCAAAACCACACTATGCAGTGGCAGCCTTTTTAAGTTAGACTGAGTCCAAATATACTGGGAGGACTCGCATGCTGAACGAATTACAACCCTATCTTCCAATGCTCGTTATAGCGTTGATTGTTTTGATCGCGGTTATCATCATGATCTTGGTCTATAAATTGTTCAATCAGCGGGTGCGTGGCCGCAAAGGGCAACGGCTCGGCATCACTGAGTTTCACGAGATTGATAAAACCCGCCGTATTGTTTTGGTGCGTCGTGACGATGTTGAACACTTAGTAATGATCGGCGGCAACCAAGATATGGTGATTGAAAGCAATATTGAGAGTGGACTGGCGGGCAACAGTTCCTTTGCCACGCGTGCGCCAGCAGAAGAGCCAGTTTCGATGAGACCGCCCAAGCCCGCTGTGTTTGGAAGCCGAAGACCAATCCTGAGATCAGTCGAGCCTTCAATGACCAATGACGGCAGAGGCGAAGACGACGCAGGGTAATTGCCCTGCGCCGACGATCTTTACTTATTTAACTTCAAGGCAATAAAGCGGGTTTCACTTGATTTGCCGCCTTTGGCCATCAGTAACAACACGGAGGCTTTGCCGTCCTTGGTGGCGGCATCGATAGCCGCCGACACATCAGCTGATGATGTGACAGGTTTTCCGCCAGCTTCTAAAATGACGTCACCCACCGCAACACCCTTATCAACGGCTGCGCCTGAACTTGCTGTTTCTGTGACCAGCGCGCCATTGATTTTTTCATCTATCTTGAACTTCGCCCGAAGTTCATCGTTGATGCTGCTGACCGTCATGCCCAAAACAGTGACAGTTGTCGGCGCAACGGTAGGTGCAGGCTTGGCTTCAACTTGCGCAACCAGCTTCTCACCATCTTCCAAACGACCTAACGTTACTTTCACGTCCATCTCTTTTGACGCGCGCACGATTTTGACATCGACTTCTTTGCCGACCTCCGTCTCAGCCACCACACGCGGCAATTCCTTGGAGTCCACAATAGCCCGACCACCGAATTGAATGATCACATCGCCTGCGAGCAAACCGGCTTTCTCGCTGGGGCTGCCCTTGGTCACATCAGCCACCAATGCGCCGTGCGGCTTAGTCAGCCCCATGCTTTCGGCAATATCAGGGGTGACGGTTTGAATTTTCACACCGAGCCAACCGCGGCGCGTTTCACCAAATTTCACAAGTTGATTGACGACGTTCTTGGCTGTGTTGGACGGAATAGAAAATCCAATGCCGACTGATCCGCCCGAAGGCGAGAAGATAGCAGAGTTGATGCCAACCACTTCGCCGCTCATGTTGAAAAGTGGGCCACCGGAATTGCCCTTGTTAATGGCAGCATCCGTCTGGAAATAATCATCATAAGGTCCGGAATTAATATCGCGGTTACGCGCCGAAATAATGCCCAGCGAAACCGAACCACCCAAGCCAAACGGATTGCCGATGGCCAAAGCCCACTCACCAATGCGGGTCTTGTCGCTGTCACCAAAGCTCACTGTTGGCAAAACCTTATCTGGCTTCACACGGATGACCGCCAGATCAGTTTTCGGATCGCGGCCCACAAGCTCCGCCTTCATGATGGTGCCATCTTGCATATGCACCGAAATAGAACTGGCACCCTCAACCACATGGTTGTTGGTCACAATCAAACCTGTAGCATCAATGATAAAGCCAGAACCCATCGAGTTGACAACGCGCTCATCAGGCGATGGCGCGCTATTATCACCGCCACCTTGGTCATTGGGCTTATTATCGCCGGGCTTGTTGTCGCCGCCCTGCCCTTCTTGCTGCTTTTTCTTCAGGAATTGGTCGAAGAAATCTTTGAAAGGTGAATCATCGGGAATTTTGGGTGCATCGGTTGAAGCGCCATCGTTCTGCCGCGACTCGACTGAAATCTCAACAACTGCCGGCAGAAGTTTTTCGGCAAGATCAGCCACATTGGGCAGGCCTTGAAGCGGAACTTCCGCGCTGGCCTGCATGTTGAATGGGTTGACAGACATTGGCGCACCCAGCATCAATGCCGAAACGGCAACAGCACCCAAAAGCTTTTTCGCATTCAAACCAAACGTCATCTCGTCACTTCCTCTTTCAAACTTTTTAACAACCGATGAATTCAACCTGTGCTCGAACCAAGGCATAAATTGGGCTTTGGTTGGCCAATACCGCTCCAATGCCTGTCACACATGATCCGCTCATGGTTTAGCAGCAGGCACCTGAGACATATCTTTCTGACCACCAAAATAGCGGAAGAATTCTGAATTCGGGCTTAGCACCATGTTGGTTCCACCAGAACTCAAACTTTTGTCATAAGCCTGCATGGAGCGATAGAAGGCATAAAACTCAGGGTCTTTGGTGAACGCGGCGGCAAATGTGCTGGCGCGTTCAGCTTCGCCTTCACCGCGGATCACTTCTGATTGGCGTTTGCCTTCTGATACGATTTCAACAACCTTACGGTCTGCTTCGGCTTTAATGCGGGTTTTGGTGGCTTCACCTTTTCCGCGCAAATCTTGGGCCTCTGCAAGGCGTTCTGATTTCATGCGCTCGTAAGTGGCTTCAAGAACTTCCTTCATCAAGTCGGTGCGGCGGATACGGACGTCCACGATCTCAATGCCCAACGCCTGGGCTTCACCACGCAGTTGATCGCGAATTTCAGTCATCATCACATCGCGGTCCTTTGATAACGCCGCTTCGAAAGTGCGCTTACCATAGGTTTGGCGCAGAGCGGCATCCAGACGTGTCTTGATGCGCTGTTCTGCCAGAGTCAAATCTGCGCTGACTGTTTCACGGAATTTTTGGCTATCGGTAATCCGCGCCAAGGTAATGGTATCGACCAAGTAACGCTGCTTGTCTGATACTTGCACCGCCATGTTATCTGAGCTCCACATAAAAATGCGGTTCTCAATATCGACCACTTCATCGGCAATTGGATATTTAAAATGCAGGCCAGCATCTTTGACAATGCGGCTGACTTCACCAAAATGCACAACCAGTGCCGTTTGCTTTTGATTGACGATGAAATAAGATTGCGAAATCAGCCACAAGACCGCTGCTGCAATAATGAGTGGAATAATGCGAAGCGCGGTCATTGTGGTGTGCTCCCCTGGGCTGGCGCAGCGGCCGTTGGATTTTGAATGGCTGGGAGCGGCAAATAAGGCACAACGCCTTGCCCGTTTTTACCCTGCTCCAAGATGATCTTGTTTGATCCCGACAAAACTTTTTCCATGGTTTCGAGATACAGACGTTCACGCGTTACGTCTTTAGCTTTGGCATATTGATCATAGACGGAATCGAAACGCTGCGCTTCGCCTTTGGCTTCCAAGATAGATTTGGCTTTATAGCCCTTGGCATCTTCGACGAGCTTGGCAGCATCACCTTCTGCATTACGAAGCTTTTGATTGGAATAAAGCCCGGCTTCGTTGATCAGGTTTTGTTGGTTCTGCTTGGCCCGCTGAACCTCTTCAAATGCATCTAGCACCGGCGGCGGCGGATCAACGGCTTCCAATGCAAGTCCAGTGATTTGAACCCCGGCATTGTAACCATCAAGAGTTCTTTGCAGAATATCTTTCACTTGGTCTTGAATAGATAAGCGCCCTGTCGTCAAGGCTTCTGTGGCAGGCGTGCGACCAACAATTTCGCGCATCGCACTTTCGGCAACGGCACGAACCAGCCGCTCTTGCTCATCAACATTGAACAAATATTTTTGCGGATCAGAAATTTTCCACAGAACTTTGAATTTGATGTCAACCATGTTTTCATCGCCCGTCAACATCAGGCCTTCGTCATTTCCGTCGCCAATCGATGTTTGCTTTTCAGCAGCAACGGGCAGCAATTCCATTTTCTCGATGGGCCATGGCGCAAATTGTAGGCCGGGATTTACGGTTCTTGTATAGGCACCAAGTCTGAGCACCATGCCGCGCTCATCAGGCTGCACTTGATAAACCGAGTTATAAACAAAAAACGCTGCCACGGCAGCAATTGGCAAAAGCCAAGTGCCACGACCCCCACCTTGCGGCAAGATTTGATTGAGGCTGTCTTTACCTTTCTTGAACAAATTATCTAAATCTGGTGGAATGCCCGAGCCTCCCCCACGATTGCCGCCGCCCCAGTTCGGGCCGCCCTTGTTGCCAGGCTTGTCGTTGCCTGGTGGCTTACCCCATGGTCCACGATCTACTGGCGGCTTGTCACCCGGTGGCTGGTTCTTGCCGTCATCGTCTTTATTCCAAGGCATGGTCTATCCTCATCAAGAGCTTATCAGGTCAGATTATCGTTACGTTGGGCATATAGGTATGGCCTAAGCGATTGTCCACTTTGACTATTTGACACGCCTAAGCAGCTTTAGAACGAAACTCGCGCTGTCATTTGGCCCACGCTCATGCGGCTCGGCACTTAACAATTCCCATTCTGCTGCATTGATCTTCGGAAACAATGTATCGCCCTCAACATCAACATCAACTTCGGTCAAATAGATCTGATCAGCTAACGGCCAAAACAAACTGTAAATCTCGCCACCGCCAATCACAGCAATTTCAGCGGGATGATCAATGTTTGCCATCGCCAAAGCTTCCTCAATGTTCTTGACTGTTTCAGCACCTTGGAGCGGCATATTGAACTTACGGCTGATCACAATGTTACGTCTGCCCGGCAAGGGCTTGCGCGGCAAACTGTCCCAAGTCTTGCGGCCCATGATCACCGGTTTGCCAAAAGTGATTTGCTTGAATAATTTAAGATCGGAAGAGATATGCCAAGGCAACCCTCCATCTTTCCCAATCACACCATTACGTGAGGCTGCAACGACTAGCGAAATAATGGTCATGCCGCGAAATCCGTCAGTGCCTTGCCTTCAAGCATGCAATAGCAATTGCCATCTTCAATTTCAGCACCAACTCTTTCATAAAGCTTCCGAGCACCTTCATTCCATGCCATCATCAACCAATAAACCTTGGGATATCCGCGTGCTACAGCCACATTCGCAACCGCTTTCATAAGTGCCTCACCAACACCCATGCGCCTGAAATCAGGCATAACAGCGATGTCCTCGAGATACATGATCTCCTTGCCATAATTAGTCGAAAAGCTACGATGCCAGAAAGCCGAACCTGCAAAGGCGCCATCAACAAAGGCTAACTGAGCACCCACAATCGGAGCATCATTAAACAGTGCTGCCTCAAAATCGGCCCCCGTTGCCTTAACGGCACCTGCCCCACCCCAATGTGTCTCGGCAATTTGCTGAGTTGGCCCAATAATCAAATGCCCTTCGCCCCGACGAATAGCGCGCACTTCAATCATCAATGTGTACCAGCGCCAAACAAGCCGAGTGAACTCAGGGCATTCCAACTGGCGTGGCAAGCAATTGTCACCCACAAGCTACCGAAGCGAAGCAGCAGAAGGCCAAGGGCGATTCCCATCATAAACAGCACACCCACGAACAACCATGGCGCTCCAGTGGCGTGCGCCAACGCCCACAGTGCCGCAGTAATGATAACCGCACCTGTGCGGCCCAAACGAGAACTGGCAATTCCAGAAAATAACGCCCCTCGAAACATTATCTCTTCCGTTAACGGCGCTGCCAAAACAACGCTCGGCAAAGCCAATGCGAATAATATAGGGTCCTTGGCGAGTGCTGCCATGGTTTTTTCGATAATTCCAGCAGAGCTCTTGTCATTGCCTAAGCCTCCGCCGCTTGGTGAATAGGTTTCTGGGTCAATACCGAGTGCTGCAAAAGTTCCGCTGAAAATACCAAGCATGATTGCACCAAACCCTAAAACAACGACAATCCATCCCAACCAACCCAATTGCGGCAGTCGCAACGGCAATCTGCCCATACCCCTAGGCAAACCAAATCTCGCAAAAAACAGAGAAATCAAAAGAATCAAAATTGCCGATGGGAAAAGCCCAATAATACTTGCCTTCACAAACAACTCTTGGTCGCTCGGGACCCAAAGTGAAAATCCGGAATTTTCACTATTCAATGCGGTCGCGGCGAATGCACCGTGCCAAGCATAATAAATGATGAAGCCGGCTAAAGTTTGCAAAATCGCGCTTACAACAAATAGAAGAATGAAAAATAAACTCGCCCGCCAAGGACGTTGCATCAGCTCAGTGGTATAAAGCCATTCACGCCGCGCACGTTTAAAATCCGCCCCAAAAACCGTCATGCTTAAACCGCCACAGGCGCTGAGATCGCCGCATCTGGTGAGTAATTCAAAATCTCAAAATCCTCAAACTGAAAATCATCTAGCGATTTCACATCACGCTTTATGACCAAATGTGGTGAAGTATGAGGCGTGCGTGAAAGCTGCAACTCCGTCTGCGCCATATGATTAAGATAGAGATGCGCATCGCCCAGCGTGTGCACAAACTCACCAACCTTAAGCCCCGTGACCTGAGCCACCATGTGAGTGAGCAAAGCGTAAGACGCGATATTAAATGGAACGCCTAGAAATATGTCAGCTGAACGTTGATAGAGCTGGCATGACAATTTTCCGTCCGCTACATAAAACTGAAACAAGCAGTGGCAAGGCGGCAAAGCCATTTTATCAACATCAGCCGGATTCCAAGCCGTCACCAGCAAGCGCCGTGAGTCAGGTGTCTTTTTTATCCGAGCGACAACATCAGCCAGTTGATCAATCACCCCGCCATCACGCGCGGGCCACGAGCGCCATTGCGCGCCGTAAACTGGCCCAAGATCTCCATTTGCATCAGCCCATTCGTCCCAAATCGAAACCTTATTGTCTTTGAGATACTTAATGTTTGTCTCGCCACGAATAAACCATAGAAGCTCGTAGATAATTGAGCGCAAATGCAGCTTTTTGGTGGTGACTAAAGGGAAACCATCGACAAGATCAAAACGCATTTGGTGGCCGAAAACCGAGATCGTGCCAGTGCCAGTGCGGTCCGTCTTGCGCACGCCTTTGTCGCGCACGTGGCGCATGAGATCAAGATATTGCTTCATGATGTAATCTTAGACGGACAAGTCGATTCCGCAAAACAAAAGCGGCAAAACCCTATCCGAATTTTGCCGCCTCTTAAAACTTATGTGGAAAAATTAAGCCAGTTTGCCCATCGTGCCGGTAGATTCAGCAACCAGATAGTAAACCGTAACACGGTGCTTGGTTTTGTCTTCTTTCATCTTCTCACCAGCAGCGCGAACAGCCTTATCAGCCGCCGCAGCATCTAAACCAAGCTTTTTTGCACAAAAACCATCGACAACACGCTTGACTTCAGCGGGGTCTGTCATGGCCACAAATTGTGAATCCTTGCCTTTCAAAGCTATACCGCAATATTTCACAATTGCGTCAACAGCTGCTTGATTGACCTTTGCAGTGTATTTCTTGATATCCTCAGCGTAATCCAAAGTAATCCCCCCATGTTGGGTTAAATGCAACCTCCCCGGCTGCAGTGGAAGCCTAGCACGGGATTGCAAATTCGCAAGATAAAAACCATACCCTTAGCAACTTTAAAGTGCAGACTGAGAAAGCCTTTATTTCACCACCGAACACGCCTATATAGGAGGTGTCAGGCGTCGTAAGGCGATTTGACTATGGTGATAAACGGCTAACGCAATAAACCTATTGGACCCGGGGGCAGTACCCGGCGCCTCCACCAAAGACGATTGCAGAGCAATCGGCTCTGATGGGGGCGAAACAGGATCGACAAGGGTGTAAAGGTTGGTTTTTTGCTCGTGATTGTACCGACGTTATCGGGCTATTTTCTAGTTGCAAACGATAACTTTGCTCCGGTTGCTCTCGCTGCTTAATGTAGCGCGAAAGAC
>JANYHN010000073.1 GCA_025359045.1 Hyphomicrobiales bacterium | reverse complement strand
AATGCGCGCCCCGGTTTCTTTGTCAAAATAATGAGTACCTGTTTCTGCAAAGCAGACTTGCACGCTTGAGCCAGACTTTGGAGTTGGCGCTGATGAGGGCAATGAGGCCAAAAGCTCTTGACGACTCTCGGATTGGAGAAGCAGAACTGTACGCTCATTCAGCGGCGTAATTGCTATCACAGTTGCGGCAATTTCAACTTTCTTCCCGCCTAACAAAACGGCATCTGGTCGCACTGCTTTGATAACGGCTTTTCCATTTTTCACGTGTTCGAATGTGTTGATAACAGGATCGCCAAAGAGCTTGGCGACTTCCAAAGTTGCAGGCTTGTTATAGATTTCTTCGGGTGTGGCCAGCTGCACAAATTTGCCGCCTTGTAAAACCGCAATGCGATCCGCCAATGCCATCGCCTCTTTATAATCTTGCGTAACATAAAGTACTGTAGCCCCGGATTGTCGCAAAAGCCGAGGCAATTCCAACCGCATTTCAAACCGCAACTTCGCATCCACATTACGTAAGGGATCGTCCAGCAACAAAATTTTTGGCTCTGCTGCCAGGGCACGCGCCAATGATGTCCGTTGCTTTTGGCCATTGGACAATTCGCGTGGGGCATGACCCAACACATGAGTAATCTTCAAAAGATTGGCAACGCGTGCGATGCCGGCTTTTATTGCATCTGCACTCGCCTTGCGGGCTACCAGAGCCGCACCAATGTTTTCAGACGCCGACATGTGCGGGAACAAGGCAAAATTTTGAAATGCCATCCCCACATTGCGATGTTCTGGGGCGATGTTATCAACATCATGGCCATCAATTTCGATTGTGCCGGCACTTGGTAGTTCGACACCTGCGATCATACGCAGCAATATTGTCTTGCCAGTGCCGGAGCCACCGAACACCACAACAATTTCACCAACGTCAGCATCAAGATTCAATCCATCCAGAACCTTGAAGGATCCATAGGATTTGGAAAGGTTTTTGAGCGTGAGTTGAGTCATCCTTTCACCGCACCCATCGAAAGCCCCTGTACCAGATAACGCTGAGCATAAAGCGCCAGTACCAAAGTTGGCGTAATTGACAGCACAATGGCTGCAGCAATCTGCCCATACTGAATGCCCGATGCCGTGACGAAGGCAAGTGCGCCTACGGTGACGGGTTGTTTGTCAGCCGAGGCTAAAATTAGGGCGAAAATAAAATTGTTCCAAGCAAATATGAAAGCCAAAAGACCAGCTGCCGCAATGCCCGGTAAGGCCAGCGGCACGGCAATTTTGAAGAACGTTTTAAGCCAACTGTTTCCAGCAATACGGTAGGCATTTTCAATGTCCGGGCTTAAATCTTCAAAATATCCGCGCACAATCCATAAGATCAGCGGAAGGCAGATCAATTGATAAACCCAGATCAGCCCTAAATAAGTATTGGTCAGGCCCAATGTTTTGAAATAGAGGCTCAAAGGCAACAACACCAAAAGCGGCGGCGCAAAGCGAAAAGACAGAAGAGTGAAAGCAATGTCTTCTCCCAGCCGAAACTTGAAGCGCGCAAAAGCATAAGCCGCAGGCACACCTAGCAGCAGAGACAAAGCTACCGAGCATGTTGAGAGCAAGACCGAGTTCCACAAATTATGCATGAAATCGAGTTGCAGACTTCCCGCCGCCGTCTTTAATTCACCCGTTATCAAGCCTTGATAGTTCTCCATCGTAGGTGTGAAGAACATAGATGGCGGAATGCGCAAGATGGTTTCATTGGTTTGAAACGACATCAGGAATATCCAAAAAATTGGAAACATGAAGAACGCCACCACGATGGTCAGCAACACGATGCGCAAGAATTTTTCAAATGTTGAATTATGATCCATTACGAAGCCCCATGGCCTTTTTCGCGCAGCTTCAGCCACTGTTTGATAAAGATGTTGGAGAGGAAATATGTGATGGCCCAAAGAATGACCATCAGCGCTGACGAACGCCCCACATTGGTGGCCTGGAAGAAGTCCAGATAGGCCTGCACCTGAAACACGAGCAATTTGTCGCCGGGGCCACCTTGCGTCATGGCATAAATAATATCGAATTGTTGAATAGAATCGAGCAGACGGAACAAAGTTGCGGTGAGCACATAGGGCATAAGCATAGGTAAAGTGATGCGAAAGAACACGAAACTTCGCGGAACGCCATCTAACGCAGCGGCTTCAAAAGGTGCCGTGGGCAAAGAG
>JANYHN010000071.1 GCA_025359045.1 Hyphomicrobiales bacterium | reverse complement strand
CACGCTGGGCAAACCCAGAAAAGGCAGCACGCTGGTGATTCTTTATTCTGAAAAATTAGAGGATACGAAAATGAAGATTGAGAAAGCTGGCGGCAAAATTGTGAAGGATATTTTCAGTTTTCCGGGCGGGAGACGGTTTCATTTCGCTGATCTGGATGGGAACGAACTGGCGGTTTGGGGGGAGTGAGTTTGGAGGGCGTTAGAAAGTCGGGGCAACTCTGTCTTTGAAAGTAAGTCTGTATCATCCGTCCGCCTTGTGAAGAGTAAAGAAGAGGATTCTTCAGACTCACTTCCCCTCACCCTCCCATTGCTGCGCAATGGGCCCCTCCCTCTCCCGCAACGCGGTGGAGGGGGATTACATCTCCGGCAGCTTCACGCCCTTGATCGCCGCTGCAGCTTTCACCGTATTGTGCAGCAAACACGCAATCGTCATCGGCCCCACACCGCCGGGCACGGGGGTGATGCTGCCTGCCACGGCTTCGCACGATGCAAAATCACAATCGCCCACCAGCTTGTTTTTGCCGTCGCGCTCAATACGGTTGATGCCCACGTCAATCACGCACGCACCAAGCTTTATCCAATCACCTTTGACCATTTCGGGGCGGCCCACGGCGGCGATGACGAGGTCAGCGCCGCGCACAATCGAGGCCAAATCTTTGGAACGTGAATGGGCAATCGTCACGGTACAATTTTCCGTAAGAAGCAATTGCGCCACGGGTTTGCCCACGATATTGGAGCGCCCGATGACCACGGCATTGAGGCCTGAAAGATCACCCAGCGTGTCCTTGGCCAGCATCACGCATCCGGTTGGCGTGCAGGCAACGAGCGCATCTTGGCCAGTGGAAAGCCTGCCCACATTGACCACATGAAACCCGTCCACATCTTTGGCGGGGTCGATGGTGTTCAGAACCTTGGCGCTGTCGATATGTTTGGGAACCGGCATCTGCACTAATATTCCGTGTACGGAAGGATCGTCATTCAGTTTTTGCACCATGGCGAGCAAATCGGCCTCAGAGGTATCAGCCGGCATTTTATGCTCCCAACTATTCATTCCAACTTCGACGGTTTGCTTGGCTTTATTGGCGACGTAAACTTTAGACGCTGGGTCTTCACCCACCAGTACGACTGCAAGGCCGGGGATAAGGTTGTGATCTCTCTTCAACTCGGCAACTGCAATGGCGATGCGCTTGCGCAAACCTTCCGCATAGAGTTTTCCGTCGATGAGTTTGGCCATGGAAGTTTTCCTTTTATGTCCTCTCCCGCCACTCGCGGGAGAGAGAGGGACCCGTTGCGAAGCAATGAGGTGGGTGTGAGGGAACTCGGGGCTCCCTCATCTATCCCAAGTCGCTTCGCTTCTTGGGCCCCTTTCTTCTCCCGCAAGCGGGAGAAGACGTTTAAAACAAACCCTGAATCTGCCCCTTAGCATCGAGCCCAATCACTTCGGCTGATGGCACCTTTGGCAGGCCGGGCATCGTCATCACTTCACCGCAGATGACCACGATGAATTCGGCACCCGCTGACAAGCGCACTTCGCGGATCGGCAAACTGTGATTGATGGGAGCACCCTTCATGTTAGGATCAGTGGTGAAGCTATATTGCGTCTTGGCCATGCAGATCGGGAACTTGCCGTAACCTTGGGCTTCATAACCTTTCAGCTGATCACGCACCGACTTATCGGCAATCACATCATCAGCGCGGTAAATTTCCCTGGCGATGGTTTTGATTTTTTCAAACAGCGGCATCTCTTCGCCATAAATCGGTTTGAACTGCGCTGAATCTTTGTCGGCTAACATGGCAACGTGATGAGACAGCTCTTCAATGCCCGCACCGCCCTTGGCCCAATGCATGCATTTGAAAGCTTCAACGCCGTGGGTTTTGCAGAAGTCTTTTACGGCATCAATTTCAGCATCAGTATCGGTGATAAAATGATTGACGGCCACGGCAATCGGCACACCAAACTTTTTCACGTTTTCAATATGGCGACCCAAATTCGCAAGGCCCTTCTTGAGCACTTCGACATTGGCCACTTTCAAATCTTCCTTGGCCGCACCACCATGCATTTTAAGCGCGCGCACAGTTGCCACAATCACGGTGGCCGCTGGCGTTAGGCCCGCTTTGCGGCACTTGATGTCAAAGAATTTTTCAGCGCCCAAATCAGCGCCGAAGCCTGCTTCGGTCACCACATAGTCAGCCAGCTTCAAGGCTGTCTGGGTTGCCATAACTGAGTTGCAACCATGAGCGATGTTAGCAAACGGGCCACCATGCACGAAGGCTGGATTGTTCTCCAAGGTTTGCACAAGGTTCGGCATCAAAGCGTCCTTGAGCAAAACCGTCATCGCACCAGGCGCTTTAATATCCTTGGCGAGGACGGGTGTTTTATCTTTCTTGTAAGCCACCACAATGTTGCCGATGCGACGTTCCAAATCTTCGATCGAGGTCGACAGGCACAAGATGGCCATGATTTCGGAAGCAACCGTAATATCAAAACCAGCTTCGCGTGGATAACCATTGGCCACACCGCCGAGTGAACACACGATGTCACGCAGCGCCCGGTCATTCATATCCATCACACGTCGCCACGCCACGCGGCGCGTATCAATGCCAAGCTCGTTGCCCCAATAAATGTGATTGTCGATCATCGCCGAAAGAAGATTATGCGCAGAGGTGATGGCGTGAAAGTCGCCAGTGAAATGCAAGTTTATATCTTCCATCGGAACGATTTGCGCATAGCCACCGCCAGCCGCACCACCCTTCATGCCAAAACATGGGCCAAGCGATGGTTCACGCAGTGCCACCATGGCTTTCTTGCCGATGCGGTTCAGGCCATCGCCCAAACCCACGGTCGTCGTCGTCTTGCCTTCGCCCGCAGGCGTGGGGTTAATAGCAGTGACGAGGATCAACTTGCCATTCTTCTTTGACTTCAAGGTGTCGATATAATCCAAATGCACTTTTGCTTTGGTATGACCGTAGGGAACGAGATCTTTTTCAGGAATGCCTAAATTTTTGCCAATTTCCATAATCGGTTTCATCTTGGCTTCGCGTGCGATTTCAATGTCGCTTCCAACAGTCATTTTGTTTTTCCTCGTGTGATATTATTGTTCATATTGGGAAACTACACAAACGGCTGCGTTTGTCCAGCGTAGGTTCATGGTGTTCGGTGGCAGGCATAGCGGAAACCGCGTCATGCCATAAAAACAAAATCGCCACAGCCAGAACTGTGAGCGACACTGCTTTTCATTTCAATTCATTTCAGAGGCTCAGGCGACCTTCGGATACAACCTTAAAGCTTGGCGCGCACGGCGGAAGGATAGCAACTCCTTTTTATGTTCATCCCAGACTGCAAGCGGAATGCAACGCAAGCTTTCCCAGAAAGTCAGCCGTGTTGCGGCCTCGTCAAGTTCGGGAAAGTCTTTCAACACTTGTGGGAGCTTGTAGAAAGGAATGCGGCTGGAAAGATGATGCAAATGGTGGATGCCGATATTGCCAGTCAGCCACATCAAGGGCTTGGGCAGATCATAGTAAGATGAACCTTCAAGCGCTGCCTGATGCGCGTTCCAATCAGCATTTGGCTCCCAATGGGTTGGGTCAAACTGGTGCTGAACATAAAACAACCAAACGCCAATCGAGCCTGCGATCACCACAATCAGCATATGCACTGATAATACAGCCTGCCAACCAACCAAAAAGCAAAGGCCAGCGATAAGTGCGGCGATCCCGATATTTGTCAGCAAAACGCTCACCCAAGAGGCGCGGCCTTGGCGAAAAGCGCCGGGCGGCATGCGTTGCTGGAAAACAAACAGGTAAATCGGCCCAATCACGAATAACACTAAAGGATTACGATAGAGCCTATAACCAAAGCGGCCCCAAAAACCGGCATCCCGATATTCAGAAAGCGTCATGGTTTTAATGTCGCCAACGCCTCGTTTATCGAGATTGCCTGAGCCAGCATGGTGAATGGCGTGTGCGTGACGCCAATAGTCATAGGGCGTGAAAGTCAATATTCCGAGCGCACGGCCAACCCAATCATTCACTTTTTTCGAAGGGAACAAAGCAAGGTGCCCACAATCATGCTGCAACATGAACAAGCGCACCATGAAGCCCGCAGCTAGAACTGCAGGGACCAGTGATGCAAGAATGCTGTGAAATGAAAAACGGTAGGCAGCATACCAAAACGCTACAAAAAGAGTTAAAGTCAAAACTATTTCAAAGATGGCACGGCCATTTTTGGCCACACGGTATGGCGCAAGTTTCTGCGCCCAGTTCACGGAATTTACGGTCAAAAGCTTCGCCCCATCTTATTAACACGCACAAACCGCCTGAAGATTCGCCGCACGTCGCGATTGCATAGCACAAGACGATTCGGTTAGGTGCAACTCTTGTCGTCACAGTGACCAAAAGGCTTGTAATTTAATGTGATCTAGACTATATGCGTCAAATCGAGTTTTCGGCCGATCGGCGCGTGGCACTTCACTTTTATTACTAAAAGCGCGAAAGGCCCTAACCCCTTACCCTGAATTCGATTGGTTTGGCCTGCAATTTTGCGGCTGGGCTATATTTTTGAACTGTTACAAGGATAAGTTAAGTTATGCAAAAAGGCACCGTAAAGTGGTTTAACGCGCAAAAGGGCTTCGGCTTCATTCAGCCAGACGCCGGCGGACCAGACGTATTCGTCCACATCAGCGCTGTTGAACGTGC
>JANYHN010000027.1 GCA_025359045.1 Hyphomicrobiales bacterium | reverse complement strand
GGTGTAACACCGCTCTGCGCGCTGAACGCGGCCCAAGCCCCGGCAACTTCGCTAGGAGTTGGATGAGGCGTTCGATCTCTGGGCCGGCTTGTCTCTTCATAAATTAAAGACTGAAACCGGGTGGCAAGGGCATGCCGCCGGTCACTGCTTTCATTTCGGCGGCCATGATGTTTTCGGCTTTGCCTTTGGCATCAGTCAAGGCTGCAATGATCAGATCTTCAAGGATTTCTTTTTCATCTGCCTTGAGCAGCGACGGGTCAATATCAAGACCTGTGACGACTGATTTACCCGTCATCTTCACTTTTACCATGCCGCCTCCGGATTGGCCCTCGATTATGGTTGCTTCCAAGCGGGTTTGCATTTCTGCCATGCGAGCCTGCATTTGGCCTGCTTGTTTCATGATGTCAGCGAGATTCTTCATCGATATCTTCCAAGTTAACTAAGGATTGGGGTTTAGTGGCTTCAAGATCACGCACATTCAATAATTCTGCGCCGGGAAATTTTTTGAGTATTGCCTGCACATCAGGATGTTCACGAGCCGAACGAAATGCTGATTCCTTAGCGTCTTTCTTGACTTGGGCGGCAGGTTCAGCACCACCTGATTTTGCGACCATCACCATCCAGCGCCTGTTCGTCCAAGCTTCAAGCTTGCGCGACAACTCATTGGCGATTGATGGATTTGCACCTTCAACAAGTGCGATTTCAACTTTACCTTCGCTAACAGCGATTGGGCGAATGTAGGTTTCGAGGTCGGTTTTTAATTTAATGTCGCGGCGTTCAGCGGCGAGAGCAATGATGTCACTAAAATTTTCGAACGCCCGAGGAGTTGCTATTTGCTCCGTAGACGGAGGAATTTGCGCCGGGGCCACAGCAAGATTGCTGCGCTCTTGTACCGGATAGTTACCGCGATCCGGAGGAGCGACCAGTTGCACTTGGGGGGCAGAACGCGTGACCTGTGGTTTTGCATCTTGCGTGAGTTTCGCTAGATCTTCGCCAGATGGAAAAATTGCTGCATGGGCGAGGCGGATCAACACCATTTCAGCGGCTTGCAAAGGTTGATTAGAAAGAGCTGTCTCGGTGATGCCTTTCAACAGAATTTGCCATGCGCGGGTGAGATGCGCCATGCCAAGACGTTTGGCGAAGTCTGCTCCGCGTGTTTTTTCTTCTTCGGTGCGAGATTGGTCCATCAAAGCGGAATCAGGCACAAGTTTCAAACGCGTAACCCAATGCACAAAATTCGCCAAATCTGTGAGGATGGTTTCAGGGTCGCCGCCCGCTTCATATTGACGGGCGACATCGGCCAACACGCGCGGCGCATCGCCCGCCATCACGGCATCAAAAAGTCCGATCACTTGGCCACGGTCAATCAGGCCCAGCATATTCATAACGTCAGTCGATTTCACGTGGCCATCACCGTAAGCAATGGCTTGGTCGAGCAATGAAAGACCGTCACGCACTGATCCCTCAGCGGCACGCGCAATCATGCGTAGCGCTTCTTCCTCAGCATCAACGTTTTCGAGTTTGGCAATTTTGCCATAATGCTGCATCAGCAAAGCGGCATCCAAGCGCTTTAAATCAAAGCGCTGGCAACGCGAAAGAATGGTGACGGGAACTTTACGAATTTCCGTGGTCGCAAAGATAAACTTCACATGCGGCGGCGGCTCTTCCAAGGTTTTGAGCAACGCGTTGAAAGCGCTTTTCGACAGCATGTGAACTTCGTCGATGATGTAAACTTTATATTTGGCCTGAACGGGGGCATAGCGCACGCTATCAATAATCTCGCGCATGTTATCAACGCCCGTGTTGGAGGCGGCATCCATCTCTATCACATCAATGTGGCGCGATTCCAAAATCGCTTCGCAGCCGGACGTGATTTCGGGCATGTCCATCGTCGGGCCGTTTGGATAATTCAGGGCCCTTGCAATCAGCCGCGCAGTCGTGGTTTTGCCTATGCCGCGCACACCTGTCAGCATATAGCCTTGCGCAATACGGCCCGTGGTGAAAGCGTTGGTCAGGGTGCGCACGAGGGCTTCCTGACCGATGAGATCA
>JANYHN010000074.1 GCA_025359045.1 Hyphomicrobiales bacterium | reverse complement strand
TAGGTGAATATCATGAAAGTTCGTAACTCACTCAAAGCATTGTTGAAACGCCACCGCGACAACAAATTAATTCGCCGCAAGGGTCGGGTTTATATCATCAACAAAACGAATCCTCGTTTTAAGGCTCGTCAGGGCTAACTTCCGTTCACGTTTATGTGTAAGCGCGCTGGGCACCACCCGGCGCGTTTGGCATTTATTTATGCTGCGATATATGCGATGTTTGAGTTATGCGCATTTTGACAGTTCTAGCGATTTTAGTGGCTCTCGGTTCCTCGGCATTTGCTGCTGGGGATGATCGCAAGAGAGATGATCAGCTGGACAAGCTGTTTGGTGATTTGCACCAAGCGAAAACATCACGCGACCCCGATAAAATCATTGCTGATATTTGGCAGATATGGGGCAGTAATGATTCTCCGACGGCTGAACTTCTGATCCGCCAAGGTACTGCGGCGATGAATGCGCATGAATTTGATGCTGCCGAGAAAACTTTCATTCAGTTGATCGAAAGCTATCCCAATTATGCCGAGGGCTGGAACAAGCGGGCCACGCTCTATTTTATCATGGGCCGTTATGACGATTCATTGACCGACATTCAGCATGTGCTTGATTTAGAGCCAAGGCATTTTGGGGCACTTGCTGGCAAGGCGGCCATCTTGCGCGCGCAGGGCCACACACGCGAGGCCTTGGGTGTTTTGCGAGAGACGCTGGCGATTAATCCACATATGGCTTCAGTGCAGCAGTCGATCAAAGAGCTTGAGAAAGAGCAACCGGATATTTGATCGGTTTAGTGCACAAATTTTTCATATTGTTTGCGAAGCACTTTATTATCAAATCGCGCTGAAGATTGAAAACCGAGTGCCACATGATGTGGTTGAAGATCTTTCACAAATGCTTCAAGCTCATCGTCATAAATTGCATAGTCGCCGTGAACGGTTTTTGCTAAATTGAAGTTGTCGGTGACATATGTTTGATCATCTTTTTTTATATAATCTACAAAAAGGCCATACAGGCTGCCCTCGGATATTGCGTTAAATCCCGACAGAGCGGCAATCCAATGTTTGCGATGTTTCTTTGCAATGAAGTCGCAAAGCTCGATCGCGGTTTGGCGGCGCCAGAAAACAATGTTGTTGGCATAGTCATGACTTGGTGTGGAATCCGGCAAACCGAGCGTTTTCTTTGCGCGCTTAAGGAACGTTGGAGCTTGCTTTTTGCGGTCGCTGTAGCTTGTTGGGCTTTTTATGAAGGGCAAGCGGCCATTCCTAATCATTGAATCAAGCTTAAATGACTTAATGAAAAACAAATCTGAATCGACGATCATCATCAAATCTTCTTTTACAAAAGAAGCCATACTGACTTTTATGATTTGCTGGACATGCCAGCCAAATATCGGCCCCGTGCGCCACGAAAAATAAAAACTACCGCTACGTACCCGACCAAGTTTACCAACATAGCGGAGCCAAGGGGGCAAGATTTTGGTGTTTTCAATAATAGTTCGTCGCGAGCCCTTGAAGGGCGCAAACATTTCGTAGTCAGACTTGCTCACAACAACATAGTGATGCCAATTGCCTTCAACAAAACGATCCATGCTTTCGCACATCAATTTGAATTGTTCATAATCCAAATGATAAGTGGGTGTAACGATCGCCACTCTTTTGGAGCGTCAGACATAACAATTAAACGCCCTTGCCGCCTGGGCCGACGGTGGCGATGCGCAGCATGTTGGTGGTGCCGGGTGCGCCGATGGGAACGCCAGCGGTGATGAGAATACGTTCGCCGGATTTGGCGAAGTCTTCATCAAACGCAATCTTGCCAGCATTGGCAAACATTTCATCAAGTGATTTTGCATCTTCAACCAATACAGCATGGGTGCCCCATGTTAGGGCCAGGCGGCGGGCTGTATTGATGATGGGGGTTATTGCCAAGATTGGCATGCTGGGCCGCTCGCGGGCCACGCGGGCACCCGTAGAGCCTGAACCAGTATAACAAACAATGACAGGCACACGGAGCGTCTCGGCAATTTGCCTTGCTGCGGCTGAAATGGCATCAGCAGCCGTTGCGCCTGGTTCAGTGCGTTGCGAATGAATGATGCTGCCATAATATTGATCGTTCTCGGCAGATTGGGCAATCTTATCCATCGTCTGCACAGTTTTTTCAGGCCATGCACCAGACGCACTTTCAGCAGACAGCATAACAGCGTCTGCGCCTTCATAAACCGCTGTTGCCACGTCAGACACTTCAGCGCGCGTTGGCACAGGCTCAGTGATCATTGATTCCAGCATCTGTGTTGCCACAACCACGGGCTTGCCATATCGGCGGGCCATGCGGGTGATCTGCTTTTGGCGGGCTGGCACTGTTTCAAGCGGAAGCTCAACGCCCAAGTCGCCACGTGCCACCATCAGGCCGTCGGAAATCTTTAAAATCTCATCGAGCACAGGAAGCGCTGAAGGCTTTTCGATTTTAGCCATAACGCCAGCGCGACCCTTCACGAGGCGTTGTGCTTCGGCCACATCTTCGGCGCGTTGCACGAAGGACAGTGCGATCCAATCGACGCCCAAGCTGGCTGCTGCTTCTAAATCAGCCCGGTCTTTTTCGGTGAGGGCAGGGATAGCCAACAACGTATCTGGCAAGTTTACGCCCTTGCGGTTGGATAACATGCCGCCATAGATGATTTTGGTATCAAGGCGTGTGGGTGAAGCTTTGGTGATTTCCACACGCAAACGACCATCGTTCAAAAGCAAGCTGTCGCCTGCTTTGGCGCCCGCGAAAATCTCTGGATGGGGCAAATATACACGCGTGGCATCGCCCGGCGTAATATCAGTATCAAAGGCGAAAGCCTCACCCGCAGTGAGCTTCACTTCCTTATCTGCAAATGTGCCGATGCGGATTTTTGGGCCTTGCAGATCGGCGAGAATGCCAATTGGGCGCTTCACTTTTTCCTCAACAGTGCGGATAAAACCATGCAGCTGTTTCAACATTGCATGATCTGTATGGCTCATATTAATACGAAACACATCCACACCAGCAATAAAAAGTTTTTCGATCATCTCAAGTGAATTGGATGCCGGCCCCAGTGTTGCCAGGATTTTGACTTTACGTTTTCTATGCAAAATTATTGACCTTGTGTTGTTTTGTCGCCCGACAGCGAAACTGTCCAATCAGATTCTTCACCGGTATCAACTTCGAAGAAGCCTTGCTTTTGAAATCCGCGCTCGGTGCATTGATCAATGCCGCGAATTGTGAATATTTTATCACGAATGCAGATTTGGGCTTTGCCGCCCCAAGAGCCGCCTTTTTCATTATCAACCGCATAAACGTAAAAATAGCGTGATACCAAAGCGCCCTTGATGAGGGGAAGGCATTCTTGCGGTTTAACCGTCCACCAGCCTTCTGACGCCCAGCCTTCTTTATCTTTATAAGCAATAGCAACGCCCACGCGGCTGGCGGTGTTATTACACAGCTTAAGATCAGCTCTTGCAGGGGTTCCGGCGGCACTCAAGAGCAATAAAGCCCCTAGTCCTGCCCAGAAATTACGCGTCATGCCGCCTCCTCCACTTGCCGTTTCAAATCATTCAAATCGGCATAGAACTAGGGCAATATGGTGGCGGGTACAAGTGTTTCGGGTTGTGGATTGCGTGAAACTCTGATTGGCGTAGCGCGATGTTACGCCTATGTAAGGCGAAACAGGATTTCGCCCCATGGCCCTTGATGACAAGACCAAAACCGAGCTTGAAGCCGCTGCCTTTCGTCGCCTCATCACACATTTGCGTGGTCGAGAGGATGTGCAGAACATAGACCTTATGAATCTTGCGGGTTTCTGCCGTAATTGCTTATCAAACTGGCTCGAAGACGCTGCCAAGGAGCAGGGTGCTGTTTTGACGAGAGACGATGCCCGCCTACATATTTATGGCATGTCTTATGTTGAGTGGAAGGCCAAGCACCAATCCGGCCCCACCCAAACAATCAAAACCCCATCACATTAAATTTAACCATCGGAGACTTACGTGGCTGACATTACCAAATCGAATTTCGCTGAAGGTCAACTTAAAACCATCGTCGAACGCATTGAGCGTCTCGAAGAAGAAAAGAAAACCATCGCTGCTGATATCAAAGAAGTTTACGCCGAAGCCAAAGGCAATGGCTTTGACATCAAGATTTTGCGCAAGGTGATTTCGCTGCGTAAAAAAGAGCCGCATGAGCGTTCTGAGGAAGAAGCGATGATTGATTTATATTTGGCAGCGCTGGGGATGAAGGTGGTGCGTGAGGCGGCTTAGGCAAAGCATGAGTTTTGCACTATCGGACGATTATCATATTCTTGAGCGCGTTGATCCATCGGCTTATTCTGAAAAGATAGTCTTCTGGCCTTACAGTTGGCTTCGAAAAAATACCTTATTCAACGGTGTATCCATTTGTATAATTTGAAAATTTGGATTGTATGAGGTTTGGAAAGTCGCCTAGAAAATTAGAGTCCTTAATAAATACACCGACGAAATCATTCCATTGATCAGATTCCTGTTTACCAGTGAAGGATTCAATCAAAGTTGTATTGTAACCTGATCTTCTTGCCCAATTTTGCAAAGCCAATCCACTATCAGGATAAAAACGCCAGCGATGAAGCTCGCCATTTGAAGGGACGTTCAAATACAACAAACCACTAGGTTTCAACATGCGCTGAATGTCGTTGAAGACGAGCCAAAAAAATTCTGAATGCTCAAAGACTGAAGAACAAACCACGATGTCCACGGATTTGTCGTCAACTGGCAATGCGTAAGGATCATTGATGAGGACATCGACGCTGGGGCCATCCGCAAAATCTAGCCCGATTTAAGAGTTGCCCACCGGAGCTACACCCCGCAATGAGCCATGAACTGATAGCGATCCAATATCGACGATTTTCAAACCCGTCTTGTTTTTCGCATATGTATCAAAGAACCGCTTGCCGTTCTTCATCGCAGTGTCATACATCGCTTAAGCCGCTCAATCCATTTAATCGTATTGAGACATAGCGAATAATCGTCAGCAAGTCACCCTACTGCGTCACCAACTGGCCAACCTTCAACAACTTCGCGTTCTTGGTCGCGGCGGCGTCGAGATTGCCTTTGCCTTCGCGGTTGATCACCACCAAATCACCCTTGCCCTCAGCTGTTTGTTGGCTGGTCCAAGGATCAGTGGCTTCCCCAACCAATGATGCCTGGAGAGGCAGTGGAGATTCGCTGTTGTCACCGATCATAGATGGTGCGCCGTCGCGGCGGATTGTGGCATCGGGGTTTAGCGAGAGCTGTGGCCACCAGTTAATATCGCTGCCACCTGCCGAAGCAAGGAGCGGCTTGATCACCGGCACTTCTGTTGCCGTGCCTGCGCGCAGTTCAGCGGCAAAATTACCTTTGCCTTTTTTATTGGGAGTCTGAATTTTAGCTGTTGGATCAGGCTCGGCAGAGGCTTGTTCCATCAAAGTGCTGAGAGCAGCACTGCCCAAGGGTGAAGATGCTTGGCCAGATTGATTATCTGGTGGAGCGCTGGCTGCAGAAATGCGGAACATTTGTGGCGCAGGCTTCATATTTGCGGCAGCCATCAACATGACTTCAACGGGCTTCAAGCGCGGCTTTGGAATGGGGTAACCCTGCTTTACCTGTGGTTCAGCTGCACCATTATCTGCGGCTTCAACAATAGGTTCAGGCGGAACGAGCTCTGGCTTTGCCAGCGCTGCAATTTTTGCCTTTGGTGGTGCGCTGGCTGCATCCTGCGCGAGATCGCCCAAAGATGCCATTTGATCAGCGTCTACCTTTGTGCCTGCAACACGGGATGGCTTAGGGGCAGGAGGAGTTGCCGCGTCGGCCGAGAGATCAGCGATATCTCCTTGCGACCCTGCATAAGCTGCTTCAACTGGGTTAGCCGCTGGGACTGCAGCTGATGCCACTTGTGCGTCAGGTTGGGTTGCTTGTTTCTTGCCCGTCAGTCTGCCGATCAAAGCGATCAGACCGCCACCTTTTGTGGGTTGATCCTCGTCTTGAACTTGAGGGACGCTATCGCTACCCCCACCACTTACGCGGCGACCCATGTATTTGCGGCCCTCCCGCATAACGGATGCCATTTGAGTTTGATTAATATGTGGGCCCCAATAGCGCACATGGCCTGCGTCGGCGTGCAAGAAACCGGTCGGGCCACCAGCTGATCGGTAATAGCCAACACCGCCCATTTGGTGAGCCAAGGCGACGTTGCGGATTTTCTGAGTTGGCACATCAGGGAAATAGAAGTCGATAGCGCTGCCAACCATGTGTTGGCTTTGCTTTGCGACATTTCGGCCAATACGACGCAGAAAAGCATTCGTTGCCGGTGAACGGTAACCGCACACAATATGAATGGGCTGATGCGAACCTAAATCTTCGTGCAGCTCCCACACCAGATCGATGGTGCGTGGGTTAATTGTGATAGTTTGCTTTTTGCGCCAATCGCGCAGCAGATAGTTGATCTGCTTCATGGCTGAAGGGATGTATTTGCCATCCTTCTTATAGGTGATGTTCAGGCTTTCGCCTGTGTGCATATGATAAAGCGAAATGGTTCGCGTTTCACCACCTGCAACGGTTGGCGCAGAAGCCAAGCCGAAGGCTGCCGCTGCGAGTGTTCCCGCAATAGCTGTCGAAACCAGGGTCTTTTTCATACGCGACTGCAAGTCTTGACGATGTCCGGCGTTCCAGATTTTTAATACCATACTCAACACACACACCGGGCGGAACCCGACTCCTATATTCGTCTCCGTCACTAGTGTCCGTGAGAGTAACCCACTTTAACTACTTACGGCACTTCGGACAAGATTGGGGCAGCGATAAGGCGTCCCCTTGGTTAATTCAGTTTGCCCGAATGTGCTTAATGGGAGTTTAAAATGATCAATTTTGATTCAAACCGCCATTAATTGCCCCGGCAGTTGCTATGTCTCCGGAATCAATGGATTTTTTAGCCAACGGATTATAGGCCAAGGCCTTTGCCATGGCTGTGTCGCGGCCATAAATATCATTATAAAATTGAATCTTACCGGAATCATCCGCCCAGGCTGTGAAATAGGTTAAGTAAACTGGCACTTTTTCAGCCAAATTAACGGAGCGACTTTCAACAAAGGCTTCCGTTGGATCAGCTTTTTTAGACTTTTTTGATCTTTGACCGAGATTTTGGGCCACTTCTTCTTCACTCATATTGAGGAGTACTGCAGCAAATTCACGTGGGTTTTCAACACGTACGCAACCATGGCTGAAGGCACGAACCGATTCGGCAAAAAGATTCTTGGTCGGCGTGTCATGCATGTAAATATCATGCGCGTTCGGAAACAGGAACTTCAGTTCGCCCAAAGCGTTGGCCGAACCGGGCGGTTGTTGCACGCCAAATGTCGGTGCTTGGCCCATGCCCCACCAATCAACATTGCGCGATGAAATGACATCACCATTAGAGTCGACAAGTTTAAATCCGTTGCGATCAAGATAGCTCGGATCTTTGCGTGACTTTGGGCCGTATTCATTCACAATAATAGAAGCCGGAACGCCCCATGACGGATTGAACACCACAGTTTCAATTTGATCATAGAATGAATAAGTCTGGTTCATCGGCTTACCGACGATGACCTTGCTATGCCAAGCCACTTTGTCATGATCAAAAACATTCACTTCGTAGGCGGGTTGGTTCACGAACACAAAGCGAGAACCAAGGTTCTTGGGCAGCCAGCGCAAGCGTTCCATATTAAACACAATCCGTTGCCGCTCATCGGTGCTGTGATCGGCGTTCAAAGCGTCGAGCGTTGCCACATCAACAATGCCGGTTAACTTGAGTTTGTTTTTGGCCTGTAAATTGCGCAGGCTTTTGCTTAGTTTTTTATCCAAAACTTTTGGATCAGCCTTGCCATCAAGGTCAGCAACAGAAATGCCTAAACCTTGCAATCTTGTGCGAATGGCTGGGATGCGTTCATCGGCATCGCCGACCTTCACATCGGGACCATCGGCAATTACATTCAGCTTCTTGCCACCATCAACTGTTTCAGCCAAGGCTTTTTTGAAAATTGCATATTGCGGATGGGTTGGAACCAAGCTTGCAAAATAGGTTTCCGGAAATGGCGAATAACCAATTACTTTCATCACGGCATCTGCCGCCACGGCTTGTGGCTTTATGTCATTGTAAAGCGACAAGCGGTTTGGATCAAACTGGCCGCCCGAAAGTTGCCGCGCATATTTAACAGCGGCAACAGTCATTGCAATATCAAACCGCGCGATTTTCACGGGCACGCTGTCCAAAGCTTCGTCGACATTTTCAAAACTGGTTAGGCCAGCAGGTAAATAATTTTTTGCAACCAAACCATCCACTGCGGCATCAGACATCAATTTTAAAACAGACTTTGCGCGCGGCGTGATATGTCCGTCTTGCGTCCAAATTGGTTTGAAACCATTTGAACTGTAAAACGCCAAAATGGCCTTGCGTTCTGTGTCGACGGTCCGAATATTTGTAGACTTATTAATCAGCTCAATACGGATTGATTCAGCCTCTTGGCTCTTGGCCTCAACTTTCAGGAGGGCAGAATCATAAACTGGAACAACCAAAGGCGGGAAGTAGCTGACGTTACCCAGACCAAGTCCCGGCAATGGATCAGGCTCGGATTGATCCGCTTGTATTTCTCTTTGCCTCTGCTTTTTGGAAGGCACGGGATCGCCATAGAAAATACGAATACCGTCGGATTCACCTCGGTTTTGCTTGTCAATTTGGTTTTGTTCCCACCACGTCAACTTGGCGCTGTCTGCTGAACCAAATATTGGCCGCGACGGTGTGCGCGTTTGGTTTCCACCAAATAGGCTTTCAAAAAAACCCAAACGCTTTTTATAAACCTTCTGCTCAGCATCGGCCGTGCCTGCGAGGAAGGCAACTGCAGCCAACCCAACTAGTAATTTAGAAGAAAACCTAGACATTTTACCCATCTTTCAACCAAGCCCCCAAAGTTGGTGCAAATTAAACGTGTGTTTGTGGCGATTCAATGGGGGTAAGCCCGCAATATAACAATATTGTTTGGGTGTTACCCAGCCGCCTCTTCCAGACCTAAATCACGCATCTTGCGGTACAGAGTTGACCGCCCAATACCTAGCTTACGCGCAACTTCAGACATTTGACCCCGGTAACGGTGCATTGCCAATTTAATCATATCCGCTTCAACTTCTTCCAAAGTTCTTATATGGCCGCCGTCGGTTACAATTGAAACGCCGATGGCATTGCCATCGCTGACTTGGTTGGTATTTGTGCGTACTTGGTTGTTGCCATCGGGTCTGCGCAAAGTGTGTGGCGCGGGAACTGGAGCTGCGGGAATTTTAACTTCAAAGCCATCCACCAAAGCGGCAATTTGGGGGAAATCTTGAACATCGAGAATATCAGTTTCGCAGAGTACGATAGCGCGGAATACCGTATTTTCAATCTGGCGCACATTGCCTGGCCACGCGTAAGCTTGCAGCATTTGTAATGCATGCGCAGTGATACCGTGAACCTTTCGGCCTTCTTCTGCAGCAAGCTTGGTTATGAAGTGGTTGACTAAAGCTGGAATATCATCTTTTCGGTCACGCAGAGGCGGCACCATGATGGGGTAAACATTCAAACGATAATAAAGGTCTTCGCGGAATTTTCCGGCCTTCACCATTTCAATCATATCGCGGTTGGTGGCAGAAAGTAGTCGGATGTTGACTTTTACAGGTTTACGGCTGCCTACGGGATCAATCTCGCCTTCTTGTATGGCGCGCAATAGTTTGACTTGCATTTCAAGTGGCAGATCAGCGACTTCATCAAGGAAAAGCGTTCCGCCATCAGCTTCTTGGAATTTGCCGAGATGCTTGTTGTTTGCGCCTGTGAAAGAACCTTTCTCATGACCGAATAGAGTCGATTCCACTAAGTTTTCCGGGATCGCACCGCAATTGACGGCAATAAATGGTTTTCCAGCGCGTTCGCTTTCCCCCTGAATGGCGCGAGCGATCATTTCTTTGCCTACACCTGATTCACCCTCGATGAGAATGGGAATGTTAGATTGAGCGCCACGGCGACCAAGGCGTATGACATTTGCCATGGCCGGTGATGAGGCGACAAGATCGTCAAAGCTTAACGCGCCTGTTACTTTTTTGTTGAGGCGTTTAACTTCCTCAGTTAGAGCATTTACTTTCAGTAAATTCTGCATTGAGACGCGCAAACGTTCTGGCGAAACGGGTTTTACGACAAAATCATCGGCGCCCGCACGCATCGCTTTAATTACTGTTTCGATAGAGCCTTGTGATGTTTGCACGATGACTGGCAAATCGCCGCGAATGGCTTGAAGTTTTTCTAAAAATTCCAAGCCGTTCATGCCTGGCATCATCAAATCAAGAATCGCTAGCCCGATGGTAGAGCCTGATTGAGAACTCAAGACTTCTATGCCTTTGCTGCCATTTTCCACAGCGATCGCTTCGAACCCGAAACGCTTGACCATTTCTTCCAGAATACGACGCTGGGCTGGTTCATCTTCAACTATAAGGACTCTGGATGTCATACGTTTATTCGCTCACCAATTCACTGGGTCAGTTTCGCGTCTGCCTCGCCGCAGCTGACCGCTT
>JANYHN010000068.1 GCA_025359045.1 Hyphomicrobiales bacterium | reverse complement strand
GTTAGCCCAACCCCGCAAGCGCCACATCTTTCCCCATTTCTGATCACCGTCGCGAACGGAAACCCCTTCTGGAGAAGACGGAACATAGATAGTACAGAATATAAATGTCTGTCAAGTATAAAATCATAGTATAGGTGAAATTATTTCAAAGTTCTGAACTTGTGGCTCTTTACCGCGGGTTCGGAAGGTCAACTTATTGGCTTCTCGGGCCATCGTTGTTTCTAACCACGCCGTGCCAGCCACTTGTCCAAGCCGACAAAGCCAAGCGCCACTACTGAAAATGCCAACAGCAAAATCACTACATTCAGTGCCATTTGTGCTGGCGGTAATGATGCTGGATTTAAAAACCAATAGGCATACCAGCCATCTGCAGCGCCTCTGATTAAAGCGTAGATAAAATAAACCAAGCCGGGAACAATTGCGAAAAAAACGTTTCGCCACTGTAACTGTCCATGGTCGGAAAAAAACCAAGATGCCACAAACAAAATCGGTGTTGCGTCGTGAAGGCCGTGATCAACTACCGCTTGCCATCCGGTGGGTTGCCAGATTGCCCTGAGTGCAACAGAATAAACCAATCCAACAATAACAATCGCTGCTACAGCTGCAAGACGTGCATTGGCGTTAGCCAAAACTGAGTTTGGCTTTATCGCCATAGCGGTTGCGACCACTGCAACACCACAGTTTGTAAGGATAGTGAAAAATCCAAAATACCGCCAAACGGCCTCAAAAATACTTGCCCCTTCACCTGTCATTTTCTGAATGGTGAGAACGAGTTGGATTCCTAAAGCGCACCAAGCCACCACTGCTGTCAATGTTGCAAAAGTTTTTGAAGCCATCACCCTGTCAACTCAGCACGTTACTTAATCAGTTCCTGCACTTCAACCAGCTTGGATTTACGCCCGTAGAGGCAAAGCATTTTGCCGCTAGCGCCTTTCATGTGCTTTTGGGGATAGATCCCGCTCACCACCCGAATGTCATATCCGGATGTGTCTGAAAAATGGGTGCTGGCGGAGACTTTTGCTTTTGTAAGCCCTGAAGCGGTGATGCAAGCCTTGGCCGAATCTGCATCAAGTTTTGCCCAAGCGTCAGGTGAAGAGGCACTCGCTTGAAGTGAAACGGTCGTAACAAAAACAATAGCCACGGTACTCGCGAATTTCATAAAATTCATCTGCACATTACCTTGATATTTGGTTCTCAAAAAACTGAAAGTCGATATGAAATAGCTATCTCACAAACGTCTCAACCAGCGCAGGTAGATCAACCATTTTATTGAAGATCGCTTCAGCGCCGATGTCTTTTAATTTTTCGCCATGAGCCTGTTGGTCTTCATAAGTGCCGGTGAATCCAAGTGTCCAGCAGCCAGCATCGACGGCGGCGGTAACACCTGCGGTGCTGTCTTCCACCACCAGGCAATTATCGGCTTTGGTGCCGGCGTTTTTGGCGGCCAAGAGATACATGTCGGGGGCGGGTTTGCCTTGCGGCACGTCTTCATAGGTTACGATGGCGTTTTTGAAATAGGGGAGCAGGCCTGTGAGTTGGAGCGCCAACTTCACACGGTCTTTCGGGCCGTTAGACGCAATCGACATGGAGAGGCCCATGTTCCGGATATCTTCCAGAGCATCGCGCACGCCGCGCACAAGCTTGAGCTCCGTGCGATACATTTCATTCATGCGGGCATTTTTAAGTTCGGATAGATTTTCCGGCAGTTTTGTGCCGTGTTGCTTTTCAAGCGCTTTGATCATGTCTTGAAAGGTTGTGCCCACAAAGCGCCGATGGGCTTCGGCTTCGGTGATCTTGATGCCAGCGCGGGTTAAGATTTCAACATCGGCGCGCATCGACAAGGGTTCGCTGTCGACCAAAACGCCGTCGCAATCGAATATGATGTGAGAAATGCTCATATATAACCCTCAAGCGCCCAGATGCCGGAAAGCAGCTATGACGTCAACATAGACTTCACGTTTGAACGGAATAATTAATTCTAGCATTTCGTCCATTTTAGCCCAGCGCCACTCGTCAAACTCTTGTTTGTGGCCGGGGGGCTGAAGGTTGATTTCACTATCTTTGCCCGTAAATTTCACAGCGAACCATTTTTGTTTCTGGCCGCGATATTTGCCGCCCCAGCTTTTGCCGATGAGATGTTCTGGTAGATCGTAATTATACCAGTTTTGCGCTTCGGCAATGATATGGGCCGATGTGACAGCGGTTTCTTCATAGAGTTCGCGCATGACGGCTTTGGCTGGATCTTCGCCTGCATCAATGCCGCCTTGGGGCATTTGCCACCATTTGCCGATACCATCGTCATTTTGTTTTTCAAAGCGGCGGCCGATCCACACCAAGCCTTGGGCATTCAACAGCATGACGCCCACGCAGGGGCGGTAGGCCACGATTTCAGGTTTTACGCGCTCGGTCATCCCAGCCTGCCCTTGAAGGCAGCAGATGCCGGCATGATGACAATGCCGCGGTCTGCCGCAGTTTTGGCCCATTCGCTGACCGCTTCAATGGTGGTTTCAAGGCCTGTTCCGGTGCCGATTGCCATGCCATTGGTTTTGGCCTCTTCTTCGAGCAGATTGAGAGCAGCCGATATTGAGGTGGCATTGCCATCAAGATCAATGACTGAATTGGCGTGGCGCACTTGCATGTTCATCGACTTTGCAACGCCGTCAGTGGCAGACAGAGGCATTGAGCCATCTTCCACGAATAAGATGCCCCGCTTTCGGAGTTCGGTCAGCATGGGTTTGATGGCGGGGGCAGAAGACAAGAACCTGCCGCCCATGTAATTCACCACACCTGTATAGCCTGTAAAGCGGCTTAAATGCCATTGCAGAGATTCCAAATTGGCGTCGTCTGGGCCATCAGCAAGGAGGGTTTTAGGGCCAGGGTTGGTGGCTGGAAAGCCCACAGGTTCCAAGGGCAACTGCAGCATGACTTCATGGCCGCTGGCGCGCGCCCGGTTAACTTGGGCTTGCAGGTTGTCACCATAAGGGGCGAAAGCCAATGTGATATCGCCCGGTAGTTCCTTTGCGGCTTTGGCGCTCAATTTTTCGTTCAGGCCCATACCACCTAAGATGATGATGATTTTTGGCGCTTCGGAATGAATTAGGCCCATAGGAACGGGGCGGGCATAAATATCGGATGGCTTTTTTCCGTTTGAGCTGATTTTGGGTAATGGCCCCGAAGCGCTGGCTTCAACAAATCCGGTGGCTGGGGCTTTGGTGAGCGGTTGAGCGGCGCTGACATAGATGGTGGCGTCTTGCTGGTAGTTTTGTTGTTCAATGGGTTCAACGATTTTTGCGACGGATTTTGAACTTACTGGCTCTTCCTCTACTGTCTCAGTTTGCGGAGCTTGTTCTGGCAGCGGCTCGACACTGGCAGTTTTTATTTCTTCAAGCGGCGGAATGTTCAAAGTGATGATGGGTTCACCAGCAAAAGGCATGGGCTGCTGGACAAGCCAATAACCACCACTGATGAAAGTGGCAATGACAAACGCATATGACGTTGTGAGCGCGCGCGGCCGCCTTTCCCAAATTCTTTGGGACAAGCGACGCTGGTGCAGCGGCTGTTTTAATTCGTCACGGGGCATTCAGGCTCTTCGATTCGTCTTGAAGTCACTGTGTGGGGGCAAGGCTTAACGGTTCATTAACCGTGATAAAAAAAGGAGCGGAAACATTATGTTCCGCCCCTCGTTTCAAGGAAAAATCAGTTCGACTGTTTGTTCACGTCAGCTGGTTTGGTGCTTGGTGGAACAACATTGGTAACAACTTTTTCACCGTGGAGGAAATCAACCGCAGCTTTCAGTTGGACGTCCTTGGTTTTATCTTCAGGCACATAGGCCGATGAGCCGCCGCCTTCATCGCCGCCGCCGGGGTTGGCCAAATGGCCATTGAGGGCAGCTTCACCTTCGGTTGAAACATTCTTGCCCATCAGTTCAGGTGGCAATGGTTGTTCGATTACGATGTCTGCATCGATGCCTTTGGCTTGAATAGAGCGACCTGAAGGCGTGAAGTAACGCTGCGTTGTAAGGCGGATTGCACCTTCATTGCCCAATGGGATGATGGTTTGAACTGAACCTTTGCCAAAAGAGCGTGTGCCGATCATGGTGGCGCGTTTTTGGTCTTGCAAGGCACCAGCAACAATTTCGGATGCTGAGGCGGAGCCGCCATTGATCAAGACGACGACTTTTTTGCCGTTGGTCAGATCGCCCTTTTGAGCTGTGTAGCGCTCGACTTGATCTGCATTGCGACCTCTTGTTGAAACCACTTCGCCCTTTTCCATGAAGACATCAGACACGGCAATGGCTTGTTGGAGAAGGCCGCCGGGATTATTACGTAGATCGAGGATGAAGCCTTTTTCTTTGCCGCCCATTTTCTGATCGAGATCTTGGATCGCTTTAGAAAGGCCACTTTCGGCTTGCTCGTTAAATGTGCTGATGCGCACATAGCCAATGTCGTTAGCTTCAATCGAGGATTTTACGGATTCGATTTTGATGATATCGCGTACAATTTTGACGTCAAAGGGTTCGCGCTTGTCGCGCACGATAGTGAGGTTAATGGGGGTGCCGACTGCACCACGCATTTTATCGACGGCTTCGTTCAAAGTGATACCTTGGACTTGTTTGCCGTCAATTTTCACGATCAAATCATTGGCAAGGATGCCAGCCTTGGCGGCGGGTGTGCCATCATAAGGCGACATCACTTTGACGATGCCATTCTCCATGGTGACTTCAATGCCGAGGCCGCCAAATTCGCCCTTGGTCTTCACATTCATATCAGCGAATTCTTTGGCATTCATGAAACTGGAATGTGGATCAAGCGATGTGAGCATGCCGTTGATGGCGGCTTCCATCATTTTTTGTTCATCGGGCTTTTCCACATAATCAGAACGCACACGGTCATAAACATCACCAAAAAGATTGAGAAGCTTATAGGTTTCAGCATTGGTGGCAGCAGTAGCCCCGTTGAAAGCCTGCAAGGCCGCGATGCCAGAAACGGCACCCACCAAAACCAAAGTTATATTGCGCATCTGAGTGTTCACCTTCATTTCATTGCCTCTTTTCTGCCGCCGATCCACCAGGGGGAGGGATCAACCGGGTCGTTGTTCTTTCTAAATTCTATATAAAGCACGGGTTGTGCGTTATTTGTTTCACTGCCGATCAAGGCCACCGAGGATGGGCCTTTTCCCATTTGTCCTAAGGGCTCGCCTGCTCTTATGCTTTGTCCTATCTCAGCGGAAATCTGGTTCATGCCTGCCAAGAGTACGAGATAGCCTTCTCCGACGTTCAAGATCAAGAGCTGACCGTAAGATCTAAACGGACCTGCAAATTCTACGCGGCCATCGACAGGCGAGATCACATTGGAATCGGCGGAAGCAGCGATGGCCAAACCGTCCAATCTTCCACCTAAGCCGTTATCATCGCCAAACTGTTTTAGTTTGTTGCCTTGAACGGGATAGTCCAGTTTGCCTTGAGCTTCTGTGAACACCATCATGGGGCGCATTAAGGCTTCGCGCTTTTTACGCTCGGTTTCTTCCAAGATTTTTGCTTCAGCGGTTTTCAAGGCTTCAGCTTTTTTCTTTTCTTCTTCTAAGGCTGCCAAAAGTTGTTTTAAATTTTTGGCTTCTTTTGCCAGACTAGCGGAGCGAAGTTTTTCGTTTGTAAGATCCTTGGCGGACGATGCGGCAAGGGCTTTCTTTTCAGATTGAAGTTGGGTGAGTTCGGTTTTTGATAAAGCCAGTGCGGCGAGGGCAGCTTCTTGGGATTTCTTGGTGTCTTCGGTTTCGGTTTTAATAGTTTCCAAACGGTGCAGATTATTTTGCAGGTCTTGCGCTTGATCTCGCATCTCAGGAACGACCGCGCCAAACATCATGGCACCCCGCAATGCCTGCAATATGTTTTGCGGTTCGACAACAAGAGCTGGAGGTGGGTTTTGCTCCAAACGTTGCAGGCCAGCCAAGAGCTCCGAGAGTCGATCTTGTTTTTCCGCCAATGTGCTGCGGATGACAATGGATTCGGCGCTGAGTTTCTTTAGATTGCCATCTGCGGTTTGAACCGCTGTTTGTTGACTTTCTAAAGTTTTTGCCAACTCAATGAGTTTATCAGAGATTTCCGCTTGGGCTTTGGTGGCAGCTTCAATGTCGGTCGCCAGAGTTGCCTGTTTGTCGCTTGAATCTTTGATGTTTTGTTCAACTTGGCTGAGTGCTACTGCAGGATCAGCCGTTTGTGCATCAGCTTTGCCATGCAGTATCGCAAGCAAAGAAGTGGTTAATATCAGGCCGTTGCGCAAATTAGAGAATCTCATATCAAAAGCGAAACTGCCTTTATCACATGTCAAAAATGGGGCCGCTAAACCCTGTGATAGGGATGATTAACCATAATTGTGAGGGATCGGTAAATTTGTTCGAGCAGCATGATGCGGGCCAAACGATGGGGCCACGTCATGGCCCCTAACGCGATAATATGATTGGCTTTTGTACGGGTTGATGCATCGTGGCCGTCGGGGCCACCCAACAGAAAGCACAGGTCATTTGCGCCTTGATCGGCATGCTTTCGAATCAAACTTGCAAACTCTTCACTCGAATGTGATTTGCCGCGCTCGTCTAACACAAATGTAATAGCGCCTTGGGGAATGGTTGACCAAAGCGTTTTGGCCTCTTCTTCCATGCGAGAATTGACGTTTTGGTTTTGTGATTCAGACCATTCGCTGATCTTAAGCGATGTCACACCTGCTTTGCGGCCAAAGACTTCGATGCGACCGGCATAATCATTGGCCAGCATCTTTTCTGGTCCGGTTTTGAGTTTGCCGATCGCTGCGATGTGGAGGCGCAAGAATTATTCCTTGTCACGAGATTCCATGGTGCCCTGCTCTGAGGGAGCGTGTTCTGACCAGAGCTTTTCCAAATTGTAAAAGCTGCGTACTTCGGGGCGGAAGATGTGGACGATGACATTGCCTGCATCAACAAGAACCCAATCACTTTGATCGAGACCTTCGACGCGAATGTCTTTCTGGCCAGTTGCTTTGAGTTTGGTGACCAATTGTTCAGCAATTGCGGCCACGTGGCGGTTGGCACGGCCTGAAGCAATCACCATGCCGTCAGCCATGGACGAGCGACCTTCGAGATTGATCGAGATCACCTGTTCAGCTTTGGAATCGTCCATCGAATCCAAGATGACGTTCATCAAAGGCCAGTCTGGGCCAGCATAGCGCGGACCAATTGGGGCTGCGACTTTGACGACCGCGACTTTTTTAGGTGCTGCTTTTTTGGTTGCGACCTTTTTAACAACTGCTTTTTTTGCCGTTACTTTTTTGATGGCGGTTTTCTTAACCGCAGCTTTCTTAGCGGCGGCTCTTTTTGGAGCTGCTTTTTTAACGATTTTCTTAGCTACAATTTTCTTGGCTACAATTTTTTTGGCTGTAACTTTTTTGGCAGCAACCTTTACGGCTTTCTTGATAGCCTTCTTCGGTGTTGCTTTTTTAATCGCTTTTTTGGGAGCAGCCTTAACGGCCTTCTTCAAAGCTTTCTTTGGCACCGCCTTTTTTACAAGCTTTTTTACCGCCTTCTTTGGAGCTGCTTTCTTGACTGCTTTTTTAGGTACAACTTTTTTGATGGCCTTCTTGGCAACAGCCTTGATGGTTGGCTTTTTTGCGGCGGTTTTTTTGACAGCCTTCTTTGCGGTCTTCTTTACAGGTTTCTTGCTCAGGGTCTTATTCCTTTATTTGATGGACATCTCATAACAAATATTTCTTGATTATGAAACCGCTTTGACAGCTTGCCTAATGGCCGTTGAACTTTCACTGCGAAGCGGCATGGAGATGAATACCCAGGCTGGGGATTTGCGTTTGGCAAGCAGACCTGATTGTTCGTTGCTCACACGGTTGTTGCTGTAGCGAATTGCCGCTTGGCCACCGAGGGCGCGAACAGAATAGCCTGGCCTTGCGAGAACAGCGATTGGCAAGGTTTCAACGATGTGATTCCAATCATGCCAACGATCTAGGTCTGCAAAGCTATCAGCGCCCATAATCCATACAAAATGGGCTTTGGTCATTGCTTGTTTGATGGCGCTTAGGGTTTGGGCGGTGTTGCGGCTATGGATTTGGTTTTCAATATCGGTGACTTTAAATTGCGGGTGGTTGGCGATTTGTTTGGTGTGGGCGAGGCGCTTAGAATATTCGCCGGTTTCTTTAGTGTCTTTCAAAGGGTTTTGCGGGGAAACGAGCCACCAAACCCAATCGAGTTGGAGGCGCTTTAAGGCATAAAGTGCAACCATCCGGTGGCCAGCATGTGCGGGGTTAAACGAACCTCCAAAGAGGCCGATGCGCTGTCCTTGGCCAAAGGGTGGGAGTTTTAGCATTGAAGGTTAAGGCCTGATCTGGCCGTTCCCTCTGATTTGATATTTAAAAGTGGTGAGCTGGTTGACGCCGACCGGCCCCCGCGCATGCATTTTTCCAGTGGCAATGCCGATTTCGGCACCAAAGCCAAATTCGCCGCCATCGGCAAATTGGGTGGAGGCGTTGTGGAGGACGATAGCGCTGTCGAGGTCTTTCAGAAAATGTTCAGCGGTGGCTTGGTCTTCGGTCACGATAGAGTCTGTGTGTTGCGAACCATATTTGGTGATGTGTGCAATGGCTTCATCCACTCCATCTACGACCCGAATTGATACGATGCTGTCGAGATATTCGGTTGACCAATCTTCTTGCGTGGCGGGTTTGACTGCTGGGTTGGCCAACATGGTTTCTTTGTCACCACGCACTTCGCACCCGGAATTGATCAGTGTACTGATGATTGATACTAGGTTCGAGATTTTCGCGCGATCTATCAAAATGGTTTCGGCAGAGCCACACACGCCTGTGCGGCGCATTTTGGAATTGAGGACTATGGCTTTAGCCATTTCGAGATCAGCAGCTTTATCGACATAGACATGGCAGATGCCTTCAAGGTGACTGAAAACGGGAACACGGGCGTTTTCTTGCACGCGGGCTACGAGGCTTTTGCCGCCACGAGGGATGATCAAATCGATGGTGCCGTTTATTCCTGAGAGCATTTCACCCACCGCATCGCGATGCGTGGTTTGCACCATTTGAATGCAGTTGGGATCGAGGCCTGAATCTGCGAGGCCAAGTTGGAGGGCTGAGACGATGATTTGCGATGTGGCAAAGCCATCAGAGCCACCGCGCAAGATCGCTGCGTTGCCGGATTTTAAACACAGCCCGCCCGCATCTGCCGTAACGTTAGGGCGGCTTTCATAGATAATGCCGATGACACCGATGGGGACAGAGACACGGGAGATTTCCATGCCATTGGGGCGAAGCCATTTTTCTTGGACGCGACCGACGGGGTCTTCCAATGCTGCAATATCTTCCAACCCTTGGGACATCGCTTCGATGCGCGAGGAGTTTAATGTCAAGCGGTCGATAAAGGAGGATTTGAGGTCTTTGGTTTTAGCCGCTGTGACATCTTTATCGTTAGCGGATTGAATTTCAGCGGCCCTGGCACGAATATGTTTTGCCATAGCTTTGAGGGCGGTGTTTTTTTGAGACGTTGAAGCAAGGGCAAGGGTGCGCGCGGCTGTGCGGGCTTGTTTGCCAATGTTTAAAGTTACGTCGTTCATTTTCTATCCATCATCACAAGATCATCGCGGTGGATCATTTCATCGCGGTCGCCTGCGCCTAGAAGTTTTTGCACATCGGCGGATTTGAGGCCAATGATTTGTTTGGCTTCAGCGGCATCATAGCCGACTAAACCGCGGGCCAGTTCGGGGCCGTCGATCAATACAATGCTGACCGTGTCTCCACGTGCGAATGTGCCTTCGACTCTTTTAACACCAGCGGGAAGTAAGCTTTTGCCTTTGAGTAATGCGGTCTTTGCCCCTTCATCGACAAACAGCTTTCCCGTGGGTTGCAAGGTACCGGCGATCCAGCGTTTGCGCGATTGCATGGCACTGCTTTGTGCCAAGAACCATGTGCAGCGGGCGTTTTCGGCAATGCGCTTTAAGGGATGCAGTTCATGGCCAGAGGCAATGACCATGTTGCAGCCTGCAGAGAGCGCAATTTTAGCTGCTTCGATTTTTGTGATCATGCCGCCTGAACCCACACCTGAAATAGGTTTTCCCGCCATGGCTTCGACTTCTGGCGTGATTTCGCGCAGTTCAGGGATGAAGGTTGCACCTTTTTGATTTGGGGGTGCGGAATAGAGGCCGTCAATATCTGACAGCAGCACCAGCACATCGCCAGACATCATAGAGGCTACTCTTGCTGCGAGGCGGTCGTTATCACCATAGCGAATTTCAGATGTGGCAACGGTGTCATTTTCATTGATGACGGGGACTGCACCTTGGGCGAGGAGCGTTGAAAGGGTAGCTCTGGCGTTGAGATAGCGGCGGCGTTCTTCGGTATCTGTCAGTGTGACAAGGATTTGCGCAGCCACAATGTTTTTGGTGCGGAGCGCCTCTGACCAGGCTTGCGCCAACGCGATTTGGCCAACGGCTGCTGCTGCTTGGCTTTGATCGAGTTTCAGTTTGCCTTTGGGCAATCCCAGTGTGCGGCGACCGAGTGCGATGGCACCAGAAGAGACAAGGATCACATCAGCGCCCGCAATTTTGAGATCGGCCACATCATCAACCAAAGAAGACAGCCATGAGGCTTTGATGGTTCCGGTTTTTTGATCGACCAGTAATGCCGAACCTACTTTTACGATGATGCGCTTGGCTTTGGAGAGCCGCGAGGTCACGGTTTCCAGCCTTCAGTGGTGACCCCCACAGGATCGGGAATGCGCGATGCTCTGCGGTTGCCGCTGATGATTGCCCACAAATCAAACATCGCTTGTTCGGTGTTTTTCTGGGTGGCAGCAGAGATGAGCAGCGGGGACTTTTTGATTTTGGTTTCGAAGGTTTTGACCTTCTTTTCCAATTCCTTTGGCTCAATGGCATCGATCTTGTTGAAGGCGATGATTTCGGGCTTTTTGGCGAGGATAGGGGAGTAAGCTTTGAGTTCCGCTCGAATGACTTTGTAGGCATCGACCAGATCATCCGCCGTGGCATCGATCATATGAATGAGCACAGCGCAGCGTTCGACATGTCCCAAAAAGCGTGTGCCGAGGCCAGCACCTTCGGATGCGCCCTCGATAAGGCCTGGAATATCAGCCAGCACGAATGAATTGGCGGCGACTTTCACCACACCAAGCTGGGGATGCAACGTGGTGAAAGGATAATCTGCAATCTTGGGCCGTGCGGCAGAGACGACTGAGAGAAGTGTCGATTTGCCCGCATTGGGCAGTCCCACGATGCCGGCGTCGGCGATCAATTTCAGGCGCAACCAGATCCAACGCTCTTCGCCCATTTGGCCGGGGTTGGCATTATAGGGGCTGCGATTGGTGGCAGATTTGAAATAATGATTGCCAAAGCCTCCGTTGCCGCCTTTGGCGATGCGGATGCGATCACCGGCTTTGGGAAGATCAGCAATTAAGGTTTCATGGTCTTCTTCATAGATTTCGGTTCCGGCTGGAACTTTGAGGATGATGTCTTCGGTTGAATTGCCCGCGCGAAGCCTGCCCATGCCATGGCCTGCGGTGCGGACTTTGAAATGCTGCTGATAGCGATAATCAATCAGTGTGTTGAGATCATTGTGCGCTTCAACCCAAACGTCGCCGCCTGTGCCGCCATCACCACCATCGGGGCCGCCGAATTCGATAAATTTTTCACGGCGAAACGATACGGCGCCGGCCCCACCGTCTCCGGCACGGACATAGATTTTGCATTCATCAAGAAATTTCATGGGCTGCTCATAGATCGTTTGGGTCAAATCGCCAAGTCCTCGACCTGCACACTGCAAAAAGTCGACAATCAGAAATTGCGACAATCCGTCACATGGTCGTTTTTGCAACCTTAATCTCGCCCCAATTGTTCTTTCAAAGCCCCGCTCCCCCCAGACGCCGGCGGTCTTTGCGGGTTTTCTTTCCAGCTTGGCTGGATATTTTTTGTAATGCCGTTCGATCAATAGAAGGAATTGTACATGCGTTTTAAGTTGCTTTTGTCTGTTACGGCTGCGGTCTTATCCGCCAGCCTCCTGTCAACTTCCGCAAATGCCACGGTGCGGCATTCCCATAAACTCCATCACAAGGTTCATCATTCTAAAGTTCATCTTTCGAAAGCTCATTTTCCAAAAGTATCACCTGCGACGCGCGCTAATGTGCAGGCGATGATTAAATCGCAAGCGCCGCATTATGGTGTGCCCACTTGGTTTGCGCTGCGGATTGCCAAGATTGAATCGGGTTATAATCCGATGGTCACCGGCAGTGTTGGCGAGATTGGCGTGTTTCAGCTGAAATGTCAGACGGCACGGGGTATTGGTTATTCCGGTGCTTGCTCTGGGCTTTATAATGCTTCGACCAATGTTAAATATGGTTTGAAATATTTGTCGCTGGCCGTGAAATCATCGCACGGCAATATGCGATTGGCGGCTTCTAAGCATAATGGTGGACTTGGCCGTAAGAGCTTGGTTCCGCGTTATGTCGCCATGGTATTCTAATCGGATCAGCAAAGTGTTGAGGCGGCCTAAATCAACCTGAGTTGATCGAAAATAGTAATTAGGGCGATTTTGACTTTTCTTCGAAAAGTCAAAACGCTTTGGTGCCGCCTTATTTGTAACTTGTTAAAAAACGAATGCTCATGCACTCTCCGATCATTCCAGTCTTTGGGGGCAACGTATGAAACTTTGGTCGCATCTGATGTTTTCTGTCTGCATGATTGGTTTTGCTACATCAGCTGCTAAAGCAGACTCCACTCAACCAAACCCCACACTTACTGAAAAGCAGTCGCATGACATGACGTTTCAGATCATGCGGGGGAGCAAGATTGAATGTGAGCCAAATTGTCCCGAATGGATTTTTGCCAAAGGGCAAATTGTTCCAGGAAGCGCCAAAAAACTGAAAGAAACTGTGGCGCGTGCTGGCAAATCGCCGCTCACCCTGGTCGTTCAATCCAGCGGTGGTGATATGAAAGAGGCCATGGCGATGGGCCGCTTTATTCGCGCTCATAAGATGAATGTAGCAGTCGGCTTTGCTTATGAATTCATGTGCAAAGACAAAGACTTATTTTGTTCCAAGACACTGAAATCACGTAATATTGCAAGAGGTTTTGTGTCCACTCAACCAAGCTATTGTGCTTCGGCCTGTACTTTGATCTTGGCCTCTGGTGTGCAACGTATTGTAGCCGCAAACAGCGTGGTCGGCACTCACCAAGTTGTCAATAAATCGGTTGTTCAAAAGATAACTTACAATGAGAGTTTCATCATTGTGCATGGGCGGAAAAAACTAATCAGCAAAACTGAAGCCAAACGTGAAACGATTGTGGGCAAGCCAAGAGTGCAAATTGCCGCTTCTGATGTTGAGCTGGTTGGCTATGTGAAAACAATGGGCATAGATAAAAGTTTTCTTGATTTTTTTGAAAAAGCTCCGCCCAGCGATATCTACCGTATGACGTGGCGTGACCGTTTGGCGACGCATATTGTAACGCACCCCGTTGCGCCTGAAACCTACGCGCGTCCTGAGCTGTGCAAGGGCAAAGCGCCGGCTGATAATTGTGTGATTGTGGAAAATGACATCAAGCTGAGCGCTGCAAACTAAACCATGTGATCACTTGCATGAATTGAAAACTCCGGCCAGTCTGATTTATAACTTATTTGGGGAATTAATTTTGTCTTTGTCGCGTTTGGTTTTGTTTGTTGTGTGTTTGCTGGTCTTGTGTTTGCCGAGCTTTGGCGCGAAGACTGCCCAACCAATTATTTCCGCCCTGCCCAAACCCCATGATATGAGCTTTCAAATCATGCGGGCCAATAAGCCCGAGTGTGAGCCCAATTGCCCGCAATGGATTTATGCTGAAGGTGATATCGTTGCCGGATCAGCAGCTAAGTTTAATAAGGTCTTGCGGTTGGCTGGCAAAGCACCGTTGTTGTTGGTTATCCAATCGCGCGGGGGCGACGTTCGATCTGCTTTGACGATGGGCAAAGCGATCAGGGCGCGTAAGATGAATGTGGCGGTGGGTTATGCGTTTTCAATCGCTTGCCCAGTCGGCGATAAATTTTGTAGTGAGATACTCAAATCGAAGCAAATTTCGCGGGGATTTCTTTCAAGCCAAGCGAGTTTTTGCGCCTCGGCATGTCCGTTGATTTTGGCAGCAGGGGTGGAACGTATCGCGGCAGTAGAAAGTATCATCGGCACTCACCAGATCATTACGAAGCCGTTGTTTCAAAAAGTCTTTTACCGCGAAAAATATTTGATGGTTCGTGGCCGTAAACAAATTCTCAGTCGAACGATTACCAAGCGCGAAATCATCACTGGGAAGGCCACAACAAAACTGCCGTCCGGTTTTGAAACAGAGCTTGAGCGCTACGTAAAATCAATGGGCGTCGGCGATGATTTTTTGGATTATTATGGTAAAGCTCCACCCAGTTCGGTTTATAAAATGTCCGCTGCCGAACGATTGAAAACCAAGATCATTACATCGCAGCAGAGCCCAGAATTTTACGCCCGACCTACGATTTGTGCGGGAACACTACCGGCCGCAAATTGTGTTTTGATTAAGCCGTAGACGTCTGGCGGGCTAACCATTGATCGCGGGTCAGACTCAGTTTGGTCGATGACACGTCGATGCCTTGTGCTTTGGAATAGTGCTTTTCATAACTGATCGGCTTGAAGCCAAGGTTTAAGAGAATGCGCGCCGAAGCCGGGTTGTCATTATGATATGCGGCAACCAGCCGAGAATGGCTGGTGTTTACAAAGGCATGATGCACCATGGCCGAGGCTGCTTGTGCACCGTAGCCCTTACCCCAGTGTTTTTCAGCAAACCAATAGCCAAGCTCGGCAACGTTTTCAGCGTTGCTGAACTCATAGGAGATAACGCCGATGAGTTGACCTGGCGCTGATTTTACTTCGATACCGCAGGCGAGCGAACGCTGATCATAGGATTTAACCCAATCCAGAAAATCCAGCGCTTCGGCCATGGAATAGGGATATGGAACGCGGGCGAGATTGCGGCTGACATTGAAATTGCCGACCTCACGCGCAATCACGTCGGCGTCGTTGTCGGCGAGCGGACGGAGTTTCAAGTGTTCCGTTTTAATGATCGTCATGTTTAAGGACCGTTATGGCGCTTTCTCAAAACAAAAGGGAGATGGTTGCCCATCTCCCTTTGAACTCAAAGTTTTTGACGGTGCTTATTCAGCGGCCTTCATCGGAAGGACCGAAACAAGCTGCCGGTTTTCCTTGGTGGCGCGGAAGAACACCGTGCCTGGAATTTTTGCAAAGATTGTATGGTCGCGGCCAATGCCAACGCCTGTGCCAGGGTGCCACTGAGTGCCGCGTTGACGCAAAATGATGTTGCCTGCGACAACCGATTCACCGCCGAAGCATTTTACGCCCAAACGCTTACCAGCTGAGTCACGACCGTTGCGGGACGAGCCGCCTGCTTTTTTATGTGCCATGGTTTGCTCCTATCTCTTTATATTATGAACGCGCTTGATCGGTTTTAGCACGTGGTGGTTTTCCAGCCATTAATTCTTTGGCTTGTTCAATCCAATCTTCACGGGCAACGCGACCCTTTTGCTTTAGGTCGGCTTCGATACGCTCAACATCTGCAGGTGTCCAA
>JANYHN010000063.1 GCA_025359045.1 Hyphomicrobiales bacterium | reverse complement strand
GGGCCCGTTTTGGCGAAGTGTTCGAGCTCCGCTGCTGACATGCCCGCACGAAGTTCGCCATCAATCACGGCGATGGTTGCTGGGATTGCACCATTGTCTCGAATGATCTGTTCGACTTCTTGCGCCATTTCCAAGTTTTGTGGGTATGGCATGCCGTGGGCGATGATGGTGGATTCAAGGGCCACCACGGGTTTATTTTGGGCGAGCGCAGATTTGAGTTCTTCGGTGAGTTTGATCATTTCAGTCTAGCGTTGATGAATGGCTGGCGATTACTTTTGCAGCCATCATTTGCCCGATCTCAGCGGCTTTTGCGAGGGGGAGATTTTTGATGAGGCCAGAGATGAGCCCCGCCGTGGCGGCATCGCCTGCGCCTGTGACATCGACAATAGTTTTGGCTTGGCTCGGAATATGGATGATTTCTTTGCCATCGGAAACATAAGCGCCCTGCTCTCCGGCGTGGATAACGATATTTTGGAGGCCGAGTGTGTGAAGGGCATTTATGGCGGTCGGAACATCGCGAGTTCCGACAAGTGATTCAATTTGATCGAGATTTGGTGTGGCCATAAAGACTTTGTGTTTGCCCAAGAGATTGCGGAGTTTTTGTGATTTTGCGACCGAAACTGGTTCGATAATGAGATGACCGACAGTCAATACCGCAAGTTCGTTCAATGTTTCTTCAGGCAAATTGCAATCCAAAATTATATGCTTGTTTGCCATAATTAGGTCTTTATTCTTCTTTATTGTCTCTGGAGTTAACAAGGAAAGAAGGCCCATGTCTGAGACTGCAGTTATTAATTCACCTTTTTCATCAAGCATCGCCACATATGATCCTGTGGTTTGGTTTGTGCGGATGATTGCGTCGGTGTTGACACCTGCTTTTTTGGTTTCGCTGATCAGCATGTCACCGAAAGCATCTTGGCCAATCACGCTCAGCAAGCTGACATCAGCGCCTAGCCTTGCCAAATTATGGGCGATGTTTCGGCCAACGCCGCCTGCTTTTATGGTGACTAAGCCCGGATTTGACGTGCGCGGAATGTGGGCTGCGGTGGTTTTGGCTTTCACATCCACATTGGCACCGCCGATAACCAGCACGTTGCTCATTCTAAAAATCCGTTTTTACGCCACCTTCGGCTTTTCGGCGATCAACAAATTCATTCAGCTCATCAAGAATGGCCGGATCCATATAGGGTTGTTGGTATTCTTCCAACGCTTGTTTATAAACGTGGTTGGCGCGTTGCATAGCTTCAGGTTTGCCCGCAGCAGCCCATTGTTGGTTATTGCGCCAATCCGAAATGATGGGTTGGTAAAAAGCGTTGCTATATCTGGCAAGCGTGTGTTGGGCGCCAAAAAAATGTCCGCCGGGCCCAACTTCACGTATTGCTTCAACGCCGAGCGCATCTTCAGTTGTTTCAAGGGGTTGCAGGAACTCCATGATCATTTGAATCAGGTCGACATCCAAAATAAATTTCTCAAATCCAGCCACCAGCCCGCCTTCGAGCCAGCCAGCACCGTGCATGATGAAGTTACCGCCGCCCATGGTCAAAGCCCAAAGGCTGAACACGCTTTCATATGCCGCTTGCGCATCCATGGTGTTGGCGGCGCAGGTGTTGGACGTGCGATATGGAATTTTATAGCGCCTGGCCAACTGGCCACCGACCATGACCGCTTTCATATATTCCGGTGTGCCGAAGGCGGGGGCACCTGATTTCATATCCACATTTGACGTGAAGCCGCCATAGATGACAGGAGCACCTTTTTTGACGAGTTGCGTGAACGCGAGGCCCGCCATGGCTTCGGCATTTTGTTCAACAAGGGCACCAGCCATCGTAACTGGAGCCATTGCACCAGCCAGCGTGAACGGAGTGATGCAAACCGATTGCCCTCGTGACGACATTTCCATGATTCCGTTCAGCATGTAAGCGTCAAGCTTTAACGGCGAGTTGGTATTGATAATTGTGGTGAGCGTGGGTTCAGCTTCGAATTGTTGCTGGCTGATGCCGCGTGCGATTCGGGCAATTTCGACTGCATCCCGGACGCGGTGCGAGCCTAAGCAATAGGCTGTCATCGGCTTATCCATTAGTGTTGCCATATCGCGCAAAGCATCAAGATGACGAATACCTGCGTGGATGTCGACGGGTTCAACGGGATAACCCGCGCTGAAACCAATGGCGTTGAAATGTTGGCCGAGCTTCAGGAATTTACGGTAGTCGGCTTGGTTTCCGGTTCGGCGGCCGCCTTCCATATCATAGCAGCTTGGCGGGCTGCCCACTGTGCCGAACACCATGTTATCGCCACCGATGCGGGAATTGTTTTCAGGGTTGCGGGCGTGAAGCGTAAATTCGGATGGAGCGTAAGACAAGTATTCTTCGATAAAAGCGGACTCGAAGCGCACGCGTTCGCCTTCAATTTTTACGCCACCGGATTTACGCAAAAGCTCAAGCGCGTCGGGCCAAAGGAAATCCATTCCGATTTCATTCAATACTTTGAGTGATGCTTGATGGATTGATTCAATTTCGTCGGCGGATAAAATATTTGTGGGTGGGAATTTGCGTTTGATTTGGCGACGCGACAATTGGGGAATGATTGCTCCGCCACCAGCACCTGGATTGGCCCGTGCGCCACCACGGCGACCGCGGCGGGTTTCAATTGAGCTGGTTACTTCTTCCGTCATTTCTTATCGTCCTTTAGGAGTTCAAGGGCCGGATCAGCCGCCACTTGTTTGACCAGCCAATCTTCAAATCGTTTGATCTTGTTTTTGTTTTTGTTTTCCGATGAACAAGCAAAATACCAATTGTGTTTATGGGGCACGCGCAAGGGGAATGGCTGTTGCAGACGGCCCAACTTTATTTCTTCAGAGGCAAAGGGGCCAATGGTCATGGCTAGTCCCCTGCCCTCTATGGCCGCTTCTTGGGCCAAGATATACGAATCTACAGAGAGGCGATTGGCGGGCTTTACGGCTTTTACCCCTGCAGCCTCCAACCAGATTTGCCAATCTTCCTCGGCTGTATAAACATCAATAAGCTTGTGCTTTTTAATGTCGTCCATTGTTTTTAATTTTATTGACGGCGCGCAAATTGGTGAAAGATAGGATTTGAACAGTGGGCGATAGTAATGACCCGGCAATTTGTTGCGGGCGAGTATGAGGCCTACGTCAACATTGCGCTCATCAAAATCCCAATCGAAATATGATGTGGAAAGGCGCACTCTTACATCTGGGTATTTGCGTTCAAAATCATGCAGACGCGGGATGAGCCATTTGAGAGCAACAGTGACATAAACCTGGATGGTGAGTTCGTTGTCGGTGTTGGATGGGCGGAGCGCTTTGGTTTGAGCTTCGATCTGGTCGAAAGCATCACGAACTGTGGGATAATAGGTTTGTCCCAGTTGGGTGAGTTCGGCTTTTCTGGCGTCACGGCGGAAAAGTTGGATATCGAGCCGATCTTCCAGCAGTTTGATTTGATGGCTTACGGCAGAACGGGTTATGCCCAATTCACCTGCTGCCATGCGGAAGGAACCAAGGCGGGCGGCGGCTTCAAAGGCGGTTAAAGCGCGAAGGGGTGGCAGGTCTCGTCTAGCCAAGAGGATTCACCAATCAAATGTTGTCACCCTTGTAACATATGTGTTTTGTTGCGGTTAGACAGTCTGGCTGCGACATGGTGGTGATTTTTTCTCACACCTACTGATCCAAATTTAGGACTTTGCAGTTTCGTTATGCGAGAGCAAAAATGCGTCTCATCATAATGATTTGGCCATGGGTGGAAATATGACTTTAGTTGAAGATCTTTCAAAACGGCGCGGTGGACGCGAGGCTCGCAAGGCGCTGCGCTCACGCGTTGTGCCTATGGCTGAGGCAGCAGTTAGGCCAGGCATGACGGGTGGGCAATATAAGCCTCTGAAAGATGCTGATATGCAGCGAATCCATGAGACAGCATTGAAGCTGCTCGAAACTGTTGGGTTAGGCACTCCTATTGCCTCATGTGTCGAGGCTGTTACGGCGCGGGGCGGCTTTATCAATGATCGCGGGCGGCTTTGCATTCCGCGCTCGCTGGTGGAAGATATTTTAGCGTCTTGTGCGCGAAATTTTGTTCTGTGCGCGCGCGACCCTCAGCATGATATGTATCCATCAGGTAACAAGGTCTATTTTGGCACGGCGGGCGCTGCTGTGCATGTGGCCGAGATTGAGACGAATTCTTACCGCGAGTCTTATTTGGCTGATCTTTATGATGCAGCGCGGATTGTGGACACGTGTGAGCACATTCACTTTTTCCAACGCTGCCTGACGGCGCGCGATATGCTGAATGGGCATGATCTAGATATCAACACGCTCTATGCATCACTCGCGGGCACAAACAAACATGTGGGCACCAGCATGGTTGAGCCTGATCATGTGGATGAGTGTTTGCAAATTCTGCATTATGTGGCGGGTGGTGAAAAGAAATGGCGCGAACGGCCGTTTGTTTCGCAATCAAATTGCTTTGTTGTGCCGCCCTTGAAATTTGCTGAAGATGCTTGTCGGTGTCTTGAAGTGGCAGCGCGTGGCGGCATGCCGGTGTTGCTTCTTTCAGCAGCTCAGGCGGGGGCGACTTCGCCTGCGGCACTCGCAGGGACAGTTGTGCAGGCTGTGGCTGAATGTTTGGCTGGCTTGGTTTACATTAATTGCGTGGTGCCAGGGGCCATTGCGATTTGGGGGCCATGGCCATTTGTTTCGGATTTGCGCACGGGCGCCATGTCTGGTGGCTCTGGCGAGCAAGCACTCATCACAGCGGCATGCGGGCAGATGGGGCATTTTTATAACCTTACTGTTGGCTCTGCTTCTGGCATGTGCGATGCCAAGTTTCCTGATGTGCAGGCCGGCTATGAAAAAGGTGTGACGGCCGGCATTTCAGCGATGGCTGGTGTGAACCTGATGTATGAAATGGCCGGCATGCATGCTTCGCTGCTGGGCTTTTGTTTAGAAAGCTTGCTGATTGATAATGACATGTTGGGATCGATTAACCGCAATGTGCGCGGCATTGAGGTGACGGATGAGACGCTGTCGCTTGATGTTATTACCGATGTTTGTTTGGAGGGCCCCGGGCATTATTTAGGGTCGGATCAGACTTTGAGCATGATGCAGACGGAATACGTTTATCCACTTTTAGGCAACCGCATGAGCCCTAAGGAATGGAACGAGGCGGGCAAGCCTGACATTTTGCAGAAGGCGATTGCGAAGAAGAAGACAATTTTGTCGACCTATTATCCAGAATATATCCCCCGCGATGTTGATGATATGATCCGCGCTAAGCATGATATTCGCTTGCCGCGCGAGATCATGGAGTTGGGCGATCCACGCTGGATGAAGTAGTGGAACATGCGGTTCTTAACCGAATAAGACGCGAGGGCTTTATCCCTCTCGGTTGGTTTTCGACCACCGATATGGGTGCGACACGCCAAGTTATATTGATCGGCAATGCAGGGCCAGAGATGTTTCGACGGTTTGCGCATGAAGGTGGCGGGTCTATGGATGACTGGACGCGACGCGTTGTGGAACCATTGGCGGCAGATTTGGACGCAAAGGCTGCGTTTCCGTTTGACGTGCCGCATCAGCCATTTTTATCTTGGGCCAGGCGTGGTGGAGCTGGACATGTTTCGCCTTTGGGGCTCAACATTCATCAGACTTATGGGCTTTGGCATGCTTATCGCGCGGCCTTAATGTTTCCGGTGGAATTTGATTTGCCGCGCGTGACAGCGGGTGCGCATCCATGTGAAAGTTGTGCCCAAAAACCGTGTTTAAGTGCCTGCCCTGTTTCAGCTTTTGACGGTCAGTATTATGATGTCGTTGCTTGTGGTGTTTATGTGAATGCGGGTGCCAATGATTGCATGGAGGGTGGGTGTCTGGCCCGCCGCCCCTGCCCTATCGGTGTTCAATATCAATATGCTAAGCCCCAAGCTCAGTTTCATATGCAGGCATTTGCAAAAGCGAGAATGAAGTGAGTTATCAATTTATCGAAGACAAGTTGGCGCGGGGCGAGACCATTATTATGGATGGTGGCACAGGCACGGATATTCAGAGGCGCGGGGCACCGATGAGTGGAGCTGTGTGGTGCGCTGACGCTAATCTGACGCATCCGCACATTGTGCGCGAGGTTCATGATGAATATATCCGCGTTGGTGCGGATATGATTACGGCCAATACGTTTGCATCTTCGGCATTGAGTTTTAATTTTTATAAACGCGATTATGATTTGATTGTGGTGGACCGTGCAGCGGTGCGCGAGGCTAAGGCAGCAGCAGTTGGGCACAAGGTTGCGGTGGCTGGATCAGTTTCCACAATGCGGCCAGTTGTGGCGGGGTCTGACCGTACGGATTTGTCAACTGATTGGACAGAGGCAGAAGCGCGAGCATTGTTTAAGCGCAAGGTTGAGAATTTGAAGGCGTGTGGAGTTGACCTCATCATGATGGAGATGATGCGCGATACGGATTATTCCATTTGGGCTACAGACGAGGCGATTAAAACGGGGCTTCCTGTTTGGGTTGGGATTTCGGTGGAGCGCAATGCTGACAGCAAATTGGTGGGGTTTGGTCGGCATGACCAATTGCTGGAAGATTTTGCCCCTGCCCTTGCCGCACTGAAACCTGCAGTGATGAGCATTATGCATACCTCGCCCAATGATACGGATGAGGCTTTGACTATATTGCGAATGTCATGGGCGGGGCCGATGGGCACCTATCCTGAGTGTGGGTTCTTTAAAGCGCCAAATTGGCAGTTTGTTGATGTCATTGCGCCTGACGATCTGGTTGCTAAATCGCGCGATTGGCAAAAGCTGGGGGTTTCGGCTTTTGGCGGATGTTGCGGAATTGGACCTGATCACATCGCTTCATTGGCAGGTCAAATGAAATGAAAACCGGATCGTGTTTGTGTGGTGCGGTGGCCTACGAGATCACTGGGCCTATGAAAGATGCGCTCGCCTGCCACTGCACGCAATGCCGCAAGCAAACGGGCAGTTATTGGATTTCGAGCCGCGTCGCCGATGCTGATTTGAAGTTGACGAAACAAGATGGCCTGAAGTGGTATGCATCCAGCGATTTTGCCAAGCGCGGGTTTTGCAAGGAATGCGGATCGAATTTGTTTTGGAAACAAGATGCTTCTCATACCACTTCGATCTGCGTTGGTGGCATTAATGGCAAAACCGGACTGAAACTTGAAGGCCATATTTTTTGTGACGATGCTGGTGATTATTATGAAATCACTGGTGGAGGCTTTAAAAAGCCGCAAGCATGACAAATGCGTTACTTTGCCCACAGGGTGCATTTGTCATTGGATTTATCGGCGGATATCACTAGTTTGCAGGCGAACAGCAAAAGATGAAAGCCTGCGTGAAAAATCACTTTAGTTTAATTCTTGTAATAGCATTGGGAGCGTGGGCACCGGGTGTTCTTGCAAATGATATAGCACCCAAATCGCAGGTGTTCGACATTGCGATTGAAAATAGCACTACTTATTCGCTCTCGTTGTGGGTGCCTTTTGGTTCCACATCGGACTCCATCCCGGGCATTGCACATGTTTTGGAACATCTCAAATTTAAAAATAGTGACGGCAAAGGATTTGCGGCGTTTGATTCGATTCCGGGGTCGAACTCTAATGCAGCAACAAATTATACTTATACACGCTACGATCTGAATATACCGCCTGCGGGCTTTAGCGAAGCGCTTAAAGGATTGGCGCGTATTATAACGCCCTTGGCTATCACCGAGGTTGATGTGAAGACTGAGAAAGGTGTTGTGATCCAAGAGCTTTTGGAACGCACGGAAAGCGATCCGGATACGCGATTTGCTATCGATTTTAATTCTGAACTGAACAAGGGGTTGCCCTTTGAAAAATATCCAGGCGGCCATGTTGAAGATATTGCTGCCATTACGCTGAAAGATGTGCTGGCTTTTGACGCGGCACATTATCAGGGATCACCATTTTTTCTTCAGGTGGCGGGCCCCTACTTGAGCGCCGAGAACCGCAAAGCAATCACCATGGTTTTTCCAAATGCTGTGTTTGGTGAAATGTTGGTAAACCGTGAAATGCGGGTGAAGCACAACGACAAACTTCTGATGGCATTGCCCGCGCTTTTGCCGATGGAAGCAATAAAAGCTTTCGAGCCTGATTCATTTGAGCGCACCAAGACATCTGACCGTGTTCGTGTGCCCAAATTTACTTGGGCAAAAATCATTGCAGCGCCCACGTCTTGGCGGGCCGTTGCGGCTTCTTCGGTTTTACAGGATGCGATGCGCAGCCGCCTGACCGAGGGATTACGCGATAAAATTGCTGATAATGCCGGACTCGTGCAGGACTGGAACATAAGTGTTGCGCGGGTTTATGAAGGCGTGTGGCAAATCAGGTTTTCAGCTTCATTGCAACCGCAAGTGACGCCCGAACAAATGACCAAGATTATTGAGACTTACCTTTCCGATTTTGCAACGCGTGGGCTTTCGCTTAAAAGTTTTGAGCGCCTAAAAAAGCGCAATTTTTTGTTCAGTGAGTGGGAGAATGCGGACTCGCGTGTTCAAAGTTTAGGGCAAGACATCGTCGATTACGGATTGCAGAAAGCGAGTTCATATTTGGATGAGCTTCAGGCATTGCAGCAGAGTGACGTTAACAATTTAATGGTTGATCTGCAAAAACCCGGACGGGTTGGTGTTGCAATATTATTACCTGCGGTTACCCAATGATGAGAATGTTCTTAGTTCAGTTCATTTTGTGGGTGACGGCGTTTGCCGCTCTTGCAGGCAACATACCGCTTGTTGAATTTAAAACGCCACATGACATCACCGTCACGTATTTTCGCTCAGAAACGCAAGATACAGTTGCGATTGCTCTGGCTTTTGACTGTGGCACGGCTTGCGACGGCGTGAACGGGACTGCCACTGGCCCACTCGCATTATCGATGTTGTATGAGGGTGCAGACGGAAAATCATCTTCAGAGCTTTATGAGTCTTTGCAGGATGTTGGGGCAAATTTCTCAATAGATGCAACCCCTGACCAAACCTATGCTGCCATTTCAGCGCCAACCCGGGGCATTGATGGGGCTGTGGCATTGATCAATTCTATTTTGAGAAATCCGGATCTGCCTGAAACTCGCTTCAAGCGGAAACGCGATACGATGGCGCGCAGAGTAGAAGAGTCATCAATTTATCCAGAGGCTCAAATACAGAAGACATTTTTTGAAATGGCAATCGGTGCTCATCCTTATTTGCACTATTTTGCTCCAAAGCCTGAAAACATCAGTGCTGTGCAATTGGGTGACTTGAAGCCATGGCTGCAATCTCATTTGAATTTAAAAAATGTGATTGTGAGTGTGGTGGGCAATGTTGATCAGGCACATGCAGCCGTATTGGTGGATAAGCTGTTGGAGGGTTTGGCAGCAAATTCGAATCTTAAACCAGTGCCCCCAGCTCAATTTGAAATACCGCCTGATAAGCCAGTTGTATTAAAGGGTGATAGAAGTGGCCAAGCTTCCATTGTTGTTGGTTCAGTTTTTCCTCGTGATGCGAACTTAAAAGATTGGGTCGCGGGTTATATGCTCAGCAGCATATTTTCGGGTGATCAGAAATCGCGGTTATTCAAAGATATTCGTGAAGGGACGGCGGCGACTTATGGTTTGCAGCCCGCCATCAATTTCTATGAGGCTTTGTCTGTGAACAGTATTCGCGGGCGTATTAGCACGGCCAATGTAACGGGCACGTTGGCATTGATTGCAAAATCATGGGATAAATTCCGTAATGATGGCCCTAATGTTGAAGAAGTTGAAAATGCGCGCGTGGAGCAACTTCAGTCGCTCAATGTATTATCGCGCAATCACGAGAATTTTGCGGGTATGCTAAGGGACTATCGCACTGGTCATTGGAGCACGGCGGAGATTGCCAGTCTTCCAGATGTCATTCGGAATGTGAACTTGAGTGATCCTGCGGTTTTAAAACGCTATTTTTCTGAAAAACCAATTGTGGTAGTGGCACAGTGAACGAGGCCAAACACATGGATGTAAAACATTTTCAAATTCCGTTGATTCCGCGCTGGCTTGGCTTTGTGGCCTGCTGCGTTGGCATGTTCATGGCTATTCTGGATATTCAGGTTGTGGTGACGGCACTGCCTGTGATTGAGAAAGCGCTGAACATTGGCGCAGAGCAAATGAGCTGGGTTCAAACCAGCTATTTGATATCAGAGTCGATTGCAATTCCCATGACTGGGCTTTTAATGCGCGTGTTTTCCATGCGGCGATTGTTTGCAGGTTCGCTGCTGATGTTTACACTTGCTTCCGTTGGGTGTGCTTTCAGTTTTGGATTTGCGGATTTACTGTCTTGGCGCGTGTTGCAAGGGTTCAGCGGCGGTGTTCTTATACCTCTGGTCTTTTCGGGCATCTTCCTCTTATTTCCAAAAGGTATTCAGCAAAGCATTGCCACAACGACAGGCGGGTTTTTAGCTGTTCTGGCTCCTACTGTAGGGCCCATGGCTGGCGGTTGGTTGACTGAGCATTACACTTGGCATTGGCTCTTTTTGATAAATGTGGTGCCTGGAATTATCGCAGTGGTGGTGGGCTATTTGACATTGCCGAGGGGCGAATTGGGCCTGAAATTTATGAAGACGCTCGATTGGTTCTCGTTGGTGTTGATGGCAGTTGCTCTAACTGCGTTATTGATCGGGCTGAAAGATGCGCCGACCAGTGGCTGGTTGAGCATTAATGTATTGGGTTGGTTTGCTTTGTCACTGATCTGTTCTGTTTGGATGTGGAAACGACCCAATCCGGCGATTATGTTCCATTTGCTGGAAGACCGGGCGCTGGCTTATGGCTGTGCACTCAGTTTTGTTCTCGGGCTTTGTCTTTTTAGTTCAGTGTTTTTAATGCCGGTCTTTCTGGCTTTTGTGCGTGGACATGGACCTTTGGAAATCGGCTTGGTGACCTTGGTCACGGGCATTGCGCAATTAATTTCTGCACCCATCATTATTCAAATCGACCGCCATGTTGATGCCAGGCTGCTTTCAGCGTTGGGGTTTGGCATGTTTGCAGTTGGGTTATTCATGAGTACCCATCAAGATATCTCGACGGATTATGACGCCATGTTTTGGCCACAGATTGTTCGCGGGGTGGCGATTTCCATGTGCATATTACCACCCATTCGCTTTGCCTTGGCTTTGGTTCCACTGGATAAAATCGGTGACGCGAGCGGCATCTTTAATGTGGCACGCAATATTGGCGGTGCGATTGGTATTGCATTGGTGGATACAGTGATTTTCAGCAGGGCGCCTGAACATGTCGATGCCATTAAGGAATTGATGCAAACCAGCCCAGATGCTGCAGCTAAAATTCTAGGGATGCCCGTGGCGGACCTTCCAACATTAGATGATTTTGCCGGGATGCTTGGAATCAGTGACAGTTTGCAGGCGGCAGGCATAGCCTGGGCTATTAATGAAGCTTGGTTGCTGCTGGGCGGCATGTGTTTGCTGGCTTTTCCGATTCTCTTCTGGATGGGCCATGTGCAAAGCGCTCTACCCCTGTCTAAACTCGCGCAGAGCTTGAAAGATGGGCAGAGTTCTGCACTCTAAGGGTGCAATCAGGTTCTAACTTAAGAAAGAATATTTTTTTCAATTCTGCCTGCTTGGGCTTGACGTGTTGTCAAGCCCCTATCGTTTCATACTCCACCACCAAGTGCTTGTTGCGGATTAAACTGATGTAACACTTGAGCTTGGCCCCAGAATCGGGCGATGTTCTGGTTATCAACAAGACATTGAAGTCTGTGGACACAATAGGTGGTGTTTACTTCTCGTTAACACACTAGCTATTGACGCGATCATGCGGTTTGTATTAGTTTCTAAATCCAAGGTCGTGCAGCGGAATGCGGGTTCGAAACTTAGTTTTCTGCGTAATATCAAAACGATAGTTAGCACGCGTTGGGGTGGCAATGTCCACCAATCAGGAATTTGGCGTTGAACATGGGGTTCGGGGGCTCCGTGGGCACATTTGTGTGCTTGCGGGGATAATTTTAGAGGATATTGGGGTTAAAAATGAAGATTGAGCGGAAATATACCAAGGCGGGCGAAGGCTCTTATGCAGGACTCGAGTTCCGCAAAGCCGTCAGCGAAATTAAGAACCCTGATGGCTCAATTGTATTTCGATTAGATGACATTGAAGTTCCATCCACATGGAGCCAAGTGGCAACCGATATTCTTGCACAGAAGTATTTCCGCAAAGCTGGTGTGCCGAAGATTTTGAAGCGTGTTGAAGAAGAAACCGTTCCATCATGGTTGTGGCGTTCAGTTGCTGATGATGAAGCCATGGCGCATTTGCCATTGAAGGAGCGCACCACGGGTGAGCACAGCGCGCAGGAAGTGTTCAACCGCCTCGCTGGCACTTGGACTTATTGGGGCTGGAAGGGCAAATATTTCAACACCGAGGAAGATGCGCTCGCATTTTATAATGAGCAGTGCTTCATGCTGGCCACGCAGAAGTGCGCGCCTAATTCGCCACAGTGGTTCAACACTGGTCTGCATTGGGCTTATGGTATTGATGGCCCATCACAGGGGCATCATTATGTTGACCATGAAACTGGCAAGCTGACGAAATCCAAGACGGCTTATGAGCATCCGCAGCCGCATGCATGTTTCATTCAATCAGTGTCCGATGATCTGGTGAATGAAGGCGGAATCATGGACCTATGGGTGCGTGAAGCGCGCCTGTTTAAATATGGTTCGGGCACAGGCTCAAACTTCTCGTCATTGCGTGGCGAGGGCGAAAAGCTTTCCGGTGGCGGCAGATCATCGGGCCTCATGAGCTTCCTCAAGATTGGTGACCGGGCTGCTGGTGCCATTAAATCTGGTGGCACGACGCGCCGCGCGGCCAAGATGGTAGTGGTTGATGTAGATCATCCCGATGTTGAAAACTATGTGATGTGGAAGGTGAAGGAGGAGGAAAAAGTTGCCTCACTCGTGACCGGTTCCAAGATCGTCAAGAAGTGCCTGACTGCCATCATGAAGGCTTGTGTGAATTGCGAAGGTCCCGGCACGGATTGTTTTGAGATTGAAAAGAACCCTGCCCTTAAGCGCGCTGTAAAAGAAGCTCGCAAGAATATGGTGCCTGATAATTACACTAAGCGGGTGATTCAGTTTGCCAAGCAGGGCTATAAGGACATTGAGTTTGATACTTATGACACGGATTGGGACGGCGAAGCTTACCGGACTGTGTCTGGTCAGAACTCCAACAACTCGGTTCGTGTAACTGACGAGTTTCTGGATGCTGTTGAAAAGAACGGCGACTGGAATTTGCTGAACCGCACAAATGGCAAAGTTTTCAAGACTCTTAAAGCCGCTGAGCTTTGGGATAAGATTGGTCATGCGGCTTGGGCATCTGCTGATCCGGGCATTCAGTTTCATTCAACGATCAATGACTGGCACACGTGCCCAGCATCTGGCGAGATTCGCGCGTCTAATCCTTGCTCGGAATATATGTTCCTGGATGACACGGCTTGTAACCTTGCTTCACTCAATTTGTTGCAGTTCCGCGAGGCTAACTCGAACAAGTTTGACATTGCATCATTTGAACATGCGGTTCGATTGTGGACGCTGGTTCTCGAAATCTCGGTGATGATGGCGCAGTTCCCTTCTAAGGAAATTGCGCGTCTGTCATATGAGTACCGCACGCTTGGTTTGGGCTTTGCGAACATCGGCGGCTTGTTGATGATCGCTGGCATTCCTTATGACAGCCACGAAGGCCGCGGCATTTGTGCTGCTATCTCTGCCATTATGACTGGCGTTTCGTATGCGACATCGGCCGAGATGGCTAAAGAGCTCGGGCCTTTTGCTGGTTTTGCCAAGAACCGAGAGCATATGCTGCGTGTGATGCGCAATCATCGCCGCGCGACTTATGGCGCTGCTGTTGGGTATGAAGGTGTCCGCACTGCACCTGTTCCATTAGACGAGAACGACATCAAGGATAAATCTTTGATTGCGGCTGCACGCCGTGCTTGGGATTTGGCTGTTGAGATGGGTGAAGCCCATGGCTACCGCAACGCGCAGTCAACCGTTGTTGCCCCAACAGGCACAATCGGTTTGGTGATGGATTGCGATACCACGGGTATTGAGCCTGACTTTGCTCTTGTAAAGTTTAAGAAGCTGGCAGGCGGTGGTTATTTCAAGATCATTAATCAGGCGGTTCCTGAGGCACTCCGCACTCTTGGCTACACCCCCGAACAAATTGAAAAAATCATTGGTTATGCTGTGGGTCATGGCACGCTGTCGGATGCGCCCGCGCTCAACCATGCTCAATTGAAGGCCAAGGGTTTTGGTGACGAGCAGATTGCCAAGATTGAAGGTGGTTTGGCTTCGGCCTTCGATATTAAGTTTGTATTTAACAAGTGGGCGATTGGCGAAGAATTCTGCAAGAATGTTCTCAAGCTGACTGACGCACAGCTCAATGATTTCTCGTTTGACATGCTGGCGCATCTGGGCTTCTCACGCGCTGATATTGATAAGGCCAATGTGCATGTGTGCGGTGCGATGACTTTGGAGCAAGCACCTGGCTTGAAAGAAGAGCATTTGCCAGTGTTTGATTGCGCCAATCCTTGTGGCCGTATTGGTAAGCGCTTCTTGTCGGTTGAAAGCCATATCCGCATGATGGCGGCGTCGCAGCCGTTTATCTCGGGTGCAATTTCAAAGACCATCAATATGCCCAATGATGCTTCAGTTGAAGAATGTGCTGCATCCTACATGCTGTCGTGGAAGCTGGGTGTTAAGGCCAACGCATTGTACCGCGATGGCTCAAAGCTTTCGCAGCCATTGTCTTCTCAGCTGATTGCTGATGAGGATGATGAAGATGTGGATGTTGTTGAAAATTTGATGGCCAAAGCACCGCAGCAACGCGTGGAAGTATTTGTTGAAAAGATTGTTGAGAAGATCGTTGAGCGTGCGCAATTACGCGATAAGCTTCCCGGACGTCGTAAAGGTTACACACAAAAGGCTGTAGTGGGTGGGCATAAGGTTTATTTGCGCACTGGTGAATATGATGATGGCAAGCTGGGTGAAATCTTTATTGATATGCACAAGGAAGGTGCCGCCCTTCGCGCCATGATGAATAACTTTGCCATCGCCGTATCAGTTGGCCTGCAATATGGTGTTCCGCTGGAAGAATTTGTGGATGCATTTACATTCACCAAGTTTGAGCCTGCAGGCATGGTGCAAGGCAACGAGTCCATCAAGAACGCAACCTCGATCCTTGACTATGTGTTCCGCGAACTCGCCGTGTCTTATCTCGGCCGTCATGAACTTGCTCATGTTGAAGCTTCAGAAATGGGCTTTGATGCTCTGGGCAAAGGTGTTGGTACGGATGAGAAGCCGGCGGTTCCAGCGCAGCGCTTTGTTTCTGCTGGTTTTGTGCGAAAGCAGAACCTCGCCAATGTTGTGGTGATGCCGCAAGCTTCTGCTGGCCCGCCGCAATCACCATCACATGCGTTGTTGATGCGTGCGGCAGAAACTTTAGGCAGTTTGGCTTTGGCCGAAGGACCTGCACCTGCTTACGTATATGAAGCAGTCTCTGCCGCTGCTCCGCAGATGGACCAACGCACGCAAGCCCGCATGAAGGGTTACGAAGGCGACACATGCGGCGAATGCGGCAACTATACGATGGTGCGCAATGGCACATGTTTGAAATGCGATACGTGTGGATCGACGAGTGGGTGTTCATAATATTGATTCAAGTGGATTGAAGGAGCCGGGAGTGATCCCGGCTTTTTTGTTTTTAGCCCTAGAGCTTTCTCCCCGATCCATCTCCTTTAAGAAGGAAAGTGCCCAACTATAAACTTTCGTTCTGCTCAAAAAAAGCTGGATGCTTGCCTTCATAAGCGTGACAAATCTGGAGTTGGAGTATGAAATTTGACAGCGGAATCGCAGCTCGCACGCAGCATCATCAAGTTTTTTCAAATAAATTGTGGAAAACATTTTCGGAGGGTTGAGAATTAACGCAATTTGTTTGCCAAATTTATTTCATCCGTGTACTGATGATGATGTAAAAAGCATTATTTTATGCCGTTAAAATGAATTTCTATATTCATCAGTATACTGATTAGTTTTTGAACTCGAAATTATTTACCATTTGTTAGTCATGTGAGCGCGATACACAAGATGTAGTCGGCATATTGCCGAATCACACAATGAGGTTCAAATAAGTGACAGTTACGAACGAAAAACAAAAAAATATATTTCTGTTGACGTTTGTACAAAGTCAGTTTGGCCTGCGTTGTGGGGCATTAACAATCAATCTCTAGGAGAGAACACTATGGCTGCTGCGAAAAAAGCTGCAAAGAAACCAGCAAAGAAAGCTGCAAAGAAGGCTGCTAAGAAGCCTGCTGCAAAGAAGAAGGCTGCTGCTAAGAAGAAGTAATTCTTCCAGCGCTCTTTTTTAAAGAGTCAAAACCCCGGATGGCTTTCGCCTCCGGGGTTTTTCATTCTTTGCATTTTCGTTTGTGGACTAACCCATCCTGTGTGCTTGGCACGCTGCCCTCCCCGAGAGTCGGGGATATATGAGAAGGGTTATTGGTAGACGTAAATCTTAGCGCCCACCTTTACGCGGTCATAGAGATCGATCACGTCTGCGTTCATCATGCGGATGCAGCCGGAGGAAACAGCGCCGCCGATTGAGGCTTCATTGTTGGTGCCGTGGACGCGGTACAAACGGCCACCGATATACATGGCGCGCGCACCAAGTGGATTGCCTGGGCCGCCTTCCATGAATGGCGGGATAATGTGTCCCTTCAAGGCTTCGCGTTCAATCATCACTTGAGGGGGAGTCCAGCTTGGCCATTCTTGTTTTGAGACGATAGTAGAATTGCCGCTCCATTGCATGCCTTCGCGGCCAACGCCCACGGCATAACGAATGGCCTCGCCCTTGCCCGATACAAAATACAATGCACGCTCTGGCGTTTTAACGATCAATGAACCCACTGGATATTTAGTTTCATTCCATTCAACAATCTGGCTGCTGGTTTTGCCAGACATTACCATGCCGGGCGTTTGGCCCAAGCTTGCCTGTTGCACATTTACATTGCGGTGCCTGCTGCCAAAAACGCACTGAAAGAAATTATTGCAAGCGCGGGCTTGAGGCACTGGTGTTGCTGACGTTTTGGTCGTTATTGATTTCTTCTTGGTTTGAACAGGCGCAATTGAACTGGTTGTCAAGTTTGCATCAACGGCCTTGCGGGCTTTTTTGATTTTCATTTCAAGCGCAATGCGCTCTGCCTCGAGCGCTTTTAAGTCGGCGGCTTTTTTCTTTTTCAGAATAACCGCGCTGTCTGTAACGTCTGTCGGCGTCGCGCTATATGCGGATGGCAATACGGCAAAAAACAGCGTTCCGGCTATGGCAGCCGCAAACAATTTATTCAACATGGATGAACCTCTTGAAATTACAGTCCCGTAATAATCAATTGCTATCGATTCATCAATAAAGGACAGTTAATTTTCCGGTAAATTCAGGCGGATGTGGAGTTCGCGCAACTGTTTTGGGGTTGCCGATGAAGGTGCCGACATCAACAAATCCTCCGCCTGTTGATTCATTGGGAACAATACAACTTCACGTATGTTGGGCTCGTTGCAGAGCAACATCACAATACGGTCAACACCTGGCGCAATGCCGCCATGAGGCGGAGCGCCAAATTGGAAGGCGCGGTACATGCCGCCAAATTTTTCGAGCAGAACGTCCTCAGAGTATCCCGCAAGCTCAAACGCCTTCTTCATAATGTCGGGGCGATGGTTGCGGATGGCGCCGGATGAAAGCTCAACACCATTGCACACGATATCATATTGATAGGCGTTTATGGTAAGTGGGTCTTGATTGTTCAGCGCATCAAGCCCGCCTTGCGGCATGGAGAATGGATTGTGCGAAAAGTCGATCTTCTTGTCTTCTTCGTTCCACTCATACATGGGGAAATCAACGATCCAGCAGAAGTCGAAACGGTCTTTGGCGATAAGATCGAGATCAGTGCCAACTTTGGTGCGGGCTTCGCCTGCGAATTTATAGAACTTGGATGGGATTCCAGCAACGAAGAATGCGCCATCACCAACGGCTAGTCCGAGCTGCGCTTTGATCGCGTCAGTACGTTCAGTACCAATGTTCTTGGCAATAGGACCTGCACCGCCCTCCTCACCCTCACGCCAGAACACATAACCTAGCCCCGGTTGGCCTTGGCTTTGCGCCCATGAATTCATGCGGTCGCAGAATGCGCGTGATCCGCCCTTAGGTGCTGGGATCGCCCACACTTCAACTTTTGGATCATTAGCAATCATACCTGCGAACACTTTGAAGCCGGAGCCTGCGAAATGTTCGGTGACGTTTTGCATTTTGATGGGGTTGCGCAGATCGGGTTTGTCGGTGCCATACCAACGAATGGAATCTTTGAATGCAATGTGCGGGAATTTTTGCGTGACCGCCCAGCCATTGCCGAATTCTTCAAACACACCGCGCAGAACGGGTTCAACTGCGTCAAACACATCTTCTTGGGTGACGAAGCTCATTTCAATATCGAGCTGATAGAATTCGCCGGGGCTTCTGTCAGCGCGCGCATCTTCGTCGCGGAAGCATGGAGCGATTTGGAAATAGCGATCAAAGCCCGACATCATGATCAATTGTTTGAACTGTTGAGGCGCTTGGGGCAACGCATAGAACTTGCCGGGGTGCACACGGCTTGGCACCAAATAATCTCGTGCACCTTCTGGCGATGATGCTGCGAGGATGGGTGTTTGGAATTCAAAGAAGCCTTGATCCACCATGCGGCGGCGCAGCGAATTAATGATGCTGCCGCGCTTCATAATGTTGGCGTGAATACGGTCGCGGCGCAAATCGAGGAAGCGATATTTCAGACGAATGTCTTCTGGATATTCTGTGTCACCAAAAACTGGCAGTGGCAATTCAGCGGCTTGAGATAAAACTTCAATCTCAGTTGCGTAAACTTCGATGTCGCCAGTTGGCATGTCTTTGTTTTCGGTGCCAGCAAGGCGCACGCGCACTTTGCCATCAAACCGCACAACCCATTCGCTGCGCAAAGTTTCGGCGATTTTAAAGGCGGGCGAAGCCGGGTCTGCCACTACTTGAGTTAGGCCGTAATGATCGCGCACATCGAGAAATAACACGCCACCGTGGTCGCGCACGCGGTGCACCCAGCCTGAAAGGCGAGTTTCGCTGCCAGCATCTTGGACGCGAAGATCACCACATTTGTGGCTGCGATAGGCGTGAGTCATTCTATAATTCCTTGATTTTGGCGCTAAAGCGCATGCGCCCAACGATTTGTCAAGGTTCGGCCGTTGTGCTGATAAACAAGCGGTTTAACCGCTTGTTGGGATGATCGATTTGAACTTCTTTTTCTTCTTTGTGCTTACATCAGCAGGCTGGGGTTTTGGTTTATTCGCTTCCCAAAAAAAGTGGAATGGCTTGCGCGGCGTATCATTAAACAAGCCACGATTGGCCGATGAATTGCCAAAATCGAAAAAACCGCCGTTGATTGTGAAAGTGCTGTTCTTGAACCCTGCTTTTTCGACCAATGCAAAAAGCGTGGCCGCGTTTTCGGGCGCTAAACGAACGCAGCCGTGAGACGCGCGCGTGCCCAAACGCTTGATATGATAGCTGCCATGAATGGCATGGCCTTCGCCGGTGAAAAACATTGAATATGGCATTGGTGCATCATCCCATTCCTTGGAGAAATGTTCTTTCTCCATTCGGAACGGATGGAATGTGCCTGAGGGCGTTTCATAACCTGCGCCACCTGTGGAAACGAGCCAATTATATTGCTGCTCTCCATCCACCGTGACTGTCATGTGCTGGCTTACCTTGCTGATCACCACGACAACTTTCATGGCCGAGGCGGAAACAGACATCATGGCCAAGGCCGCAAAGGCAAAAGCGCCGCATTTCATTTTCGAAAAATTGCTCACGAGAATCTCCACCTAAAATGCCCAGAGGATGCTAATTAGTCGATTGTCTGACGCAGGTCGAGGGGCATTTCAGACTGTCAGCCTTGCAAATTGGGACTTTGATGTATACAAAAATATCATGAATAAGGCGATTTTTCACAAAGAATTCAAAGCTTCCCCTTTTTGGTGGGAAGACTACACGCCGCAAGCCTTACCGCAAATTGCACTGCCTCGCGATGTTCGTGTGGCAATTGTTGGGGCGGGTTACACGGGACTATCAGCGGCTTTGGAATTAGCGAGACAGGGCGTGGACGTTCTCGTTCTTGATGCGGCTGAACCTGGCTTTGGGGCATCGACGCGCAATGGTGGCATGGTTTCGGGTGGTGTGAATGTTGGCAAGCGCTATATGTCTAAGCCCATGCCTCCCGATCAGGCCGCGCCATTTTTAAATGATGCAGCGGACGCGTTTTCGCACATCGAAAATTTGATTGAGCATGAGAAGATTGAATGTGGCTGGCACAAACGCGGATATTTTCTGGGTGCATGGTGCCAAAGCCACTTTGATGACATGGCAAAGAAGGTGGCCTTTCTGAATGCCGAAGCGCATTCGGATTCCTACATTGTGCCACGTGAGGCCCAGCGCGCTGAGATTGGATCAGATTATTATTTTGGAGGCATGGTGGTCGGGCGCGCGGCGCATTTGCAGCCTGCACTTTATTATAAGGCTTTACTCGATTTGGCATTGAAGGCCGGAGTTTTGATTGCTTCAAACACTGAGGTAACGGGGCTCTCCCAAAATGCAGATACCAGCTGGGCTTTGACCACGCCGCGCGGTGTGGTCCGCGCTGGAGAGGTGATTATCGCGACGAATGGTTATACAGGTGGGGTGACGCCAGAGCTTAAACGCCGAGTCGTTCCGGTGGGTTCATATATCATCGCAACGGAAGAATTGCCGCCCGAGTTAGCAGCGTCACTTTCGCCACGCAACAGAAGCTTTGCTGATACGCGCCGCGTGCTGACCTATTACCGCATGTCGCCTAATGGCAAGCGCTTGGTGTTTGGCGGCCGTGCCAAGTTTGGTCATACTGATCCGGTGACGACAGCACCCCTGCTCTATCAGTTTATGATTGATCGTTTTCCACTATTAAATGGCACGAAAATTACTCATTCATGGACGGGCAATGTGGCTTTTACACTTGACGAGCTTCCGCATATGGGCAAGTTCGATGGACTGCATTATGCGCTTGGCTGCAATGGGTCGGGCGTTGCGATGATGAGTTATCTTGGACATCAAACCGCACGCAAAATTTTGGGCAAGGTCAATAGAGTCTGCGCATATGACCAATCCGAATTTCCATCGCATCCACTTTACACGGGATCAACTTGGTTCCTGCCGTTTATTGGCTATTGGTTTCGCACACGGGATTGGGTGGATCGGCGGTTCAATTAGTGCGTCACTTGCCCACCATTTTTAGCAATGGCGTCTTTGCTTCAAGCTTCCGCAAACGATTTTCTTGGTCGTGAATATAATCGCGCGTCAGCGGCAACACGCTTTGATCTTTACCGAACTGAATTTGGAAATTGTTCATGCCCGCATAGCGGAATGCCATTTCGGAGGCTGCTAAATAGAATTCCCACATGCGACAGAAGCGTTCGTCATAAATTTCTGCGGCCTTGGTACGATTGGCTGCAAAGCGATGGCCCCATTCCTTCAATGTTTCCGCATAGTGCAAACGTAGAATTTCGATATCAGTGACGTAGAGCCCTGCGTGCTCAATATGAGGCAGAACCTCCGAGAGTGCTGGAACATATCCACCGGGGAAAATATATTTCTTGATCCATGCACTGGTTGCACCTGGGCCATTTGAGCGGTTGATGGAATGCAAAACCGCTGCACCATCATTTTTTAATAAGGAAGCAACCTTACCAAAGAATTCCGGAAAATGGCCTATTCCAACATGCTCGAACATGCCAACCGAAACGACGCGGTCAAACGGGCCTTCGAGTTCACGGTAGTCTTTGAGCAAAAACTGCGTGTGGCCCTTAATGCCACGTTGGTGGGCGCGTTCGTTTGAAAGCTTGAACTGCTCTTCCGATAAAGTGACGCCCGTGACTTCCGCACCACAAACTTCTGCAAGGTAAAGGCCTAGGCCGCCCCAACCCGAACCAATATCCAGGACTTTCATGCCAGGCTTGATATTGAGCTTGGCTGCAAGATGGCGTTTCTTTGCAAGCTGGGCGTCTTCTAAAGTTGAATTTTTAGTTTCGAAATATGCACAAGAATATTGTCGATCTCGGTCCAAAAATAGATCATAAATCGCACCAGAAAGATCATAATGATGGGCAACATTCGCTTTCGCTTTGCCCACGGGATTATGTTGGTGAATGCGGCGTAACGCCACGCGGGCTCTGTCCAAGGCACGATGCACAGGATGGTAATTTGTTGTGCCAACATTTTTCATTGTTAAGTCGATAAAATCGGCGATCGTTCCCTCCAAAATTTGAAGGCTTCCATCCATATAGCTCTCACCAATATAGAGATCAGGATCAATCGCCATCCGGCGCGCAGCGGCCGCTGACTCAAATTTAATATGGGATGTTGGGTGGGTGCCGTCACCATAGCTGCGTATATGACCGTTCCAGTCTGTAACGATCAGGTTTCCGTGTTTTACCAGAGACGAAAGAATGCGTTCTAGGACCATTCTAAACCTCAAGCATATCAAAGCTAAAGAATTAACGCCTATTTAAGCACGAAGTTCCGTCAAGGGCAAGAATTTGAAAGTTTAGATCGCTAATTGGCATTAAGCCTTTTCACTTAGCTCTTCTCTAACTTGCGTAGTCTCTCTTCTTCGGCCTCAATGTAATTGCGGGTGTAAGGCAAAGCGTGTTGGTTTTTGCTGAACTGGATTTGGAAATTGTTCATCTCGGCATAAAGGAAAGAACCCTCCGAACCCGCCAAATAGAAGTCCCACATCCGGCAAAAGCGCTCATCATAGATTTCGGCCGCCCGCTTGTGGTTGGCTGTAAAGCGCCTTCCCCACTCTTTCAATGTTCGGGCATAGTGCATGCGCAGAATTTCGATGTCAGTGATATAAAGTTTTTCCCGCTCCATATGAGGAATTGTTTCGGAGAGCGATGGCACATAGCCACCAGGAAAAATGTATTTTTGTATCCACGCGCCGGTGATTCCAGGGCCATCGGCGCGATTGATAGAGTGCAGCACTGCTGCACCATCTGGTTTCAGCAGGGTGGCAATTTTTTTGAAAAATTCTGCATAATGGCCTACTCCTACATGTTCAAACATGCCCACTGAAACGATGCGGTCGAACTGCTCATCAAGCGCACGGTAATCTTTCAAGAGAAAACGCGCCTGTTTTTCTAGTCCCATTTCAGCGGCACGCTTGTTGCTGAGTTCATGCTGTTCGTGAGAGAGCGTGACGCCCGTTACTTCCGCGCCACAATATTGCGCGAGATAGAGTCCCATGCCACCCCAACCGGAGCCGATATCTAAAACCTTCATCCCCGGTTTGATGCCAAGCTTTGCTGCAAGGTGGCGTTTCTTGGCGAGTTGGGCTTCCTCAAGCGTAGCATCTTCAGTTTCATAAAAAGCGCAGGAATATTGGCGATCCTTGTCCAAGAATAAATCGTAGATCTCGCCATTGATATCATAATGGTGAGTGATATTTTTTTCAGCTTTTCCTACGGGGTTATGCTGATAGACACGGCGAAGCAGCAAACGAGCGCGATAAGCGACACGGTGGAGTGGGTGGTTGGTTTGCCCGGTGCCTACATTTTGCATGAGTAGCAAAATAAAATCGCGGATACTGCCCTGCTCAACAGTCAGTTCGCCATCTGTAATCACTTCACCCAAATGTAAATCAGGATCTAATGCCACTTTTAGGGCGGCTGCACGACTGTGAAATTTTACGTGGGCTTTGGGGGTTGTCCCATCGCCATAACGCTTGGTCTTGCCATTCCAGTCGGTGACTGTCAGATCACCTTTGTGGATCAATGTTTTTATGACGCGGTCTAATATCATGGATGAACCTCAAGTTTAAACGCAATGTGCGGTCATGCGCCATTTGCTGTCGCTATAAATCGGTTGGGTTAGAAGTTTGCCGTTTTGCTTTTCTTTACAAGCAAATTGGCGCAATGACGATGTGGAGACAGCTACAGCGTCTTTTTGTTGGGCCGCTGACATTCCTGAAACAGCCATGGCGTAGCCTCCTGATGGATCTGGTGCGAAATTGATTTGATAGACCTTACCATTATAAAACACAGGTTCAGATTTCGGCGCTGCTTGAACAATCGCGGGCGAAGCTTGAGGTAAACCCTGGGTAATGCGTACGCCCGACGATGATTGAGAACAGCCAGCCACAAAAAGCGCAATAGGAACTAACATAACGATACGATTCATATAGCCTCACTAAAAAATCCGTTTTAGTCCGGATGACCTCGACGCGGCAAGCATAAGCTGGCATAGCTTTTGGTTATTATGACAATTAAATTTGATCACTCCGCCATACTCTCGCCTCGTGCCAATGCCGCTGACGAAGGGGCAATTATCCGTATGTCACAGCGCACGCGGGAGCTTCGTGCCCTTGGCCATGATATTGTGGCGCTGACCATTGGCGAGCCGGATTTTAACACGCCGCTTAATATACGTGACGCCGCAAAAGATGCGATGGATCAGGGCCTCACACATTACTCGCCGGTTGCCGGAATTCCAGAGTTGCGCGAAGCCATCGCTGAAAAACTTCTCGCAGAGAACGGTCTGAATTATAGACCCAGTGAAATTGTTTTGGCCAATGGCACCAAACAAGCGATCAACAATGCTATATTGTCTTTGATTGGGCCAGACGACGAGGTGATAATTCTGGCACCTTATTGGGTTTCCTATGAGGGTTCGGTCAAATTTGCGCAAGGCACACCTGTTGTTCTGCAGTCGAACGTTGAAGAGGGCTATAAAGTTCCCGTTGCCCGCATTGCAGCGGCAGTTACTCCAAAAACTAAACTGATCATTCTCAATTCTCCGTGTAATCCCACAGGTGCTGTATGGACTCGGCTCGAGCTTGAAGAGATTGCCGCTTTGGTGCGCGCCCACCCAAAGTGCATGGTGCTCTCGGACGAGATTTACGAATATATTTTGTTTGATGGCGAGATGGTTTCGTTCGGGTCGCTGCCCGGCATGTTGGAGCGCACCATTACTTTGAATGGTTTTTCAAAAGGCTTTGCTATGACGGGCTGGCGCCTTGGGTATGCTGCTGCGCCCGAGCCAATCGCAAATGCCATGGGGCGGATGCAAAGTGTAGTCAGCGCAGGTGCAAATCAGTTTGTGCAGCGTGCAGCAATCACTGCGCTCAGAGGCCCGCGCGATGACGTCGAGAAAATGCGGGTGCAGTATCAATCACGGCGTGATTTAGTTTTGAAGGGATTGCGGGCGATTGATGGTGTAGAAATCGCCGATATTCCGGGTACGTTCTATGCGTTTCCCGATGTCTCAACGTTCTTGGGAAAACGCGCTGGCAATCATGTTATTGAAACCACTGATCAGCTTTGTGATTGGCTGCTCGAAAAGCATGCTGTTTCCATTGTACCGGGCACAGCATTCGGCACACCGGGATCGGTGCGTCTATCATTTGCTGCATCGGAAGCAGATTTGAAAAAGGCTCTGACGCGTATTTCGCAGGGTTTGAGCGAGCTCATATAGCTATTCCTCCCCCTGCTTCAGGGGAGGAATGTCTGCGTTTTACTCTGCGGCGAGCGTCAGCTTTGTCTTTTTCATCGCTGGCACTTTGGTTGCCACTTCAGCTTCAACTTGGTCTATGCGTTCATCAAGATGTTCAATGGCAGCTGTGGTTTTAGCCATTTCGGACTTTACAACTTCCAATGTGTGATCGACCACAGGTGCTTCATCAGTTGCACCAACAAATCGACCAAACAACCACGCGAAGAATTTCGCCACGTCATCCATCACGATATAAAATGATGGAACAAATACGAGGCTCAGAATGGTCGAAGCTATCAAACCACCAATCACCGCTGTGGCCATAGGAGCGCGGAATTCGCCACCTTCACCAATGCCGATTGCCGATGGCACCATGCCTGCACCCATGGCCAGTGTTGTCATGATGATAGGCCGGGCACGCTTATGACCTGCATCAACAATCGCATCCACACGTTCCATACCGTGCTTCACGCGTTCGACAGCAAAGTCAACGAGCATGATGCCGTTTTTGGCCACAATGCCCATCAACATCAACATGCCGATGATCACAGGCATAGAGAGCGCCTGATTGGTGGCTAAAAGTGCTGCAACCACGCCGCCGATTGAAAGCGGCAACGCAAACACAATTGCGAAGGGCTGGAAGAAATTACCAAGCAACAAAATCAGAATTCCGAGCATGATCACCACGCCGAGCAACGCTGCCTTACCGAAGCTCGCAAAGATTTCGCCCTGCACTTCCGAGTCACCGCCAGCCGTAAACACGACCGACTTTGGCAAACTCATCGATTTTGCAACCTCTTCAAACTTCTTCTGACCATCACCAAGTTCAACACCGGGTTGAAGATCAGCACCAATCTTCGCCCAACGTTGACGGTCATGACGGGTGACAGAAGCTGGCCCTTGGCTGAATTCAATGTTGGCAACTGTTGAAATTGGAACAGACTCGCCCTTGGCATTCATGATCTTCAGGCCCGTTAGCTCTTGGAAACTGCCGCGCGCGGAAACTGGAATTTGCACACGGATCGGTATTAGACGATCACCAGCATTATACTTGGCCAACAACGGACCAAAGTCGCCGATCGTTGCCACGCGCAAGGCCTGGCTGATTTGCTGCGATGTGATACCAAGCTTTGCCGCTTCGTCGAGTTTTGGTGTTACTCTTATTTCAGGACGATTAAGCGCGCCTTCGGCAGCGATTGAACGGAGCGTTGGCTCTTTTCGCAACGCGCCTTCCAGTTTAGCAACCGCTTCTGTCAAAGCAACGGGGTCGTTCGAAAGCATGTCATATTGGATGTCCCGCGCGCCCCGATCATTTACTTTCCAGAACCTCGCATCCGCAACATTACCAACAGATTTATAAATTTCGTCTTCGACTAAAATTTGTGGTTTTATCCGACCCGTCGTGGGAAAAGTTGGAATGCTCACGGGAGATATTTTGTTAAGTCCGCGAATGATTGGATTGAGAACACCGGGAACCAATCCATCAGCTTTCTTTTTCAAAGATATAAACATCGAAGCTTGACGTGGTTCCACGTTGCCTGTCGGTGATGAACCCCCCAGAACAAACACGTTTGCTACTTCTGGATGTTTGCCAATGATGCCAGCAAGCTCTTCGGTCTTAACTAAAGTTTGGTTCAACGTCGACCCAGGAGGCAGCTCCACTGACAGCACAAACCTTGATTCATCACCGGGTGGAATGAAGCCAGTTGGTAGTAATTTGATCAGAGATACTGAGCCAAATAGCACCAAACCTGCGACCACTACTGTCACATAACTCATGATCCTAGGACGCGATGTTTTCACATAGTCTTCACCTGTCTCAATGTTCGTGCGTGTGCGTTTTATTGTAGGTCCCCAGTTGGTGAAATACAGGAACTTACTGTAGGCTCGCGAGAAGAGACCAGGTTCTTCCTCTGGGTGACCATGGTTGCGCAGGAAGTAGGCGGCAAGCATCGGCGTTATGAGCCGTGCAACAAGCAGTGAGAACAACACAGCGACAGCAACTGTCAAACCAAATTGACGGAAATATTGGCCCGGAACGCCGTCCATAAATGAAACGGGCACAAACACAGCAACAATTGTGAATGTAATTGCTATAACTGCAAGGCCGATTTCGTCGGCAGCTTCGAGGGCTGCGCGATAAGGCGATTTGCCCATGCGCATGTGGCGCGCGATATTTTCAATTTCCACAATCGCATCGTCAACCAAAATACCCGTTGCCAATGTGATGCCAAGGAATGAGACGAGGTTGAGTGAGAAGCCCATCAAACTCATGGCCCAGAAGGCGGGTATGGCTGACAGAGGCAGCGAGATTGCTGAAATCAACGTTGCACGCCAGTCGCGCAAGAACAGTAACACAACTAAAACGGCGAGCACTGCACCTTCAATCAACGTTTCCATTGCGGCGGTGTAGTTGCCGTAGATATAATGCACGGTATCATCGACAAGTGTGTATTTCACGCCCTTGCCAGACTGACCTAATTTTTCAATTGCCGCAGTGACTTTGTCACCCACAGCGGTAGCGCTCGAGCCTTTGGCGCGGAACACCGAGAACGTAACAACTTGGTTGCCATTATAGCGCGCGAAAGAACGAGGCTCTTCGTAGGCATCAGTTATTTTTGCAAGATTATCCAGGCGAACAACTGTGCCATTGGGCAATGCAATTTTGGTTGCACCCAATTGCTCAATAGACCGGGCGCCACCGATCGTGCGTATCGCCTGCTCACTGCCACCAATATCACTGCGGCCGCCACCTTGGTCTGTATTTACGGCCGCAAGCTGGGCGTTCACAGACGCTGCAGTTACACCGAGAGACTGAAGTTTTGCGGGATCAAGATCAACATTGATTTGGCGCTGTACACCGCCATAACGCTCGACACGACCAACACCTGAAAGTCCGCGCAATTCGCGCAACACTACATCGTCGATATACCAAGACAGCTGCTCCAGTGTCATACCGGGTGCGGTTGCTGCAAAAGTTTGAATTGATTGACCTTCAACATCGATCTTCTGAATCACAGGTTCGTCAATTGAACTTGGCAATGTGCCGCGAATCTTTGCAACGGCGTCCTTTGTTTCCTGCAACGCTTCATCCGTCTGCTTTTCCATGCGGAATTCGATGGCCGTGGTTGAAACGCCATCTGTCAAAGTTGAAGTGATGTGCTTCACGCCATTTACAGCTGCCACAGCATCTTCAATTGGCTTTGTCACCTGCGCTTCAAGTTCTACGGGTGTAGCACCGCCTTGCGACACCGAAATGGCAATAACTGGCACGTCGATATTCGGAAAACGTGTAATCGGCAAAGCACGAAAGCTTTGCACTCCCAACATGACCAACACGATAAAAAGAACGATAGACGGAATAGGATTCCTGATCGACCAGGCCGAAAAATTAAAATTCATAATTTGCGATCCTTATTGCGCTGCGTCTGAAAGTTTTACGGCCGTCACCGTGTCACCATCGCGCACAAAAGTGCCCGCGCGTGCAACAACAGATTCGCCTTCTTTCAAACCATCGGTAATTTCGATTTCAGATGTGCTGACCAGACCAGTGATCACTTTACGAACACTGACCTTACTGTTTTCGACAATCTGCACTGTTGGGCCATCTTCACCAAATGTCACTGCAGTGAGCGGCAGCACAACGCCATCAGAAGCGGCAAGTGCAATTGTTGCGCGACCAAAACTGCCGAGAGGAATTTTGGTTCCCTCCTCAACGCGAATATGGGCAATGCCAATGCGCGTGGTCTCATTAACTTCGGGCGAAATCAATTTCACCACACCTTGAATGGGTTTGGCCATTCCGTTCACAACAATCGTGGCCTTCTGTCCAATCTGGACTTTGGGTAGATCTGACTCGGCCACTTCGGCCAAAAGCTTCATCGTGCTGTTTGCAACAATGTTAAACATCGCATCCTTTGCGGCTGAAGCAATGCCACCAATTTGCGCCGTTCTGCGGCTTACAAAACCATCTATCGGTGCTTTAATTTCAGTGCGGCTTTTTTGCAGTTGCAAATCTTGCATTTGCGCATCGAGGCCCAAGCGATCTGCCTTGGAACTTTCAAGCGCAAGCTCTGCGGCTTGAGATTGCATGCTGGTCAAATCGGCAGCCGCTTGTCTTTGATCAAATTGTTCTACTGTTGCCACACCAGTTGAACGAAGCTTTTTTGTGCGATTTAAATCAGACTGTGCACGATCATTGTTGATCTTTGCTTGTTCGATCTGGTTCATAGATTGCTTAACTGAAGTGTCATTCTTAGCAATGTTGGCTTGGGTTTGCAGGATCTTAATGTCTATCGACGATGATGACAGTCTTGCTAAGACTTGATCCTTTTTAACCGTATCGCCCTCTTCCGCCAGTATATCGGTAATAGCTAAGCCCTCAACTTGTGGCGTGACCAGCACCAATTCTCCTGCGGCGAAACTTCCAGTTACAATCAAATTCGCAGCGATTGGCTTTTTCTGCGCGAGGAACACAGTCACGACGGGATTTCCAGCATCGGTTTTTGCAGGCGCTACAGCGGCATCATCGGCACGAACGGTTGCAGTCATCGCGGTTGAGGATAAAGCGGTTGCCAAAAATAACGCTGAAATGAAGTTCTTCATGTTGCCTGTCTTCCCTGTTTCATCTGGTATTTTTATTTTCATATCATTCAGCCGCCAATTTTATATTTGGCTGCAATTCCGCAATTTTTGCTTCGAGATACTTCGCGCCAGCAGTCAAAACCGCTTCGCCGTACCCCATAATGAATTCGGAACCTTCATTGGTTTGCCCTTCAGCCCGACATTCAGCCATACGGCTCAGATCCTCTCGTAGATCATGAAGCTGCTTTTCGATTGCAAGCCTGATATGGGCATCTGGCAACATATTTTTGAACAGCATTTCAAATAAAAACTCTGACTTATACTTGTCACGCGCAGGGATCACTAAAAGTCCCTTGGCCAACGCCGCGCGGCCTGCATCTGTCACTGAATAAACTTTCTTATCAGGTCTGCCAGTTTGTTCTTCTGCGCGCACGGTTACCAAGCCTTCAGCATTGAGTTGGCTTAGAGCCGGGTAAATCGAACCATAACTTGCGTCGATGAAGTGGCTAAACATGCCTTCCTCAATTTCTTTCTTAATCTCGTAACCGGATGCTTCCTGAAACGAGAGAATCCCTAGGCAAAGTGTTCTTATGTTCATTTGCTATATGCCAAATTGATATATGCTCAACTGATATAGCTCGAATTATGATTTGTCAACATTCAATGTTGCGGTGCGATAAGTCGTTAACACATGGCATTGTCACACTTGTATTTATTGTTTTGCTTGTTTAAAGCAGTTTCCAAGCTTGGCCATTAGAGCTGAGATTTTGGAAGTAACGCGTCAAACATTAGGGGGGCGACTTGGAGTATTTTCTCCAGCAGCTGATTAACGGGCTTACGCTCGGTTCAATCTACGGGCTTATCGCCATCGGTTACACGATGGTTTACGGCATTATTGGCATGATTAACTTCGCCCATGGCGATGTGTTTATGGTTGGCTCAATGGTGTCTTTCATTGTTTTGCTTGCGCTCGGCGTGACCGGCGGCAGCGGAGCATTCATGATCATTTTTGCTTTGGCGCTGGTTGTGGTTATCGCCATGCTGATTGCTTCAGTCTACAATTGGACGATTGAGCGCGTGGCTTATCGGCCTTTGCGCGGCTCGTTTCGTTTGGCCCCACTCATATCGGCCATCGGCATGTCCATTGTGCTTCAGGAATTCGTCAGAATTGCGCAGGAAGGCCGCCCTAAGCCCATGCAACCGCTCATCAGTGGTGGCTATGAATTGATGCACCGTACTGTGGCAGAGGGTGGTGAATTCACAGTGAAGATTTCAAATATGCAAATTATGATCATTGTTTCGACTTTGATATTAATGACGGTTTTCACAATGCTCATTCAACGTACTGCGCTCGGCCGCGCCCAACGTGCTTGCGAGCAAGATACCAAAATGGCTTCGCTTCTGGGTATCAATGTTGACCGGACAATTTCAATTACATTTATCTTGGGCGCCTGTTTGGCGGCTTTTGCTGGTTTGATGTTCCTTCTTTATTACAACGTAACCGATTTCTTCATTGGCTTTTTGGCTGGCATCAAAGCATTCACAGCTGCCGTGCTCGGCGGCATTGGATCAATTCCTGGTGCTATGCTGGGTGGCTTAGTGATTGGCATGATCGAAGTGATGTGGTCGGCTTATTTCTCAGTCGAATATAAAGATGTAGCTGCATTTACAGTTTTGGTGATGGTGCTGATATTCATGCCGCAAGGCCTGCTTGGCAAACCTGAAGTGGAAAAGATCTAACCATGTCAGTTGCACCTAAAAATAATTCGACTTCAGATGACGGCAAGGCTCTCACGAGTTCAGCCTTGGCCAAGGATCTGATCAGTACGGCTGTGATTACGCTTCTCATCTTGATCCCAATTGTGGCGATGAAGACGGTCATTGGCCAAGGCGTTATATCGATTGTTTATCGCTTTGGAATGGCGTTTGCGCTCACTGGAATCGTTGTGGGAGTGCGGCTGTTTCTTCATCTTTTTGTTTGGCACAAAGCGCCATCGGCTGCTTCAAAATCCACTGCCGCTTCGGCCCTGAAAACCGTTTCGGTTTCTGAAACCATAGCCAAATATATTGCACCTGGGCTTTTGATATTCGCACTGTGCTTTCCGGTTTTCACATTCTTTCATCCCATCTGGGATAAGCGAGTGATGGATTTGGCAGTCTATATTCTGATTTATATTATGCTTGGTTGGGGATTAAACGTCGTTGTTGGTCTCGCTGGCCTTCTCGATCTTGGCTACGTCGCGTTCTACGCGGTGGGTGCTTATGCTTATGCCCTGCTCTCAACAGTATATTTTCCACAATGGTTCGGCACAGGCATTTTGCCTTGGGCATTCTACATCACGCTTCCAGTTGCAGGCTTGCTGGCTGCCACTTGGGGCGTCGTTTTGGGTTTTCCTGTTCTCAGATTGCGCGGCGATTATCTTGCGATTGTGACCCTGGCCTTCGGTGAAATGATCCGCTTGGTGTTGGTCAACTGGTTTTCATTTACTAATGGCCCGCAAGGTATTTCAGTTCCGAAGATCACATTCTTTGGTCTGCCATTCAAAGATGCGCCGGGCAGCTTCTCAGATTTCTTCGGAATTCAATTTAACCGCATTCATTTTTACATTTTTCTGTATTATGTGATTTTGACACTGGCATTGATCACCTATTTTGTCACCAAGAGGCTCCGCCGTCTGCCCATCGGCCGGGCGTGGGAAGCGCTTCGTGAAGATGAAATTGCTTGTCGTTCGCTCGGCATTAACACCACAACAACAAAGCTCACGGCATTTGCCATTGGTGCCATGTTTGGTGGTTTTGCTGGCAGCTTCTTTGCAGCGCGGCAAGGTTTCGTATCGCCTGAGTCGTTTGTTTATATTGAATCTGCTCTGATTTTGGCCATTGTCGTTCTCGGCGGTTTGGGTTCACAAATTGGCATCGTGTTTTCAGCCATCGCTATCATGGGTTCATTTGAACTCTTCAGGGAAATGGATTTTATGAAAGCGGTGCTGCCATCTGGCACTGAGCCAATTCAATTTCGCATGCTTGCTGTAGGTTTGGCCATGGTGTTGATGATGCGCTTCCGTCCGCGCGGGTTTGTAACCAAGCGCGAACCGACGGTATTTTTGAAAGAGAAAAAATCCGTCTCCGGTGATCTCGTTGCCGAGGGACATGGCTGATGATGCAATGGACGAAAGACCCTGAACTTCAGGTTCAGCACCTCACCATGCGTTTTGGTGGTTTGACTGCTATTGGTGATTTGTCATTCGATGCAGGCCGCAAACAGATTACGGCTTTAATCGGCCCAAACGGAGCTGGGAAAACCACGGTGTTTAATTGCATCACGGGTTTTTATAAGCCCTCTGAAGGCATGATCAAGCTGCGCCATCCTGATGGCAAAGAATTTTTGCTCGAACGGATGGATGATTTTATCATCACGCAGAAAGCCAAAGTCGCTCGAACTTTCCAGAATATCCGCTTGTTCTCAGGCATGACATTGCTCGAAAACTTGATGGTGGCGCAGCACAACACTTTGATGCGCGCTTCTGGTTTCACTATTGGCGGCATTTTTGGTTCAGGTCATTTCAAACGCGCTGAAAATGAAGCAATCGAAAAATGCAAATACTGGCTTGATAAAGTCAATCTCACGGAACGTGCCGATGATGCGGCAGGTGATTTGCCTTATGGTGCGCAACGCCGCCTTGAAATTGCCCGCGCCATGTGTACCAACCCGCGTCTCCTTTGCTTGGACGAGCCTGCCGCTGGTTTAAACCCGCGCGAGTCTGACGAGCTAAACAAATTGCTGCTTTCAATTCGTGATGATCACAACATGGCGATCCTATTGATCGAACATGACATGAGCGTTGTCATGGGTATCTCGGATCATATTGTGGTCCTCGATTATGGTCGTAAAATTGCTGATGGAACACCCAACGAAATCAAGAATGATCCCGCTGTAATTCGCGCGTATCTTGGTGTTGAGGAAGATGAGAATGAAGTTGCAATTGGCAATGTGAAAGTTGCTGATTTGGTGAATGAGGGATTGACGGTGCATGCCGATGTTTCAACCCGCACAATGCCAAAAATTTCCGCGGCCCCTAAGAAACCTGTTGCAAAAAAGGCTGCCGCTAAAAAGGCCGCCGCTAAAAAGGGAGGTCGCAAATGAGCGAAATCCTTCTTCGAGGTAAAGGTGTCGAAACCTTCTACGGCAAAATTCAGGCTCTAAAAGGCATCGACTTTGAAGTTCACAAAGGCGAAATCGCCACAGTCATCGGCGCAAACGGTGCTGGCAAATCTACACTGATGATGACCATCTGCGGCACGCCCCGCGCGCGCTCGGGAACAATCGTCCTTGACGGCCAAGACATTACGCAAATGCCAACCCATGAAATTGTGCATCTTGGCATTGCGCAATCACCAGAAGGTCGCCGCATTTTCCCACGCATGAGTGTGTTTGAAAATCTGCAAATGGGAGCAACGGTCGATAAGCTGCGGCACTTTGATGAAGACTTGGTGAAAGTGTTCGCGCTGTTCCCGCGTTTGGAAGAACGCCGCAATCAAAGGGCTGGGACACTTTCTGGTGGTGAGCAGCAAATGCTGGCCATTGGCCGGGCTTTAATGGCCCGCCCTCGCCTCTTGCTTCTGGATGAACCATCTCTCGGTTTGGCGCCCATTATCGTTAAACAAATTTTTGCAGCCATAAAAAAGCTGAATCAAGAAGAAGGCCTCACTGTTCTGCTTGTCGAGCAGAACGCATTTCACGCACTCCGCTTGGCGCACCGAGCTTATGTTATGGTCAACGGCAAAATTGCTATGAGTGGCACTGGCGCGGAATTACTGAAAAGCCCCGAAGTTCGCGCGGCCTATCTTGAAGGAGGCCACTAATATGGCACTTTTGGCTGAGAGTAGTTTTTTGGTGTTTTTGATCCTCACTGTTGTTGGCGGTGGCGGTGCGGCGTTCATGGCGGGACGCGCCACAGCACTGGGATGGCAACCTGTGTGGCAGCTCGTCGTTTATATGATGATTTTTGGCGCTGGTTTGCGTTTTTTGCATTTTGCGCTGTTTCAGGAAACACTCGGTTCAGCCTATTACTATGTCGTTCAAACCGCTGTTATCATCGTTCTGTCTTTGCTTGGCTTCCAAATGACCCGTGTTAACCAGATGACAGAAAAATATCCTTGGCTCTACGTGAAGAATGGGCCATTCGCTTGGCGAGACAAGACATAAATTTATTGAAAATTGTTGAAAGGAATGTCGTTTTTTCCTTTCCAATCCGGCCTCTTTGAGCGAAGCTGCGTTCCAAGGGGTTTCCACCCCGATCGACTTTTTGGTCACAAAACTTATAGGGAGACTACTACATGAAGAAACTTCTTTTGTCTGGAATTGCGATCAGCTTTGCTGCCGCTTTGACAGCAACATCAGCTTTGGCTGATATCACCATTGCAACCGTGGGCCCAATCACTGGCTCGCTCGCTGCACTTGGCGAACAATATAAGCGCGGCGCTGAAATGGCCGTTGCAGACATCAACGCTGCCGGCGGCGTGAACGGCGAAAAGCTGGTTCTCGAAATCGGTGACGATGCTTGCGATCCAAAGCAGGCTGTTGCTGTTGCCCAACAAATGGGTTCAAAGGGTGTTAAGTTTGTTGCAGGCCATCTCTGCTCAGGCTCATCAATCCCAGCTTCAAAAGTTTACGAAGAAGATGGCATTGTTCAAATCTCGCCAGCTTCAACCAATCCAAAGTACACCGATGAAGGTGGCTGGAACGTGGGTCGTGTTTGCGGTCGTGACGATGCGCAAGGTCTTGTAGCTGGTAACTTCTTGGCCAAGCATTTTGCTGGCAAAAAAGTTGCAATCATTGATGACAAATCAGCCTACGGCAAAGGCCTTGCTGATGCCACTAAGATGTCAATGAACGCTGCTGGTTTGAAAGAAACAATGGCTGAGTCAATCAATCCCGGTGAAAAGGATTATTCAGCTCTCGTTTCGAAGATGAAAGATGCTGGCATCGATGCGATCTATATGGGCGGTTATCACCCAGAAGGCGCTTTGATCTTGAAGCAAATGCGCGAACAAGGTTCTAAGGCTCAGATGCTTTCTGGCGATTCAATGAACAACGTTGAATTCTGGACCATCGCTGGCGAAGCTGCCTCTGGCATGATTTTCACTTTCGCACCAGAACCACGCACAAACCCAGCCGCGAAAGATCTCGTAGCAAAGTTCAAGGTCGCTGGTTATGATCCTGAAGGCTACACACTTTACACATATGCTTCGATCCAAATGTATGCTGCAGCTGCAACTGCCACTAAGGGCAGCGACAGCAAAGCCATCATGGGCTGGTTGCGCGCAGGCAATGTTGTGAAAACCGTTCTCGGCGATCTTGCACTCGATGCGAAGGGCGACGTGAAAGATGCAAAGTATGTTTGGTATAAGTTTGCCAATGGCAACTATGCTGAAGATGATACAATTCAATAAGCTTCGGCTTGCTTGAACGGGCCTCGCGTGAGTAACATCACGCGAGGCTTTTTTTATTTTGGAGATGGTCACGTGAGATGAGTTCGAACAAACCAGAAAAGAGTTCGTCATTGGCGCGAAGGCAGGAAGCTAACTTTCTTAGGTTATGTCGCTGGTCATTAAGTTGGCTTCCCGCGTTTACGGGAATGATGATGTGGGGGTTTGTCTCGTTAGCTTCTTCCCCTGCCCACGCCGATATTACCATCGGCGTTGCTGGCCCCATGAGCGGCCAATATGCAATTTTTGGCGAGCAGATGGTTCATGGAGCGCAAGCTGCTATTGACGAGATCAATTCCAAGGGTGGCATCTCCGGCGAACAGCTTAGACTTGATCTGGGAGATGACGGCTGCGATAACCGAAAAGCCGAAGAGTTAGCCAAAACATTTGTTAGCAATGGCGCTTCCGTGGTGATCGGCCATTTCTGTTCCAATGCAGCTTTGATTGCTGGCAAGATTTATGAAGCGGCTAACATCCCAATGATCAGCCCGTCCGCTAGTCTACCTTTGATCGCCGAAGGTGCCGGTTGGAATGTGGTGCGTCTTGCTTCTCGCGATGATGCCCAAGCCGATCTGGCAGCCAGCCGAATTAAACAGACGACACCAGAATCAATCGTCGCAGTCATCAATGATGGCAGTGCCGCAAGCAAGGCAATCGCAGGTCGCTTCACAACAGCTTATGGCAAGTCCCCAATGGCTCTGACGATAAAACCAGATACTAAAGACTTCTCAACCCTCGTGACAGATTTGCAACTCCATGGCGTGGATACGGTTTACTTTGCTTGCTCGGCATCAGACGCTGGAAACATTGCTGCTGCCCTGAAAAGCCAAGGTTTACCTATTGAATTCTATGGCTCCGACAGTCTGTTGGCTGATCAATTCTGGGCCAATGCTAAGGAGGCTGGCGAAGACACACGTGCTACATTCGCAACCGATCCACAATCGGCACGCCAAGCGAAGCAAGCGATAGAATCATTAAAAATTGCTGGCTTCAGCGCGGACGGCGCAACACTGCCCAGCTTTGCCGCAGTTAAGCTCTATGCTTCAGCTGCAGTGCAGACGGGCGCTCATAATGGCAAAGGCATTGCTGAATATCTGCGCTCTGGAAAAACCAATGAAACTGTTTTGGGGCCGCTGGCTTTTGATGCAAATGGCGAGGTGCAGCCACCGCGCTTTGTGTGGTATAGATGGAGCCAAGGCGTTTATACCGCCGAGACTTCCAACAATTGAGTGAAATTTATGCGCGCTTTCTATGTCCAGATAAAATGTGAACTTGGCCAATCCTACCTCGTTGCTACCGCCATCGCCGACAAAGAAATCGCCTCGGAGATTTTTTCGACAGCTGGGGAATTTGATTTGCTGGTGAAGTTCTATCTGCAAGACAATGAAGACATCGGCCATTTCGTGGCCCAAAAAGTGCAGACGATTGCCGGAATCCGTGACACTTTTACAATTGTTACGTTTAAGGCTTTTTAGAGCGTTTTGACTTTTCACGGAAAAGTCAAAATCGCCCTAAGCTCCAATTTTCGATCAACTTTTCTAAGCTTTGACGATTCTGTCAAAGTTCTGGTTGATCTGCCGAACAAGACTCGCAACCCTGTCTATTATTTGTTACATGGGGCAAGTTTAATTTTTAAGGCCCTTCATGATCCCTCGTTACTCCCGCAAACAAATGGCTGACATCTGGTCGCCTGAGACACGCTTCAAAATCTGGTTCGACATCGAGGCCCATGCAGCAGACCGTATGGCAGAGATGGGGACCATTCCAAAGGAAGCCGCTGCCAAAATCTGGGAAAAAGGCCGCGACGCAAAATTTGACGTGGCACGTATTGACGAAATCGAAGCCGTCACCAAACATGACGTGATCGCCTTCCTCACACATCTATCGGAAATTGTTGGCCCCGAAGCCCGGTTCGTACATCAAGGCATGACATCATCAGACGTGTTGGACACATGCTTCAACATCCAACTCACTCGCGCCGCTGATCTCTTGATCTCCGATATTGATGAATTACTGGCTGCCCTCAAAAAGCGCGCGATCGAACACAAATATTCCGTCTGCATCGGCCGCAGCCATGGTATTCATGCCGAGCCCGTCACTTTCGGTTTGAAAATGGCTTTTGCTTATGCCGAATTCGAACGTTCTCGCGAAAGACTTGTCGTCGCGCGTAGAGACGTGGCCACTTGCGCCATCTCGGGTGCTGTTGGCACATTTGCCAATATTGACCCATCCGTTGAAGAACATGTTGCTGACAAGCTTGGCCTCAGCGCTGAACCTGTCTCAACTCAAGTTATCCCGCGAGATCGTCATGCGATGTTCTTTGCCGTGCTTGGCGTAGTCGCAAGTTCGATAGAACGCCTCGCCACAGAAATCCGCCATTTGCAGCGCACTGAAGTGCTGGAAGTTGAGGAGTATTTCTCACCTGGCCAAAAAGGTTCGTCGGCTATGCCGCATAAACGCAATCCGGTGCTCACAGAAAACCTAACCGGCCTTGCGCGGCTCGTTCGCTCTGCTGTCACCCCAGCCATGGAAAACGTGGCGCTGTGGCATGAGCGTGATATTTCACATTCATCCGTTGAGCGCGGCATTGGGCCTGATGCTACTGTGCATTTAGACTTCGCTTTGAAGCGTCTTGCAGGCGTGATCGACAAGCTGCTGGTTTATCCTGAAAACATGCAGAAGAATTTAGACCGCCTCGGCGGCCTTATTCACTCGCAACGCATTCTGTTAGCCCTCACGCAAAAAGGCATGAGCCGTGAAGATAGTTATTCCGCCGTGCAGCGCAATGCTATGCCCGTGTGGCGTGGGGAAGGCAATTTCCTTGATCTGCTAAAGGCTGATGAGGAAGTGAGCGCCGTCATGAAACCAAGTGAACTCGAAGCCTTGTTTGATCTTGGCTATCATACCAAGCATGTTGATACGATTTTCAACAGGGTGTTCGCATAATGTTAAAAGTAGATGTAAGCACCCCTGCCCCGCATACCGTGGTCACACTTGAAACCACGCAAGACCTCGCCGCGTTTTGCCATCGCATGGCGTCGGAAAAATTCATCACGGTCGACACGGAATTTTTGCGCGAAACAACTTATTATCCGAAGCTGTGCCTCATTCAAATTGCAGGCGCAGATGAAGCGGTTTTGATTGATCCTATGGCACAGGGTATTGACCTTGCTCCATTCTTCGAACTGATGGCCAACCCGCAAGTCCTGAAAGTCTTCCACGCCGCGCGGCAGGATTTTGAAATTCTGATCCAACTTTCGGGTGCGGTACCCACGCCAGTCATTGACACGCAAATCGCTGCCATGGTTTGTGGTTTTGGTGATCAAGTGGGATATGAAGCGATTGTTCGCAAACTGGTGGGCGCTTCGATTGATAAGTCTTCGCAGTTTACAGACTGGTCGCGCAGGCCGCTCACTTCAAAACAAGCTCTCTATGCGGTTTCAGACGTAACACATTTGCGTGTGGTTTATGAAAAGCTACAAGCCATGCTTCACGAGACTGGCCGCGAAGGTTGGTTGGACGATGAGATTGAAACGCTCACTTCACCGGAAACTTACCGCGTGGAGCCAGAAGAAAGCTACAAGCGCATCAAAGCGCGTATACAAAATAAGAAGCAGTTCGGTGTGTTGATGTCGATTGCAGCGTGGCGTGAGCGTGAGGCACAATCGCGAAATGTTCCGCGAGGGCGCATCTTGAAAGATGAAGCATTGGCAGAAATTGCGATTCAAATGCCGCAAAAGCCTGAATCAATTAATGAACTTCGCCTTGTGTCAAAAGGTACTGCCAATTCATCAATGGGAGCAGCCATCCTCAAGGCTGTGGCTCATGGCTTGGCGCGTGATCCTAAAAGCATACCAGACTTTAAAGGTCGTGGTGATGAAATGTCAGCCGCACAACAAGCCGCCGCAGAAGTGCTGAAGCTCGCACTTAAGGTTGCCTGTGAAACTGAAAACGTTGCTCCAAAGCTTTTAGCAAGCGCCTCTGAAATTGATGCTGTTGCCATAGATGACAATGCCAATGTGCCTTTGCTTCACGGTTGGCGGCGCGAAGTGTTCGGAAACATGGCGCTCGATATTAAGCACGGCAAAGCCTGTATCGGCATGGAAAATGGCCGAGCTGTATTAATCAGGCGCGGTTAAGGCCCAGTTAAACCCTATCTGCGAGAAGTCATCCCAATCGAATTCTTTTTGGGGACTTGAATGCCTGAAACTTCCACCCACGCCTACCGATTTGCCATCCTTCTGGGAATGTTGATATTCGTCCTTATTGGCAGAACCTATATGATTGATTATGCGCGGGTGTTGGGTGATCCAGATACATTCTGGCATGTTAAATTGGGAAGCGACATTATCTCATCTGGCCATCTGCCTACGGTCGATACTTATTCTCACAGCTTTGCTGGCAAGCCTTTTGTGTCCAAAGAATGGTTATCAGAAGTCCTGCTCGCCCTGTCCTATAGATTTGGAGGATGGAACGGTGTGCTGATCGCAACGTCTGTCGTGTCCGTTTGGGCTGTACTTTTGCTCTATCGTCAACTTGCCCAATTTCTGCAACCCACAATGGCTGGTTTTTCAGCCATATTTTTAACCATTATGTTAAGCCCCGTCGTTCTTGCCCGTCCCCATGTATTCACCATGCCGATTGCAGCATATTTCACGGCACGCCTATTTCGCGCCGCCGAAGCAAAACAAGCTCCACAGTTTTGGCTTTTGGGATTGGTCGCACTCTGGGCGAACCTTCATGGCAGCTTCACACTCAGCTTCGTGATTGCTGGCTTTGCATTTTTGCATCTACTCGAAAATATTCGCTTCACTGACAAACCGCTTCTCATCAAGTGGTGCGTTTTCTTGGTACTTTGCCCTCTCGCCGCAATGGTTCACCCTTATGGTTATGAACCCATTCGCATTGGTGCCACGATGATGGCCACCAACAAAGCTATGGCTTATATCGTGGAATGGATGCCGCTTAATTCGCAAGATGATTTCTTGATCGAATATTTCACCCTCGCTGCAATTGCCGCTTTGATCGGCGTACGGTTGAAACTCGGTTGGGCCAAAACACTGTTCATCGTATTTATGCTGCACATGATGTTAACCCATGTGAGATTTGTCTATATCTTCTTCCTGCTACTTCCAATTGTTGTAGCACCTCATATTGCCGAACGTTTTCCCGAGGTGTCGCTTACAAAGTGGTTGGGCCGCCCGCGTGATGTATTGGAACGCTTTGCTTCAAAACGATTCATACCTTTGGCCGCTTTGATCAGTGTGGGGACGGTGATCGCGGGCTTTTTGTTCCTGCAAACCAAAATGCCAGCACCACCGGAAGATACAGCAGCTGAACGGCCGATAGCTTTTGCCGTTGCCAATCATCTGGAAGGCAATGTGTTCAATGAATATCGCTATGGTGGAAGCCTGATATTCCACGGCATCAAGACATTTGTCGATGGCCGTGCGGAGCAACTTTTCACCGGTGACTTTTTCCCCGAATACATCAACTCAGGAAAGCACGATGGTGCAAAGCTTTTCAAAGATTTAATTGAAAAACACCAAATTACATGGACGCTTCTACCTGTCGATGATCTCCGTAACGGTTATCTCGAGCAGATGGGATGGAAGAAAGCTTATAGCGATGATAAAACGATGATCTACACAAAGCCTGTTGCTTAATTACTCAATCAGCACTTTTGGCGTCCGTCCAATTTCGAACGCCAAGCCTGCAAGACGTTTCTCGACGCGCTCGCCCATCAGATCCTTGATCTTCTTGGGGATCGTTAATTGCAAAGTTTTGTTTTCACCCAACTTCAAACCGATTTTCGGCAACATTCCAGGCATGGCTGCTGACAAGATATAGGCCAAACGAAAAATTGAACTCAGTAAATGAGCCCGCTCAATATGGCGCTCATCAAGCAACCTTGTCAGGTCGTCTTTCATCGTTTCGCCTTCATAACGATAGAACACCGTTAGCGCCAAAAATACGCGGCCTGGATGATCGACCCCAACAAAAGCAGCTTGCGAAATCATCCCGAGTGAACGATCGGCGCGATAGTCCGGGTGGGCGCGCCAACCAATATCGGCCAAAAGACAAGAGGCATAACGCAAGCGAGTCTCTTCCTCATTTTCCTCAAGCTTGCCTTTACCAAAAAGTTGATCTGTCCAATCGCAAAGCTCGAGCTCATGGGCAGGCGAGCGCGCATAACGCCTTGCGTAATCCCAACACGAAGCAAGCAATGCATCAGATTGCATCTTACGACGTGGCAGCTTTGAATAAAGAAGTCCTTCTCGCACGCCGTAAACCGATACTGTCACGTCTTTGGCTTTGCCGTAATGCAGCAAACGGTTGAGCACCAAAGCGCCGAACGGCATGGTTTCGACGCGTGACTTCGACATGTCCTTCACATCTTTTAACGACGAAGTTGTAAGGCCTGAAACCAGATCAGAAATGGCTGCCGCTTGCTGGCCAGTCATCATATAATGGTGAAGTACGTGAAGCGGATATTGTGACTGGGCCATATGAATACGCGCGAGGTTACGCCACGTTCCACCAACGGCATAAAAGCTGCGGCCGTGAAGATGTTTTAAAATCTCCGCTTTCTCTAAATACTCGTCAACAATGTGGGTGGCGCGTTCGATTGACCCACCAGATAAATCTATCAAGCGCAGCGGGCCAATCGGCAAAGTGATACCGTCGTGCAGTTTTCCATCGTGAAGATCAACAAGCTCTAGCGAGCCGCCGCCCAAATCTCCGGCAATGCCATCTGCTTCTGGTATACCCGCAATAACTCCCAAAGCCGCATAACGCGCTTCTTCTTTTCCGGTTAAAACATTGATGCCAGCGCCCAATGCCTTCTCTGCGAGGTCAATGAACTCTGCGCCATTTTTGGCTTCGCGTGCAGCAGCGGTTGCAACGGCATAGATTTCCTTGACGCCAATCTGTTTTACCAATGTCCTGAAGCGTCTTAGTTCTTGCAAGGCTCGCGCAATGGCTGCTTCATTTAACCGTCCGGTAATGGCAACACCCTTGCCGAGGCCGCATAGAATTTTCTCATTAAATATGGGTGAAGGAGATCTGCGCAATCCATCATAGACGACCAGACGCACAGAGTTCGAGCCAATATCGACCACAGCTACTGGACGGTAGCTAGGAGGGACTGTTCTAAAACCATCATACCATTTCACTTGGGGCGGGCTGCTTTCTTCTTGGTGCTTGATTGTTCCGACGGCAGTTTACCGCTCAAAGAACTGCCACGTCCAGAGAGTGAAGGATTTTCCATGAAAAACTGGTGCGCATTGAATAATTCTTCGTCCTTTGCCGGAACATAGCGAAGAGAAGTGCCGTCAGGCAATAAATCCCAACTTTGCTGATTGTCACGAAAATTTGCTACCATGATTTGGTCGAGGATTTGCTCATGTACCGTTGGGTTCTCAATTGGGATCAATGTTTCAACACGTCTATGAAGGTTTCTTGGCATCCAGTCGGCTGAACCAATATACACTTTTGCCTTTGGATGCGGCAGTCCGTGGCCTGCGCCGAAGCACACGATGCGTGAGTGTTCGAGGAAACGGCCAACGATACTTTTTACGCGAATATTTTCGGAAAGCCCCGGAACGCCAGAGCGCAGGCAGCATATGCCACGCACAACCAATTCAACTTTCACACCAGCACGGCTGGCTTCATATAGTGCATCGATGATTTCAGGGTCGACCAAAGAATTTAATTTCACCCAAATTTCTGCGGGCTTGCCCACTTTTGAATGTTCAATTTCTGCTTCAATATTCTTAAGTAATGTTGGCTTGAGACTGATCGGCGAAAGTGAAATCTTTTCCAAATCATCAGGCGGAGCATAGCCTGAAATAAAATTAAACAACCGTGCTGCATCACGTGCCAATGCTGGGTCACAGGTAAAGAAAGATAAATCGGTATAAACTTTGGCCGTAATAGGATGATAGTTACCAGTACCAAAATGCACATAGCTGCGCATGTTGCCGCCTTCGCGGCGCACCACCATGGAGACTTTGGCGTGAGTTTTAAGTTCAATAAAGCCGAATACAACCTGCACCCCGGCCCGCTCCAAATCGCGAGCCCACTGAATGTTGGCCTCTTCGTCAAAGCGCGCCTTCAGCTCGACAAGTGCGATAACTGATTTGCCTGCCTCAGCAGCTTTTGCCAATGCCGCTACAACCGGAGAATTACGTGACGTGCGGTAGAGCGTCTGTTTAATGGCTACCACATCAGGGTCGCTTGCAGCTTGCCGAATAAATTGTACGACGACATCGAAGGATTCATAAGGATGATGAACCACGAAATCTTTCTGTCTGATAGCCGCAAAGATATCGCCACCATGATCGCGGACCCGCTCGGGAAATCGCGCCACATAAGGCGCAAACTTTAAATCTGGGCGCTCATCCAAAATAAGCTGTGACGTATCGGAAAACCCTACCAGACCTTCCGTCATAATAGTCACTTCGCCTGATACGTCTAATTCTGCGGCAATAAAGTTACGCAAATCATTAGGGCAAGCGCTGTCAACTTCCATACGGATCACAACGCCACGGCGGCGCAGTTTAAGTGCCGTTTCAAACACACGCACTAAGTCTTCGGCCTCTTCTTCAATATCGATATCACTGTCACGAATGATTCGGAAAAGACCCTTGCCTTCAACTTCATAACCCGGAAACAGCCTCGGCAAAAACATGCTGAGCATATTCTCTAACAACATAAAACGGGCTTTTTCACCCGGCAGTCTAACAAAACGCTCCAGCTGAGACGGGATTGGCAATAACGCTTTCATCTGATTGCCATCACGCTTGCGGCGCAGCTGCACTGCCATAACGAAACCGCGATTCAATATGAAAGGAAACGGGTGGGCGGGATCGATTGCAATCGGCGTTACAATCGGCAAGATATTATCCAAGAAACGATTGTCAGTCCATTCTCTATCGACCGCGTTGAGTTCATTTTCCTCAACGATAGAAATACCGTTTTGCTTCAGTTCATCCTTCAATTGCAACCAACGGCGATCTTGCTCCGCCATCAATTCCTGAGCGCGTTTTCGAATTTTTTCGAGCTGCTCGGCAGGACTTAAACCGTCTTGACTTATTTCCATTACTTGTTCGCGAAGCTGACCGACCAAGCCCGCAACCCGCACCATGAAAAATTCATCAAGATTATTGCCGGAAATTGACAGAAATCGCACGCGCTCCAACAGTGGATGCGCTGGATTTCTGGCCTCCTCCAAAACTCTCATGTTGAATTCAAGCCAAGACAGTTCACGATTAAAGAATCGTGTTGGGCTTTCTATTAGATCTGGTGCTTTGGAGTGTTCGTTCATGTATTGGGTCCTTCTCAAACCCGATGGCAATAATAGTGATATTTTACAGTTGTGTGAAACTATTATCGTTTGAAGTAAACAAATCTAACGATTCAAACTTTGCAATCACTCTGGCGACCAGAGGCTTGGTGACCTCGGCTCTTTCGGTCAGGGCCGTTTTGTCTATTTCCGACACAAGATTACGGGCAGCCCCCAGCGAACGAGGCATCCGCATCAAGATATAGTTGATCAGGCCTTCGTCGACAGAAATCTGGCAATCTGCAAACAGTTTCACCAAAACACCACGCAACAAAGCATCGTCGGGTGATAAAATTTGAACGGCTGGCAGAGCTTCGATGCGCGATGCCAAATCTGGTATTTTGAACCGCAGTTGCTTTGACGGAAAGCGCGACGTTAATAACAAAAACTTAGACTCTTGCTTTGCCAAATTGAGTGCATGGAAAAGGCTGCGTTCTTCAACACCATTGAAATGGATGTCCTCAATTGCAGCGGCACCTGTCGCTAATAGATTTGGAATTCCCTCAATATCAATTTGCGTTGCTGCTGTGATGGCCGCCTGACTTCGCTTTCGCCAGACTTCCAACAGATGGGACTTGCCGCAGCCTTCAGGCCCTTCAATGATTGCACCATAAGCTGGCCATTTAGGCCATTGATCGATCAAAGCCACAGCTGCGGCATTTGATGGAGTAATTAAAAAATCGTCCCGCCCCAATGCCACGCGGTGCGGCAGGTCAAGGAGAAGTTGCTCAGATTTTTTTTGCATTAATGCGTTTCAGTTTATTGATGGCATTAGGTTCAACTTCGGAAATGCCCGTGAAAAACTTGCTGTGCAAATATCGTTTCAGACCATAACGCACGAATACGCCAGTTGCCGCTGCCAGTGGTACTGCCAAAAGCAAGCCGAGGAAACCAAAGACATAGCTGAAGGCAAGCAGCGAAAACATCATCCACACAGGGTGCAAACCAATTGATCCGCCGACAAGCTTTGGCGATAAAAAATTGCCCTCCAAAAATTGTCCCGCTAAAAATACGGCAATAACTAAAAGCACTTGGCTTTCGTTTGGCCAGAACTGAACAAGTCCAACACCAATGGCTAACAAGCCTCCAATAAGAGCGCCGACATAGGGTATGAAACTTAACATGCCTGCTGCAAAGCCGATGGCCAAGCCAGATTTCAGGCCAACTAATGACAGCCCGGCAGCGTAGAACACGCCGAGGATCAGGCACACGGTCCCCTGCCCCCTAATAAATCCAGCGAGTGCCGTATCAACATCACGGGCAATTTCTCGCACCTCTTCCACATGATCGCGCGGCAACCATGAATCTACGCGAGCCACAATGTGATCCCAGTCCGCCAACAGATAAAATGCCACAATTGGCGTTATGACCATCAATGATAATACGCTGATCACGGCTCTGCCACCTGTCCAAAGTGAGGCCAAAATCGTGCCCAACCAAACGGCAATTTTTCCAGCATAATCCGTCAACTGTCCCTGCAGGTCGGTGCCAGAATTTGCAACGAGATCTTTCAGTTTCTGCGGAGCCTGTTCATTGAAACGTTCAGCCAATGTTTTGGTGAGTGTCGGTAAATCTGCGACCAGTTTTACCAGTTGGTCGACAGCTACAGGCACAACCAAAACTGCCACGAGAACGACTAGAAAAATGGCCGCCGCAAGAATGACAAATGTTGCGGCAATGCGCGGTAAGCCCAGGTTTTCCAATCGATCGGCAATAGGATCGAGAAAATAGGCCAAAACAAATCCCGCAATAAAGGGCAGTAATATTGTCTGCAGCGACCAGACAATTAAGATTAGGGCAATAAGTGCTCCAATCCAAAAAGCCGACTGTCGCTGCAACGTCATTTTAGTTCTCCGCACAATTGGAAATGCATATATCTAATGTTTACACGGTGAAGAAATTTCATTTTCCGACTCAAATTGCCTCGATCACCCATGAGCCACCTGATCTTACCATCTGAAGGCCAGTGGCTTGTAACGAAGACTGCATGTCTTCCAAGTTACCAGAATATATCAGTTTGGCCGATGCGCCTTGACCATCGAGTGAAGTCACATCTACGCCCATAACACCAGGCGTTGAAAGGATGCGTGCGCGAAGACCGTTCCACGCTGTGGGGCTTGTAAATGGAATTGCAACAGCCACCGACTGAGGTGCATTCGGATTGGCAGATTTTGCAGCGATCTTAGCTTGATCAGAATGAAACTTATCGAGCATCAACTGATGAAACCGCTGAGCCGCCATGATAGCTGAATCATTCATGGTGCCAGAGTCAGCTTTATAGACCTTATCAATTGTAATTTTGCCGAGTGGCGATTCACCAACCATATGCGCGTGTATACCGCCTTCGAACGCTGGCTCTGCAAAGGCCACCAACAAGGTTTTGACATCATAGCGACGTCGCAGCTTCTCGAGCTTTACCGGATCATTGCTCGTTGCATCTTGCACGCTCAATGTTGAGCTATCTTCGCGGTCGCCGAGCGGGATGATCAACGGGATCTGTGCTTGTTGGGCGTTCAGCCCCTGCCACGCCTTGCGCCAAACATTGTCATCCCACAGCGTCGTCTGCCCCTGCTCATTTTGCCACACCGGCACAACCAGCAAGGCAGGCCCTTGCGACTCTGGAAGTTGAATTCCCATTTTCGAAAACATCGACTTGATTTTTTCGGGCAGAAAACGAACCGTAAATTTCCCTTGGTAACGGCCTGGGCTAATTTTCTCTTCCTCAATCGACAGAGATTTTAAAAGTGGAATAACTTGCTTTGATTCAAGTTGAGCCATTTCCGTTGCGGCGTCATCGTTACCAAGCTTTTGTGCAAGTTCGACAATGGCTTTCATTTGCACTTCAATCAAAGCTTTTTCTTTCGCGGCAGCTGCGTTGGCATCAGTGATGTCAACCTCAACTCCCTGAACGGCATAAGGGCTGGTTTCAACCGGACCAGATGCAAAAACGCTGACGCTCATAAACAGCGCCGATAGAGCAATCATTAGACTAAAAACAGTTCTCAACACTTGTCTCATTCTCGCCCCGAGAGGCTTTGATTCTGGCTCGGTTTCAGGCTAGTTAGCCGCAACACAATGCGGTTAACAGATTAATTGAGGCAAACTAGCGGCATGAGCGACGGCAAACAAGCGAAACGAAATGGGTTAACCTATGCTGACGCAGGTGTGGATATCACCGCGGGTAATAATTTGGTTGATTTGATCAAGCCTTTAGCAAAGTCTACTCGGCGCAAAGGCGCTGATGCGGCGCTGGGCGGGTTTGGCGGTTTGTTTGATTTGAAGGCTTGTGGATATAAAGACCCGGTTTTGGTTGCGGCCAATGACGGTGTTGGCACCAAACTGAAAATCGCTATTGATACGGGCATTCATAACGGCATTGGCATCGATCTGGTTGCAATGTCGGTGAATGACCTTGTAGTGCAAGGCGCAGAACCTCTGTTTTTCCTCGATTATTATGCCACCGGAAAACTAGATGTTGGCATGGCGCGGGAGGTCATTGCAGGCATCGCCATAGGGTGCAAACAAGCAGGCTGCGCATTAATTGGCGGCGAAACAGCGGAAATGCCGGGGCTTTATCATGGCTCCGATTATGATCTTGCTGGATTTGCAGTCGGCGCCGTTGAGCGCAAGAAGATTTTGCCCGCTGATAATATTGGCGAGGGCGATTTGATTTTAGGATTAGCTTCATCCGGCCCGCACTCTAATGGCTATTCTCTTATTCGTAAATTGGTTGAGCTGAGCGGTGTAAGTTATTCTGCTGCCTCGCCTTTTAGCAAAAACGAGACATTGGCGGAAGCACTGCTTACGCCCACGCGGATTTACGTGAAATCTCTACTGCAGGTTTTGAAAGCTGGAAAATCGATCAAAGCGTTGGCCCACATCACGGGCGGCGGATTCACCGAAAACATCCCACGCATTTTGCCAAAGGGCACCGTGGCGGAAATTAATCTCGACGCAGTATCCTATCTACCGGTTTTTCGATGGTTGCAAAATATTGGCGGCACTGCGGAAGCTGAAATGCTGCGCACGTTCAATTGCGGTGTGGGCATGATTGTTGTTGTCAAAGCAAAAGACGCAATTGCCGTTTCAGCCGCGTTGAAAAGAACCGGTGAGAAAGTGGTTACACTCGGGTCTGTTCGCAAGCGTAAGGGCAAAGAGGCGCAAGTTGCTTATTCCGGTTCACTTGGCTGAAGCATGAACAAAAAGCGCGTTGGCATTTTGATTTCGGGGCGCGGTTCGAACATGCGTGCAATTGTTGAAGCGGCGAGTGATCCAAATTATCCAGTTGAAGTCGCTTGCGTTGTTTCCAATCGTCCAGACGCAGGTGGATTAGCATATGCGCGGAGTCAGAATATTGCCGCCCAAGCTATTGATCACAAAAATTACAAAACCCGCGAAGAATTTGATTCGGTCGTGAATGATTATTTGCAGTCGCAAAGCCTCGACATCATCGTTTGCGCTGGCTTCATGCGAATTATGACTCCGGTTTTGATTAAACCTTGGGAAGGTCGAATGATTAACATTCACCCTTCCCTATTGCCGCTCTACAGGGGGCTTCATACCCATGAACGCGCCATTGCAGCGGGGGACAAAGAAGGTGGCTGCACCGTGCATTTTGTAACAGCAGAATTGGACGACGGCCCGATTATTGCTCAGGCACGAGTACCGATACTGAAAGATGATACTGCTGAAACATTGGCTGACCGCGTTTTGGTTGAAGAGCACAAGCTCTATCCGTTGGCGTTGGCAAAAGTGGCTCTAGCTAAAGACATCTAACTCCGGTTGGCCAGATTTTTCGCGCACCATTTGTAACCACCTTGAAAGCAAAGCCTTGCGGCGTTCAACATATTTTGTTTTCAAAATTTCCATTGCAACGATGCGGTCTGTGCGGAAACTCCGGAAGCCAACACGAAGTTCGCACCATGCAATAATGATGCGATTGGCGTCATAATAGGAAATTCCAATTGGCCAAATGGTGCGGTTAGTTTCAGCGCTATCTTCGGCACGATAATTAATCGTGACTTTGAATTGCTCACGAATGGCCCGCCTGATGGCCGCTACATCAATATTATCTTGGCTCCCTTTGAAACTCGGCGCAGCAATCAAAGGACTATCATACAAAAACGGTTTGAGGTGGGCTGGCAGCACCGTGCCAATCTTTGCAGCTGTATCGGATGCGGCCCGCGCTAAGTCAGGGTCGCCCCTTCTCTGTACCCAGCGTAAGCCTAACATCACCGCTTCAAGTTCGTCGGTCTTAAACATGAGCGGCGGAAGATCATAACCTTCACCCAAAACATAACCAACACCCGCCTCACCGCGAATTGGCACGCCATCTGTAATCAAATCGGCAATATCACGGTATAGCGTGCGCAAAGAGATTTCCAGCTCCTCGGCCATCGACTGCCCAGTGATGGGACGGCGGTGGCGGCGAAGAAGTTGGATGACACGTAAAAGACGATCGGCGCGGCGCATAAAAACTTCCTACTGCAACACTGCTGACAACATGCTGTCAGTAGTATGACAGTAGATGGGCAGGCATCAAGCGGAGATTTAAAAATGGCTAAAACCAAATTTTCCGATGCGGCTGTGGCCGAAGTTTTCGCGACCTACGCACCTGCACAGAAGAAAAAGCTGACTGAGTTGCGTGATATTATCTATCAGGTGGCGGCAACAACCGAAGGCGTCGGCGCAATTGATGAGGCATTGCGCTGGCAGCAACCGAGTTATCTAACGCCGGAAACGGGCAGTGGCAGCACGGTTCGTATCGACGCGATCAAGGGACAACCCGATAAATATGCAATGTATTTCCATTGTCAAACAGGTTTGATGGAACACTTTAAACACATTTATCCGAAGCATTTCAGATATGAAGGAAATCGCGCCCTTGTCTTTGATGTCGCTGATCAACTGCCAGAAGCCGAACTCCGGCATTGCGTTTCTTTGGCGCTCACTTATCATCTGCGCAATGGTTCCAAAACGAAAGCACGCAAATGACACTTCCAATTATTATCGACACTGATCCTGGCCAAGATGATGCAGTTGCCATCCTTTTGGCACTCGCTTCACCTGAACTCGAAGTTCTTGGCATAACAGCAGTTGCAGGTAATGTGCCGCTCTCACTCACAGAAGTGAATGCACGCAAGGTTTGCGAATTGGCGGGTCGTCCGGATATCAAAGTTTATGCGGGGGCCATTCGTCCAATGCTCCATAATCTGGTCACAGCCGAACACGTTCACGGTAAGACGGGTCTTGATGGGCCAGTGCTGGTCGAACCGACCATGCCGCTGCAAAAGCAACATGCTGTCGACTTTATCATCGAAACTTTGATGGATCGCCCAGCTGGCACAGTCACACTCGCCACATTGGGGCCCTTGACCAATGTCGCTTTGGCATTGATCAAGGAACCGCGCATTGCGTCTCGCATAAAGCGCATTGTGGCGATGGGAGGAGGATTTTTTGAGGGCGGTAATATTACCCCTGCCGCGGAATTTAACATTTATGTCGATCCCCATGCCGCCCGTTTGGTTTTGGATTCAGACATCCCGTTCACGCTCATCCCTCTCGATTGCACACATCAGGCTTTGACGACCAAGGCGCGGGTTCAGAAATTCCGCGACATGAAAAATAATTCAGGCCCTGCCACGGCTTTGATGATGGATTTCTTTGAACGGTTTGATGTAGAGAAATATGGAACGGATGGCGGACCGCTGCATGACCCTTGCGTCATTGCGTGGTTGTTAAAGCCTGAGCTTTTCACGTCGCGCGATGTTAACGTGGCGGTGGAATGCGAGAGCCCGTTGACGATGGGGATGACAGTTGTGGATTGGTGGCGTGTTACCGACCGGAAACCAAATGCCACGGTTTGTCGGGGTATCAACTCAGATGGGTTCTTCGATTTGTTGACGGAACGACTGACAAAATTGGCTTAACCCGCCAATACGGCCACAGGTGCGAGGATGGCCAAAGCCAATCCTGCTGCGAAAAACAGTAACAACATGCGTCCGTGTTTTCGATCTTTCTCGCTCATGCATGAACTTGTGCTCTGATTCTGGGGCACAGATAAATGATTCTTTTCAAACACTTGTGACGCCGCCGTCATGGTTAACATCCTCTTAAGAAGAGGCTCAAATCCACTTCTCATTATCGAGAATTAACCATGATTGCTGGCGCAATGAGGGCTGGAATGTGCCTAAACTATGAATTTAGAGGAATTTATCAGTGTACGGATGAGTGAGTGCTGACTGCTGCGTTCATCTTGGATTCATCTTTCGCATCCACACGCGGTTGTCATGATAAGCGCCTCCACCCGCAGGGGCTGGTTGGTCGGCACCCGTAAGTGTGTTTATGCCGCAACCGTCTTCATGGGAGTCATTCGGCCATAAGCCTTCCGCAATCAGCGTTCCTTGCAATTGTCCAGTATGAGATTTGGCATGAAGCGTAACCTGTCCTCTCGCGCTTCCGATGCGCACCTTGTCGCCATCGGACAGGCCAAGTTGCACCAAATCATCAGGGTGCACTAACACGGTCGGCCTGCCCTCGCGTTTGCGACTGCTGGGAGTTTCGTTGAAAGTAGAATTTAAAAATGTCCGCGCTGGGCTTGTGGCCAAGCGGAAGGGATATTCATCGTTGGCGCTTTCAATCGTAGCGTAGTGATCCGGAAATTCAGGCAAATCAGCGTAAGGGCCAAGCTGGCCTGTCGGTGACAGGAAAGCAGCCGCTTTCCAATCAGCCTTAAAATGATATTTGCCATCTGGGTGGCCAAAGCCATTCAAAAAATGCGCCGTTTCAAAATCCGGCATCACATCAACCCAATTTTCTTGATCCAAAACATCAAGGCTTGGTCGGTTTGAAGACTTCAACGTCTCATCAATAATTTCTCGTGGGCTCATTTCAAAGCCGCGATGTTCTGCGCCTAAGCGTTTGGCTAACTCTCTAATGACTTCGTGGTTGGTGCGACATTCCCCAGGGCGTTTCACCAGTTCTGGCCCAAGCAAAATATGACTGTGGCCACCGCCTTGGTAAATATCATCGTGTTCCAAAAACATGGTCGCTGGCAAAAGCACATCGGCATATTTCGCTGTCTCAGTCATGAACTGCTCATGCACGCACACAAACAAATCTTCTCGCGCAAAACCTTGTTTCACTTTGTTTTGGTCTGGCGCAATGGACAGTGGGTTTGTGTTTTGAATGAGCATGGCCTTTACAGGTGGGCCACCTTGCAGATCATGCGGATTTCCCAGCAACGCTTCGCCCACACGCGCTTGATCCATGACCCGCAAGCCACCCTTGGCCACATCTTTGCCTTCGATCAGAGTCTTGTTCCATTTATAGCTACCGCTGTTGGAATGAAGCGCGCCGCCGCCTTCGTGAAGCCAAGCGCCTGTAACGGCTGGAATTGACGTCACCGCATGCATATTAGCTGCACCATTGCGCGAGCGCGCAAAGCCATAACCGATGCGGAAAAACGTTTTAAGCGTTTGACCGATGAGTTTCGCAAACGCCTCAATATCCGCGACACATGCCCCACAAATGGCCGAAGCCCATTCTGGTGTTCTGGTACTGAGATGCGCTTCAAGCTCTTTGGGATGATCCGTATACTGATTTAGATAATCCCAATTGGCATGACCATCACGGAAGAGCACATGCATAATGCCGCATGCCAGCGCACCGTCGGTGCCCGGTTTTATCAACACCTTAATATCGGCCTGCTTCATCGTATCGGTTTCATAAATATCGACACAAGCTAATTTCGCACCACGGGTTTTCCGGGCCATACTGATATGGGTCATGACGTTGACTTGGGTATTCACAGGGTTGCCACCCCAAACGACAATGAGATCAGATTTCTGCATTTCGCGTGGGTCAACCCCGCCGATGCGGCCAGCGCCTGCGTAATAACCAGACCAAGACAGTGCAATGCACACCGTGCCATACATCCCCGAATAAGATTTAGCATGGCGCAGGCGCTCAATGCCGTCACGCATAACAAGGCCCATCGTGCCGGCATAGTAATAAGGCCACACAGATTCTGAACCATGATCTGCTTCAGCTTTGAGAAATGCTTTGGCTGTCACATCCAACGCCTCATCCCAGCTGATGCGCTCAAACTGTCCAGAACCTTTTGGCCCTGATCGCTTCATTGGATAGAGTAGCCGATCAGGGTGATGAATACGTTCAGCGTAGCGTGCAACTTTCTCGCAAATTACACCTTTGGTATAGGTGTTATCTTTGGCACCGCGCACGCGTCCGATGGTGTTCTCATCGAGCAGTTCCACTTCAAGAGCACAGGCGCTTGGGCAGTCATGCGGGCAGACAGAAATTCCGGTTTTGATATTGGTTTGAATATTCATCTACGAAACATAGCCTAAAAGTCTTCTCCTGCGAAGCGGGAGAAGAAAGGGGCCCATTTCGCGCAAGCGGAATGGGATAGATGAGGGGCCACGCGTTCTGTGTTCCCTCACCTACCCAACGCTACGCGTTTGGGCCCTTGATCTCCCGTTGAAGAAACGGGAGAGGACGTTATCCCAAATGGTGCACTTTTCCCATGCCGTAGACTGGCGTCGCAATCCCTTCCATACGCGCTTTCAATTGCAGCGATAAAAACTGCGAATAGTGCCGCGATTGGTGCAGGTTGCCTCCGTGGAACCACAGATTTTCTTGATGGGTTGGCTTCCACATATTGCGTAACTCGCCTTCCCACGGGCCCGGGTCTTTCGTCGTGTCGGAACCAAGGCCCCAGCATTTCCCCACCTTGTCGGCCACATCTTTTGAAATCAATTTCGCGGCCCAACCGTTCATGCTGCCATAGCCTGTGGCATAGACGATCAGATCGGCTTTAAGTTCGCTGTCATCACTAAAGACAACTGATTTCGATTTGATTTCTTTCACGCTGACTTTAGTTTTGAGTTTGATTTTACCGTCTGCCACCAGCTCAGAAGCACCTACATCAATGTAATATCCTGATCCACGACGCAGATACTTTACGAACAAACCTGAGCCATCATCGCCCCAATCATGCATAAAACCTATTTTTTCGAGGCGCTTATAAAACTCGGCATCAATCTCGGCCATTTTCTGATAAGCAGGAATTTGAAAGCTTGGCAGAAGCTTATAAGGTACCGACGCAAAAACCAGATCTGCCTTGTGATGGTCAATGCCGTTTTTTATGGCGCGCTCAGAATAGAGATCACCAAGCCCCACTTCCATCAACGTACCCGACTTCACAATATGGGTGGACGTGCGCTGTACCATCGTCACATCAGCGCCATGCTCCCATAATGCTGCACAAATATCATGCGCGGAGTTGTTAGAGCCGATGACGACGGCTTTCTTGCCCTTGTATTTATCAGGCCCCGGATGCGCTGACGAATGATGCTGATCACCTTTGAATTTGGCGGCACCGGCAAATTTCGGCACATTGGGTACGCCTGATTGACCTGTGGCCAAAACGAGTTGCTGCGGCTTCAGCGTAACTTCCTTGCCCTCACGGACAACTTTCACCACCCACTGCTTTTTCTTTTCGTCATATTTGGCTGACTTACACGTGGTGGAGTGCCAATAATTCAGCTCCATAATTTTGGTGTACATTTCCAGCCAATCGCCAATTTTATCTTTGGGCGAGAAGATCGGCCAATCATCAGGGAATGGCAGATAGGGCATATGGTCATACCAGACAGGGTCATGCAGGCAGAGAGACTTATAGCGCTTGCGCCATGAATCTCCGGCGCGTTTGTTCTTTTCAATGATGATCGTGGGCACGCCCAAGCGGCGCATGCGGGCACCAAGGCCAATGCCGCCCTGCCCACCGCCAATGATCACGCAATAGGGCTGCTTCTTGTAACCCAGTTCCTTGGCTTCGCGTTCACGGGCGTCGGCCCAATTTTCGCGATTTTTATTTGCGCCATGTTCAACGCCCTTGATGCGGGCTGTGCCTTTCTTTTCTTCATGGCCTTTCAGCTCCACCATGGTGGTGAGCAGCGTCCAGCATTTACCGTTTTTCAAACGCAACTGGCCTTTGCCGCCAGAGACTGAAGTTTCAAAAGTGATCCAAGCCTCGGTCATGGCCTCGTCGCCTGTGGCGTCTTCGGCTATTTTCCAATCGGAAGGTTTCACCTGCGCCAGTGTGGCCTTGAGCATATCTGCAATCTGCGCCTTGCCTTCCATGGTTTTGATGTTCCATGTGAAAGAAACCAGATCGCGCCAATAACAATCATCAACAAACAACGCGGTCACTGCGCCAACATCACCGGATTTGAGCGCGGCATCAAAATCATTCAGCCAAGCCGTGGCGCGTTCAGAGGCAGTTGTCATAGCACACTCCCATTTTGATTTTTCTGCATGCTGGCACGAATTTTCATTGATGAAAAGCCTAGAGCTTGTGTGCAAGCGCGAAGGAGGCTAGCAAGCGTAAATGCTTCCAATCTCATCACTGCAAAACCCCACCATGAAACTCATCCGCTCGCTTGAGCATAAAAAAGATCGGCGCGAAGCTGGGCTTTTTATGGCTGAAGGATTAGCCATGCTTGATCGTGCAGAAGCTATGGGATGGGTGCCAGATTATTTGGTGGCCACCAAGCCGCAGGCGATTTTTGACGGCATGAAAACCACCATTGTCACAGACAAGGTGATGACCGAATTATCAGGGCAAAACAACCCGCATGATGTGTTGGGTGTGTTCAAACAAAAGTATCAACCCCACCCCACAAAGGAAGGCGTTTGGTTAGCTCTCGAAGAAATTCGCGATCCTGGCAATCTCGGCACGATCATTCGCACGGCCGATGCGGTTGATATTTCCGGCATCATCTTAGTGGGCGATTCATGCGACCCTTATTCGCCAGAATCAGTGCGCGCATCAACAGGTTCGATTTTCGGAGTCACGCTGGTGCGCATGAACAAGGAAGGCCTAATGGATTTGGCTAAGTCATGGGATGGCGAAGTGGTGGGCACGGCGTCCACCGCCAAACATGATTTCCGCCGTGCCTATAAATTTCCGACGTTGTTACTAATGGGCAACGAATCGCGCGGGCTTACGCCTGATCTCACAAGCTGCTGCACCAATCTCGTTAAAATCCCCATGAGAGAAGGTGTCGAGAGTTTGAATGTGAGCGTGGCTACGGCGCTGATGCTCTATCAACTTCAGCGCCGTTAAGGTCTATTGAACTACAATATCACGCATTCACCGTTGATCATTTCACCGCCAGGGCATGGATCCACAGGCACTCCGGCCAGAGGCGGCTTAAACGCACTACCTGCCGCTGAGAATATATCCAATGTACGGTTACGTGGATCATCTTCGCGGTGACGGCGAATCAGTGTTTTATCCTCAGCACCGAAATAGAGTTTCAAACCAAGGCTGGCGGTCACAAGGCCAGCATCACCTAGGCGACCTTCAGCCGTAAGGCTCAGCGGCAAACCAGCGTCAGATAGCTGCCATTCCCCGTTGATATGGCCTGATTTGAAACCGGCGACTGTGCTGGCACCCACTGACAAGCGCAGATTATCATCCGCATAATAGGCAATATCACCGAAGCCAAAAAATTGACTTGATTGTACGCCAGCGAGATCAAGGTTCATATAACCAGCCCACGCTTCGATCGAAACGCGGTCAACATAAAATTCTGCTTCAGGCCCAATAAAACCAAACGTCGCCGCATTCGCAGAACCAAATCCACCAGTCACGCCCAGCAAATACGAATCGGGGTTACGCGTGAAGGCGTGAAGTGCCGCGCCACGATAAACATCTCCGAACTCGCTCAACGCAGCTATATCCGCCTGTAAGCCAAAGCGATCACCCACCGGAATTGAAAGGCTGGCGCCACCATGAAATACCGCTGTTGGATCAATTGGATCAATGTCTGCCCAGCCCGCACTCAGTTCAATTTTTCCGTTTATCGCAGAAACAGCTGGCAAATCACCTTTGCCAACGTCAGCCGACCATGCTGTTGATGCCATCAGAGTTGCCGCAAATGTAACGGTCACAAATACATTTTTATACATTAATGTTACTCGCCTTAAAAAAACGTCGCCCCACTGCTGAGAGTGGATTTAATGCAATGCGCCAAAAAATCAACAAGAAATAAACACATTCTTAACTTGTTGCGGCTCGGACACAATCTGAAAAAATCAATTTAAACGTGTAATTTTGCTGACTTACCAAAAAGTGGTATGGGGTGTTATCATGGTTTATGATCCCCAATTTCAGCACCGCATTTATGACATGCTGCAGGAAAGCCAATATTGGCCAGATCAGCAAATGCGCGGCTTTCAGGAACAACAGCTCTCCCAACTGTTGGTATTCTCAAGAGACAACGTGCCATTCTATCGTGACAGGTTGACTAAAGTTCTGACGGCTGATGGCCAAGTGAATTGGGATCAATGGCACGACATTCCGCTCCTCACGCGCAATGATCTCCACAATCATCGCGAAAACATGTTGCCCACGAATATTCCTGCGGGACACGGCTATATCGCTGACCACACTGGATCAGGAACCTTAGGACAACGCATAACGACTCGGCATAATTCACTCATGCCGCTGGTGTCTGATGCAGCATTGTTTCGAAATTTCGAATGGTTCAAGTTTGATTATGGGAAAACTTTTTGCAGCTTTCTCTGGGATGATATGAAAGCGGGCAGTTGGCCCGATGGATTGGAAGGAGGCACATGGGGGCCACACTGGAATCGCCGAACCAACAAAGGCAAATTGGTTCATATTAATCTTTACGCATCTCCAGAACAATTGGCCGAATTTCTCAACCGCAGAAGGGTTGATTATTTTACTGGTCGGCCAAAAGCGATGCAGTCAGTGGCATTGGCCACGGAACGAATGGGGCTAAAGACCAAACTCTCCGCAATTCCCACATTTGGCACGGCAACAACTGAAGATGAACGCGAAGATTGCAGGCGCGTTTTTGGCGCTGAAATGATCTCGGTGTATGCGTCAAAAGAACTTTATAATGTTGCGCATCAATGTCCAGTCAGCCAGAATTTACACGTAAACTCCGAGCTCATGTTAATTGAAGTTCTCGACGATGAAGGAAACCCCTGCCCCGCAGGTGTGCGCGGAAGAGCCGTTTTCACATCCTTCTTCAATACGTCCCAACCATTGATCCGCTATGACATCGGCGACCAGATTGTGATGGGTGAGGCTTGCAGCTGCGGCCGCACTTTGCCCGTGATTGAACGTGTGGCAGGACGTACCAATCATCTTTTCAGGTTTCCAAATAATCGCAACATTGCGCTGTTCATTTTAGCTGATTTTATGAAAGTTTTAGCCGCGAAAAGCTGGCAGATTGCGCAAATTGAACAATTGCACCTCGAAGTGCGGTACATTCCCGATGGAAGCAGCAATGTGCCAAACTTCAATAAATTTACCGATATTCTGAGGGATCATACCGAACGCGATGTAAGGGTCACTTACAAGGTAATTGATACCCTACCCCTAACACCGTCCGGCAAATTTATTGAGTATGTGTGCGAATTACCGCCGAAACAGAATATGGGTTTAGTCAACAATGAACTATGATCCCGAGTTTCAGCTACGCATCTTTGAAATGTTGCAGGAAAGTCAATATTGGCCACAGCAGCAAATGCGCAGTTTCCAGTCGCAGCAATTGGCTCAGCTTTTGAAATTCTCTCGTGATAATGTTCCGTTTTATAAAGATCGATTGACCAATGCTCTCACCGCTGAAGGCGAAATAGATTGGGATCGCTGGCATGAAATACCCATTCTAACCCGCGACGATTTATTAAATCGCCGAGAACAGATGCTTGCGCCCTGGCTTCCTCCTGGTCACGGGTTTGTCGAAGATCATTTGGGATCGGGTACGACTGGAAGGCCCGTGACTTCGCGCCACAACTCTCTTGTACCTCTGGCTTCGCAAGCGGCACTGTTTCGCGGATTTGGCTGGCACAATTTAGATTATGGTAAAGTATTTTGCCAAATTGGAGGTGACGATCCGCAATTTGCCAAATGGCCCAACGGGAAACGGTCTGGTCCATGGGGGCCGCATTGGGACGAGAGAAGTGCTGAAGGCTATATACTACAGATCAATCCTATTACGTCACCAGAAAACCTTGCGGAATATATTAGCCGAAATGCGGTATCCTATCTCACGGGTCGACCAAACCGCGTTTTGACTATCGCGCGCGCTTCAAAGAAGAACAATATAAGTCACCAGCTTTCTGCGATTGTTTCACTTAGTGAATCGCCGACAGAAGATATCCGCGAAGAATGTCGATCGGTTTTTGGTGCTGAGATCGTTTCTGTCTACTCATCAAAAGAAGTTTACAATATCGCCCATCAATGCCCTGCCGGATATGGTTATCATGTCAACTCAGAGTTACTCCTGTTAGAGATTTTAGATGATAGAGGCCTGCCCTGCGCCGCTGGCGAACGTGGTCGCGCAATAATAACTTCGTTTTTCAATACCTCCCAACCTTTTATCCGCTACGACATCGGAGACCAGATTGTTATGGGTGGAACTTGTTCTTGTGGCCGCCAATTGCCTCTGATCGAAAAAATTGTCGGTCGAACAAATCATATGTTTCGCTTGCCACATGGGCGTTTTGTGGCAATCATCTTACCACCAAAATCAATGAAACTTATTGCTGCAAAAAGCTGGCAAATTGCGCAAATTGAACCTTTGCATATAGAAGTGCGGTTTATTCCCGATGACAGTTTAGTCATTTCCAACTTTGCAGCGATTGAAAATTTAATTCGCATCCGCACCGATCAGAGCATGAAAGTCAGTTTCAAACAAATTACCGTTCTCCCGATTACACCTTCCGGAAAATTCATCGAATATGTTTGCGAGCTACCTAGGGTGTTGGAAGAAGTAGTTCAAAACTGATGGAATACGATCCAGAATTTCAACAACGCATTTATGACATGCTTGAGGACAGCCAATATTGGCCAGAACAGCAAATGCGGAATTTCCAGTCACATCAGTTGGCTCAGCTCCTGAAATTCTCGCGTGAAAATGTGCCATTTTACAAAGAACGCTTGAGCAATGCACTTTCAGCTGATGGCGAAATAAACTGGAATCGCTGGAGCGAAATACCTATCCTGACGCGCGAAGATTTATTGAACCATCGAGAACAGATGCTAGCACCCCGACTTCCGCCAGGTCACGGCTTTGTCGATGATCATTTGGGATCGGGCACGACTGGAAAGCCAGTGACCTCTCGCCACAATTCGCTTGTGGCATTAGTTTCCGAAGCAACACGTTATCGCGCTTCGAAATGGCACAATATCTCATTCGACCGGATATTCTGCCACTATGATGGAGACGACCCAAAGATTGCAAGTTGGCCTGATGGTAGGGACGGAGGACGTTGGGGGCCAAGCTGGTTAGCGGGAAGCGCGAAAGGAATAAAACTGCAAATAAACCGAACAGCAACGCCAGAACAAGTTGCAGAATTTTTGTTACGCAAGGAGGTAGATTATTTCTCGGCACGACCTAATCTCTTGCACTCTGTCGCGCTTGCCGCAAAGCAACTTGATTTAAAAATTCGACTTTCCGCAATATTCACAGTGGGAGCTGATGTCAGCGATTTGCTGCGTGAAGATTGCCGTAAAATCTTTGGTACAGAAATTATCGCGCTTTATGCGTCAAAGGAAGTCTATAATATCGCTCATCAATGCCCAAGTGGCGAGCATTATCATACCAATCCAGAATTCAACTTAGTTGAGATATTGGACGAAGCCGGCCAACCATGTGCTCCCGGCCAACGTGGCAAAGTTGTTATAACAAATTTCTTTAACACTTCCCAACCCTTCATTCGCTATGCGCAAGGAGACGAGGTTATCGTGGGGGAGAAATGCTCTTGCGGGCGGACATTGCCCGTTATCCAAAAGATCGTGGGACGGACGACGCATTTGTTTCGCTTGCCCGGAAAACGCAAAGTTGCTCTTTCCCTTCCCGCAAAATTCATGAAAATTATTTCTGCGCGCAGTTGGCAAATCGCTCAGGTGAAGCCACTTCATTTCGAAGTGCGCTATATTCCCGAAGATAGCGATAATAAGCCCGACTTTAATGGCTTGGCTGAACTTCTTCGGTCGCGTCTCGACCAGTCTATTAATGTGACTTACCATGTTATGGAAATACTGCCCCTGACACCTTCCGGAAAATTCATCGAGTTTGTCTGTGAGTTGCCGCCGGAAAGCTGATCAAACAGCTCACCACTGGACCCACTATTTTCCCTTGAAAGCAAACCGCGAACAGGTGAAGAAAGCGCAACTTATTGTTTTCGGAGCGGTTTATGAAATCTCATACAAAAGTCGTGGTTGTAGGTGGTGGCATCATGGGTGTGGGGTTGCTTTATCACCTTGCCCTTGAAGGCTGGACAGATGTTGTTCTGGTCGAAAAAGGCGAGCTGACGTCAGGTTCCACATGGCATGCGGCCGGGCAGTGCCCGCATTTCAACTCATCGCTCAACATGACCAAAGTTCATGTTTATGGGACGCAGCTTTATCCGCAGCTGGAAAAACTCACTGGCCAAGCCGTGTCTTGGCACGGCTGCGGCGGGCTGCGGCTGGCCACTACGGATGAAGAGGTCAACTGGCTGAAATATGTTTACGGTATTTCTAAACTGGCTGGCTATGAGGGCGAAATCATCGGGCCTTCCGAGATTGCGCAGTATCACCCTTTTCTTGATACCTTTGGTGTTAAAGCCGCTTTCCGAACGGTCACGGATGGTCATGTGGCCCCTGCTGACATCACAAATGCAATGGCGGTTGGTGCGCGCCAATTGGGGGCTGAAATCTATCGCCGCACGCGGGTGATGGACATCAAGCTTTTGCCCAATGGCGAGTGGCGTGTGTTCACCGAGAACGGCAACATTGATTGCGAACACGTTGTGAATGCTGCGGGTTCTTATTGTGATGTGGTGGCAGGTTGGACGGGGCATATAGCCCCCATCGCTAATATGCTGCATCAATATGTGATCACCGAGCCGCTGCAAGAATTGATCGATCTCAAGCATGAGCTACCAGTAGTTCGAGACCCCTACTCCCACGCCTATTTGCGCGAGGAAACAAATGGCATTCTCGTTGGACCATATGAAACAGCAACCGCTCATGTGTGCTGGGATGGCGGCCAGCCGCATTGGGATTACGAGAGTGAGCTCGAAGTGAACGAGCTTGACCGCATTATGCCATGGCTGGAAAAAGCCACAGAGCGTTTGCCAATTTTCGGCAAGACGGGTGTGAAGTCAATCATATCTGGTGCAATCACTCATACGCCAGATGGCGTTTATCTCTCTGGCCCGGCCCATGGCCCGAAGAATTATTGGATGCATTGTGGCGCTTCTATTGGCATTTGCCAAGGCGGCGGTGCTGGCAAACATTTGGCGCAATGGATGGTGCACGGCCAAGCTGAAATCAATATGCGCGAGTTTGATCCACGGCGCTTTGGCACTTGGGCGACCAAGGATTATACCACCGAAGTTTCCATCGCTGATTATCACCACATGTACTATTGCTATAAACCCGGTGAGCAACATCTAGTTGGTCGCGGTCTTCGCAAGTCGGCCTTGTATGACACGCTGAAAAATGAAGGTGCGCAGTTTGCGCAAATTTTTGGATGGGAACGCCCGCGTTGGTATGACAAGTCAGGCAAAGGCGAAAACTTCTCTTATCGCCGTTCTAATCAATGGGATTCCGTTCGGGCTGAGGCTTTAGCCGTGCGTGAACGGGTAGGGTTGATGGATTTATCCACCTTCTCCAAATTTGATGTGAAAGGGCCAGACGCTTATGCGTTCCTCAACCGTATTTGCGCAAATAAGATTCCAACCAAAGATGGCGGGATTATTCTTGGTCATTTGTTGAACGAGAATGGTTTTATTGAATCTGAAATAACTGTCACGCGTTTGGCTAGCGATCATTTCTATGTGCTGTCTGCGGCCGTGGCACAACTTCATGATGTCGACCAATTGAATTGGCGAAAGAGAATATCTGAGAACTGCACTATCACCGATATCACCGATGATTATGGCGTGTTGGTTTTGGCTGGCCCTCGCGCGCGTGATACTCTTGCTCCATGTACAGATGAAGATTTATCCTTTCGTTGGCTCACAGGTCGCGTAGCAAAGGTGGGAGGCGTTGAAGGTGTTCGCTTGCTGCGTGTGAATTATGTGGGCGAACTCGGTTGGGAACTGCATGTTCCGATGAACGGCCTCAAAAAAGTATACGATGCACTGATGAAAGCTGGTGCACCACATGGCATTCAACTGTTCGGCACCTATGCCATGAATTCGCTGCGCATGGAAAAGAGCTATCGCGGTTGGGGATCAGAACTCACCACTGAGATTGATATGTTCGAAGCGTCGATGGGCAGGTTTATTCGCTTAGAGAAAGAAGACTTCATTGGCAAAGCCGCCAGCCTTGTCCACAAGCAGCGTGGGCCACGGATGGTACTGTCCTATCTATCAATCGATAACACAGACTCGGATTGTTTGGGCAACGAGCCAGTCTATCATGATGGAAAAATTGTCGGCGTTACCACTTCTGGCGGTTATGGCCATGCAGTTGATGCATCGCTGGTGTTCGCTTATGTTGATCCAAAGTTGGTGACAGTGGGCACCGAATTTGAAATCATGGTCCTGGGTGAAATGCGCAAAGCGCGGATCATTCCTGAATCCGCGTGGGATCCGGCGAATGATCGTTTGAGGGTATAATTGGCGTTAGTCAAAAACAAATCGCTGCTTGGCATCGCGCTCATGATCTGTGCGATGCTGGTTTTTCCGTTCCTTGATGCTGTTGCCAAGCATCTTGGAAACGAAGGCATTCCTGTTGTTGAAATTGTCTGGGCGCGACTTACAATTGGAATGATTATTACGGCCCCCCTGCTCATCGCAAGTGAAGGTGTGCAGGCACTTCGCCCACGCGAGCCTTGGCTGAATATGTGGCGCGGCATATTGATCCTCGTCTCTACCATGATGTTCTTTGGTGCACTGCGTTATCAAGGTATTGCGGAAACATTGGCGATCTATTTTATTCAGCCTTTGGTGATTACGGCGTTGGCCCCGCTGCTTCTTGGTGAACATGTTGGCATTCGGCGCTGGGTTGCTGTGGCCATCGGGTTCGTTGGTGTCTTGATCATCATCCGACCTGGTTTTATTCAAGTAAATCCGGGTACTTTTTTGGCGTTCGGTTCTGGTGTTGGTTCAGGCCTATCGCTGATTATGTCTCGCAAGCTTGCAAGCGGCAGTAGTGCCATGGCAAATACTTTTTATACGGGTCTGTTTGGCAGCGCTTTTGCAAGCCTTGCTGTGGTGTTTATTTGGCATACACCTAACTTTGAACAATTCTTATTTTTCATTTTGCTGGCTTGCATCGGCACCGCCGGAAATTACCTTACCATTAAGGCCTGCCAATATGCTGACGTCTCGTTGCTCGCACCTTTTGGTTATACTGAGATGATCAACGCCGTTTTTGCAGGCTGGTTCTTCTTTGGTGATTTTCCTGATGGCTGGACATTTGTTGGTGTGGGCATACTTGTCGTTTGCGCGATCTATATCTCAAACCGTGAACGCATCCGGCGGCAACAAACTGAAGTCGCGGATCCTGGCAGGCTTTAGCCGATCACACGCTCAATGCGCTTATCTGGCACAAACCAAATCAGCGCCACGATGGCAAAGAAGGCGCAAGAAATGGCCGGGGAATAAAAAGCAATTGGAATGGACGCAACATAAAACGCCACCGATATCTTGCCTTTTCTATCATTTCCGAACGCGCGAGCAATTTCAGAATCTGGCCCATGTACACGCACCGCCACGAGAGAGAGGATGGTGTAAGCGATGGCGGCTGCCAATAGATTGGCCCCATAGAGCGCCACAGGAATTGTGGTGAAGTGGTTCTCACCCATCCAGGCTGTGGTGAAGGGCACCAGTGACAGCCAGAACAGCAAATGCAAATTTGCCCACAACATTCCACCGGAAACCTTGTGAATGATGTGGAAGAAGTGGTGATGGTTTACCCAATAGATACCAACGTAAATAAAGCTCAATACATAGGTGAGGAAGGTTGGTAGAAGTGGCAAAAGCTCAGACAACTCTGGCCCATGCGGCGCTTTCAGCTCCAACACCATAATGGTGATGATCACAGCGATCACCCCGTCTGAAAATGCTTCTAAACGACCTTTTCCCATGATTTCCCTCAGAATTGTTTGGGTAGACCTGCTTGTTTTAAGACCACATTGGCCATGTTGCGTGACGTAATTCCAGCATCCAAAGTAAAATTTCGATTTGAAATTGGACTCCACCAAATTTAGTGGTCACCCTTCCCATTCCTGACAAAGTTGCAACCAGCTTCACGCAGTATCTTGATTAATTCCAATTTCAGGCTCGGCATCACAAAATCCTCACTATCGATTCGTGAACCACCCTAAATCGAACCAAATACCGTCAACGCGATGCTCCAGGATTTAAGCAGCCTGAACTACTGGAAGCTTATCAAAGCTGTGAGCAACAATATGTACTGGAATTTCAGATAGCTGAACGTCCATTTTATTTAGTTCTATAAGGTCAGAAATCATGTTCAAGACCTTGGGCCGCAATAACTCAATTGATGGTGATTGGGCAGCAAGGCCCGGCACATCATCACTTTGGGCCACCCAAACCTTAGCCAAGTCATCCCATTCAGCTTTAACTATAATTGAATTTATCATTACTTCTTATTAGCAGATTAGACGCCCACGGTCAAAAGCTGCTCAATGCCCTGGTAGTGCGACGGGAGCGTTTCCCACCCGCAGCTTCAACAAATACCAAACGGCCGCCACACCAACGGCCTTGCTCAACAACTCCATGATGAAGGCCGCAGGCGTATAATAGCCCGCCAAGTTTTGGAAGATCACAGTATCAAGCGGAACTGAAGCCAAGCTTGACCATAGGATGCGTTGCTGCAGCGGCCATTTGGTAAAAGAATAAACTGCCCAATCTGTCATTTCAGATACGGCGAAAGCCGTGATGCTGGCAAAGGCGAGCGAAAATGCGATGGTTGGATCATTCGTCCACTTCACAACGAAATAAGTCAGAATACCTGCCAGTGCCGTTGCGATCAGCACCTTGTGGCCGATTTCACGTTGCGCATAATCACGCAACACGAAAACGAAACCAACAACGACATTCGAAATGTAAAGAATGCCAATGGGGGTTGTCCATTGAGTAACGCCTTCAATCGACATGGACGGCGTGAACAGCCAGTTCAATAAAACGATCGCTGCCATATAAAGAACAACCCACATCTTAAAATTCCTTATCCAACAATTTCTTTAGCAGCAAAGTTCTGCTTGATTTCCTTCTTGGCGTTTTCAACGCTGTCGGAACCGTGAACGGAGTTGGCGTCGATTGATTCAGCAAAATCCTTGCGGATCGTGCCCTTTGCTGCATCCTTTGGATTGGTTGCGCCCATAATGTCGCGATATTTCACAACGGCATTTTTGCCTTCAAGAACCTGCACAACGATTGGGCCTGACGCCATAAACTTAACGAGATCCTTGAAGAAAGGACGCTTGGCATGCACAGCGTAGAATTTCTTGGCATCAGCCAACTTCCACTTCACGCGCTTTTGGCCGACAATACGAAGGCCTGCGGCTTCGATCTTGGCATTAATTGCGCCTGTTAGATTACGGCGTGTTGCGTCTGGCTTTATGATTGAAAAAGTACGTTCTAATGCAGGTGATTTGGCCATGTTGTCCTCGAGTTGAAATGAATGAACCGCCTCTTAGCGGCGGTTCATGTTCGAGGCAAGTGTTTGGTTATTAACGTCGCGTGAGAAGCGGCGTGATGCGTGCGATAGAAACACGGCGGTTTTCCGGTTCAGCTTCAGCCGTTGGGATTTTCAGGAAGCGTTCACCCAAACCAACGGTACGCAAATTTTTTGCTGGAATCACGTAATATGACACGAGCGCCTTTTTTATCGATTCCGCACGGAGCTTGGATAGTTTTTCATTGTAAGGCGCGGAGCCTGGGGCATCCGTATGCCCTTCAATCAAAAACACTTCCGTCGGATATTTCTTCACAATCTTCTCAATGATCGCTGCTATCCCATCAAGATTTCCGACCTGTTCATCACGAATAAAGGCTTCGTTTGTACCAAAGCGAATGGTGTCAATTTCAATACGCGAGATCGAGTTTCTCAGTTTCGGTTGTGTGGCAATTTCTTCCACCTTGTAGCGTTGACTCGCATCTTCGCTAAATCTACGTGGTGGGGCTACCAACACATCTTCCATTTCATTGTAGTCGATTTCCGCTGCAAACACATCGCGGCGCGGCCTGTCTGATGGCACATACTCATTTGAAATTTCAAAGGAGTCATCGGCAGCCTCGCGCGCCAGTTCTGCTTCGCGGCGATGACGCTCGTCAATCAGGCGGCGGCGCAAGATAGCGCGGTCGCGTTCGACTGATGCACGCCAGTAATCGCGATATGAGGGGTCATACGCATTGTTAGACTGCGCATCTCCGAATATTTGAATTCGGATTTGCAATTCAGATAGATCAAGCCTTTCAGCGGGTCGTCTATCCTGCAATACTTGTTGCGGCGGTGTTAACACGGTGATGATGTTGGTGTTGTTAATCGTCGTGTTGTTTGTGGTATTATTAGTTGTTGCCGCTGGGTCTTGAGCTTTTGGAGCGGCACCCGGCACGACTGGCGGTGGATTGGCCGCTGCGGCCTGGGCATTTTTCAACTGCTGGGCCGCTTCAACCTCAGCGATTCGCTGGCGCAGCAATTCGCGTTCTGCTTTAAGCTTTTCACGCACTGCACGTTCTGTATCACGCGACAGCTCATTTGCAGCCATCAGCTCGCGAACCGCATCCAAGCGCTTGCGGAAATCACTATCGCTGATTTTAGCCAGATCACTCTTATCTGCCAAATAGGCTTGAGCCTGTTTTTCAGACGCAGGATCAACAACATTGCTATCCAATGCCTTGGCATCAGCAGCTGATGGAGCTGCAACAACAGGTGGCGGCGGTGCTACAACAACCACTTGTGGCAATGGCTTTGATTCTGGTGGGGGTGGCGGTGGCGGTGGCACTATCTTGGCTACCGGAGGTGCTTGAACGACCAGTTTTGGAGGAGGTACTTCAACAACCGCTTCTGCCGGTGCAGCCGGAGCCGCCTGCTCTAACGGTTGTTTGGCTGCGGTATTCGGTGTTGTGGGTGTAACTTCCGCAACTGGTGGCACCGTAGCAGGCACAGCTGGTGCAGTTTCGGTAACCACCGGTTTCTGTGCCGGAGCTGGCTGGGCATTTTGAGCGGCAGCTTGATCAGCCGCGGCTTTGTCTGCAGCGGCTTTTTCGGCGGCCGCTTGTTCCTTTGCAGCTTTATCCGCTTCAGCAGCTAATTTATCTGCGGCAGCTTGATCTGAAGCTGCTTGATCTCTACCAGCTTTATCCGCTGCAGCTTTTTCAGCAGCTGCCTGTTCTTTGGCAGCTTTATCGGCAGCGGCTTGTTCCTTAGCAGCTTGAGCAGCAGCCGCTTTTTCAGCATCAGCTTGTTCTTTAGCGGCTTGCGCAGCAGCAGCTTTTTCAGCGTTGGCTTGTTCTTTGGCGGCTTGCGCAGCGGCAGCTTTTTCAGCTGCTGCTTGATCCTTGGCAGCTTGATCAGAAGCTGCCTGTTCATCAGTTTTTTTCTGTTCGGCAGTTTGCTTGCGGGTTTGAAGTTCGCCACGTGCCGCTTCGGCCATACCCTTTAACTGCTCGCGCAAATCTTGGGGTAATGCATCATCTTTGGAATAGGCCAACGCCTTTTTTACACGCTTGAACAGCTCTTGATCGTCAAGTTCGGACGGGTTTCGCGTATCAGCAATCAGTTTCAAAACTTCTTCCGGAATAGCAGGAGCGGGTGCGGCCGCTTCAACTGCGGGAGCAGCCGGCTGTTCAGCGGCGGCTGGTGCAGCTGGCGGATCTTCTGCTGCTACCGGTAAAATAAACAATGCCAAGCCCAAAATACTAGCTGCGCCCAATAATAATCTCATAGAAACCTCCGAGTTAGCCCCAAATCACATGGGAGTGCGGTCTTGATGCAAAATGAGTGAGGCAGAACTGTGAAAAAAACCGCCGTAATTTGCCTTGAACCTGAACGTGAGATGAACGGCTAACGACCAAATTGGTTCCAACTGATCCTCAAAGTCGTCCAGCCTCGATGATGCGCTTTAAAAATCCACGTGTTCGCTCTTGTTTCGGATTTCCGAAAATCTGTTCGGGTGGGCCTTCTTCGTGGACAACACCTTCATAAAGGAAGCATACCTTGGAAGCCACTTCCTTGGCAAAGCCCATTTCATGGGTGGCCAGCAGCATGGTCATACCTTGGCTTGCCAGATCGCGCACGATGTTGAGAACTTCCGATACGAGTTCAGGATCAAGCGCTGATGTGATTTCATCAAGCAGCATGAGCTTTGGTTCCATCGCAAGTGCTCGAACAATGGCCACGCGTTGTTGTTGGCCACCTGATAAGCGGTCTGGATAATCTTTAGCTTTGGCTTCCATACCGATGCGTTTCAACAGAACCATGGCTTTCGACTCTGCTTCTGCCCTGTCCATTTTTAGAACTTTGGTTGGGGCAAGAGTCACATTTTCTAAAACCGACATGTGCGGAAATAAATTATAGCTTTGGAAGACAATGCCGACCTCTTGGCGCAGTTTGTTCAGGTCAATACCAGGGCCAGAAACACGGTCATCGTCCAAGCGGATTTCACCAGCTTGAATTTGTTCAAGTCCGTTAATGCACCGAAGCAGGGTGGATTTTCCACAACCTGAAGGGCCGATGAGACACACCACCTGGTGTTCATCGACGTTCAAATTCGTGCCGCGCAAAACCGGCACAGGACCAAAATGCTTTTCGACGTTTTTGATTTCAAGAAAAGCCATCCGTCAGCCCCCTGCCCGCATGCGCGCATTATCGCGCTCGAGCATTCGGTCAACAAGGCGGGCTTGCGGAATTGTGATAAGAACAAACAGGATTGCAACAACTGTGACTGCTGAAAGATTAAAGGCGTTGGCAGCAATGATCTTTGCTTGGCTGAAAGCATCAACAACACCCACCACTTGCACCAATGCTGTATCCTTTTGCAGTCCGATAAAGTCATTGAGCAAAGGTGCAACAATACGGCGCACAGCTTGCGGCACCACCACATAGCGCATGGTCTGCAAATAACTGAGGCCCAAAGAACGCGCTGCCATGGTTTGGCTTTGATGAATGCTTTCGATACCAGCGCGGTAAACCTCAGCAACATATGCGCCGTAAGTTAGCGTCAGCGCTAAGATGCACCAGTAGAGAACATCAATACGCACAGCCGCAGACCGCTCCATCGGTGTGAGCGCGGAAAGGTCCACAAACCACCCCATAACATGGGTCATTAAAACATCTGACAAGCCCGAAGTGGGAATACCAAAGCCGATTAAATAAAGTGTCACGATTCCAGGAAGGCCCCGAAACACATCACAATACATAATCGCCAGTGCGCGAATTGGTTTACCAGCTGGCCCTGGAGTGAGGCGCAGCAAGGCGACAATGAGACCCCAGATCAGCACAAGAATTTCGGCGACGATGAAGATGAACATGTTAACGCCGAAGAATTTAACAGTCACCAACCACCATTTTGCTTGAATAAGCGGCAACAAGAAAAAGGTACGTCCGACAGCTACATTATTTACCAAAATGAAGCAGATGAAGCCCAAGAAAATCAGCGCGAAAAAGCCCCAACCAAAGGTGACGGAAGAATGGTCGCGTGCTGCGGCAGTATCAATCCGCGCTTGAACGATGTCACCGCCAGCTAAATTTGATGTGGCGCTGCGCGCTAGCTGAAGCCCACGCCAAGCCGGCATAAATAGTGTGGCCACTGCCAATGTCACGGCAACGTAAACGAGAGGGAAAAGCTGATTGTTTGCGCCTAAATAATCAAGAGCGCCGTTTACGACCCAAGACGTACCTAGCGCCGCCAAAACGCAAACCATTGCAAAAGCCAAAGCGCACCACGCCAAAAGATCAGCACGCTGATGTAAAGAAGATGCGCCTAACTGTGGCGCATCTTCAGTTTTATGTTGGTTCTTCACCTGAAATATCAGGGATTAAAATAAGCTATTGTAGCAGGGTCTTTGCCCCAAGCTGCGGCAAGGTATTTGCCGCTGAGCTTGGCCATCGTGCCATCGGCCACCATAGCCGCAATAATCTTGTCGATCGTTACATTGTTAGGATTGCCCTTTGGAAAAATCGCTCCGTAGGTTTCGCCCGTTTTGTATTGGCCAACAACTTTCAACTTGCCGCCACCCTGCACTTCTTGTGCAAGCACGATAGAGGTGTCGGTCATGGCAACATCGATCTGACCAGCAGTCAAAGCCGCAAACATACTGCCTGCATCAGGATAGACTTGCGGAGCAGCAACGCCCAGCTTATCCGTCACGAAAGCAGCGCCAGTTGTAGCTTGTTGAACACCAATTTTTGCCTTTTTTATCGTTGTCGCATCAACAGGCGCATCTGTTTTCGTCAGTACGCCAATGTCAGAGTTGAAATAAGGTGTCGAGAAATCGTGAACCTTCTTACGCTCATCAGTAATCGAAATTTCTGACATGGCCAAATCGAAATCATGAGTCTGGCCAGCAATCAGCGCGTCCCACTCAACAGGAACCAGCTTCAGTTTGTCCAAACCAGCGCGCCACGCAATTTCGGCAGCCATGCAATATTCCATGCCATCCTTAATGGATTCAGGCGTATCGCCATTGTACCAAATTGGCGCTGGCAGATTGGTTTCGAGGGTGAGTTGGCCCGGCTGAGCTGGCGCGTCGATTTTCATCGAACCTTTTTCGCCTGTCACTTCGCAATTATCAATCATGTTGGCAGCGCTTGCGGCACCAGCCATGGCCAAGATGGCCACTGCGGCCAATAGTGTTTTCTTCATCATTCGTTTCTCCCTGAATTGAATTGCTGCAATTTACAGCCGAAAATGACAATCGGAGCAAGTGCTAAACGACTTGTTACTGCGAATTTAACGATATATTGAAGCGTTCATGAGCCTCGCCCATTTCAAAGTTGTCGCGTTCTATCAGTTTGCACCGTTTCCAGATTTTGCAGAAAAGCAAATGCCACTTTTGGATTTGTTTCAGGCACATGGTATCAAAGGCACCGTGCTAATTGCAGCTGAAGGCATTAATGGGACAATTGCTGGGACACCCGACAACATCGATGCCGCAGTTTTGGGGATTGCTGAGATCACAGGGCTCCATGATTTAGAGCCAAAATACTCAAACGCAAATGAAATGCCCTTCCGCCGCACGAAAGTGCGGTTGAAAAAAGAGATCGTTACGATTGGTGATGTACCAGCTGACCCTCTGACGAAAGTTGGAAAATATGTCGAGCCTGAAGATTGGAACGCGCTGATTGCCGATCCTGAGGTAATTTTGATCGATACGCGCAACTCCTATGAATATGGCGTTGGCACCTTCAAAAATGCAATTGATCCGCATACCGAGAGTTTTGGCGAATTTCCAACTTATGTGCGCGAAAAATTGAAGGCCAAGCCGGACGCAAAGATCGCGATGTTCTGTACTGGCGGCATTCGTTGCGAAAAGGCTTCAAGCTTTATGATGCATGAAGGGTTCGAGAATGTGTTTCACTTGAAAGGTGGCATTCTCAAATATCTTGAAAAAATTCCGAAAGAAAAATCTCTTTGGGAAGGTTCATGTTTCGTGTTTGATGAACGTGTGGCGGTGGGGCATGGGTTGGTGCAATCGGAATATTCGCTGTGCCATGGTTGCATGAACCCTGTATCACCAATGGAGCGCCGCTCGCCTAAATATGAGGAAGGTGTTTCGTGTCCCCATTGTGCGGACCGATTGACTGAAGCGCAAAAAGCTTCGAGCCGTCAGAGGCAAATGCAAATGACTATGGCAAAGAAAAGGGGCCTGAAACATTTGGGGCCGTTCAAGGAGAACGTGTGATGCTGCTTTATGTAACGCTAGGATCAAATGATTTGGCGCGGTCGCGAAAGTTTTATGATGCGGCGCTGTCCCCTCTGGGGATGATGCGCAATCATGTAGATGAAGATGAACTTGGCTATGGCGCGATGAACCGCACTCCAGAAGATCGTGAAAACGTTCTATGGATTGGCCGACCTTATTTGAAGTTACCGGCTAATTGGGGCAATGGCACGATGATTGCGTTGAGTGCCACGACACGCAAAATTGTTGATGCGTTTTATATTGCTGCTTTGGCCAATGGTGGCACAGACGAAGGTGCACCGGGGCTTCGGCCTTATCATGCAAGTTTCTATGCCTGCTATGTGCGTGATCCAGATGGGAATAAGTTGAGTGTGGTGTGCGAGAAAACTGAGTGAATAACTCGTCCTCTCCCTTTGAAGAAAGGGGAGAGTATAAAAGATCAACCCGTCCAGCCCAAACCAGCTGCCACGCAATTCATCGTCATCAGCAGCGACATATTCATCGCCTCGGTCGCCTTATCGCCGCGCGTTTGTTTGAGCAACTGCACTTGCCATTCGTTGGCTTGATCTACCATCGGTCTTATTCGATTAAAGCGTCTTTTAAAACCGTGGAAGCGTTCGCAGAGTTCTTTGTCGCCTGAAAGTTCGAGTATTACTTTTGAGGTGCGTTTGTGTTCGTGCCTGATCAAAGCGTAGAGTCTCTCTGCATCATTGCGGTTTGGCACTAGACCTGCATATTTTTCGGCGACATTCATATCTGCAAGAAAGAGAGATTTCTCAACTTCGTCAATTGCGAGCCTGAAGCCCGGTGACTTCAAAAACATTTCGCGCAGAAGTTTGAGTCCTTCAGCTCCGGTCGAGGAGAGGTAATCATCTAACGCATAGCCCAAACCATACCAACCGGTCAGCAGATGTCGATTTTGACTCCAAGCGAAGACCCAAGGAATGGCGCGTAGGTCAGATAGGCCTTTTGCTCCAAAGCGCCTCGAGGGGCGCGAGCCGATTTTGAGGAGTGCTAGTTCTTCAACCGGAGATGCGGTTTGGAAATAGGTAATGAGAGCAGGGTCGAGCGCCAATTTTTGGTAGGCTTTGAATGAAAGTTGCGCGATGTTTTCGACGGCAGCTTGATGTTGCGGGTTGAAGCGCTGTTCGCCTTCTTCAGTTGATTTCAGTGTGTGCAGCAAAACGGCCGATGTGAGCGTTTCGAGATTGATTAATGCTGTGCCGCGATTGGCGAATTTAGAAGATACGACTTCGCCCTGCTCGGTCACGCGCATTTTGCCGCCCACCGAACCTGCTGGTTGAGCTGCAATAGCTCTGCCAGCCGGTGCACCGCCGCGGCTGACTGAACCACCACGACCGTGGAAGAAAGAGATATTCACGCCAGATTTTTTGCCAGCGCGGATCAAACGGCGCTGAGCTTCGAAGAGTTCGAAGTTGGCGGTGAAGAAGCCGCCGTCTTTGTTCGAATCGGAATAGCCCAACATGATTTCTTGCGTGCCGCCATTGGCCGCAACTGAGTTGCGGACGATGGGATTAGCCAAAAGGCTTTCCATGATCGAAGGGCCAGCACGCAAGTCTTCAATGGTTTCAAACAGAGGGACGACACGGATTCGGCAAGATTCATGGCTTGATGGATCGCTGAAGAGGCCGCAATATTTTGCCAACAGATAAAGGCCAAGAACATCATCAGCGCTTTGAGTCATCGACAAAATGAACGTGCCAATTGCTTTGGGATCTGGGCCGTCCAAAGTTTCACGGATGAGTTGCAAAAGACCCAAGAGTTCTTGGGCTTCTTCTGACACATCGCGGAATTGTGGAACAAAGCCCATTGGCTTTGCAAGCTCTTCGTAAATCCATTTGTTCCATTCAGCAGAATGAACTTTTGGAGCTTCGGATTGGTCGAGCGGATTCATCTTGCGCCACAGTTCAGTGATCACGCGGTTGATGACTGTGGTGTTTTGGCGGATATCCAAACAGGCTGTGCGAAAGCCAAACACTTCAGCTTCCCAACGCACGGGTCGCACCAGCGATGTGGCTAGGCTTGGAGCTTTCATTTCTGAAAGTGCAGTTTCTGCAAAATGCAACAAACCAATGAGCTCATCGACGTTTGCAAAGGCCTTTGCATTTGGAGCAGAATGGGTTGCATTCAATCTGATCCTCAAGGCACCGAAAAATTGCCGAAAGGGTTCCTTCGGGTTACGGGTGGTAATTTCGCTGGTCGAGGAAGCGAGTTCCAGCTGCTTTGCCAATTCTGCGTTAAAGCTTTCAGGAATGGGCATTTCATAGGAACTCACGGAAATGAATTCAGCTAATTCTTTTAATTTTAGATCAAGTCGCTTGACTGCAGCTTGGGCATTGGCCGCCAATGCCCGACGCGTGGTTTCAACGGTGACAAATGGATTGCCGTCTCTGTCGCCGCCGATCCATGAAGAAAATTTCAGAGGTGGGGAAATGCGCGCGGTGAGTTCAGGATAATGGCGGATCAAAGCGGATTGCATAAGGTCACAGACAGCGGTCGTGCGATCAAATAATGCATCACGAAAAAAATGCAGACCCCAAGCAACTTCACTTTCCACAGAAGGCTTTTCGAGCCTTATTTCCCCTGTCATCCACAAAAGGTCGATTTCATTTCGGAGTTGAACCAGCATGACCTCGCGCTCGCGCGGTGTCCACCGTGGGCTATCAAGTTCAAAAAGCTTTAAATAGATGCGACGGTGGATTTCTAAAACCGTTACGCGCTTGGCTTCGGTTGGATGAGCTGTGATCGTTGGGCCAACATCAAGCCCGTCTAAAACGATCTGCACAGTTTCTGCTGAGACACCCAACTTGGCCGCTTCGGCAAAGGCTTGGCTAATGGAGCCGCCCACTTCGTCGGGGCCAGCTTGTTTTTCTAAAGTGCGGCGATGCCGGATGGCGGCGTTTTCTTCCGCGATATTCATCAACTGAAGCCAGATGCCTATGGCTTGGAGTGCGTGTTCGACGAGATGGCTTGGAATAGTGGCAGCTGCTTCGGGCTGGTCAAGGATTGGTAGAACTTCTGGCTCACGTGTGCGGATGACTTGGCGAAGGAGATCACGTAACATGGCAGTGACTTCATCGATGTAACTGCCGTCTTCGGTCGCGATCTTTGTAAACTGATTCATGATCAATGCCCTAATTGAGGTGCGATCCTCAGATATTTAGTGTTTTGTGCACTGCAACATAGCGTGAGTCAAGGAAAAGTCTGATTTGCGCTTGCGGTTTTCAGCAGCTATGCAGCGGCCATGTTATTGATCAATGATTTGACTTATCGCATCGGCGGGCGGATTTTGCTCGAAGGCGCTTCCGCATCCTTGCCCACGGGGCATAAGGTTGGGCTGGTGGGGCGTAATGGAACAGGTAAGTCCACACTTCTGAAACTGATCTTGGGCGATCTCGTTCCGGAGTCAGGTGGAGCATCGATTCCGCGCAATGCTCGGATTGGTACTGTGGCACAGGAAGCGCCGGGTGGCAAAGAGACGTTGCTTGAAGTTGTGATGGCTGGCGATATTGAACGCGGCGAACTGCTTGCTGAGGCTGAGACGGCAACTGACCCGACGCGCATTGCTGAGATACAAGTCCGGCTTGCTGATATTGAGGCATATTCGGCTGAGTCTCGTGCGGCAGTCATTTTGGCGGGCCTTGGATTTACTGAAGAAGTGATGAACGGCCCCTGCTCTGCTCTTTCTGGCGGTTGGCGGATGCGCGTTGCTTTGGCCGCCGCGTTGTTTGGCGCACCTGATGTTTTGTTGCTTGATGAGCCGACCAACTATCTCGATCTTGAAGGCACGATTTGGCTTCAGAGTTATATCCGCGATTATCCGCATACGATTTTGCTGGTGAGCCATGACCGCGATTTGCTGAATGTTTCAGTGGATGCGATTTTGCATCTCGATCAATTCAAGCTGACTTTGTATCAAGGCAATTACGATAATTTTGAAAATCAGCGCCGTGAGAAGCAGGCGTTGAATTCAAAAATGAAAAAGAAGCAGGATGATCAGCGCGCTCATATGCAGGCGTTTGTAGACCGGTTCAAGGCTAAGGCTTCGAAGGCAAGGCAGGCGCAAAGCCGCATGAAGGCTCTGGCAAAGTTAGAGCCGATTGCAGATATGGTGGAGGGGGCTGTTGCGCCATTCATATTTCCGAATCCTGAGAAGGCTATCGCGCCGCCTTTGGTGGGTTGGGACAAAGCAGCTGTGGGCTATGGCGATAATCCGCCCGTCCTCAAGAATATCACACTGCGAATGGATCCCGACGACCGAATCGCGCTGCTTGGTTCAAACGGAAATGGCAAATCGACTTTTGCAAAACTTCTGTGTGGCAAGTTAAAACCGATGCTGGGCGAGATGAATCATCCGTCGCGTTTATCGATTGGGTATTTCGCTCAACATCAGCTTGATGAATTGACCGAAGATCGCACGCCATATGAATATGCATCTGAATTGATGCCTGATGAAACCGTGGCGCGGCGGCGGGCGAAGTTAGGTGCAGTTGGATTTGGGGCACATTTGGCCGATTCAAAATGTTCGATTTTATCAGGTGGAGAAAAGGCACGGCTGTTGTTTTTCTTAGCAACGTTTCATGCTCCGCATGTGTTGGTGATGGACGAACCGACAAACCATTTAGACATTGATAGCCGCGAAGCTTTGATTATGGCGATCAATGAATATGAAGGCGCTGTTGTTCTGATCAGCCATGATCGGCACATCATTGAAACTTGTGTTGACCGGCTTTGGCTGGTGCATGGCGGAACTGTAAAGGCCTTTGATGGCGATATGGATGAATATACCGATTTGGTTTTGGGACGACAAAAGGCAGTTCGCAAAGCTGAGAAGATTGTAGAGGCTTCGGCAGCTCCGAAAATGCCACGCATGAGTTCGCAGGATTTGAAAAAGAAAACCCAAGAACTTGAAATTAAGATTATGAAGTCCAAAGACCAGTTGAAAGTTCTTGACCAAGTTTTGGCAGATCATACAATCTATGCAGAAGAGCCAAAGAAAGCTGCTGATTATGGCAAGCTGCGGGCCAAGATAGCTAAACAAGTCGATGAATTTGAAACGCAGTGGTTGGAATTGAGCGAGGCTGTGGCACATGGCTGAGACCAACTTAACACAGAGTTGGTTTGGATTTTTGAGCCTTGGTATTTTTGTGTTGGCTTATGTGTTGGTGATATTTGAAGAACCTTTGCATTTGCGAAAATCTAAACCAGTTCTTGTGGCTGCAGGTTTAATTTGGGTTTTGATCGGAACCGCCTACGCAATGGCAGGGCAAAGCCCGCTTGCAGAAACAGCGGCACAACATATTATTTTAGAATATGGCGAGCTTTTCTTATTTTTGCTCGTGGCCATCACATATGTAAACACGTTGGAAGAAAGACGTGTGTTTGATGTTCTGCGGATTAAATTAATCGAGCGCGGATTATCCTATCGGCAGTTGTTTTGGTTGACCGGAGTTTTTGCATTCTTCCTTTCAGGCGTACTAGACAATTTGACGACTGCTTTGGTTTTGGGTGCCGTGGTGTTGGCGGTTGGACGGACTTCATCGGCTTTTGTCGCAGTGTGCTGCGTTTCAATTGTTGTTGCTGCTAATGCAGGGGGGGCCTTCTCGCCGTTTGGGGACATAACGACTTTGATGGTGTGGCAGAAAGGCAAAGTGACTTTTTTTGAATTCTTCGATTTGTTTTTGCCTTCGTTTATAAATTGGTTCGTGCCTGCTTTAATTATGCAGTTTGGTGTGCCTAAAGGGCAACCAGCAAATAGCGCGGACAAGATAAACATGAAGCCTGGCGCTTATGGTGTGATGGTTTTGTTTGCGCTGACAATTGTGACCGCTGTGGCTTTCCGAAATTTTCTCCACCTGCCCCCTGCTTTGGGGATGATGTTGGGCCTGGGTTATTTACAATTTTGGGCATATTTTTTGCAGCGCAAGGGCAAACGCTATCAAAATGATGACATGGTTTTGAATTCTTTTAAAGAAATCGAACGTGTTGAATGGGACACGCTGTTATTCTTTTTTGGAATTATCTTCGCGGTTGGCGGGCTTGGTGTGCTTGGCTATCTGAGTTTGGCCAATGGGTTTCTTTATGGTCAATTTGGCCCGACAGTAGCAAATATCACCATTGGGCTTATTTCTGCGGTGGTCGACAATATTCCGATGATGTTCGCGGTGCTGACTATGAATCCTGAAATGAGCCATGGGCAATGGCTTCTCATCACTTTGACTGCGGGTGTGGGCGGCAGTTTGCTTGCCATCGGCTCTGCGGCTGGGGTGGCTTTGATGGGGTTGGCCAAGGGGCAATATACTTTTATGAGCCATCTGAAATGGGCACCTGCGGTGCTACTTGGATATGCGGCTTCAATTGCAGCGCATATGTGGTTGAACTCCAACCTGTTTTAAATTATTTTCGCTTAATAGGATTTTTAGCTTGACACCGTACGGTGAACCTGCTAGATGTTGCTACATTCCACAATTGGGTATCGGTTTAAAACAAGTCCTGCAAGGTGTCTGAGGACGACGTTTGGGCTGTTACTGATATGCGGAACTTTTCAAGACGACGGCTTGAGCCACGATGCATTGTTTACCGTTGTAGGTGATGCTGGGTGAGCCATAGAGTTCGTAGCCTTCTTCTAAAGCTTTTGAGACTTTTTCGCAAAAGGCTTTGTCGTCGGGGCCAGTGAGTAATCGGTATTTGAGCTGGTCGGTCATTTTGCTTGGTCCTGCCATTTGCCGCTTTCATCCTGTCGCCAATAGCTGACTTGGTGGCCACTTACTTTGTGGCGTTTCCATTCAATTCTGGCGGCGTCTAAAGCTTGAGGGTCGCTACCATCGAACATGAGCATTGCGCGGGAAAGCGTTGAAATGTCTGTGGGAATTGCACCAAAAGTGTAGATGCGTATTTTGGAATCGTTGGGGTTGTCGGCGCCTGTGGTGAGCCAGACAGGTTGGAGTTCGCCCTGCCCGTCTCCGTCAAAGCCGTGGGGTAGAAAGGCCACGTCTTCAGCGGCCCAGAGCATGTCTGATATTTTGGTAACTTGTTCTTGGCTGGTGGTTTCTATAACCAGCGGCAAGCCACGCTCTATAGCTTTTGACACGATGCGCGGCAAAACGTGATCCAAGGGTTGTTTTTCGAGGTGGTAAAACCAAACTTCCGTCATAAGGGTCTTTCACCTCATGACGGAGATTCTTTCAAGCGTGATTATGCTGCAAGCGCTGGATAATCAGTATATCCGACTTCATTGCCGCCAAAAAAGGTTTTTGGGTCGCCTTCATTCAGCTGAGCTTTGGATTTGAGGCGTTCTACAAGATCTGGATTTGCCAAAGCCATTTTGCCGACGGCAACCATGTCTGCAACTCCGGTCTTCACGTCGCGATCGAGATTATCTGCCGTTGCATTTGGACGGTTGACCATCAAAGGATGATTCCATCCCTTGCGGATATCTTGCAACAGGTTTTCGTCACCTGTGTGGAGAATATGCAAATAGGCAAGATTGAGCTTGTTCAATTCGGCGACTAGATAATGATATAATGCTGGGGCCTCTGGGCCTTCAACTAAACCGCCTGCCGTGTTGAGCGGAGACAAACGAATGCCCGTGCGATCCGCGCCAATTTCAGCACTTACGGCCATTGCCACTTCAATGGCAAAGCGTGCGCGATTTTCAATGGAGCCGCCATATTCATCGGTGCGGGTGTTGGCATTTGGTGCAATGAATTGTTCGATAAGATAGCCATTAGCACCGTGGATTTCGACACCGTCTGCGCCAGCTTCAATGGCACGCTTGGCGGCATAGGCAAAATCTTTGACTGTTTGCTTCACTTCAGCATTGGTCAAAGCGCGAGGCTCTGGCGTGTTCTGCATTCCAGTTGGAGTAAACATGGGTTGATCTGCGGAAATGGCTGATGGGGCAACCGGCTGACGATGGTGGGGCGTATTGTCAGGGTGAGAGATGCGGCCAGCATGCATGAGCTGGATGTATAAATGGCCGCCTGCTTTATGGACAGCATCAGTCACTTTTTTCCAACCTTTAACATGGGCATCAGTATAAATGCCGGGCGTCGTGGTATAACCTTGGCCATCATCTGAGGGCTGCGTGCCTTCAGCAACCAACAGCCCCAGTGAGGCACGTTGTGCGTAATATTCGGCGACATAATCATGTGGTGTACCATCAGCTTGGGCGCGGCTGCGGGTCATTGGTGCCATGCTGAGGCGGTGGCTAAGTTGCATTCTGCCGACTGTGACGGGTTGCCATAGAGTGTTCATTTGAAATCCTTTTCTAAAATTGAAGCGCGCAAACGCTGTTGCGGTTCCTATGATTTGGGGATTGCATATATGTAATACAAGTAGGTACAGTTATACGTCAGCTATAACAACTGTGCAAAAACTACCTTTAATTTGTGAAACTTATTTCTCGTAGTGATCTGCCACCAACTTATTGAGCAACCTTACACCCCAACCCGAACCCCAACTTTGGTTGATGGCGGATTTTTCGGCGTCCATGGCGGTTCCCGCGACATCTAAATGCGCCCAAGGCACTTTGTTGACGAAACGTTGCAGGAATTGGGCTGCGGTGATCGACCCCGCGAAGCGTCCGCCGATATTTTTCATGTCGGCGATGTCGCTGTCAATCATCTTGTCGTAAGCTGGTGTGAGTGGCATTCGCCAAACTTTTTCACCTGTGGCATAACCTGCATCAGAAATGCGGGTTGCCAGTTCATCATTGTTAGAAAACAGACCTGCATGTTCTTTGCCTAGGGCGACTAAAATTGCGCCTGTGAGCGTGGCAAGGTTGATCATGAATTTTGGTTTGAATTTGTCTTGGATGTACCAGAGCACATCGGCCAGAACGAGTCGGCCTTCGGCATCGGTATTAAGGACAGCGATGGTTTGGCCGGACATAGATTTCACCACATCACCTGGGCGTTGGGCATTGCCGTCAATGGCATTTTCAACGAGGCCGATTGCGCCGATGACGTTGGCTTTGGCTTTGCGTTTGGCAAGAGCCAACATAAGGCCCGTGACACAAGCCGCACCGCCCATGTCGCCCTTCATATCTTCCATGCCGCCTGCTGGCTTGATTGAAACACCACCTGTATCGAAGGTCACACCTTTGCCGATGAAGGCAATTGGTTGTTGGCCTTTCTTGCCGCCATCCCAACGCATCACAACTAAACGCGCTTCAAAAGGCGAGCCTTGAGCAACGCCTAAAAGTGCGCCCATGCCAAGTTTTTTCATTTGAGCGGGGGTCAGGATTTCGATTTTGACACCGGCTTTTGCGAGTTGCTTGGCACGATTGGCAAACTCAACAGGATAGAGAATGTTGGCAGGCTCATTTACGAGATCACGCGCGAAGTGATTGCCTTCGCGAATGGCTGATAGTGGGGCGAAAGCGGTTTTGGCCTTTTCAGCACTTGCCGTATGGATTGTCAGTGAATCGAGTGGCTTGGCTTTTTCTGGCTTTTTGGATTTATATTGGTCGAAGCTGTAGATGCGGAGCGATGCGCCCGAGGCCAGCAAAGAAGCGGTTTCCGCTTCGGATAAGGTTTTATGACTGGCCACAGCAATGGCGGCGGAGGTGGCTTTGGCTGATTGCAATGCCCCTGCAATTGCGCCGCCCAGCATTTCAGTTTCATGGGCTGTGATCGAATCAACTTTGCCAAGGCCCACGACAAAAATGCGGTCATAAGTTCCACAGGCAATGACATCCATTATTTGATCGCGTTTGCCTTCGAAATTAGCCGCTTTGATCGCGCGAGTGAGTTGACCTTTGCTGGCTTTATCCACGGCGGCAGCGGGGCTAGTCAGCTTGCCACCCTCTGTTGCAAATACGACGATTACACCTGATTTCGGTAATGTGGCGTTAGCAAAGGCTATTTTCATTGGAGAATCCTTGATTTGTATGATGGATTGCATAGCGGGCTGGGCATTTGGCTTCAACTGGACATTTATGCGCTATTAACTATTAGGGTTGGAAACTGGCACCCACTCTTATTTTCACCTGTTTGTTGCGAAATATTTCTTCCCTTCACGGCGCGGTTAAAAGTCGTTAAGGATTGCTGGAAGTTTTGTTATCGTTTTGGTGGTGGTGTTTGGGGCAGTTCAAACAAAGATCAAGTGCTTTCAGCCGATTGCGGGGAACTGTCTCCTGCTGTGCGCTGGTGCTTGGCTTTGCGCTGTTGGGTATTGCTTCACCTGCTCTTGCGATTATTGAACAAACATTGATCGAGCCTAATTTGAAGATGCCGCCCAAGGGCACCAAGGTTGATGTGGTGGCTGACAAAATTACTTATGATCCGCGCTCGCTCAACGCTGTGGCAACGGGCACTGTGAGGCTGGTTTATGGGCCTTTTACTTTGGTTGCGACACGTGTTGAATATAATTCGAGGACTGGTGCTTTCAAAGCCAATGGATCAGTGGTGATCCGCGAGCCCAATGGCAATATCCTTAAAGCTGACTCAATTGATCTCGCTAATAAATTCAAAACCGGATTTGCCGAGCATGTAAAGGCGTTGTTGACCAACAATGTGACCATCACAGCAGAATATGCAAGGCGTTATGAGGGTGAGATTACAGTTTATACGCATGCTACTTATACAGCTTGCACGGATTGCAAAACACGCAGCGGACGCCCCTTGTGGCAAGTGGTGGCAGATGAAGCCACGCATGATAACAAGGCGCATGATATTCATTATGTGAATCCAAAATTGCAGATCGGTGGCGTGACCATTGCTGCGGCACCTTATTTCACTTATCCCGATCCATCAGTTAAGCGTCGCTCTGGTTGGCTTGTTCCAGATGTGAAGTTTGGCGGTGCGTTTGGAGCAGGAATCGCGCCCGTTTATTTTTGGGCAATAGCGCCTGACTATGATTTGACTTTTCGGCCATTGTTTACGACGCGCCAAGGACCAGTTGCCGATGTGGAGTTTCGGCAAGCGACCGCGACCGGAAAATATAATATCCGCGCAATCGGCGTGCACCAATTTACGCCTTTGACGGGTGAAGACAATCATGAGTGGCGCGGCGCACTTGAGACCGAGGGACGTTTTAAAATAGATCAAGATTGGAATTGGGGCTGGAACGGCACATTTGTGAGTGACCGAACTTTCCTTGATCACTATGGTTATGATGGACGTGAGATTGCATACAATAATATTTATGCAACTGAAATTCGCGATCAGGATTATGTTTCGGCACAGCTGCTAAATTTTCAATCGCTCAGCACTTATGTTGATCAAGCTGACCTACCTTATGTGATGCCCTATGTTTCAGGTGAGCAAATATTCAAGGATGTTTCATTTGGTGGCGATATAAGTTTTGATTGGAGCGCCTACTCGCTTCAGCGCGACCGTAGCAGCACGCCATATACGACGGTTAATCATGGCACTGATCAAACCCGCGGCGTGCTTGGTATAAATTGGAAAACGCAATTCACGACGGATAACGGGATTGTGGTTTCGCCATTTGCGAAAGTTCGCAACGAGATATACATCACTGATAATGTGCCGGGTGCTTCAAGCGCAAGCGAAACCACGGGGCAAATTTTGCCTTCGACGGGTATTGATGTGCGTATGCCGTTTATCTCGTCATCGCAATATGGACAGAGCATTATCACGCCGGTGTTCCAATTGATATCTGCTGCAGATCAGACGAATGTTAATCAGTGGGGCAATGAAGACGCGATCACATTGAACTTTGATCACACGAGCTTGTTCCTTTCTGATCGATTTACCGGGCAAGATCGTTACGAGGGCGGAACACGGGCGAATTTTGGCGCGACTTACGCCTATTATGATGCCAATGGTGGGTTCGTTCGCGCGAGTTTGGGCGAGTCGGTTCACATTGCTGGGCAAAACAGTTTTGTGGCAGGTTCTGGTTTAAGCGGCGAGAATTCTGATCTGGTGGGAAACATCGTTTTCCAACCATGGAGCGACCTTTCGCTTTCATATGAAGCGCGGATGCTGAACGACTTTTCCGCGCTTGATCGCCAGGAGGCTCTGGCCAGCCTCACTTTTGACAGGATTTCCGCCAATCTGGGCTATCTGAATATTGCTGCTGAACCAAACTACGGCCGTATCCGCGCTGAAAATTGGGTGCAAGGCGATGTGAAGTTTGGCCTTGAAGACGGATGGAATGTGTTTGGCGGGCTTACGTATGACATTGGCTATAGCCAGATTACGCGCAAAACTTTTGGACTGGAATTTGACTGCGAATGCATGAACTTCAAAGTGGCTTATACCGGAACCGACGATCCGTTTACCCACGAAACCGAAGACAAAGTTATATTGTCGTTAGAGTTGGCAACACTGGGCAAGGCAACAGTAGCGGCCGGCTTCTGATGATCTTCAGATCGGTTTTTGCTTTGATTTTGTTGATTGCATTGTACCAGCCGGTTATCGCACAGGAAGCCTCTGTCATCGCAACAGTGAACGACCATCCCGTGACAAGCTTTGATATTGACCAGCGTATTAAATTGTTGAGTATTTTGGGACAGAGTGGTGGTTTTGACCGTAAGAAAATTGGCAACGCGCTGATTGACGATGTGGTGAAGATTGATGAAGCGCGGCGCTACAAGATCGACCCGACAGAGAAAGAAATTGATGAGCGTTTAGGCGGTATGGCCAAGGGGCTCAAAACCGATATGGCTGGCCTCGAAGGCAAGCTGGGCAAGCAAGGACTGACGCTGAATACGATGCGCCAATATGTTTCTGCGCAAATGTCTTTCAGTCGGCTGCTCACTGCAAAATATAAAGAGAAGATCGCTGTCGATCCGGGCGAAGTTGATAAGAAGATGGCGGAAGTTACGGCCGACATTAATGGAAAAGTTAAAAAAATTATGGCTGATCCGCGGCGTCAACCGATAGAAGTCTACTCCATACTTCAGGTTGACTTTCCGGTAGAGGGCGACGACCCGCAACTGCTGCAATCTCGCGCTATTGAAGTGGGGCAGTATCTTCAAAAATTCAAAGGCTGCGGCTCGGCCCGCGCTGCGGCTTCTGGGATATTCAACGTTAAAATTGGTAAAGTGATCGAGGCCGATGGGCGCAAGTTGCCAGCCCCGCTGAAGGCGGCATTACAGGCCAAAGGTATTGGTGGTGCTATTGGGCCTGTGCGCGGCCCTAAGGGGGTTCAAGCGATTGCATGGTGCGGAAAGCGGATGATTACGCCACCTAAAATCAATGCTCCGCTGCCAACGCGACAACAGATTGAGAATATGGCTCTGAATGAAAAGTTTGATCGTGTTGAGCAGAAATATTTGGCGATTATGCGTAAGGGTGCCGTGATTGAATATAAAGATCAGTCTTTCTCAAAATGAAACCCCTGGTTCTAACCACTGGCGAACCTGCAGGTGTTGCACCTGAGATTACGGCGCAGGCTTGGCTGGCCTTGAGGAATGATCCGTCTCAGCAGTTTTGTTTTTTGGGGGACGCAGCATTGTTTGAAGCGCGAGCCAAGGCTGCCGGGTTTGACGTCTCGTTTATTGGTGTTGAACTTGTGGCCGATTGTCCTTCGGTTTTTGGGCGTGGGGTTCCGGTTATCGATCGACTCTTGCCCGTTTCATCTGTTGCGGGGAAACTCGACAAGCGCAATTCTGCTGCGGTGATTGCTTCGATTGACGAGGCTGTGAAGCTTTGTTTTTCGGGCGAAGCTTCTGGCCTGGTGACCAATCCCATTCAGAAAGAAACGCTTTATGATGTGGGGTTCAAACACAAAGGGCATACGGATTATTTGGCGTCTCTTGCAAATGTTTCTGGGCACGAAGTGATGATGCTGGTTGGTGCAGGGCTTCGGGCGGTTCCCGTGACTGTGCATATCCCACTGGCCGATGTGCCGAAAGCTTTGACGACAGAGGCCATTGTTGCGCAGGGCAAAGTGGTGGCGGAAAGTTTGAAGCGGTGGTTTGGCGTTGCTCGCCCAAGACTTGCTGTGACTGGGCTTAATCCGCATGCGGGCGAAAATGGTGCGATGGGCAAGGAAGATCAGACGGTTGTGGCCCCTGCTGTTGCTTTGTTGAAGGCAGCGGGCGTTGAGGCGTTTGGGCCGATTTCGGCTGACACGGCGTTTCATGCAGAGGCACGCGGCACTTATGATGCAGTCCTTTGCATGTATCATGATCAAGCTTTGATCCCCGTGAAGACGCTGGATTTTCATGGCGGGGTGAATGTGACTTTAGGATTGCCGTTTATTCGCACGTCTCCTGATCATGGCACGGCGCTTGGTATTGCTGGTAAAGGTGTTGCAAACCCTGCGAGTTTGATTGCGGCCATCAGGTTGGCTTCATCGATGGCCGCGCGCGCATGAGTGATGATGGTTTGCCACCACTTCGTGAGGTGATCGCGACGCATGGTTTGGCGGCAAAGAAATCACTTGGGCAAAATTTTTTATTCGATCTCAATCTGACACGGCGCATTGCGCGGGCCGCTGGCGATTTGAAGGATGTTACTGTTGTTGAAATTGGGCCAGGGCCTGGTGGATTGACGCGCGCACTTTTGATGGAGGGTGCAGCACGCGTGATTGCGGTGGAGCGTGATGAACGCACGCTGCCTGCGCTTGCCGAGATTGCTGCGGCTTATCCAAGGCGATTGGACGTGATTTCGGCTGATGCGCTTGAGGTGGATTGGGCAAGTGTGATTTCTGGGTCGGCAAAGATAGTTGCGAACTTACCTTATAATGTGGCCACGGCTTTATTGCTGGGGTGGATTGGTGGGGAAGTCTGGCCACCTTGGTTTTCATCTCTCACACTGATGTTTCAAAAAGAAGTGGCAGAGCGTATTGTGGCTAAGCCTGGCACCGAACATTATGGGCGGCTTTCAATCATCAGCCAATGGCGCTGCGTGACCACGAAGTTGTTCGACGTGAATCGCAGCGCGTTTACGCCACCTCCTAAAATTACATCGAGTATTGTGCATCTGGTGCCGCGTGCCGTTTGTGAACCCGTATGTGAATTGCGCAATTTGGAGCGCGTGACGGCAGCTGGGTTTGGGCAGCGACGGAAGATGTTGCGGTCGAGTTTAAAGGCTGTGTTTGAGAAACCGGAAGAGGTTCTTGAAAGCTTGGGGCTTGAGCCACAGAAGCGGGCTGAGGAATTAACAGTTGGCGATTTTGCGCGGTTGGCGCAAAGGCTATAGCTGCTTCGTCATCGCCCGCACGAATTCAGTTAATCCCACTTGCCTGCGGCGGCGAAGCCGTTCTGCTGTTACGATGGCTGTAATTTGCCGATGCGAGGATTCGAGTTCGTCGTTGACGATGACATAATCATATTCAGGCCAATGGCTGATTTCGCGGGGGGCTTCGGCCATGCGTTTGGCGACGACTGATGATGAGTCTTGATTGCGGCCAATGAGGCGATCGTGAAGAGATTCTGCACTTGGTGGCAAGATGAAGATACGCACTAAATCATCTTCCATGGCTTGGGCTAATTGTTGAGTACCTTGCCAATCAATATCAAACAACACATCGCAGCCCACATTCAGCGCCACTTCGACTGGTTTGCGCGGGGTGCCATAAGAATTGCCGAACACGGTGGCCCATTCCAAAAGTTGTTTGTCGTGAACCATTTTATCAAATTGTGTTTGGCTGATAAAATGATAATCGCGGCCATCAACTTCGCCGGGACGCGGCTTTCTGGTTGTGACTGAAACCGACATCGAGATATTGGCGTCTGCGCCCAAAAGCTTGCGCGACAATGTGGTTTTGCCTGCACCTGAGGGGGAGGACATGACAAACAAAATGCCACGACGCGGGATATGAGTGTGAGGGTTCAAGTTACTCAATGTTTTGTACCTGCTCGCGCAATTGGTCGATGATGGTTTTGAGTTCGAGGCCGATGGCCGACATGGATTTATCACCAGCTTTTGAACACAAGGTATTGGCTTCGCGATTAAACTCTTGCGCCAGAAAATCAAGCTTGCGGCCGACAGGTTCTTTGCTGGCGAGCAATTCTTTTGCGGCCGCGACGTGGGCGATCAAACGGTCAATCTCTTCTTGAATGTCGGCGCGTGTTGCGATCATTACGGCTTCTTGATGCAGGCGTTCAGGGTCGAAGCTGTTGCTGGTTTCAAGGAGTTTGGTTACTTGTTCTTTAAGCCGCGCTTTGATGGCTTCAGCACTTCTTGCAGGGTTGCTTGCCGCAGCTTGGGTTAATTCTGCAATGCGCGAGACTTGATCGTCGAGCGTTGTTTTCAATCTGCCGCCTTCTTCCAAACGTGCTGCATTCAATTCGCTTACGGCTTCGGTCAACGATGATAAAATTCCGTTGTCTCTCGTCGTTTGTTCGGCATCGTCAATCGGTGTTGGCACAACTTCCAACACACCACGCATGGCCATTAAATTATCAACCCGTGGTGGTTCGCCACCCAGTTTAACATGCAAATCCTTCGCAAGAGCGAGATATTGATCCAACACTTCGGCATTGATCGACAGCTTCTCGTGTTGCTTACCGTTTGCAATAGTAAGTGATGCTTGAATGTTGCCGCGTTTGAAGTTCTGTTGGATGGCGTTGCGGCTTTGGATTTCAAGGTGGTCATAGCCTTGGGGCATACGCAAGCGGACGTCCAAGGCTTTGCCGTTCACGCTTTTCAATTCCCAAACCCAACCATAATCGCCGCTGTTGCCAGCGCTGCGCGCGAAGCCTGTCATACTCGCCAAAGTCATATTTTTAATGCCGCCTTCGAATCACATTTCGGACGATTTTAGCGCGGTGTAAAACAACAGTGCTATTTCTTTAGCTTTTTTGGAATGGGGATTGGTACTTTTTTGCCATTTACCGAAACAGTTGAACCGGGCTTTACCATTTCGGCTGGCTGCGGTGCATCGATTGCAGGTTCGGGCGGAACTGGTTCTCCGTCAATAACGGGTTCAGGCGGAACGGGTTCTTCGGCGGCAGCTGGCGGTGGTGCGGTGGGCGGCGGAGCTGCTGGTGGTTGGGCCACTGGTTGGGCTGGGACTTCCGGCAATGCTGAGTTTATCACCGTGTTTGGATCTGGCTGCGCGGGAGGTGCAGGCGCTGTGGCTGCGGGCACAGTTTCGTCAGTTCCGGTTTGTTGCGCGCGCCATTTTTGAACGTTGGCGTTATGCTCGTCAAGTGTGGCCGCAAAGGCGTGGCCGCCCGTACCATCTGCTACGAAATAAAGATATTTCGTGTTGTCTGGATTGAGCACAGCTTCCAGTGCCGCCTTGCCCGGATTGGCGATGGGGCCAGGTGGCAGTCCGTTGATCGTATAGGTATTATACGGTGTTGGCGTTTCGAGATCGGCTTTGGTGAGAGGACGATCTAGTTTTCCTTTGCCTCCCACAATTCCGTAAATCGTCGTCGGGTCTGATTGCAGGCGCATTTTTTCGTTGATGCGATTGATAAATACGGAAGCCACTTTAGGGCGCTCTTCGGGCACGCCAGTTTCCTTTTCGACGATCGAAGCGAGAGTTACCAATTGTTCTGGCGACGTGATCGTTGTTGTGGGCGGGCGTGCCTTCCATAATGTATCGAGCAGCTTGGTTTGTGCGGCTTGCATATCTTCGAGAAGCTTTTGGCGGGTTAAGCCGCGTCTAAACACGTAAGTATCAGGCAGTATTGAACCTTCGGGTGGAACCGTTTTGATCTCGCCATCAAGTTCTTTTTGCTCGGTTAGGCGTGCCACAACCATTTGCGAAGTCCAACCTTCTGGGATCGTCACCTTATAAGTAAGGAAGCGGCCAGAGGTAATTATGCCCAAAACGTCATCCATCGACGCACCCGCAGCGAATTCATATTCGCCGGGCTTTAGCCTGCCACCGCGAAACGCGTTTACGGCTGCGGCGGCACTGAATATGCGGGCATCAGCGATAATACCTTGATCCTCCAATGTTGCAGCTATTTGAGTGCGATCAAGATTTTTTGCGATCTCATACACTTTTTTGGTTTTCAACGGGCCGGGTGCAGTGAATGTGAGCCAGGCCCAACTGCCTAACGCGGCGAGCAATCCACCAACGATAAAAAGCAACGCAAAAAGCGAGCCGAACACGCGCGTAAATGCGCTTCGTCTTACTTTTGGTAAGACAGGTTCTGACACGCGTCTTGGGGGTTCTTCGTCGATCACAATTGGCCCTCCGCCCCAGAAACTCTACGCCGCAAATCGGCGCAATAGCAAGGATGCGTTGGTTCCACCAAAACCAAAAGAATTGGACAGAACTATGTTGATCGGTTTTTTAACCGCCACCTTCGGAACAAGATTAATTGGGGTTTCCACGGATGGGTTATCCAAATTTAAAGTTGGCGGGCAAATATTGTCGCGTATCGCTAAAGTCGAGAAGATAGCTTCGACTGCTCCTGCTGCGCCTAACAAATGTCCGATTGCTGATTTGGTTGAGGACATATGAAGTCCCGCTGCATCGTTGCCAAGCAAACGTTCCACAGCGCGGAGTTCAATTTCATCACCCAATGGTGTGGATGTGCCGTGAGCGTTGATGTAGTCAATATCACTTGGCATAGTTTGCGAACGGCGAAGGGCGGCCTTCATGCAACGATACGCGCCATCACCATCTTCGGCAGGTGCTGTAACATGATGGGCATCGCCGGACATGCCGTAGCCGATGATTTCAGCATAAATCTTTGCGCCACGGGCTTGTGCATGTTCGAGCGATTCTAGCACAACAACGCCTGCACCCTCGCCCATCACGAAACCATCGCGGTCTTTATCATAAGGTCTGGAGGCTTTGGATGGCGTGTCGTTAAAATTCGTGGAAAGTGCGCGGCAGGCGATAAAACCTGCAATTCCCAGGGATGAAATGCAGGCTTCAGCGCCACCAGCGATCATCACATCAGCGTCGTCCATCATGATGATGCGTGCAGCATCACCAATGGCATGTGCGCCAGTTGAACACGCGGTCACGACAGCAGAGTTCGGGCCTTTGAGGCCACAATTAATTGAGATCAGACCAGAGGCCAAGTTTATCAGCGAACCGGGAATGAAGAAGGGGCTGATCTTGCGGTAGCCTTTTTCTGCCAACAACAATGCCGTGTCGTTAATGCTGGGCAGGCCGCCAATGCCTGAGCCTACCAACACGCCCGCGCGATATTGCTCATCGGGTGTTTTGGGGGCGTAATTTGCATCGGCCAAAGCCTGTTTTGCGGCCACCAGTGCATATTGAATGAAATCATCGAATCGGCGCTGGTCTTTTGAATCTACCCATTGATCGCGGTTTAATGTGCCATTCGTACCATCCCCGTTTTTGACTTCGAAGGCGATGCGAGCCGGATAAGCTGACGCATCAAATTTAGTAATTGGTCCTGCGCCTGATTTGCCTGCGAGCAACTTTGACCATGTGTCTTCCACATTGGCAGCCAATGGCGATACCATACCCAAACCCGTAATTACGACGCGCCGCATTTCAAATCCCTCATCAATCAAAGGTGTATTATAACATGATTGCGCGGGGATACAGGATGCGCATTACGCCCTGCCCCCGCGCGAGATCAGTTTATATTTGCCCATTAAAATTGGGCAAAATGTTAAGCTGAAGTCTTTTCAATAAACTTCACAGCATCGCCAACGGTCTGAATATGTTCAGCCGCGTCGTCTGGAATTTCGATGCCGAATTCTTCTTCGAAAGCCATCACGAGTTCAACCGTGTCCAAGCTGTC